>NZ_PEBS01000082.1 GCF_002869965.1 Janthinobacterium sp. ROICE36
GTGTATCGATGGTTTGCGACCGGACCCTTCGTTCCAGTTCGGCACGGTCTTCCTCGCTCAATATAATCGGCGCCGCAGTCAGCATTGCTCACCTCATCTCAAACTCAATATGTAGATGATAGCGCAGTCTTTAAATAGTGCAACCATTTCGCAAGCAGTACACTAGTTAGCGGCTTTTTTCAATTCTGGGGTCAGACCCCCGATGGCGTTGGCGTTGAGCCAGCCGTTAGCGGTGTTGAGGGACTCGGCGTCCCCGTCTGACCCCATACCCCCAAACCTGAAACTGGTCACCGCCAGGGCGCCAAAGAAATCCTCCTCGTGATACACCACGTGCGCCGCTTCCTGCTCGGCCGCTCCCAGCGCCACCATCAGCGGCAGCAGATGGTCTTCCTGCGGATGGGCCTGCCGCGCGCCCGGCGCCTGGTCCCAGGCCAGCAACTGCGCCAGCCTTGGTGCCGGCGGCAGGGCCATCACCTGGCGCAACCAGGCATCGAACTGCTGTGAGGCGACTGCGCCCGCCTGGCCGAACTGGCGCAGATTATGGTAAGACAGGCCGCTGCCGAGTATCAGCACGCCCTGCCGGCGCAAGCTGGCCAGCGCGCGGCCCACCTCGACGTGCGTGAGCGGATCGTAGCCGTGTTTCAGCGACAATTGCACCAGCGGCACGTCCGCCTGCGGGTAGATGGGGAACAGGGCGCTGAAGGTGCCGTGGTCGAAGCCCCGCTCGTGGTCCAGGCGGGCCGGGTGGCCGGCCGCATCGAGCAACTGTTTTACCTGCGTCGCCAGTGCCGGCGCACCGGGCGCCGGGTACTGGATTTGATACGTGTGCGGCGGGAAGCCCGAATAATCGTAGAGCATGCCTGGCTGCGGGCTGGCCGAGACGAGGAACTGCGGCCCTTCCCAGTGCGCCGTGACCACCAGCACGGCCTTTGGGCGCGCGCCGACCTGGCGCGGGATATCTTGCAAGGATGCTTCGAGCACGTCGTAGCGGTCGCCGAACTGGTCTTTCATGAACGGCCACGGGCCGCCGCCGTGCGACAGGAAATAGGTGGGAAAGGTGTGCTCTTGCATGGCGGCTCCTGAGGGAATGGCTGATGATGGATCGATGATAGTCATGCGCGGCCAGTTGATCAAGATCGCAATTATTGATATATCATTTCCATTTTGTTGATGGTGGGATGGATATGGATACCTTGCGCAGCATGCGCGTGTTTCGCGCCGTGGTGGAACTGGACAGTTTTGTGCGCGCCAGCGAGCGCCTGGATATGTCGCCGGCCATGGTCAGCAAGCATGTGATGCACCTGGAACGCCACCTGGGCGCGCGGCTGTTGAACCGCAGCAGCCGCCACCTGAGCCTGACGGAAATCGGCAAGGTGTATTTTGAACAGTGCCGCGACATGCTCGACAATCTCGACGAGGTGGAAGCGACCGTGGGCCGCACGACGGTGGTGCCGCGCGGCATGCTGCGCCTGAGCGCCCCCGTCTGGTTCGCCAACGCCATCTTTACGCGCACCCTGGTGGCTTACCGCGAGCGCTACCCGGAAGTGACGTTCGACATCGACTTGAGCGGGCGCGTGGTCAACCTGGTGGAAGAGGGTTTTGATCTGGCTCTGCGCGTGAGCCAGGCGCCATCGCCGAGCCTGATCGCGCGGCCCATCGGCAGCATCGCCTTTCACCTGGTGGCCGCGCCCGCCTACCTGGCGCGCGCGGGCCAGCCGCAGCTGCCGCAAGACCTGGCGCAGCACGCCATGATCAGCTATTCCTTGTTAGCAAACGGCAATGAACTTGCCTTCGACGGGCCGCAGGGACGCGAGACGGTAAAGTTTTCGCCCGTGCTGCAATGTAATAACGAAAGCCTGCTGCACGCGGCCGCGCTTGACGGCATGGGCATCGCCCTGTTGCCGTCGTGGCAGACGGAAGCGGACCTGGCGGCGGGGCGGCTGGTGCGCCTCTTCGACGGCTACCAGCTGGCGGGCGGCAGTGTGTACGCCGTCTACACCAGCCGCCGCTACCTGTCGTCGAAAGTGCGCACCTTCATCGACTTTCTGGCCGATGACGGGCGCCTGGGGACGTAACTATGCCAGCGAGCGCTTCACGTCGATCAGCGCGAACAGGCGCACGCTGCGCATCCACGCCAGCACCAGCGCCGCCAGTTGCGTCGCCAACAAGCCGGCCACGCTGGCCAGTGGACCGGGCGCGGCCAGATTCAGGCGCGCCACGCCCAGCAGTGCATACAGCGCCAGTCCCAGCACGGTGATGACGAGGTAGATGGCCAGGCAGGCCAGCGGACGCCGGCGCAGCATGCCGAGGCCCCGCCACCAGGCCTTGACGGCCGAGGTGCGGCGCCGGTCGACGGCCAGCGCCGCGCGGCCTGCGTCGAGCGTGGCGCAAGCCAGCAGGAAGAGCAGGCCCGTCGCCAGCAAGGCCAGATGACGGGCCAGGTCGGCATCGGCTTCCAGGATGGCCTTCGCCGCGTGCCTGTCGGCCAGTTTCAGTGCGCCGGCGCCGATGGTCAGCGCCACGCTCAGCGGCACTATGCTCCACAGCAACATGCGCAGCATGCGGCCGTATTCGCTGAAGGCGCCCGTCAGCAGGGGGCCGAAGCCCAGTGCCGCAGGGGCGCGCGCGGCCGTCACCACCAGGCCGCTCAGCAGTGGCGACAGCAGCAGGGTCAGGACGATGCCGGCGATGGCGGCCTGGCTGATGGCGGCGCCGTTGCGGCCCGCATTGGCCACCAGGTCGGCCAGGGTCATCAGGTCGAGCTTGTGCGCCAGGGCCGCCGCATGCACAGCCTGATCGAGGCTGGCGCTCAAGGTGCGCCAGAGGGGAATGACGGCGACGATGGTGGGGATCAGCAGCAGACCCGCCCACAGCAGCAGCAAGCGCCATTGCAGGGCGGCGCGGCTGGCGCGCGTGGTCAGGGTCAGGCCGCTGGGCCGTGTCGTGGAAGTGGCGCTCATACGATGGCAATCAGGGAAAACAGGTATTGGAAGGCGGCGGCGAGGTCGAGGCTCCAGCGCCGTGCGGCCGAGGTATCGGCTTTCAGGGTGCGGCTGTCATCGAGCTTGTTGACGTCGAGGTAGTGCACGCGGTCGGGGTCGAGTTCCGCCGAGACGGCCTTCACGGGCTTGCTCCAGGTGTAGCGCTGCCACAGCTGGTCGTTATCCCATACCACGCGTTCGGACGTGCCATCGGCAAATTTCACCAGCAGCACCTGCGGCACGGGCGCGCCGCGGCGGCGCAGCACCACGCTGGTGAGATATGGATACGCTCCCGTGCCGGGCTTGGCGTCCGGGTGCGCCTTGTCCCACGCCTTGCGCACTTTTTTCTCCTCTTTTTCCAGCGTGTCGGCCGTGTGTTCCACGCGCTTGCCATCCATCAGCGCCATGCCGGCCAGCGGCGTCTGCTCTTCGCTGCTGAAGCTGCCGATGCGGTCGTCGATGTTCGCGCTGGCATAGACTTGCTGCGCGAAGACCTGTTCCACGATGCGCCGCTGGCCCGTCGCCTCGGCCAGCGCTTCGCGCAGGTCCGCTACGCTGGGGTGGCGGAATTTCCACTCTTCGTAATACGCCTTGAAGCCCCTTTCCATGGCCTCGCTGCCGATGCGCGCTTCCAGGTCGCGCATGGTGATGGCCGTGCGGCTGTAGACGGGGCCCACGCCCTGCAGGCGGTTCCAGGCGTTCAGGCCCAGCGGGTCGGCCGCATCCTGGCGCGGTGCGGCCATGCGCTCGAATTCGAAGACCTTGAAGACGGGGGCCAAGCCCAGGCGCTTGAGCAGCGGCGTGGTGGCATGGATGTCCTGGCCGCGCGCGCGCAGCATGCGCTGGTCCCAGTACTCGTTCAAGCCTTCGTCGAGGATGGGTTCCTCGAATTCGTTCGAGGCCAGGATGCCGTAGAAATAGCCATGGCCGAATTCATGGATGGTGACGAAATCGAGGCCGAATTCGGCGATGGTCTTCGGCTGCAGCTTGGCGTAGCTCGAGGCGGTGATGAAGGTCGGGTATTCCATGCCGCCCGCTTCGGCCGCATTAAACGGCGGAATCACCACCGTCAGGGTCTTGTACGGATACGCGCCCATGGTGCGCGAAAAATACGTGAGCGCATCCTTGGCCGCCTGCAGCGCCGGCGCCGCGTTGGACGCGTACTCGGGCGGGTACAGCACCTTGATGGCCACCGGCGGGCTGCCAGGGCCGTTCCAGCTGCCCGTCAACGGCGGCGCGCTGCGCTTGTCGGCCGTCCAGGCGAAATCGTGCACGTCGCCCTGTACATAGTGATGCGTGAGCATGCCGTCCTTTTCCTGCGGCGCGCCCTGCAGTTCGCCCGTGGCGCCCACCGTGTACTCCTTGGGCACGCTCAGCTTCACGTCATAGTTGCCGAAATCGGCGTAGAACTCCGAGTTCAGGTGAAATTCATGCGCGTTCCAGCGCGGCGCGGTGGCGCCCCGTTCGCCGGGCAGTTCCAGCACGGCGATCTTGGGGAACCACTGGCCCACCAGGTGGAAGCTGCCGAAATAGCCGGTGCGCGCGATGACGCGCGGCAGCTGGTCGAAGAAGCCGATGTCAAGCGTCGTCTCGGCGCCCGGCGCGACGGCTTGCGGCAAGTCGACGCGCACGACGCTGCGGTCGGTGGCGGGGCCGTTGTCTGGCTGGACGAAATGCCAGGGCGCCTTGGCGCCGTTCTGCGTCATGCTGCGCAGTTCGATGTAGCCCCACTCGCCGTCGCGCGTGTCGACGCCCGAGCGAAAGCCCGTATCGAGCTTGCGCTTTTCGGTAAAGAAGGTCGAATGTTCGCCTTCGAAAGCATTCAGGTACAGGTGCAGATAGACGCTGCTGACGGCTTGCGCGCTGCGGTTGCGCCAGCGCAGTTTCTGCTGGCCGGTTATGGTGTGCTTGACGGGATCGAGCGTCGCTACGATCTGGTAGTCGACCACGCGGTCCGACAGGGTCGCTTGCGCGGCCGTGCGCGCGCCGCCCCAGGCGTTGCTGGCGCTGGGCGTGCTGACGGCGGACGCGTGCGGCAAGGCCAGGGCGATGCCGTCGGCGGGGGGCGCCAGCGGCACGGGCGCGCCGGCCTGCTTGCCCTGGCCCGGCTGGGCGAACAGGTCGGCCTGCAGGGCCAGGCCGGCCAGCAGCAAGGCGGTGATGGAGAGTGCTTTGAGCTTGCCCGAGATGGGGAAAAAACCAATGCTGCGGCGCGTGCCGCGGGGACTTGGTGGCCCCCGGCGCGGTGTGCTACGACTTTCCATGCGTGACTCCCACAGTGACTTGTTGATTTTCAAATGCAGTCGGCTGCGCCCAGGATCGCCGGGCGCTCGTTAATATACCTGTAAAAATTACAAATAAGCAATGAATTGTGTAAGCAGCCCCGCCGGCTGTTGCGGCGCCGCGCGCCGTGCGTATAATGATTCGCTTTTGCCATCCCTCTCTTCCACTACCGTGCGTTCGCGCTGCGGTGACGCCTCAAGCCTGCCGCCATGATGCCTGCCCCTCCCGTTCTGACCATTGCCATGCGCGCCTTGCTGCTGTGCGCCCTGGCCATGCCGGCGTGTGCGCAGGAAGGCGTGGATGGCGTGACGGCTGGCGTCACGCATGGCGATTTGTCCACCGAACTGGGTCAGGGCGGCCAGCAAAGCGTGCGCGGCGCCCTGTCGCGCGACCAGGACGGCATGTCGCTCGATGTGGCCATCGACGGGCTACGCAATGGCAATTACCGCGATGGCAGCGTGTTTCACCAGCGCGGCTTGAATGGGGGCGCGGAATGGAAGGTGCGCCAGGGCCGCTTCGGTTTCAGCGTCGACCAGTTAAACCAGGACACCCACTATCGCGCGCCCGAGGCGCCATTCCTGGCCCTGCTGGCAGTCCGCCCGGAAGACCTGTACCGCTATGAAGTACGGCGCGGCAGCGCCTTCGTGCAGCGCTATCTGGGCAATTTCGAGCTGGGGGTGGAACTGTCGCAGCGGGAAAAGCGCGCCACGGCGCAGTATGCGGGCGAGGAGGGCAGCAGCGAATCGAGGTACATCAGCCGCCGCCGGCAACTGGCGCCCCGCCTGCGCCACTACGGCAAGATGGGCGGCGTGGGCACGGATACGGAAGTGGGCCTAGACCTGATGCAGTGGCAGCGGCGCTCGGGCCGCGCTGGCGACGGACAGCGCCGCCAGTATTCGCGCGCGCTGCTGCTGCGCGAAGAGCTGGCCTTCGGCGGCGCGTATGCGCCGCGCCTGCTGCTGGGGCTGCGGCATGAACAGTTCCAGCTCGATCCGGCCGACATGCCCGCCGCCGGCAGCGACTGGGAAAACCAGAATGCATGGGATTTGCAGGGCAGCTTGCAGCTGCGCCCGCAACTGAGCGTGTACGCCAAGGCCGCGCGCAGCTACCGCATCGACGATGATGGCTATACCCGCGCCGGCTACCGTCCCCTGGCAGGACAGCTGCGGCGCGAAACGGAAGTGGGCGCCACCTTCGGCGACGCGGCGCGCAGCGCTTCCGTGCGCGTCTTCAGCGAGCGCCTGAGCAATCAGATCGTCTTCGACCAGAGCCTGGGCCAGCTGGGCTTTGCGGGCAACCTCGACCCTTCGCGCCGCGACGGCATCGCCATCGAGGCCGGCATGGCGCTGGCGCGCGGCTGGCGCCTCGACGCTCAGCTGCGGCAAGTGCATGCGCGCTATGACGACTACGCCTACGACGGCCCGGATATCGCCCTCGTGCCCAAGACACTGGTCAGCCTGCGCCTGTACTGGACGGGGCAGGCCGGCGCCAGCGCCGACGTTGGCGTGCAATGGCTGCGCGCCCTGCGCTATGGCCCGGATTTCGCCAACAGCTGCCTGGCGCAAGTGCCTGCGTTTGCCACCGTGGACGGGCGCTATGCGCGCAAGCTGGGCGCGTGGGAGCTGGAGCTGGCCGGCAGCAATCTGGCCAACCGCCGCCATTACAGCGATGCGCCGGGCTGCCGTTCCAGCATTTACCTTAACGATGCGCGCCAGCTGCGCGTGTCGGCGCGCTACCATTTCTGAGACAGACGCGCAGCGCCGCTTAAGAGCGGCTTAATCAGGCGCAAACGGAGCGTGTAAAACTCCCTTTTTTCGGCCCGCGCTACAATGGACAGTGCAAAAAGTGGTAATCTCGCCCCGTTCATGACCACTTTATGATGAAGGATTAATATGCGTTTTCTGCGTTTCTTGCGTCCCCTGTTCGTCGCCGTCACCCTGGTGGCGGCCACCGGCGGCGCCATGGCGGCCGATACCGGCTTTACCACGCTCCCCACGCCAGTGCGCACGGACACGGGCAAGAAGGTGGAAGTGGTGGAGTATTTCATGTATTCCTGCCCGCATTGCTATGCGCTCGATCCGCTGATGCACGACTGGGTCAAGAAGCAAGGCGACAAGATCGCCTTCCGCCGCATCCACCTGGCCTTCAACGGCCCGAAAGATCCGCAGGCGCACGCTTATGCCACCCTGGAAGCGATAGGCCAGCTGGACCAGTTCCACGACAAGATCTTCCGCGCCATCCACGTCGAGCGCAACCGTCTGAACCGCGATGACGCCATCCTCGAGCTGCTGGTGAAGAACGGCATCGACAAGGCCAAATACCTGGACATGTTCAATTCCTTCGGCGTGCAGACCAAGCTGAAACGCAACGAGCAGCTGATCACCGCCAGCAAGATCGACAGTGCACCCACCATCGTCATCGACGGCCGCTTCGTCACGTCGCCGGCGCAGCTGTCGCGTCCGGGCCAGTCCGAGCCGCAAACCCAGGCAGCGACCCTGCGCGTGATGGATGAACTGGTGGCGCGCGTCCTGAAAGAGCGCGCTCCCGCGCCAGCGAAGAAGTAAACCGGAGATCGTCATGAAACAGCTGCCCTGGACTTTGTGCGTGCTGGCTCTCGCCCTCGTGGCGTGGCTGGCGCTTGCCGTCGTCAACGTGGAAAACCAGCGCAATGCGCTGGTCAGCAAGGCCTGTGTGGACCCCGCGTTCAAGAACGAGGTCGATGCGAAATGCCTGGCGTCCGTGCAGTCGCGCGAACACTGGTGGCAGCATCTGACTTACGCCATGACGCACTTCAGGAACTGAATGCAGGTGCACGAAAAACCCGCCGCGCGCGGGTTTTTTTTCGTCCGCGTATGATGCAGCCACAACCAGCGAGGAGAGACAATGAAGGAAGTGATCTTGATTACCGGCAGCAGCCGCGGCATCGGCGCGGCGACGGCACAGCTGGCGGCGCGCCAGGGCTATGCCGTCTGCGTCAATTACGTGCGCGATGCGCAGGCGGCGGAGGAACTGTGCGCGCGCATCGTCGCTGGCGGCGGCGAAGCCATCGCCGTGCAGGCTGACGTGGGCGATGAAGCCGACGTGGCGCGTTTGTTTGACGAAGTCGATGCGCGCCTGGGCACGCTTACGGCGCTGGTCAACAATGTGGGCGTGCTGGAGCAGAAATGCCGGCTGGCCGACATCTCCGTGCAGCGCCTGGAACGCGTGCTGCGCACCAACGTGATCGGTTATTTTTTGTGCTGCCAGCAGGCCGTGCGGCGCATGTCCACGGCAAACGGCGGGCACGGCGGGCGCATCGTGAATGTCTCGTCGGTGGCCGCGCGCATCGGCTCCCCGGGCGAATACATCGATTACGCGGCCTCGAAAGGCGCCGTCGATACCTTGACCATCGGGCTGGCAAAGGAAGTGGCGGCCGAAGGCATCCGCGTCAACGGCGTGCGGCCCGGCATCATCTACACGGATATCCACGCGTCTGGCGGTGAACCGGGCAGGGTGGCGCGCCTGGCGTCCGGCGTGCCCATGCAGCGCGGCGGCCAGCCGGAAGAAATCGCCGATGCCATCCTGTACCTGCTGGGTCCGGGGGCGACGTATGTGACGGGCAGCATCCTCGACGTGGCGGGCGGGCGCTAAAGCTTACGCTTTGGCCGGCGCCGAATGGGGCGTGATCACCACGGTGCAGGTGGTGCCGGCCACCAGGACCTGGTTCCTGTCTTGCTCGTCGATGTGGATGCGCACCGGCACGCGCTGCGCCAGGCGCACCCAGTTGAAAGTGGGATTGACGTCGGCCAGCAATTCGCGGCCCGTGGCGGCGTCGCGGTCGGTGATGCCGCGCGCGATGCTCTCGATGTGGCCATGCAGGGTGCCGCCGCTCATCAGATTCATTTCCGCCTTGTCGTCCTGCGCCAGCATGCCCAGCTTGGTCTCTTCGAAGTAGCCGACGACATAATACGAGGCGCTGTCGATGACGGCCAGCTTGGCCGCGCCAACGGCGGCGAAATCACCCTTGTGCACGTTCAGGTTCGTCACGTAGCCGCTGACGGGCGCACGCACGGTGGTGCGTTCCAGGTTCAATTGGGCCAGCGCGCGGGCGGCCAGCGCCGCCTGCACCTGCGACGCGGCCGAACTGGCGGCAAACGCCGCGCTTTCTCGGCTTTCCGTGGAGATGATGCTGGCGTCGAGATTGGCGCGGCGCTGCGCTTCCTTGCCGCGGCGTCCCTGCTCCGTCCTTTGCGTGGCCAGCACGGCGTCGGCCTGCGCCAGCGCGCTCGCATAGCGCTCCTTGTCGACGATGAAGAGTACGTCGCCTTTTTTCACCACCTGGTTGTCGCGCACCAGCACGTCCGTGACGGTGCCCGCCACGTCGGCGCTGATGTTGACGATATCGGCCTTGATGCGCCCGTCGCGCGTCCACGGCGACTCCATGTAGCGGTCCCAGACGGTTTTTCCTATCCACAGGGCTGCGGCCAGGAGCAGCAGGGTGATTGCATAGCGGGTCAGTTTGCTTACCATGTCGGCAGCCTTTCCTTGATTGGGTTGAACAGTTTTTTTTATTTGTAGAGCTATTTGTAAAGGTATAGAGCCAGCGCGCCGAAGATGGCGATGAAGATGCATAGCCGCGCCAGCGAAGGGTGCCACACCATGCGGTACACGCCCAGCCAGCCCAGCATGCGGTCGAGCAGGGTTTGCAGGCCGATGCTGAGGATAAACAGGGGCAGCAGGGTGGGAATCAGAATTCCGAACAGGGCGAATTCACGCGGCATGATGGTCTCCGGCGCCAGGCGCCATGTTGTCGAGTAATGAGGTGTAGATCGAATGCAGGTCGACCAGCGCCGTCTGCAGACGCACGCCCTGTTCCGCTGCCGTGCCGTTGGCAGCCTGGGCCGCCCGCACCACGGCGCCGGCCTGCAAGGTGGCCGCCAGCGCCGCCTGCAGTTGCGCCTCGCCGCGTGTGCGAAGCCAGGCGGCGAGGCTGTCCACACAGCGCTGCAGGGCCTCGCGCGCTCGGCTGTTGCCGGAGGAACTGGCGATCAGTTCGCGCAAGTCGATTACGGAATGGCCGATTTCCAGCAAGGTCAAGGCCTGGCGCACGACGGCGCGCGTGGCCTCGCCCGGCGCCGGACCGGCCGCAGCGTTGAGCTGGCTGAGCAGGTCGCGCACGCGGTTGTCGAAACGGTGTTTCACGCGGCGTGCGGGCGCCGTGCATGCATGCAGCGCTTCGCGCCACAGGGCCGGGCCGATATGGTTCTTGTGGCCCATGGTGTGCTCGGGCAGCAGCACGGCAAACACGAGGGCGGCCAGCATCAGTCCGACGATCAGCGCCATGCCGGTGTTCAAAAAGGCGGCGCCATCGACATGCATCAGGTTGGTCGGTGCCATCTGCGTGATGAAGGTCGACACGCCCAGGCCCACGCCCAGCTTGGCGGGATTGGTCATCAGATACAGGCCGACGGCCAGGAAGGGCGCAAAACTCAGCACCAGCATGGGGAAGCCGTCGCCGTGCACCAGCATGAAATACACGCAGACGAGCGACAGCGGCATGGCGATCAAAAAGCCCGCCAGCACCTGTCGGATCATCATGATGGGGCGCGGCGAGGACGAGGCCAGCGCGCAGAACACGGCCGCCATCAGCATCGCCGTGCTGGCGTAAGGCCAGGCGAGGAAATAGGCGCCCAGCGCCAGCAGGGCCAGGCTGATGGCCGCGCGCGCGCCGCTGGCGATCACCAGCGCCGGTGGCGTCTTTGGCGCATACGCTTGCGGCGTGCTCACTTCCAGCGGCGTATCGTGCGCCAGGCTGAAATAGACTTCGTGAAAGCGGCTCATGTCGCGCGCGAAGCGTTCCAGCAGCTCGCACACGGTGTCGAAATCGATGCGCTGGGCATGCGTGATTTGCGCGGTATCAATCTGCGTGCGCGCCAGCGCCAGCGCCGTCTGCAAATGCTGCTGCATGGTGTCGAGCGAGCCTTGCGAGGGCGTGGCCTGCAGCGCTTCGGCGACGATGGCGTACAGGGGCGCGCACGCCTGCATGACTTGTGTCTCGCCATCGCGCTGCAGGCGGTCGAACAGGCGGTGGAAGGTATAGAAGGTGGTCAGCGCCGTCATGAAGGTAGCGTTGAAGGCGTGCAGCTTGCGGTTTTGTGCGCGCGCGTGGCCTACCGCGCTGGTGACTTCAAACAGGGCGGCCGAGCGGCCCAGCTCCAGCGCCGCCACGTCGGCGGCAAACTGCAAATGTGTCAGCTCCACCTGCGCCGGCGTGAGTTTTTGCTGCAGCACATCCTGGCAGAAGGTGAGCAATTTGCCGTAGCGGGCCTGTACCGTGCGCATCACTTGCGTGCCCTGGTGGCGCGGCAGCAGCACGCTGGAGACGACGGCCGAGCAGATGATGCCCAGGCCGACTTCGGCCACGCGCGTGACGGCCAGCGCGAACACCTGCATCGGCTGCTCGATGGCGGGCAGCGCTATCATGCAGGCCGTGTAGCCGGCCAGCACATACACATACGACTGGGCGTTGCGGTGCAGGGCCGAGCCGCTCGTGCACAGGCCCACCCACAGGGCCAGGCCGGCGAACAGCAGCACCGGCTGCTGCGGGAACAGGCCGATCAGGGTCAGCGCGGCGGTGCACCCGAGCAGGGTGCCGCACAGGCGGTAAAAGCTTTTTTCCAGCACCATGCCGCTGCTGGGCAGGGCCAGGATGATGGTGGTGGTCATCGCCGTGCTGGGCGAATCGAGTCCCAGTCGGTAGGCCAGCCACAGGGCGCAGAACGCGGCGATGAGGGTCTTGCCGACGTAGATCCAGCGTTCGCCTTCCGTCGTGCGCCAGTCCTGCAGCGCCAGCGCCAGCCAGTGGGCCGCCCGGGACAGGGGGCCTTGCGTGAATGTTGTTGCTGTGGCTGGCGTCATCGATAGGCTATCAGTTCTGGTGGTGGAGATTGTTGAGGTTGCGCAACTGGCGCATGTACAGCTTGTCGAGCACTAGCAGCTCTTCTTCCGTCAAGCCTTGGTACAGGGCCGAGGTTTCCTGGTACACATCGGGCAGCGCTGTTTCGATCAGCGCGCGGCCCTTGTCGGTCAGTGAAATCATCACCGAGCGGCGGTCGCCGGGACGCGTGCCGCGGTGGATCAGGCCGCGCGTTTCCAGGTCGTTGCAGACGCGCGTCAGGTTGGCCGGCTTTTCATGGCAGGCCATGCCCAGGGTGCAGGCGTTCGACGTTTCGTCGTCGGTGCCGTACAGCACGGCCAGCACCATGTAGCTGGCATCGACCAGGTGGTGCTTTTTCAGCGCCGCATTGGTCAGGTCCTTCATGCCTTTTTGAATGTGGTACGTCATGCGCAACAAACGCATCAGTTCCATGGGGAAGCCTGGCATGCGCGTGCGGATGTTTTGCAGCCGCTTGGAGGTGGCGTCAAAAGCGGTCATGTCATTTCCTTCATGTGTGAATAAAGTTCCGATTGTATCTTGTTGGGCTAGTGCAATACCAGGATTGCAACACTAGATTCCGCCTCCCAGTGCATTCATCAAGGAAACGTACAGATCGAGTTCGCGTGCCCCATTCTGCGCTTGCTGTTGTTCTTCCGCCAGCAGCGCCACTTGCGTGTTGAGCATGTTGATGGCGTCGCTCATGCCCGCCTTGTAGGCTTTTTCCGCCAGGTCGCGCGCGCGCTGCGCCGTGGCCAGCGCCTGCACGGTGAGCTGGTGCTGCTTTGCCAGCGACTGGGCGCGGGTGACGGCGTTGGCCACGTCCGACATGGCGTTGATGACGGTGGCGTTGTATTGCTCCACGGCGCCGTCGTACACGGCCGTCTGGCTGCCCAGCTGGGCGCGCAAACGGGCGCCGGCAAAGATGGGCAGGCTCAGCGCGGGAGAGGCGCCGCGGATGTCCGAGTTGGCGTCGAGAAAATGGCTGAAGCCGAAGGCCTGGAAGCCGGCAAAGGCCACCAGGTTGACGTTCGGGTAAAACTCGGCCTTGGCAGAGTCGATGCGCTGCGCCGCCGCTTCCACGCGCCAGCGCTGGGCGGCGATGTCGGGACGGCGGCCGATCAGGTCGGCGGGCAGGGCGGCGGGAATGGCCAGCGGCTGGTCCAGGCGCAGCACGGGGCGCGTGAACGCCGCGCCCGCCGCCGGACCCTTGCCCGCCAGGGCCGCCAACTGGTTGCGCAGCAGGGCCAGCGACTCGGCCGATTGCTCCAACTGGCGGCGGCCCGCCGGCAAGGTGGTTTCGATTTGCGCCACGTCAATGTCCGTGCCGATGCCGGCGGCCTTGCGCTGGCGCGTGATGTCGAGGACGCGGGCGCGCTGCGCCAGGCTGCGTTCGATCACGTCCTGCAGCTGGAATGTATACGACAGCTGGATGTAGGTGCGCACCAGCGCCGTTTCCAGGGCCAGGCGGGCCATCTGCGATTCGGCCGAGGCCAGCTGCACGTCGCCCAGCGCGGCGGACAGGGCGGCGCGGTTGCGGCCCCACAGGTCCAGGTCGTACGAGGCCGTCACGGTGGCCTGGTTGCGCCAGGCGTAATTGCCGGCCAGCGGCGCCGGCGTGCTGCCGTGCTGCGAATACAGTTCGCGGTTGATGGAGATATTCGCGTCCGCCTGCGGGCGGGTCTTGTCCTCGGCTGCACCGGCCAGCGCCTCGGCCTGGCGTACGCGCGCCTGGGCGCCGCGCAGGGTGGGGCTGTCGGCCAGCGCCTGCTCCATCAAACGGTTCAACTGGGGGTCGTGCAAGTCTTGCCACCATTGCGTGCGCGGCCATTGTATGGCGGCACTGGCGGCGGCATCCATGGCCTTGCTCGCCTGCAGCTTGTTGGCGTCGAGCATGGCCGATTGCGGCGCGATATGGCCCATGTCGGCGCAAGCGCTCAAGGCAAGGATCAGGCTGGCGGCAAGCAAACGGCGGTGCAGGGACATGCAGGGACTCCGGGAGAAGATAGTGTTGGGGGTGTTGCTGACAGCTCGCCGCGGTGAGCTTCGGGAGTGGCCCGAGTGCTGCGCCGCAACTGAGGTGTGTTACTGACTGACTGAAACCGGCTGACTGGTTTCTTATTGCACAACGTGCTTGGTGGCTTGCGCGACATCAAAGTCCGCTTCCGTTTGCGGGATCAGGCCAGCCTTGCGGGCGGCGTAGAACTCGGCCATGACTTGTTCGCGTGTCACCTTGCTGGCGGCGGTGGCCGGCGTTTTCGGGTAGTCGACTTCGCTGCTGGCGATGTCGCCGGCGTTGCGGGCACGGATATATTCCGCCGTGACTTCGGCGCGCGTCAGTTGCTGGCCGGCGGCGGCTGGCGCGGCGCTTTGTGCGAAAGCCGAGGTAGCGGTGGTGATGGCAAACAATGCGGCGATGAGTGATTTGGCTTGCATGATAAAACTCCAATATGTGCATGATGGCTGGGTGGATGGGCCGGCTCGCCACTTACCGGTCGGTTCGGCGGCAGGGTGCTGGTGGGCGCCCTGCCGCCGATGAAGCAGTTTCTGGATGAGAAGATGCTTACTTGAATTAACTATATCAATGAATAGTACATTTGTGAAGTAATTTTTGAAAATATTTGTGCGATGCCGCATTTCCCCTGGGGAAATGCCGTGCAGGCGTGCGCCGCTGGCTGGGCGAGGGGAGTAAGCTGGTCTTTTGATCAACGGGAGTCAGCCATGAGCAGCAGTTCACTCGATCCGGATAATTTGCCCGTCACACCTGACCGCGTCCTGGGCAGCGGCCATGGCAAGGGCGCGCTCGGTCCCAGCGACAGCTCCGACAGCGGCAGCGACATGCAGGGCGTGCCTGGCCAGGATGCAGAAGAGCTCGAAAACGACAGCGATGCGGCCGGCACGGGCGACCGGGCCGGCGTGGAGCCCCACAACGGGGCTGCCGATGGCAGCGACATCGACGTCGATCATGTCGAGCGCCTGGCGCCCGTACCGTCGGCAGAGGAGGCCGAGGACGCACCGCGCGCTGCGCCGGCGCCGGTGCCGCGTCCCTGATGCGGGGTGGCGAGGAATTGCCGCCACGAATTACTGTCTCTCCTGCGCCATCAGCGTAAAATGCGGGCACGGCGGCGTGCGCGTCGCCATGGCCAGCCGGCCGGTACAGCATAGGATGTCAGAGGATGCAAACGCAGATGTCGGAAGAGAAAGAAAAAGACTTGATGCTGGTGTACCGCGAAACGCGGCCACGCGAGTTTTTTGGCGAAAAAAGTAACACCAATCACCTGGCCTGGAGTTTGCTGGTGGTGTTGCTGGCGCTGGTGTTCTGGCTGGCCCTGGCCCTGGCAGCGGCGGAAAACCAGCGCTATGCCCTGGCAACGCAGGCATGCCAGGATCGCGTGTTCCCCACGGAAATCGACACGTCTTGCCTGAAGCAGGTCAAGTCGCGCGACCACTGGTGGCAACATGTGGGTCATGCACTGGTGCGGATGGGTGCCTGAGCCGGGCGCGAGCTGGCTGCCCCTGGCGACGGCCGCGAGGGCCGCTGTAGTGATACGGTGATGTAGCGATAGTGCTGGAGGTGCCATGCCACGCGATCACTCGCGCGAGCAGCCGCAATGGCTGCTGGCGCGCCACAGTGCCTTGACGGCGGGTCAGTTGCTGCGCGCCTATGGTTTGCTATGCCTGTTTTCCCTGGCGATTGCCGCGGCCTTTGCGCTGCGCGGCATCTGGACCATTCCCGTCTTTTCGTTCGCCGAACTGGGCCTGGTGGCCGTCGCCCTGCTGCATTACCTGCGCCATGCGCGCGACTATGAGCACATCGCCCTGCGCGACGGCGAGCTGATCGTCGAACAGGTCAGCGCCGGCCACTGCCGGCGCCACCACTTTTCCCCATGGCGCACGTGCATCGCTATGCCGCAAGGGCCGCGCCAGTTGATACACATCCATGATATCGGCGCTGGCGGCGCGCAGGTGGATGTGGGCGTGTACGCCACGCCTGAACGGCGCCGGCAAGTGGCGCAGGAATTGCTGGCCCTGTTGCCGCCGCCCTTGTCGCCGCCGTGAGCGCCTTACACGGCCCGCGACGGACCTTCCCATAAATTGATATGCCCTTCACGCGCCTGCACGTCGATGGCCGCCAGTTCCTCGGCCGTAAACGTCAGTTGCTGCAGCGCGGCCACGTTTTCGCGGATTTGCGCGCTGCTGCTGGCGCCGATCAGGGTCGAGGTGACGCGCGCATCGCGCAGCACCCAGGCCAGCGCCATCTGTGCCAGCGTCTGCCCCCGCTGCGCAGCGATCTGGTTCAGGGCGCGCACGCGGCCCAGGTTTTCCGCGCTCAGGTGTTTTTGCGGCAGCGAACCGCCGCCGGGGCGGTTGACGCGCGCATCCTGCGGCACGCCATCGAGGTACTTGTCGCTGAGCAAGCCTTGCGCCAGCGCCGTGAACGTGATGCAGCCCATGCCTTGCGTTTGCAGGGTGTCGAGCAAGCCGTCTTCCTCGATCCAGCGGTTGAGCATATTGTAGGCAGGCTGGTGGATCAAACACGGCACTTTCCACTCTTTCAGCAGGGCGGCGGCCTCGGCCGTCTTTTGCGGCGAGTAGGACGACAGGCCCACGTACAGCGCCTTGCCCTGCTGCACGGCGGTGGCCAGCGCGCCCATGGTTTCTACCAGCGGCGTGTCGGCGTCGTAGCGGTGCGAGTAAAAGATGTCGACGTAATCGAGGCCCAGGCGCTGCAAGCTCTGGTCCAGGCTGGCCAGCATATATTTGCGCGAACCGCCGCCCTGGCCGTACGGGCCGGGCCACATGTCCCAGCCCGCCTTGGTGGAAATGATCAGCTCATCGCGGTAGGGCAGGAAATCGTCGCGCAGCAGCTTGCCGAAATTGCTTTCCGCACTGCCATACGGCGGGCCGTAGTTGTTGGCCAGATCGAAATGCGTGATGCCCAGGTCGAAGGCCGTGCGCAGCATGTCGCGCTGCGAGGCCAGATGGTTGCTGTCGCCAAAGTTGTGCCACAGTCCCAGGGACAACAGCGGCAATTTCAGCCCGCTGTGCCCGCACGTGCGGTATGGCATGCTGTCGTAGCGGTTCTCGGCGGCGTGGTAAGTCATGGCATCTCCCGGTTGAATGAAGCGCTTATTTTCGCGCAAAATCACGACACGCGTGCGTGCGCCTTGCGCGCAAGCGGGTGCGCCGTACAATAGGCGTTGAGGAGTCTCGCAAGGAGCGGTCATGGAAATCGAATTGAAATTGTTGCTGGCGCCGCAAGACGCGCCGCAGCTGCGCGCACACCCCCTGCTGGCGCAGTATGCGCAAGGTGCGCCGCAACTGCTGCAGATGCACGATATTTATGTCGATACGCCTGATTTGCAGCTGTGCCGCCACCAGGCGGGCTTGCGCGTGCGCCAGGTGGACGGGCGCTGGGTGCAAACCCTGAAGGCTGGCGGTAGCGTCAGCGGCGGTTTGCACGGCCGCCACGAATGGGAAGGCGACGTGCCGGGGCCGCAACCGGACCTCGCCGCGCTCGACTCTGCCATCGGCCGCAAGCAGCCCATCCGTGCGCTGCTGCGCCAAGACGCCGTTCGCGACGCCTTGCAGCCCGTGTTTACCACGCGCATCGAGCGTACCGTCTGGCAGTTGCGCACGCCGCAGGGCGACCAGATCGAATGCGTGCTGGACCAGGGTGTGATTGAAAGCGGTGCGGACGGTGCTGCGCGTAGCGTGGCCGTCAGCGAGATCGAGCTGGAGTTGAAGCAGGGCCAGGCCGCCAGCCTGTTCGACGTGGCGCTGGCCTTGCTGCAAGACGTGCCGCTGCAACTGGGCCACATGAGCAAGGCGGAGCGTGGCTACCGCCTTTGCGCGCCGCAGCCTTTGCGCGCCGTCAAGGCCCTACCCCTGGCGCTCGACGATGGCATGACGGTGCAACAAGCCTTCATCGACATCTGCGGCAATTGCCTGGAACAGGTAAGCGGCAACCAGGATGGCGTGGCGGGGGGCGAGGACGTGGAAAGCGTGCACCAGATGCGCGTGGGCTTGCGCCGTTTGCGCTCGGCGCTGGGCATGTTCCAGTCCCTGCTGGCGCTGCCGGAGGTGCTGAAGAGCGAACTCGGTTGGCTGGGCGGCGCGCTGGGCGAGGCGCGCGACTGGGATGTGCTCGCTGGCTCTACGCTGGCGCACCTCGATGGCGAGGCGCAAGCCAATGCGGCGGCGCTGGCGCAGGCGGCGCACGCGCAGGCGCGGCTCAAGCATGTACACGCCGCCGAGGCCGTCACGTCGCTGCGCTGCACGGCCTGTATGCTGGGTTTGCAGCGCTGGCTGCTGGCGCGCGCCTGGCGCGACAGCTGTTCGACGCGCCAATTGCGGCGCCTGGACGCGCACGTTTTCCCGTTTGCCCGCGCCATGCTGCGCAAGGACCAGCGCCGCCTGGTGAAGCGCGGCAAGCGCCTGCTACATGCCTCGCCGCTGCAGCGCCACCAGGTGCGCATCGCGGCCAAGAAGATGCGTTATGCGACGGAATTCTTTGCCTCGCTGTTTTCCGCGCGCGCCGTGCAACCGTATGTGGCGCGCTTGTCGACCCTGCAGGATGAACTGGGCCGGCTCAACGATGTGCAGGTGGCCGACCGGCTGCTGCAGCAATTACCCGAGGTCCAGGCTGACCAGTCCGCTCAAGACGGGCTGCGCCTGCACGCGGCCTTCGTGCGCGACTATCTTGCGGCGCGCGCGCAGGCGCAGGGTAAGGACGAGCGCATGCACAAGGCTTGGCGGCGCTTCAAGGCGACCCGCTTGCCGGCCTGAGCCGGTTCCCTTTTGCGCTGGTGCAGTTTCAGTTCACAGTTTGCTGTTCTGGCAACCGGCACTGACGCATTCGCGCGCGCGATCTTGCAGGAATTGCGCGCGTTCGATGGTGGTCTGGGTGGCGCAATCGAGGTTCACATAGAAGTCCGATGCTTCGCGTTTGGAACAGCTCTTGTTGCGGTTGCTGATCCACGCCAGCTGGCCCGATTTCAGCTTTTGCTTGCCGCTGGCATCGAGCTGGGAGCTCAGTTTCTTATAGTTGGCGTTCAATTCCTTGTCCGCTTCCTGGTACACCTTGTTCAGACAATACAGGCCGTCGAAGTCGTTGCGGGGCGTATCGCAGGCCGAGTTGGCGAAGGCGGAGCCGGAGGCAAACACGAGCAAAGCAAGCAGGCATTTTTTCATGAGATACTTTCAGAAAGTGGAGGGGAACGGATGAGGCGCCGGGCCAGCAAGCGCTTTTGCGCATTTTACAATATCCTGTGCGTAGCACTTGTTCGTTTGCCAAGTGCCTGCTGCCGTTGTCTGCTTTCTGCACGGACAAAAAAAAGAAGCCCGGGCTCGCAGGCGCAGGCTTCTTTCCAGAACACGTCACTGCTGCGCAGGCGTGTCCGTTTTACGTTGACAGGAACCGCTTACGCGAAGTTCTTGGCAACGAATTCCCAGTTGACCAGGCCCCAGAACGTTTCCACGTACTTGGCGCGCAGGTTGCGGTAATCGATGTAGTAGGCGTGTTCCCAGACGTCGCAGGTCAGCAGTGGCTTGTCGCCCGTGGTCAAAGGGCAGCCGGCGTTCGAGGTGTTGACGATGTCGACGGAGCCGTCGGCTTTTTGCACCAGCCAGGTCCAGCCCGAACCGAAGTTGCCCACGCACGACTTGGTGAATTCTTCCTTGAACTTGTCGAACGACGACCATTTGGCGTTGATTGCGTCAGCCACGGCACCGCTAGGCGCGCCGCCGCCGGCCGGCTTCATGCCGTTCCAGTAGAAGGTGTGGTTCCATACTTGCGCTGCATTGTTGAAGATGCCGCCCGACGATTTCTTGATGATTTCTTCCAGCGACAGGTTCTCGAATTCGGTACCCTTGATCAGGTTGTTCAAGTTGGTGACATACGCCTGGTGATGCTTGGCATAGTGGTATTCCAGGGTTTCTTTCGAAATATGCGGCGCCAGAGCGTCCATTTCATACGGCAGTGGTGGCAGAGTATGTTCCATGTAATGTCCCTTTGTGGTGAGTGTTCGGAGTCTTCCGGCCTGTGACCGGAGGGTTGAGCCTACGTGCTTGAACCAAGCATTCTTGCTGAACGAGCCACTATTGTAAAGCGGATGCGCCATTGCTGCAGATTCCGGCACGCGTCGCGGATACCGTTTGCGTAGTGATTCTCGTTCAGGGAAATAGTGGTATATGCTGAAGCGTCAGCTTCTTGAGAAACCGTAGCGAGCAAGCCCGATATCGGGTTGAGTAGCGCAGCTGTACAAAAAGTACAGCGAGCAACGCCAACCAGAGAGTGGGCTGCGCAGTAGGTTTATCATGGTGCAATCCTTAGCGGATGCGGCGCGTAGTTTCGCGCACGATCAGTTCCAGCGGCGGAATGGCCGCTTGCACGGCTTCGCCATTGATCAGTCCCAGCAGCGCTTCGGTGGCGACGCGCCCAATGTCGTACAGGGGCTGGTGGATGGTCGTCAGCGGCGGCGTCGTGTAGGACGAGCCGGGCAAGTCATCGAAACCCACGAGCGAGATATCGTCGGGCACGCGAATGCCCTTGCGGTACAGGCACAGGCTCACGCCGTAGGCGGACAGATCGTTGGCGGCGAAGACGGCGCTAAATTGCTGTTGCGTATCGAACAAATGGTTCATGGCCAGCATGCCACTTGCCTCGTGGAAATCACCTTCCACCATCAGTTTCGGATCGATGGCGATGTCCGCTTCGCGCAGCGCGCGCTGGTAGCCCGTCAGGCGCTCGGCTGCATCTGTGTTGTTGGCGGGACCGGAGACAAAAGCGATGCGGCGGTGGCCCAGCTCCACCAGGTGGCGCACGGCCAGGTAGGCGCCGTATTCGTTGTCGAGCTTGAAGCCGATGGCGCTTTTGGTGGCCAGCAGGCGACCCGTCGAGACGATGGGCCGCTGCTGTGAGAAATCGAGCACGCTCTGGTCCGAGATGCGCCCCGACAGCAGGATGATGCCGTCGACCTTCCTCGCCAGCAGCAAACGGATGCGGTCGGCTTCTTCCTGCGCATTCCAGTGCCCGCTGACGATGACGGATGCATAGCCCGTGTCTTTCAAGCCATCGTCCACGCCGCGCAAGCTTTCGTCGAAGAAGGGGCTGGAAATATCCTGCACCACGATGCCGATGGTCATCGAGCGGCCTTTCTTCAAGCCCTGGGCCATCTGGTTCGGCGCAAATTTCATGTGCGCGATGGCGGCCAGCACGGCGTCGCGCTTGTCGTCGGACACTTTGGCCGTGCCATTGAGGATGCGCGAGACGGTGCTGGGCGAGACGCCGGCCTGGCGGGCCACGTCGAGCAGGGTGGAAGGGGGAGCAGCGTGGGCGCTATCGTTCAAGGTGATTCCTGGGTATCAAGATGGCTGGTTGTCAGTGCTCTGAAAACCTTTTCAGTGAAAGGTTACCATAAACGGGAGCGATGGCTGCAGGTGAGCCTGGCCGGAACGGCGTAAGCCGACACGTGCCGCACAACAATGTGTCGGATGATGTGTTGGCGTGCCCATTATGCGTGTTGTGAAAACGTTTTCACAAAAAACAACAGCAACCCCGGCACCCCGTATATTCACCTTTATCATAGGAGAATAAGCGCCATTGTTCTCCTCTTGCCACGCTGCCCCAATAAAAATGACAACTTTTTCGGTTGACTTGATTTTCTTTGCGGTGTTAAATGGATGTATGGTGTGAAAACGTTTTCAAGATAGAAGACGTTCAATAAACGGAGATGAAATAATGAAGTCAAGCATACTTGGCGCCGCCCCTCTGGCAGCGCTGACCCTGGCCTTTGGTGTGGCCGCCGCGCCCGCAGCCGTCCCGCCGGCAGCAGTGCTGCCCGTGCTGGCCCCTGCCACGATTACCGTCGCCTCCTTCCCCGATCTGGACCGCGCCGTCAAGACGGCCTTGCCCCTGTGGGAAAAACTGTACCCGCAAGTCAAGGTCAAGCTGGTCAGCCTGCAGATCGACGACCACCATAATTCGATGACGACGGCGCTGGCGGCCGGCGCGCGTCTGCCCGATGTGATGGCCATCGATTTTCGTTATGTCGGCAGCTTCGCCGAATCGAAGGGCATGGAAGATTTGCTGCAGCCGCCTTACGGGGCAGGGCAGTACCGCGCCCGGTTCGTGCCGTTCACCTTCGTGCAAGCGACCAGTTCGCGCGGCACCCTGGGCGCCATGCCGGCCGACCTTGGGCCGGGCACCCTGTTTTACCGCAAGGACTTGATGGACAAGGCGGGCATCAAGGAGGCCGACCTGACGCAGTCGTGGGAATCGTACATCGCCGCCGGCAAGAAGCTCAAGGCGGCCACGGGCATCTATTTGCTGGCCGGCGCCAGCGACCTGGCCGACATTTATATACGCGCCAATTTGAAGGATGGCGAAGGCATTTATTTTGGCGACAAGGGGCAGGTGCTGGTCGACTCGCCCCGCTTCGTGAAAGCGTTTGAACTGGCCAAGGCGGCGCGCGTGGCCGGCATCGATGCGCGCACCGTGGCCTGGACGGGCGAGTGGGCCGAAGGCTTCAAGCGCGACAAGGTAGCCAGCCAGATGATGGGTTCCTGGCTCAGCGGCCACCTGGCCAAGTGGCTGGCGCCGGCTTCCTCTGGCCAGTGGCGCGCGGCGAACCTGCCGGCCGGCGCGCTGGCCTCGTATGGCGGCTCCTTTTACGGCATTCCGAAAAAGGCGAGCAACAAGGCGCAGGCGTGGGAATTCATCAAGTTCATGACTGTCAACAAGGATATCCAGCTGCATTCGCTGAAAGAGATCGGCGCCTTCCCGGCATTGAAGGCGGCCTATGCGGACCCGATGATGGACGAGCCGCAGGCGTATTTCGGCGGCCAGAAGACGCGTTTGCTGGCGCGTGACACGGCAGCGAAAATTCCCGTCATCCGCGTCGACAAGTTCGACGCCGTGGCGCGCGACATCGTCAACATGGAACTGGAAAGCGTGCTGGCGCAAAACAAGGATATCAAGACGGCGCTGGCCGACGCCAAGGCCCTGATCACCCACCGCGCGCGGCGCTAGGAGCAGCATGAACACGACCATGCCTTGTGCCGAAGGCGCCGCCGCGCCGGTGCGGCCCGCCAGGAAACGCGTCAACATGAAGCAATGGGCGCCATATATTTTCATCAGCCCCTTCTTCATCCTGTTTGCCGTCTTCAGCCTGTTTCCGCTGCTGTTTTCCATCTATTTGTCGTTCAACCAGTGGGAAGCGGCCAGCGGCGTGGAAGCCATGCAGTGGCAGGGCGATTGCATGAAGGGTAGGTGCTCGGAGTGACGATAGGGTGAAATATTGCTTGTAAACACGTTGAGAAAGGCGTTTACTCTCGGTATTTGGACGCGTAAATGGCAAACGAACCGATCTCTCT
>NZ_PEBS01000083.1 GCF_002869965.1 Janthinobacterium sp. ROICE36
CGGCTGTGAAGGGCTTGGGTCATGGCGCTGGCGGTGAGGTGACAGGAATCAACAGTGTACTCAACAGGCGCCTGGCTTTGAAGTAGGGCAAGCTGCGAATAGGAATATGATCACCCAATTCTAAACAGTTAGGAACAGTCATTGAAAAGCTGTTCTATTGGCCGGGCTGGGCAATGCTGCGGCTACTCACGCTGGGCCACTACCCTCCAGCGAGAGGTCTTCCTCACAATCGCTTTGCCGTCGCGCTATTTGCGGCAGTAGTCATTGCTTCCGGCTTGCTGATGGCATTGACGTAAAGACCGATGCGCAAAGTGTAGAAAAACAGCGCTTTCAAGCATTCCATTCATCCCAATTGACATTCCGTCTTAAAGACCTGCTCCCACCTCTGTTTTTTTCTACACTCACGTTTTCATTCATGAATAGAAGGATGGGTATGCGTGCACTCAAAAAAGCTGGTCTTCTGCTGTGTTTGTGCGGCGCTGCGGTACAGGCCCATGCTGATACTGATACTGATCAAGCCACGCAGCCAGCCGCCCAGGATGCGGCGGCGTCGGTCAGCGTAAAGGGCATCCGGGACCCGGACTGGAAGCCCTACAGCGCCATGCTCAAGGGCGTCAAACGGTTTGAGGAAAAACACGCGCTGGCGCCAGGCGCTGAATTGCGCTTCGTCCTGGAACCGCGCCGCGCCGATGTCGACATGCACGCCATCGCGCTCCGGCTGGAAAGCGACGAGGCAGGCATGGCGATACCGCTGGGGGAGCACAATATCTTCAGCTTGCCCGTCGGGCTGGGTGCTCTGTTTGAAAAAGCCGAGCTGACGGTCAACCGCAAGGCGGGATCGGTCAGGTGCATGCCCTACGTCCGCAGTGCGGCGACCAGCGACACCATCCGCCGTCTGGGCGACCTGCGGCTGGCCTGCGAAGTCCATTGGGCAATCGACAAGGAAACCTTGCATTTCGCCATGCGCACGGCGATGAGCGCGATGGGAGGGCCGTGCAATTTCGTGTCGCAAAAGGGTACCTACAGCTTTTCCGCACCGCGGCGCATCGCCAATGCAACAATCAGCTTCAACGGCAAAAGCGCGCCCGTGCCCTTCAGCGGCGCGTCGTTCACGCCGCCGTTACGGGAGCAGGACTGGAGCGACGACAGCGTGCTCGAACTCACGTTCGACAATGAGCCGGCTGCTAATTGATTATTTCACCCGCTGCTTTTCCAGCTTCCTCGCCAGGGTGCGCCGGTGCATGCCCAGCCGTCTCGCCGTTTCCGAGATATTAAAATCCGTCTCGGCCAGCATTTCGTGGATGCGTTCCCATTCCAGGGTCTTGATGTTGGTGGCGCGGTTGCTCAGTTCGATGTCGGCGCTGCCGGCCACGTGGCCGAAGGCCGCTTCAATATCGTCGGTGTTGGACGGTTTCGCCAGGTACTGGCAAGCGCCCAGCTTGATGGCTTCGACGGCCGTGCCGATGCTGGCGTAGCCGGTCAGTACGACGATCAGCATGTCCGGGTCGTGCTGGTGCAGCATCTGCACGCAGGCCAGGCCGGAGGTATTGCCATTGAGTTTCAGATCGACGACGGCGTAGTCGGGGCAATGCTGTTCCAGCAAGGCGCTCGCTTCATCGAAATTGGTGGCCAGGATGACCTGGTAGCCGCGCCGCTCGAACGAGCGGCCCAGCGTGCGGGCAAACGCGGCGTCGTCTTCGATGATCAGTAACAGACGGTCATCCTGCATGGTGGTCGCTTTCTCTTTCCAGTTTGATGGCCGCCAGCGGCAGGGCCAGGTGCACCACCGCCCCACCCTGCACCCGGTTGCGCGCCGTCACCGTACCACCTAAAGTACGCGCGACATTCACCACCAGGAACAGACCCAGGCCGCCACCAGGTTTGCCCTTGCTGCTTTGATACGGTTTGCCCAGGTGCGTCAGCATCGACGGCTCGAAGCCGGGCCCGGCATCGGTAATGACCAGGTGCAAGGCGTCCGCTTCGCGCGTGGCTTCGAAGCGCAGCCAGTCGGGCGACGCTTCCAGCGCATTGTCGAGCACATTGCAAATGGTTTGTTTCAGGGTCGAATCGAAGACGACGGGCACGTCGTGCTCGATGCGGTTATCGTACTCGAAACTCTGGATCGGGCGGCTGCTGCGCCACTCATCGACCAGGTCGTTGAGGAAGGTGTTAATCGTCGTCTTCACGGACGATTCGCCGCGCGCCTCGCCCGCCGACAACAAAATGCCGCTGACGATGCTCTTGCAGCGCCGCAACTGCGCCTGCATTTCCGTGATTTCTTCCAGCAATTCGCTATTCTTGCTCAATTCCGGCATGCGGCGCCAGTCGCCGAGGATGACGGACAGCGTCGCCAGCGGCGTGCCTAGCTCGTGCGCGGCGCCCGAGGCCAGCAAGCCCATGCGGATGATGTGCTCTTCTTCTGCCGCGCGCTGGCGCAAGTCCGCCACCTTGGCGTCGCCAGCGCGCTGGTTGCGGTTGATGCGCGTGATGAATACCACCAGCAAGGCGGCGTTCAGGATAAAACAGATCAGCAAGCCTTGCACGTACAGGCTGGCAAAGCCCCGCTCGGGGTCGATCGGCAAGGTCAAAGGGCCGGGCAGCAAGGCCAGGCCCGCCAGGCACAGGCTGGTGATGGCCACCATGATCCAGGTCGACCACACTTCCAGCAGCACGGCGCTGAGGATGACTTGCAATAAGTACAGGAAGGCAAACGGGTTGCTGATGCCGCCGCTCAGGTAGAGCTGGGCCGTCAACACGGTGACGTCGACCAGCAGAGCTAGGAACAGGGCCGTGTTGGAGACGGGCTGGCGTTCGTGCCAGCGCAGCAGGCTGGCCAGGTTGAAAGCGATGAGGCAGGACAGCACTTCGAGCATGTAGGGCACGGGCAAGGCGATGCCCAGTCCCACGCCCACGCCGAAGATGGTGCTGACTTGGCCGATCACGGCCAGCCAGCGCAGCTGGATCAGCAGCTTCATGTTCTGGTGGCCGGCCGGATGTTCCATCTCGGCCGCCACCGCACCGCGCTCTAGTACTTCGCGGTTGGGCAGGATCTCAATCCTGCCCGGCATGGTCGCTTTCCTGGCGCTGGGCGCCACAGGCGCGGCGGCGCTTGTCTTCGCGCACGATCCACCTGCTGATGCCAGCCACCATCAGGGCCAGTGCAAACCAGGTCAGCGCGTACACCAGATGGTTGTTGGGGAACGAGATCACGGTCAGGCCGCCGACGGGCGCATCAACGGCCGTTTCCGATTTGGCCTGCGCATCGACAAAGTATGGCGCCACGTTGGTCAGCATGTGCGAGCCGGCGATGGCGGCCACGTCGCGCGAATACCAGTGCTGGGTGGCAGGACTATTTTCGCGCAAGAAACCGCCGCCCGTCTCGCTGATGCGCAGCAAGCCGTCGACGTTGACGATGCCGGCCGGCGTGCTGGCGGCGATGCCTGCGCGTTTCGGCACGAAGCCGCGGTTGACCAGCACGCTGCTGCCATCGGCCAGGCGCAACGGCGTCACCAGCCAGTAACCGCTGCCCAGTGCCGTCGTTGCCTGCACCAGGGTATTGAAAATGGGGAGATACGTACCGGAGAGTCGCACATGGCGGTATTCATCCGTTTGTGGCGTAATGCTGGCCCAGGCTGCGGGTCCAGGTGCGTCCGTTGCGGGCACATGTACGCGTTGTTCGACGCGCTCGATCAGGTCAAGCTTCCAGAACAGGCGCTTGACTTGCCAGGTGCCCAGGGCACAGAAACCGGCAAACAAGATCCCCGCCAGCAAGGCCAATGCAATGATTGAATAATGCACAGCCATGCCGCGTGGGCCTGGCGCAGCATCTCGCGATGCGGCGCCAGGGGCGCGCCCGGTGTTACTTGGGCGCGTACTACTCATCATGGAGCCGTTTTCGTATGCATGTACTCAGGCATCAGATCCGGCATCATGTTGTGGTTCATGTGGTACATGACCCACAGGGAACCGGCCATGGCAATGCCCACGATCATGATCGTGAAGATCAGTGCCATCATGTTCCAGCCGCCTTCGGACTTGGTGTTCATGTGCAGGAAGTACACCATGTGCACCACTACTTGAACCGCCGCGAACGCCAGTAGGACCAGGCCCATGGTGCCCGAATTGGTGATGACTTTCGCCATCACCAGCCAGAAAGGAATGGCCGTCAGGATCACCGACAGAATGAAGCCGATCGTGTAGCTTTTCAGGCTGCCATGATCGTGCTGGTCATGGTGGTGGCTATCGCCGTGTGTGTGGTGGTCGCTCATGGCAGCACTCCCATCAGGTAGACAAAGGTGAAGACGCCGATCCAGATGACGTCCAGGAAGTGCCAGAACAGCGACAAACACATCATGCGACGGCCGTTTTCCGGGGTCAGGCCATGTTTGTTCAACTGGAACATCAAGGTCACGAGCCAGATCACGCCGAACGTCACGTGCAAGCCGTGGGTACCGACCAGGGCGAAGAACGACGACAGGAACGCGCTGCGCTGCGGACCGGCGCCTTCGTGGATCAGATGAATGAATTCATACATTTCCAGCGACAGGAAGGCCAGGCCGAACAGGCCCGTGATGCCCAGCCAGACCAGGGTGCTGCGCAATTGCTTGCGCTGCATGGCCAGCATGGCGAAGCCGTAGGTAATCGACGACAGCAGCAGCATGGCCGTGTTGACGGCCACCAGCGGCAGATCGAACAGCGCGGCGCCCGTCGGGCCGTCCGCATAGTTGCGGCCGACCACGGCGTACGTGGCGAACAGACAGGCGAAGATCAGGCAATCGCTCATCAGGTAGAGCCAGAAACCCAGCAAGCTGCCGTTTTCCGGGTGGTGCTCGCGCACAAAGTAGCTGCGCGTGCTTGGTGCGGCGCCAGCGGCGCCGGTGTTATGGGCGATGGTATCAGACATGGCTGCTCAGCAATTTAGTATAAGCGTCTTCGGTACGGACCACTTCTTCCGCAGGAATGTAGTAATCGCGCTTGTAGTTGAAGGTATGGACGATGATGGTAATCATCATGATCGCGAAGCCGATGCTGGCGACGAGCCACATTTGCCAGATCAGGCCAAAACCGACCAGTGCGGACAGTGCGGCGATCACGAAACCAGCCCAGGTGTTCTTCGGCATGTGGATCTTCGTGAAACCGGACGTCGGACGCTGGTAACCGTGTTTCTTCATGTCAGTCCATGCATCGAGTTCGTGCACTTGTGGCGTGAAGGCAAAATTATAGTCTGGCGGAGGCGACGACGTCGACCATTCCAGCGTACGGCCACCCCATGGGTCACCGGTGACGTCGCGCAGGGCGTGACGGTTGCGGTAGCTGACGACGAACTGGATCAGCATGGAAGCGATACCGAGCGCGATCGAGACGGCGCCAAACCAGGCGATGATGGTCCAGATTTGCAGCGATGGATCTTCAAAGTGGTTGACACGGCGGGTCACGCCCATCAGGCCCAGCACGTACAGCGGCATGAAGGCCAGGTAGAAGCCGACGAACCAGAACCAGAACGAGCACTTGCCCCAGAACGCGTCGAGCTTGTAGCCGAAGGCTTTCGGGTACCAGTAGTTGATTGCAGCAAACACACCGAAGACCACGCCGCCGATAATCACGTTATGGAAGTGGGCAATCAGGAACAGGCTGTTGTGCAATACGAAGTCAGCTGGTGGTACGGCCAGCAGCACGCCGGTCATGCCGCCGATGGTGAAGGTGACCATGAAGCCGATCGTCCACAGCATGGGCAGTTCAAAGCGGATACGCCCGCGGTACATGGTAAACAGCCAGTTGAAGATCTTCGCGCCCGTCGGGATCGAGATGATCATCGTCGTGATGCCGAAGAAGGAGTTGACGCTGGCGCCCGAACCCATGGTGAAGAAGTGATGCAGCCAGACCAGGTAGGACAGAATCATGATGACGCAGGTGGCGTACACCATCGAAGCGTAGCCGAACAAACGCTTGCTGCTGAACGTGGCGACGACTTCCGAGAACACGCCGAACAGTGGCAGGATCAGAATGTAGACCTCTGGGTGGCCCCAGATCCAGATCAGGTTGACGTACATCATGGCGTTGCCGCCCAGTTCCGTCGTGAAGAAGTTAAAGCCTGCAACGCGGTCCAGCGACAGCATGGCCAATACAGCTGTCAGTACCGGGAAGGCGGCGACGATCAGGATGTTGGTGCACAGTGCGGTCCAGGTGAAGACGGGCATTTTCATCCAGGTCATGCCAGGCGCGCGCATCTTGACGATGGTGGCGATCAGGTTGACACCGGACAATAGCGTCCCGACCCCGGCAATCTGCAAGGACCAGATGTAATAGTCTACCCCCACGTCCGGACTGCCGACGATACCCGACAGCGGTGGATAGGCCAGCCAGCCCGTGCGGGCGAATTCGCCGACGAACAGCGAAGCCATGACCAGGGCGGCGCCCATGGTGGTCATCCAGAAGCTGAAGTTGTTGAGGAAAGGGAAAGCCACGTCGCGCGCGCCGATTTGCAGCGGCACCACGTAGTTCATCAGACCCGTCACGAAAGGCATCGCGACGAAGAAGATCATGATCACACCGTGGGCGGTGAAGATCTGGTCGTAGTGATGCGGCGGCAGGAAGCCGGCATTATCGCCAAAGGCGATCGCCTGCTGGGTACGCATCATGAGCGCATCGGCAAAGCCGCGCAGCAGCATGACCAGGCCCAGGATCATGTACATGATACCGATTTTTTTATGGTCGATACTGGTGATCCAGTCGCGCCACAGGGGACCCCAGAGGCGGAAATACGTCAGTGCCGCAACGAGTGCGATACCGCCCAGGGCGACCATCGCAAAGGTCGCCAGCAGGATAGGCTCGTGAAGTGGAATTGCACTCCAATTCAGACGGCCGAAGATAAGCTTCGTCAGATCAATATGGTCTAGCATTGTTACTCTCAGAGAAAAAAGGGAGGCGCCAGGCAAGCGGCGCCAGTATCTGCAGCAATACGTACATATGCGCTGCGGGATTCATGCAGTCGTTACTTGGCTTGAATGCCCTTTTCAAGGGTTGCATCGCTAGCGACTACCGGCGTGACAAACGCTACCGGGCTATTTGCCATCGACAATTTGTATGGCTCGACCGGCGTCACGCACAGAGCGTCGGAAACGATGGTGCGGTTCAGAATTGCCTTGTACAGATCGTTAGGTACGGCGCTGTAGCGGCGCACGGGATCGCGCTCGCTAGGCTGGGCCAGCGACAGGTAGTCGTCGCGGTTCAGCGCGCCGCCACCGGCACGTGCCGATGCCACCCATTTGTCAAAGTCCGCATCATTCACGCCGTGGAACTTGAAGCGCATGCCCGAGAAACCGGCACCGCTGTAGTTGGCGGAGAAGCCCTTGTAGACGCCAGGCTTGTTGATGACGGCATTCAACTGCGTTTCCATGCCCGGCATGGCGTAGATCTGACCTGCCAGTGCGGGGATGAAGAAGGAGTTCATGACGGACGACGCGGTGATCTTGAAGCGGATCGGACGGTCGACGGGCGCGTACAGTTCATTCACGGAAGCGATGCCTTGCTCTGGATAAATGAACAGCCATTTCCAGTCCAGCGCCACGACTTCGACGATCATCGGCTTGTGGCTGGCAGGAATCGGGCGGTTGGCGTCGATACGGCTCAGCGGACGATAAGGATCGAGGGTGTGGGTGCTGATCCAGGTCAGCAGGCCCAGCACGATGATGATCAGCAGGGGCGCGCCCCAGATAATCAGCTCGAGGCGAGTCGAGTGGTCCCAGTCCGGCTCGTATTTGGCCGCGGTGTTGTTTTTTCTATAGCGCCATGCAAACAGCAGGGTCAGGGCGATTACCGGAACGATAATCAACAGCATCAGCAATGTCGAGATGACAATCAGATTGCCTTGCTGAACTGCGATGTCACCAGACGCATTCAGTACCACCGTATTGCAACCAGCCAACAATGCGAGAGGTAAAAGAAGCAGTCCGCGACGAACTTTTAATGAAAACATACAGGAAAGTCCAGTACAGGGGATGAAGATATGGTACTGTATTCTCACTGGAGCGCGTTGGCAATTGGACGTTTTGTCCACCCCCCTGCTCGGATTTTCAATAGGTAGGTGCGGAGTTTTCCTACAGCTATCTATTGAATAGTCCTACTCCGGGCGTGAGACACCCGGGGTATGTTACGCGTTGGCCGAACTCGAAACTATATTGGAGACGATCATCATGTCCAGCACGCGCACACACAGCGGGGATGTACCCGCCGATTTTTCCCCTCACTCCCTGCGCGACGCAAGCGGGGCCGGCACGGTCGAATCGCATATCGACCCCGGTGAGATCGCCGTCGGCGTAATCATCGGCCGCGCTTCGGAATACTTTGACTTCTTTGTCTACGCCATCGCCTCGGTGCTGGTGTTTCCGCGCGTCTTCTTTCCGTTTGAAGAACGCCTGGAAGGCACATTGTATGCCTTCCTGATTTTCTCGTTCGCCTTCATTGCCCGTCCGTTCGGCACCGTGATCTTCATGGAGATCCAGCGCCGCATGGGGCGCAGCGCCAAGCTGACGATCGCCCTCTTCCTCTTGGGCGTGTCGACGGCCGGCATCGCTTTCCTGCCGACCTACTCGCACCTGGGCTTTGCCGCCATCATCTGGCTGTCCGTGCTGCGCATCGGCCAGGGCGTGGCGCTGGGCGGCTCGTGGGATGGCCTGCCATCGCTGCTGGCCCTGAATGCGCCGGCAAACAAGCGCGGATGGTACGCCATGCTGGGCCAGCTGGGCGCACCCGTCGGCTTCCTGATCGCCGCCGGCCTGTTCTGGTTCATGCTGACCACCCTGACGGATGAAGATTTCCTCGACTGGGGCTGGCGCTATCCTTTCTACGTGGCCTTCGCCATCAACGTGGTCGCCCTGTTTGCCCGTTTGCGCCTGGTGTCGACGAATGAATATGCGCGCCTGCTCGACGAACGCGAACTGCAGCCCGTGAGCGTGTTTGAAATGAGCCGCGGTCAGGGTCGCAACGTGCTGATCGGCGCCCTTGCCGCGCTGGCCAGCTACGCGCTGTTCCACCTGGTCACCGTGTTCCCGCTGTCGTGGATTTCCGTCTACCAGACGCGTTCGGCGTCGGACTTCCTGCAAGTGCAGATGGTGGGCGCCGTGCTGGCCGCCATCGGCGTGGTGATCTCCGGCCTGCTGGCAGACAAAGTCGGCCGCCGCACCACGCTGGCCGTGCTGGCCGTGCTGATCGCCATTTTCAGCGCCTTCGTGCCGAGTCTGATGGGCGGCGGCAATACGGGCCAGGACGTCTTCATCCTCGTGGGCTTCAGCCTGCTGGGCCTGTCCTACGGCCAGGCAGCCGGTGCCGTGACGGCCAACTTCCCTGCCCGCTTCCGCTACACGGGCGCAGCCTTGACGTCCGACCTGGCCTGGCTGGTGGGCGCCGGCTTCGCCCCGCTGGTGGCGCTGGGCCTGTCGGCCAACTTCGGCCTCGCCTATGTCAGCTTCTACCTGCTGTCAGGCGCCGTCGCCTCGCTGGCCGCCCTGAGCCTGAACCGGGTGCTGGAAATACGCGACTGACATATAAGATACGCCGCAGCACGCAACGCAGTGAAAAACGCCGGCACCGTCCGGCGTTTTTTTATGCCTCGCCGCCATTTCACGCCACCGTATTTGTGCGCTGCCCCGCATTGCATGACCTTGCAGGTCGGCAATTGTTCGCAAGGCTGTTATGCTAGCGCACGCTTTACTTGAGCACCATAAAACTTGCATTTCAATTAAAATTGTTTTTTCGCGACATCCCACCACGGACATGATGAATACCAAGACCCCGATCGATTCCTTCAGCTTTCGCCGCATCCTCGCCCGCAACGTCACCTTGCCGCTGGTCATCGGGGTCGTCACCGCCCTCGTGTTTGTCGGCCTGATCGCCTACCTGCTCTCGGCCCTGCGCTCGGTCGAGCATTCCGAACGGGTGATCGGCAATGCGAATGAAGTCATGAAGTTGTCGGTCGACCTGGAAACGGGCATGCGCGGCTACTTGCTGACGGGCGACGAAACGTTTTTGGCGCCGTATAAATCGGGCAAGGCCAAGATCGCCGTGGAAATGAGCACCCTGATGGAACTGATCTCCGACAGCGCCATCCAGGTCGACCGCCTGCGCCGCATCCGCGCGCTGCAAAACCAGTGGATGGAGTATGCCGAAGGCGTCATCGCGCAGCGCCGCAACAACCAGGAATTCCTCGCGCGCGTGCGCCAGGGCGAAGGCAAGCTGGAATTTGACGAAATCCGCCGCGAATTCCTCACCTTCCTGTCCATGGAGCAGCGCTTGCGCCAGGAACGCGCCGACACGGCCGAGGGCCGCACCATTCTGGCCGTGGTGGTGTTCCTCATCCTCAGCCTGGGCCTGTCCGGCTTGCTCGCCTATCTGGGACGGCGCGAACTGCTGCGCCTGTCCGATATCTACAACGATGCGCTCGAGCAGCGCGGCAAGGATAACGAGGTGCTACAGGAGCAAGCCTGGCTGCGCACAGGCCAGACGGAGCTGGCGGCCCACACCAGCGGCCAGCTGGGCCTGCCGCAACTGGGACGCCACGTGCTGGACTTCCTCGCCCACCGGCTGGAAGTGGCCGTGGCCACCCTGTACGTCGTCGACGACGATGGCAGCCTGCGCCGCACGGCAGTGTATGGCTTCAATGAACAGGGCGTGAAAGAGAAGCAAGTATTCAAGCTGGGCGAAGGCCTGGTGGGCGAGACGGCGCGCGAGAAGCGGCTGAAACACATCCAGCAGGTGCCGGACGACTACCTGACCGTGACGTCGAGCCTGGGCCGCGGCGCGCCGCTGGAACTGGTTTTGATGCCTGTCAACAATGAAGGCGTCGTCAACGGCGTCATCGAACTGGGCTTTACGCATCCCGTCAGCGCCCGCGCCAAGGAATGGCTGAACCTGGTTGCGGCCAACGTCGGCACTTCGCTGGAAGCGGCCCTGTACCGCCAGCGCCTGCAAAATGTGCTGGAAGAAACCCAGCAACTGAATGAAGAGCTGGAAGTCCAGCAGGAAGAATTGCGCACGGCCAATGAAGAGCTGGGCGAGCAGTCGCGCGTGCTGGAACAGTCGCAAGCCCACCTGGAAGAGCAAAAGGCGGCGCTGGAGCAGTCGAACGAGCAACTGGCCGTGCAAGCCCTGTCGCTGGACCAGAAAAATATGGCGATCGGCCAGGCGCACGCCCAGCTGGAAGCGCGCGCCGAAGAGCTGCAGCGGGCCAGCCGCTACAAGTCCGAATTCCTGGCGAATATGTCGCACGAACTGCGCACGCCACTGAACAGCTCGCTGATCCTGTCCAAGCTGCTGTCGGACAACACCAGCGGCAACCTGACGCCGGAGCAAGTGACGTTTGCGCAAACCATTTATTCGGCTGGCAACGATTTATTGACCCTCATCAACGATATCCTCGACATTTCCAAGGTCGAGGCGGGCAAGCTGGAATTGACGCCGGAAGCCGTACCTTTCGACGAACTGCTCAGCAGCATGAAGATGCTGTTTGGCGCCCAATCCCAGCAAAAGAAGCTGGTGTTTGACGTCAAGGTGGCACCGGACACGCCGCCGTCCTTCGTCAGCGACCGCCAACGCCTCGAGCAAATCCTGAAAAACCTGCTGTCGAACGCCATCAAGTTTACCGATACGGGCACGGTGTCCCTGCACGTGAGCACCGATGCGGCCGGCCAGGTGCGCTTCCAGGTGCAGGATAGCGGCATCGGCATTGCCAACGACCAGCAGCAGAAGGTCTTCGACGCCTTCCACCAGGCCGATGGCACCACCAGCCGCCGCTATGGCGGCACAGGCCTGGGCCTGTCGATTTCGCGCGACCTGGCAGCCTTGTTGGGCGGCAGCATCGACCTGGCCAGCACGCCCGGCCAGGGCAGCACGTTTACCTTGGTGCTGCCGGCGGTCATGTCGGCACGCCCGGTGGAAGCGGCGCCGGCGCCGGCGCCGGCCGCAGCGCCACGGCCGGCCGCCGCCGCGCCCAAGGCGGCGCCCGCCGTCAAGCCCGTGCCGCAGCCTACCTTCCAGGATGACAGGAATAGCGTGCCGGCAGGCAAGACCGGCCAGCGATCCGTGCTGGTGATCGAAGATGAACCCGCGTTTGCCGGCATCCTGTTCGAGCTCGCGCATGAAATGCAATACCGTTGCCTGGTGGCGCACGGCGCCGACGAAGGCTTGCGACTGGCGGAAGAATTCCTGCCTGATGCCATCCTGCTCGACATGGGCTTGCCGGACCGCCCGGGCTTGCTGGTCTTGCAGCAGCTCAAGGAAAACTCGCTGACGCGCCACATTCCCGTGCACATCGTGTCCGGCAATGACCAGATGCAGGAAGCCATGCAACTGGGCGCCATCGGCTACGCCACCAAGCCACGCACGCGCGAGCAGCTGAAGGAAGTGTTCCGCAAGCTCGAATCGAAATTCACGCAAAAGATGAAGCGCATCCTGCTGGTCGAAGACGACGCCCGCCAGCGCGAAAGCGTGGTGCACCTGATCAGCGACGACGACGTGGAAATCACGGCCGTGGCGCTGGGCGAGCAGGCACTGGAATTGCTCAAGACGCAGATTTTCGACTGCATGATCATCGACTTGAAACTGCCCGACATCCAGGGCAACGAATTGCTCGAACGCATGGAACATGAAGAACTGTGCTCGTTCCCGCCCGTCATCGTCTACACGGGCCGCAACCTGAGCCGCGAGGAAGAGGCGGACCTGATGAAGTATTCGCGCTCCATCATCATCAAGGGCGCCCGCTCGCCCGAGCGCCTGCTCGACGAAGTGACCTTGTTCCTGCACAAGGTGGAATCGGAACTGTCGAGCGAGCGCCAGGGCATGCTGCAGCAGGTGCGCAGCCGCGAACGCGTGTTCGAAGGGCGCAAGATTCTGCTGGTGGACGACGACGTGCGCAATATCTTTGCCCTGACGAATGCGCTGGAACAGAAAGGCGTGGTGGTGGAAATCGGCCGCAACGGCTTCGAAGCCATCAGCAAGCTCAACAGCGTAGACGATATCGACCTGGTGTTGATGGATGTCATGATGCCGGGCATGGATGGCCTGGAAGCGACGCGGCTGATCCGCGCCGATGGCCGCTACAACAAGTTGCCCATCATTACGATTACCGCCAAGGCCATGAAGAATGACCAGGAAGAATGCCTGCAGGCGGGCGCGTCGGACTACCTGGCCAAGCCGATCGACCTGGACCGTTTGTATTCGCTGCTGCGCGTGTGGATGCCAAAGATGGAACGCATCTGATGTCCCTGCGCACCACGGACGCGCAACTGCTCGCGCTGATGGAAGCGCTGTATCAGCGCTACAGCTATGATTTTCGCGACTACTCCCTGCCCTCGCAGCGGCGGCGGCTGAATCACGCGCTGGAGCGCTTTCACTGTGCCGACTTGCCAACCTTGCAGCAGCTGGTGCTGGACGACGCGGCCGCCTTTGGCAGGCTGCTGCAGATTTTGACCGTGCCTGTCACGCAAATGTTCCGCGATCCGGCGTTTTTCCGCGCCTTGCGCGAACACGTGGTGCCCGTGCTGAAAACCTACCCGTCGCCGACGATCTGGGTCGCCGGCTGCTGCACGGGTGAAGAAGCGCTGTCGCTGGCCATCGTGCTGCACGAGGAAGGCTTGCTCGATCGCAGCACGATTTACGCCACCGACATCAATCCGCAGGCGCTGGCCACGGCCGCGCGCGGCGTGTATCCGCTGCACCGGCTGGAGGAGTATGGCGGCAACTACCTGGCCGCAGGCGGCCTGGGCCAGCTGGCCGAGTACTACACGGTCGAGCATGCCACCGCGCATTTTCAGCAGCGCCTGCTCGACAGGATCAACTTTGCCGACCACAGCCTGTCCACGGACAGCGTTTTCATTGAGACGCAATTGATTTTGTGCCGTAACGTGCTGATTTACTTCAATAAAAACTTGCAGGAGCGGGCCCTGGGCCTGTTCCACGACTCGCTGTGCCACCGGGGCTTCCTGGGACTGGGCAGCAAGGAAAGCACGCATTTCACACGCTTTGCCACCGACTTCGAGCCATTGCCGGGTCCCGAAAAGCTCTACCGCAAGCGTGCGCCGTCGCACGCCGCTTCCCACTACGCTGGACGAAACATGCCCGGAATGAAACATGATGAATGAAACAAGCACCAAATTGCTGATCGTCGACGACTTGCCAGAGAACTTGCGCGCGCTCAATGCGCTGATCCGCGAGAGCGACCGCAGCGTCTATCAGGCGTCGTCGGGCGAAGAAGCGCTGGCACTGCTGCTGGAACACGATTTTGCGCTGGCCATCCTCGACGTGCAAATGCCGGAAATGGATGGCTTTGAGCTGGCGCAGTTGATGCGCGGCACGGAAAAGACGCGCCACATCCCCATCGTCTTCGTTACGGCGGCCGGCAAGGAAATGAATTTTTCCTTCCAGGGCTATGAAAGCGGCGCCGTCGATTTCCTGCACAAGCCGCTTGACATCAATGCCGTGCAAAGCAAGGTCAACGTCTTCGTTGCCCTGCACCAGCAGCGTAGCGAGACGCGACGCCAGGTGCTGGCGCTCGAGCACAGCCGCCAGCAGCAGGAAGCGTTACTGAAAGAATTGCGCGCCACGCAGGCTGAGCTGCAGCGCTCGCTGCGCCTGCGCGACGAATTCATGTCCATGGTGGCGCACGAACTGCGCACGCCCCTGAACACGCTGTTCCTGGAAACGCAGATGCGTACCGTCAACCTCGAGCGGGGCAACCTGGCCGCCTTCGAGCCGGATAAGCTGAACAAGATGGTGGCGCGCGACGGGCGGCAAATCCGCAGCATGGTGCGCCTGATCGACGACATGCTCGACGTCTCGCGCATCACCAGCGGCAAACTGTCGATCCGCCGCGAAGCCGTCGACTTGAGCAGCCTGGTGCGCCGCGTGGCCGACGACCTGGGCCCGTATGCGGCCGCCACAGGCAGCGTGCTGGAAGTGCTGGCCCTCCAACCCATCGAGGGCTTCTGGGATGCCTTCCGCGTCGAGCAAATCGTTGTCAACCTGATCAGCAATGCCGTGCGCTACGGCCAGGGCAAGCCTGTGAAAATCAGCCTGACGCACACGCAAAACAGCGCCGTCATCGAAGTGCGCGACCATGGCATCGGCATCAATGCGCGCGACCAGGAACGCATCTTCGATGCCTTCGAGCGCGTCATGCACCAGGACCGCACGGGCGGCCTGGGCCTGGGCCTGTTCATCACCAAGCAGCTGGTCGATGCGCACGGCGGCGCCATCACCCTGCAAAGCCAGCCCGGCAATGGTGCCCTGTTCAGCGTCACCCTGCCGCTGGCAGGCAGCTGAGGCCGGCATGAGCAACATCCCTGCCCCCAGCAGCCAGGCCGGTACCAGCGGCGTGGCCTTTCTGCTGCAACTGGAACGCCGGCTCCGGCTGCTGCACGACACGGGCGAGATTCTCTCGCTGTCGGCGCAGCTGCTGGGACAGCGCCTGAGCGCCCAGCAAGTAGCCTGTTTCGATATCGACCAGACCCTGCAATGCCCCACCCTGCAGCATGCGTGGAGCGACGGCCTGGCGCCCGGCGCCGTCGGCGAGTATTTTCTCGGCGATTATGCGGCCCGCCTGGCCGATGCGCTGGCCGCCGGCCAGGCGCTGGCCGTCAGCGATGTGGCCAGCGACCCGCGCACGGCCACGCCGGGCGCGCTGGCCACGTTTACGCGCCTGGGCATCCATGCCTTCCTGAACATTCCCATCGCCAAGGAGGGCCGGCTGGCGGCCCTGTTCGTCGTGCACAGCAGCGCCGCGCGCCTGTGGCACGCGGACGAGATCGAACTGGCCGTGCAAGTGTCGGAACGGGTCTGGTCGACCATCCTGCGCGCCCAGACGGAATCACGCTTGCGCGCCCTCAGTGCCAGCATGGAAACGCAGGTGGCCGAGCGCACGCGCGAATTCGGCCGCACCTGGAACGTCAGCCCCGATTTGCTGGGCGTGCTCAACCTCGACGGCTATTTTGAGCACTCGAACCCAGCCTGGCAAGCCACCTTGGGCTGGTCGGTGGAAGAAATCCGCACGACGCGCTTCCTGGAACTGGTCCATCCGGACGACTTGCCGCGCACCCATGCGGCGTGGGAGGCGGCCAACCAGGGCCAGCCGGCCTTGCGCTTCGAAAACCGCTACCGCCACAAGCTGGGTGGCTGGCACTGGCTGTCCTGGGTCGCCGTGCCCGAAGGCGACAAGGTGTATTGCAGCGCGCGCGACATCACCGTGGAAAAGAAGCTGGAAGCGGACCTGGCCGCGCGCAACAGCGAGCGCGAGCGGCTGTGGCGCAGCGCGCAAGACCTGATGGTGGCCATCGATGCCGAAGGCTGTATTGCCGCCGTCAACCCGGCCTCGGCCGCCATCCTGGGCTGGCTGCCCGAGGAAATGCTGGGCCGCAGCCTGTTCGACTTCGTGCTGCCCGAGGATGCCGCCGCCACGCGCCAGGCGCTGGCACACGTGAAGCACGAGGCCAGGCCCGGCTTTGAAAACCGCTACCGGCACCGCGATGGCGGCCACCGCTGGCTATCGTGGTCGGCGGCGCCCGAGGGCGACCTGATTTTTGCCACCGGGCGCCATGTCACGCTGGAAAAGGAAGCGGAAAGCACCTTGCGCAGCATGCAGGAATCGCTGCGCCACAGCGAGATGGCCCTGTTGCAATCGCAAAAGCTGGAAGCGCTGGGCAAGCTGACGGGCGGCGTGGCCCATGATTTCAATAATGTCCTGCAAATTATCTCCGGCAATCTGCAGCTGCTGCAACTGACCCTGGACGACGACCCGTTGGCCGCCAAACGCATCGCCAGCGCCTCGGCCGCTGTGGAACGGGGCGCCAAGTTGTCGGCCCAGCTGCTGGCCTTTGCGCGGCGTCAACCATTGAAACCGCTGGTGACGGACCTGGCGCACCTGCTGCGCTCAACGGAAGAGCTGCTGCGGCGCGCCACGGGCGAAAGCATCGAGACGCGTTTGCTGCTGGCCGACGACTGCTGGCGCGCCCTGGTCGACCCGCACCAGCTGGAAAACGTCATCCTCAACTTGGCCATCAACGCGCGCGACGCCATGGATGGCCAGGGCCAGCTGACCATAGAACTGAGCAACAGCGTGCTGGGCAGCGACTATGCGGCGCACCATGCGGACGTGACGCCCGGCGACTACGTGCAACTGGCCATCTCCGATACGGGCACGGGCATTCCCGCCGAACTGCTGGACAAGATTTTCGAACCATTCTTCACGACGAAGAAGGAAGGCGAAGGCACAGGCCTGGGCCTCTCCATGGCGTACGGCTTCCTGCGCCAGAGCGGCGGCCACCTGATGGTGGACAGCCTGCCCGGCCATGGCAGCACCTTCCGCATCTACCTGCCGCGCTCGCTCGAAGCGGAAACGGAATTGCCGCTGCAGCTGGGCGGCCCGGTGCTGGGCGGCAAGGAAACCATCCTCGTCGTGGAAGACGACGTGCAAGTGCAGACGACGGTGGTGGACATGCTGCGCGGCCTTGGCTACGTCGTGCTGCGCGCCAGCGAAGGCGAGAGCGCGCTGGCCATCATCGGCAGCGGCGTCCCCATCGATTTACTGTTTACGGATGTGGTGATGCCGGGCAAGGTGGCCAGCACGGCACTGGCGCGCCAGGCACGCCTGCTATTGCCGCAGCTGGCCGTGCTGTTTACCTCGGGCTACACGCAGGACGCCATCATGCAGGGCGGCCGGCTGGAACCGGGCGTGGAACTGTTGAGCAAGCCCTACCGGCGCGAAGATCTGGCGCGACGCATCCGCCATCTGCTGGCCAACGGCCGCCACGTGACGGCGCTGCACCAGTACCGCGCACAGCTGGCGCCGCAGCCCTTCGCGCCGGCGCTGCCGGAGGTACGATCGGGCTTACGTCATATCCTGCTGGTGGAAGACAATGCGGACGCGCGCGCCATGACGGGCGAACTGCTGGCCATGCTGGGACACACGGTGCAGGCCGTGGGCACGGCCGAGGAAGCCTTGCCCCTGCTGGGCACGCCGGGACTGGAACTGTTGCTGACCGATATCAGCCTGCCGCACATGTCGGGCGCCGAGCTGGCCGAGCTGGTGACGCGCGATTATCCGCAGCTGGAAGTGGTGTTTTCCACCGGCCATGCACCCGCCAATTCTGGCGTGCTGGACCCGGCCGCGCGCTTCCTCGTCAAGCCATTTACCATCGAGCAATTGCAACTAGCCTTGCTGCCGCCAGCCTGAATTAGCTAGTAAACGTCGAGCCGGCGCGCCTTCAGTGCGTTGGCCAGCTCTTCCAGGCCAAACGGTTTGCGCAGGAAGCGCGCGCTGGCGTCCTGCATCAGGCTGGCGCCCCAGTCGTGCCCGGAAGCAAACACCACATCCAGCTGCGGCCAATGCGCGCGCGCATGGCGCGCCAGTTCCAGGCCGGACATGCTGGGCAGGCTGATGTCCGTCACCAGCACGTCCAGGCCAGGCATGGCCAGCAGGGGCAAGGCGGCCTCGGCGCTGGCCACGCCATGCACCGTATGCCCCAGCATATTTAGCATTTCCGTCGTCATTTCGCGCGCATCGTCATTGTCTTCCACCAGCAGGATGCGCCGCCCTGACGGGTCCGGTGCGCCCACCAGGCGGCGGTCGGCCAGCAGGTGGCGGATGCGCCGCGCCAGGTCTTCGCGCTGGTAGGGTTTGCTCAACAGCTCCACGCCCGGGTCCAGCCGCCCGCCCTGCATGATGGCGTTATGCGTGTAACCCGAAGTAAACAACACGGCCAGCTCCGGCAGCCGCCGCCGGGCTTGCTGCGCCAGCTCCTTGCTGCTGACGGGACCCGGCATGACCACGTCCGTAAACAGCAGGTCGATGGCCACGCCCGTACTCAGCAGGGCCAGCGCCGAGGCGCCGTCATCGGCATGCAACACGTCGTAACCGAGGCCGCGCAGCATGTCGACCACCGTATGTTGCACGGGCACATCGTCTTCCACCACGAGGATGGTCTCGCCGCCGCCCAGCACGGGGCCCATCAGGTCCGGCGGTGGTTCGGCCAGCTTTTCCAGCGAACGGGGCAAATAGATCTTGAAGGTCGTGCCGGCGCCCGGCGCGCTGTGCACCTTGATGTGGCCCGCGCTCTGGCGGATGAAGCCGTAAGCCATGGACAGGCCCAGGCCCGTGCCCTCGCCTTCGCGCTTGGTGGTGAAGAAGGGCTCGAAGATCTGGTCGATCACGTCGCGCTCCATGCCATGGCCCGTATCGGTGATGGTCAGCAGCACATACTGCCCCTCCAGCACATCGGCATGCAGGCTGGCGTAGGCGGCATCGAGCGTGACATTGCTCAAGGTGAAAGTCAGGCGCCCGCCCCCGTCCATTGCGTCGCGCGCGTTGATGGCCATGTTCAACAGCACGTTTTCCATCTGGTTCGGGTCGACCAGGGTATGCCACAAGCCGTCGCTGATAAAGCTTTCCTCGGAAATAGCTTCGCCCAGGGCGCGGCGGATCAGCTCATGCATGCGGCGCAGCAAGCGGCCCAGGTCCGTCACCAGCGGCTTCAACGGTTGACGCCGCGCAAAGGCCAGCAATTGCGACGACAGCTTGGCGCCCCGCTCGACGGCCGAAGCGGCCGAAGCGAGGCGCCTGGCCGCCTGCGGATTGTCGGCCACCGTCAGTTTCAGCAATTGCAAATTACCGGAATTGATTTGCAGCACATTATTGAAATCGTGGGCCACGCCGCCCGTCAGCTTGCCGATCGATTCCAGCTTTTGCGCCTGCAGCAAAGCTTGCTCGCTGCGCAGCAGCGCCAGCCGCGCCTCCTTTTCATCGGTGACGTCGCGGCCGATAGCGTGGATCAGCTTTTGCGCGGGCACAGCCGTCCAGGAAATCCAGCGGTAGCCGCCATCGCGGCGCCGGTAGCGGTTTTCCATGCGCAAGGTGGGCGCGCCATGGGCCAGGCGCGACAAGTCCTTCAGGGCAGCCATGCGGTCGTCGGGATGCACGAGGCTGATGAAATCCATGCCCAGCGACGCGATTTCCGGCCGGTCCAGAATCTTGCTCCAGGCGGGATTGACGGCGATGATCATGCCGGCCAGGTCAGCCACCAGCATGATATCGGTCGACAGCCGCCACATGCGGTCGCGGTCGGCCGTGCGGTTGGCCATTTCCACTTCCAGCGAGGAATTCAGGTAGGCCATCTTTTCCAGCACGTTCTTTTGTTCCTGCACGTCCGTATTCGTGCCCACCCAGCGCAGCACCTTGCCCGCCTCGTCGAACAGGGGCAAGGCGCGCGCCAGGAACCAGCGGTAGGCGCCGTCGCTGGCGCGGCGCATGCGGAACTCGTATTCGTAGGCGCTGGCCGTGGCGACGGCCCGTTTCCAGCTTTTCTGCGTGGCATGCAGGTCGTCCGGATGCACGCAGTGGCGAAAGCCGTTCGACACCAGGGACTTCATCGATTGCCCCGTGTATTCGCAGACCTGATCGTTGACCCAGTAGGTGGCGCCGCTGCCATGCGCCAGCCAGGCCTGGTTGGGCATGCTCGAAGCGAGCGAACGGAACTGCGCTTCGCTGTCGAGCAAGGCGTTGCGCGCCTGCCAGTGTTCGTCGATATCCTCGCACGAGCCATACCATTTCACGGGCTGGCCCCGCTCGTCGAGCCGGCAGCAGGCGCGTGTATGCATCCAGCGGTACTGGCCGTTCTGCCGGCGCACCCGCATTTCCGCATCGAAAGGCTGGCCGCTGCCTACGGATTCGCTCCAGGCCGCCAGGGAATGGGCCACGTCATCGGGGTGGAGGGCGTCCAGCCAGGCGGTGCCCAGGCCGCTGCAACCCGTCCATTCACGCCAGCGCGGCGCTACATAGTCGAGCTTGCCGTCGATGTCGGCCGTCCACAGCACTTGCGTGTTGAGTTCTATGGCGTAATGAAAGTGCGCGCGGCTGTCGTGCAGCGCTTGTTCCAGCTGGCCCCGCTCAATGACATGCGCGGCCACGCGCGCGGCCAGCGCCAGCAGTTCGATTTCGGGTTGCGTGGGATGGCATGGCGCCGGGAAAAACAGGCCCAGCACCCCCAGGATATGCCCCTTGGCACCGAAGACGGGCGCGACCCAGCAGGCCCGGTAGCCATGCAACATGGCTTCCTTGCGTCCCGCGCTCCAGTGTACGTCGCGCGTGATGTCGCCGCAATACACGGGCGCGCCGGAAAAGGCGGCCGTGGCGAACGGCGAAGGCTGCTCGCCACCGTGCCGCAAGGCCAGGCACAGGTCGTGTGGCAGGCTGGGCGCGGACAAGCCGCAAAAACGGTCGGCCTCATCGATCAGCACCAGGCAGGCATGCGCGCCGCCCTCGGCCAGGTCTTGCAGCGCCAGCAACAAATGCTCTAATGCATGGGCCAGGTCGGCGCCTGCCGCGATACTGCCCAGCGCACTATGCTCGGCGTCCAGCAATGAAAGAATGTTGTTTGCGTGCACCGTGTCGATATGGGGAAAACTGATGCCCGAAATATACCATGGGGCACCCCTCTCCTAGGGGGAAACAGCGCACCGCTTGATCTCAGTGGCAACGCGGCCCTATGCTAAAGTGTGCTCTCTTCTCAAGCGAACCCAACGATGCCTACCTCCCTGCCATCCTCCCTGATCGCCACCGCCCTGCTCGCCTCCGTCCACGGCGCCGTCGCCGCCCCCATGAGCCTGGATGATTACCTGGCCCTGAATGGCCCCGCGCCCACGGCACAGCTCGCGTATGGCTCCGCGCCATCGCAATACACGCAGTTGTTCCGGCCCGAAGGTAGCGGCCCGTTCCCCGTCGTCGTGCTCGTGCATGGCGGCTGCTGGACGGTGGCCTTCGGCGGCATCAAGCAAATGCGCAACGTGGCCGGTGCCCTCGTGGCGCAAGGCATCGCCGTGTGGAATGTCGAGTACCGGCGCGTTGACGAGCCGGGCGGCGGCTATCCCGGCACCTACGAAGACATGCACGCGGCGCTCGACAGCCTGCAGCAGCACGCGCCCCAATACCAGCTCGACACCAGCCGCATCGTCGCCATGGGCCATTCAGCCGGTGGCCAGCTGGTGCAATGGATCGCAGGAAGGGAAAAACTGCCGAAGACCAGCCCCCTGTACCGCGACACCTTCCTGCCGGCAAAAAACATTATCAGCCTGGGCGGCCTGGCCGACCTGCGCCATGAGCAAGACTTGATCAAGAGCAGCTGCGAGCGCGACATCGCGCAACTGGCAGGCAGCGCCAGCACTGAGCGTCCCGACATCTACAGTGACACCAACGCGGCCGACCTGATGCCCAACGGCAGCCGCACCGTACTGGCCACGGGCGAGCTCGACACCATCTCCCCGCCCAGAGTCGCGCATGACTATGCGGCCAGGGCGCTCAAGGCCGGTGAGCATGCGGAAGTGCTGATTTTGCCCGGCGCCAGCCATTACGACGAGATTGCGGCGACGTCGAATGCTTGGCGAATGATCTTGCCGGTAATCAAACAGATGCTGGCCATGGACGCAAAATGAAGCGCGCCATCGCCATCACCTTGCTTGCCGCGTGCTCGGCCATGACGTTTGCCGCCGATACCCCGTCGCTCGAAAGCGGCTTGCGGCATGCCATGCAGCTCAAAAAGGGCACGACCGAGCGTACGGGCACGTCCGGCCAAGCCATCCGCGCCTACCAGCACGCCGGCCTGGTCAGCAAGACGCCCCGCCAGCGCGCCGACTACACCGATTACTACCTGCTGGCCAAGCCAGTGCCCTTCATGGGCCACGAACTGGTGCTGATCGAAGAAGAATACTGCAGCAAATACATAGGCTGCTGCGCCAGCCCCGGCGTCGGGATCACGCTGAAAGTCCATGGCAGAATCAAGAATCTGCAACAGTTCGCCCGCGCCAACCGCTGCACCCTGACCGATCATGTCGATTTTGCACATAACCTGCGCGAAGTGGCGATCAAGAACAAGGTTCCCAAGGCGCACTATGCGTCCCTGAGCTGTCGCGAGCGCGATGCCGAGCGCGATCGGTCATGACTTTTGTCGCCGGGTAATTCGCTTGCGCATGGCAGCTGTCGGCCAGAAGCAGACGGTCAGAAGATGGGCTGTATGTTGCCGCGCCTCGGATACATCAATTTAGGCGCGGCCTGATCTGACGATCAGGAGGGTGTAAATAATTTTGTGTAAACGGTCATTTGGCAGGACACTGCCGCCACCAAGGAGAAACAATGACCGTTGTAAAGCGTAACAAGCGGGCCAAGCCCGACCCGGAACTGCTCAAACTGGCCGACAGCTTGCTGGCCAACTACCAGAAGCCCGAGGAT
>NZ_PEBS01000084.1 GCF_002869965.1 Janthinobacterium sp. ROICE36
AGAGAGATCGGTTCGTTTGCCATTTACGCGTCCAAATACCGAGAGTAAACGCCTTTCTCAACGTGTTTACAAGCAATATTTCACCCTATCGTCACTCCGAGCACCTACCCTTCATGCAATCGCCCTGCCGTTTTGCAGCGCCATTGCACGCATCCTTGCGCGGGTCGGTATCGCGTGCGCGCCATGGCGCTAGCATGGGATGGCACAGTACACAGTGAGGTTGTCATGCATGCAATTGCAACGACGGCAGACACGGCCACGGAATTGGCGGGCTGGCTGCGCCTGCAGCATCTTCCCGGCGTGGGTCCGGTGGCGGCGCGCGCCTTGCTGGCCCGCTTCGGCTTGCCGCCGAATATCTTCGCCACGCCATTCGAAGCCTTGCGCGAGGTGGTGCCGGCCAGCGTGGCGCGTGCCATTCTGCAGCCGCCCAAGTCGGTGGCCAACAGCCAGCTGGCGCTCACCCTGCAGTGGCTGCAGCGGCCCGGCAATGCCGTGCTGACCCTGGCCGATGCCGCGTATCCACCCCTGCTGCTGGAAATCGCCGATCCGCCGCTGCTGTTATATGTCAGGGGACGGGCGGAACTGTTGTCGCGTTCCGGCGTGGCCATCATCGGCAGCCGCAATGCCAGCGCGCAGGGCATGCAGAATGCGGCAGCCTTTGCGCACGCCCTCAGCGCGGCGGGCTTAACCCACCTCGTTATACACAAGTCCAGGCTGCCGGCTAGTCCGCGTAAAAACACGTTTATATTCAATGACTTAACGCGCCCCTTGTAAACTAGCGGCGATTCAGGTTTACTCTCGTCTTTTGCGTGGACCAATTGGCGACAGCACCAACACCAGCTCCAGCACCTTGGACCGAGACGGAATTTGACCAACTCGACCTGGGCGACGCGCGCCTGAACAAACGAGCGAGGATATTGATGGAACGATTTGCGGCTGATCCGACGGCGAGCGTGCCGAAGGCGTGCCAAGGCTGGGGCGAAACGATGGCTGCGTATCGTTTCTTCGACAACGACAGCGTCGACTGGCAGGCGATCATGGGGCCGCATTGGCAGCAAACTGCGCAGCGCATGGCCGCGGTGCCGGTGGTGCTGTGCCTGCAGGATACGACCGAACTCGATTTCAATGGCCAACGCGCGTTCGGCCTCGGTCCGCTGAGCTATGAAGCCCAGCGCGGCATGTACCTGCATCCGACGTACGCGGTCACGCCCACGCGCGAGCCGCTGGGCATCATCGATGCGTGGATGTGGGCGCGTGAAAAGAAGGACAAGACCGGCGCGCGCGGTGGGCCGAAGGAAAGCCTGCGCTGGATCGAAGGCTACGAACGCATCGCCGAGATGGCGGTGCAGTTGCCAGCCACACGGCTGGTGTATGTGGCCGACCGCGAAGCCGATCTGGTGCCGCTGATGCTGCGCGCGCAGGAACTGGGCGCACCGGCCGACTGGCTGGTGCGCGCCAAGCACAACCGTTGCCTGCCCGACGGCGACAAGCTGTGGGAGCATACGGGCGCAGGCGCGCCGATCGGCGAGCTGACGTTCGCGATGGCAGCACGGCACGGGGTGAAGGCGCGCACGGTGCGCCAGCAACTGTGGGCACGCACGGTGACCCTGCCTGCGGGCAAAGGCCAGAGCGTAGTCGCGACCTGCGTGATCGCGCGCGAAAGCAATGCGCCGCATGGCGTCAAGCCGATCGAATGGCGCTTGCTGACCAACCGCGATGCCGCCACGCCCGAGGCGGTCGTCGAGCTGATCGACTGGTACCGCGCGCGCTGGGAAATCGAGATGCTCTTCGACGTTCTGAAAAATGCCTGCCGCGTCGAAGCGCTGCAACTGGGTTCGATCACGCAGCTTGAACGGGCTTTGGCGCTGTTCATGGTGGTGGCCTGGCGCATTGCGCGTTTGATGCGCTTGGGCCGGACCTGTCCGGATTTGGATGCGGGACTGTTCTTTGATCGGGACGAGATTCAAGCAGCCTACCTGCTGCGCAAAAAGACACCGCCAGACAAACCCCGCCTGAATGACGTTCTGCGCCAAGTCGCCTGCATCGGCGGCTTCCTGGCTCGCAAGAGCGATGGCGAGCCTGGCGTGAAGACGATCTGGCTTGGATTGAAGGATGTTCACGTGGCGGCGGAAACGATACGCACGCTACGTGAAATGGACGCGCTCAAGAGTTGTGTATAACGAGGTGGGCTTAACCATTATTTCCGGGCTGGCGCTGGGCATCGACACGCACGCGCACGAGGGCGGCTTGCGCGGCACGGGCGCCACCGTGGCCGTGATCGGCACGGGCGCCGATTTGGTGTATCCGCGACGCAACCTTGCTCTGGCGCAAAGAATTGCCGAGCAGGGTTGCATCGTCAGTGAATACGCGCTGGGCTTGCCGGCCATGCCGGCTAACTTTCCGCGTCGCAATCGCCTGATCAGCGGCCTGGCGCGCGGTGTGCTGGTGATCGAGGCGGCGGCGCAATCGGGTTCCCTGATCACGGCGCGCCTGGCCGGCGAGCAGGGGCGCGACGTGTATGCCTTGCCCGGTTCCATCCATGCCACCCTGGCCAAGGGTTGCCATGCGCTCATCAAGCAGGGCGCCAAGCTGGTCGAGTCGGCCGATGACGTGCTGCAGGAATTGTCCTGGCTGGGGATGCCGGCGGACATGCCGACGGCGGCGCAGGATGCGGCGCCCGTGGACACGCCGCTGCTGGCCGCACTGGGCCACGATCCCCTCGATGCCGATACCCTGGCCGCGCGCAGCGGCCTGGCAATGGGCGTGCTGATGGGCGAGTTGCTGGCGCTGGAGCTGGCGGGCCTGGTGGAGCGCTTGCCGGGAGGACTGTTTCAACGCTGCAAATGACAGCTTGTCACTTGTGTGGCGGCCTTGCCGCACGGGCGCGCTTTGTCGGCGCACACCCTTGTGTCGCAGCGAACTTAGCTGATAGAGTAGAGCCATGTTCGATATCCTGGTGTACCTCTACGAGACTTACTATCGCCCCGACGCCTGCCCCGAGCCGGCAGTCCTGGCGCGCAAACTGTCGGCCGTCGGTTTCGACGACGTGGAGATTTCCGAAGCGCTGGTCTGGCTGACGGACTTGAACGCCATGGCCGGTGTCGAGCAAACCCTGACGGCCAGTTCCACGGGCACGCGCTTCTATGTCAAGCAGGAAAGCGACGTGCTGGGCACGGCCGCCATCGGTTTCATCCAGTTTTTGGAAAGCGCCAAGGTGCTCTCGCCACTGCAGCGCGAAATCGTCATCGAACGGGCGCTGGCGCTCGACGAGGCGCCCGTCTCACTGGGCAAGCTGAAAGTCATCGTGCTGATGCTGCTGTGGAGCCAGGGCAAGGAACCGGATGCCCTGATGTTTGACGACTTATTTGTAGACGACGAAGACCTGCCTCCCCGCCTATTGCACTAAGATAGTGTCATCAATGGCGCCGCTGCCGCGCCATCCCCTTTACTATGTACTGCACCAGCGCGCCCGCTAGCCCATTGTGTTTGCGCCTGCGCATTCTTGCTTGCAGATAACTTGCTGAATTCTTCAATAGGCGCTTATCATTGGCCGCTTGACAAGACCACAAGTCACAAGGCCTTGCGCAGACAAAAGCGTCGGCGCCTGGCAATGCACTGTATGATGCGCATGCTGAAACTATCCTAGAGCATTTTTCGAGACCAAAAAATATGACAAAAACCCTCATCATCGCCGAGAAGCCTTCTGTCGCGAACGATATCGCGAAGACGCTTGGCGGCTTCACCAAGCACGATGAGTACTTTGAATCGGATGAATACGTCCTGTCGTCGGCGGTCGGCCACTTGCTGGAGATCGCCGTACCGGAAGAATTCGACGTGAAGCGCGGCAAATGGAGTTTCGCGCACTTGCCGATGATTCCACCGTATTTCGCGCTGAACCCGATCGCCAAGACGGAAGCGCGCCTCAAAGTATTAAACAAGCTGATCAAACGCAAAGACGTCACCACCCTCATCAACGCATGCGATGCGGGGCGCGAAGGCGAGCTGATTTTCCGCCTGATCGCGCAAAACGCCAAGGCCAAGCAACCGGTCAAGCGCCTGTGGCTGCAGTCGATGACGCCGGGCGCCATCCGCGACGGTTTCTCGCACCTGCGCAGCGATGAAGAAATGCTGCCGCTGGCGGACGCGGCCCGCTGCCGCTCGGAAGCCGATTGGTTGATCGGCATCAATGGCACGCGTGCCATGACGGCGTTTAATTCGAAAGAAGGCGGCTTCTATCTGACCACCGTGGGCCGCGTGCAGACGCCTACGCTGTCGATCGTCGTCGAACGCGAAGACAAGATCAAGAAATTCGTCCCGCGCGACTTCTGGGAAGTGCGCGCCGAATTCGTCTGTGCGGCCGGTATCTATGAAGGCCGCTGGCTTGACACGAAGTTCAAGAAGGACGAGAACGATCCCGAGAAGCGCGCCGAGCGCCTGTGGAGCAAAACGGCTGCCGACTCGATCGCCACTGCCTGTCGCGGCCGCCAAGGCATCGTCACGGAAGAATCGAAACCGACCACGTCGATGGCGCCGGGCCTGTTCGACCTGACCAGTTTGCAGCGTGAAGCGAACTCGCGTTTCGGTTTCTCGGCCAAGAACACCCTGGGCCTGGCCCAGGCGCTGTACGAAAAACACAAGGTGCTGACGTATCCGCGTACCGATTCGCGCCACCTGCCGGAAGACTACATCCCGACCGTGTTGCAGGCGCTGGAAACGGTCAAGGAAAACAGCAACTACCACCAGTTCGCCAAGCAGATCGTCGACAAGGGCTGGGTCAAGCCAAACAAGCGCATCTTCGATAACACCAAGATATCGGATCACTTCGCGATCATCCCGACGACGATCGCGCCGAAGAACCTGTCCGAGCCGGAACAAAAATTGTACGACCTGGTCACGCGCCGCTTCATGGCCGTGTTCTTCCCGCCTGCGGAATTCCAGGTCACCACGCGCTACACGGAAGTGTCGGGCCATCAGTTCAAGACTGAAGGCAAGGTCATGACCAATCCGGGCTGGCTGGCCATCTACGGCAAGGAAGCGTCGACGGACGCCGACAAGGAAAACAATGGCAACGGCAACCTGGTGCCCGTCGCCAAGGGCGAGAAAGTGCAGACGGAAAGCGTCAGCGCCAACGGCCTGGTGACCAAGCCGCCAGCGCGCTATACCGAGGCGACGTTGCTGTCGGCCATGGAAGGCGCCGGCAAGCTGATCGACGACGACGAGCTGCGCGATGCGATGGCCGGCAAGGGCCTGGGCACGCCAGCGACGCGCGCGGCCACCATCGAGGGTTTGCTGACGGAGCGTTATCTGATCCGCGAAGGCCGCGAACTGATTCCGACGGCCAAGGCGTCCCAGCTGATGACCTTGCTCAAAGGCCTGGGCGTCAATGAATTGACGGCGCCGGAGCTGACGGGCGAGTGGGAATACAAGCTGTCGCAGATGGAAAAAGGCAAGATTTCGCGCGAAGAATTCATGCGTGAAATCGCGCAAATGACGCAAATCATCGTCAAGCGCGCCAAGGAATACGACAACGACACGATTCCCGGCGATTACGCTACGTTGGCAACGCCCTGCCCGAATTGCAGCAGCGTGGTGAAGGAAAACTACCGTCGTTTCGCCTGCACCAAGTGCGAATTCTCGATGAGCAAGACGCCGGGTTCGCGCCAGTTCGAAATCGACGAAGTGGAACAATTGCTGAAGGATCGCACCATAGGCCCGCTGCAAGGCTTCCGTTCGAAGATGGGCCGTCCGTTCGCCGCCATCCTGCGCATCGTGCGCGATGAAGAGATCAAGAATTTCAAGCTGGAATTCGATTTTGGCCAGAACGACGAAAGCGAAGATGGCGAAGGCGTCGATTTCACGGGCCAGACGCCCGTGGGACCTTGCCCAAAATGCAACGCCGGCGTGTATGAAATGGGCCTGGCCTATGTGTGCGAACACAGCATGGCCAAGCCGAAGACGTGCGATTTCCGCAGCGGTCGCATTATCTTGCAGCAGGAAATCTTGCCGGAACAAATGGCGAAACTGCTCAACGATGGCAAGACGGACTTGTTGCCGGGCTTTGTTTCTCAGCGTACCCGTCGCCCGTTCAAGGCCTTCCTCGTGCGCGGCAAGGATGGCAAGGTGAGCTTCGAGTTTGAAGAACGCAAGGCCAAGCCGGGTGCAAAGCCCAAGGCGGCAGCCACTGAAGTGGAAGGCGAAGAGGGTGCGGCGCCAGCGAAGAAAACGGCAGTCAAGAAGGCGGCCGTGAAGAAAGCGCCGGCCAAGAAGGCTGCGGCCGTGAAAAAGCCGGTGGCCAAGAAGGCACCGGCGAAGAAAGTGGCAGCGGCGGAGTAATCCGGTACCGGCCAGACACAAGCCAGGGATCGCTCCCTGGCTTTTTTTATGTCCCGATTTTATGGCGCGGCCGGCGCCACCAGTCCCATTTCCTTGAGCACTTCATGCGCCGAGCGGAAGGCGTCGATGGCCAGCGGCATGCCGCAATACACGGCCGCGTGCAGCAGCACTTCCTGGATTTCCTGCATCGATGCGCCATTGTTGACGGCGCCGCGCACGTGGCCGCGCAGCTCCTGGGCGCGGCCCAGGGCCGTCAGCATGGCAATCGTCGCCAGGCTGCGTGTTTTCAAGTCCAGGCCGTCGCGGCACCAGCTTGTACCCCAGGCGTTGCGCGTGACGAAGTCTTGCAAGGGCGCCGTGAAGGCGTCGACCTGGGCGAAGGCGCGCTCGACAAAGGCGTCGCCCATCACTTGTTTGCGCATGCGCAAACCATTCTCGAATTGTTCATCCATGCCGCGCTCCCGTTGGTGTACCTTGTCGATACTAGCGAGCGGGCATGGACCTGGTCAAGTGCTTAGTCCAGGTAGTCCGAATACTCGCGCTGCGCGTAGTTTTGCAGATTGGCCCACGGCTGCGCCTTGCTGACGGTCGGCTGCAGCTTGACGTCGACCCTGCGATAGAAGGTATTCGCGCGGTCGCCGCTTTCGATGATCAGGGGAATCTGTTTTTGCTCATCCCACAGGATGCGCTGGAACACGCCATTTTTTTCCACTTCGCGCCAGCGCGCACCCGTCACGTTCGATGCCTGTTTCGACAGCGGCATGGCAGCCACCAGTTTCGGGTCCAGCAGATAAAAACTGTTTTCCCAGGAACCGTCGAAATTCACGTTTTCGTATTCGGCCTTGGGGATAGCGACGACGATCTTGTCGTGCGCATCGATGTATTCCACGCGCACGGTGTTCTTTTCCAGCATCACGTGACGGGGTATCAGCACGGGATTGAAATGCTTGTGTTCATGCTGCGTGGCCTTCAGCGCCACTTTGGTGTTTTCGCCATGCTTGTGGCCCGCATGCGCGTCCGTCGACGGCGCCAGCACGCGCTCGACCCACACGTGGCCGGGGCGGCGCAGCATTTTTTCTTCGTAGCGGCTCTCGCGCGTCACGCCTTCCGGCGTCAGCACGCGGCTGTAATAAGTGATGCCCAGGTCCAGGTCGGCGGGAACGGAAGGTGTTGCAGGAGCGGCTTGCGCGCTGGCGGCAAAGCCGGCGGCCAGGAGGACGGCGATCAGGGTCGATTTCATGGTGTTGCCTTTATCGTGCAAAGGGGGCGGAGGGCAAACTGCCATCCGCCCCGGTGGGGTTACCGTGTTGAGGCAGATCAGAAGCCGAATGCCGCCTTCAGCAAGTCAAATACCTTGGTGTTGTCCAGCGTGCCCTTGAAGGCTTTGGCGCCGGCACCCGTGGCCAGCAGCTTGACGTCGCCGCCGCCGTGGGTTTCGCTGGCCAGGCGCACGCCTGTTTCTTGCAGGTAGTTGTCGGACAGGGCCGTGGCGCTGTCGACGTTGGTGCGCAGGTCAGGGCGGTTCGGGCCGTTGCCGAACACCAGGGTGGTGTAGCTATTGCCGTCTTCATCCTTGCTTGGCTGGTTATCCTTGTAGCCGCGGTTGATGTCGAGGATAGGGTTGCCGCGCTTGCCGTAGCCGTTGAACGCCAGCGTGTGGTCGTGGTCGGCCGTGACGACGATCAGGGTATTTTCCAGCTTCGGATCGGTCTCCCTGATCTTGTCGATGGCCGCCTTGATGGCGTCGTCGAAGGCGATGGTGTCGACCAGCGCGCGCTTGGCGTTGATGCCGTGCAAGGCGTGGTCGATGCGGCCGCCTTCGACCATCAGGAAGTAGCCATTGCTGTTTTTCGACAGCAGGTCGATGGCTTTCAGCGTCATTTCCGACAGGCTAGGCTGGTTGGCGCCGTCGGCCGATGGCTTGGACGAGGTGCGGTCCAGTTCATAGTCGAGGTGGCTCTTCGCGCTGTACAGGCCGATGAACTTCTTGCCGCTAGTCGCTGCCGCCATTTCCGCTTTCGTCGCGGCCACGGTGTAGTCCTTGGCGGCGAATTCGGCCAGCAGGTTGCGGCCGTCGGCGCGGCCCGCCTTGTTGCTGGCGGACCAGGGCGTGAAGTGGTTGCGTCCGCCACCCATCAGCACGTCCACGCCGTCGCCCAGGGCCGTGTTGTAGCCGGCGCCGCCCGGCGTCGTTTGCGCGGCGATGGCGTATTGCGCATTGCGGTTGCAGATGTGCGAGAAGGTCGTCGCTGGCGTGGCATGCGTCAATTCCGTGGTGGTGATGGCGCCCACGGCCTTGCCCTTGGCTTTCGCCAGTTCCAGGATGGTGGGCACGCTCTTGCCGCCGGCCGGGCAGTTGTCCACGCCCAGGTTACCGTTGGCGTCGCGGCCGGGCTCCTTGGCGATGGTCTCTTGCGCCATCGAGATGACTTCATTGTTCATCTTGACGCCCGTCATGTAGGCGGCCATCGATGGGGCGCTGTCCGTCGTTTGCGCATCGTTCGAGAACGTCTTGATGCGCGCCGTGCGTTCCAGCTTGTCCATGTTCAGGCTGCCCTCTTCCTTGTACTTGAAGATGCGCGCTGCCGTCACGACGGAAGGGCCCATGCCGTCGCCGAGGAAGAAGATGACGTTCTTGGCGTCGGCCGCGTAGGCGCTGGCGACGCTGGCGGCCACGAGCGTGGTCAGCAAGGAGAGTTTCAGGGCCGATTTCAGTGCGGCGGGTTTCGATGCAACGGGTTTCAAGGTGAATTTCATGTGCTTGTCCAATTCTTGTCTCTTGGGGATTACAGACCGCCGGCGGTCTTGACCAGGCCGAATACTGTGGTGTTGTCGATGGTGCCCAGGAAGGTTTCCGAACCCTTGCCGATGGCACCCAGGAAGACGTCGGTGCCGCCGTGGGTTTCATTGCCGACCGCCGTGCGGATCACTGCTTCCTGATGGTAATCATTGGCGCCGGTGACGGTTTCATCGAGGCTGGCCATGGCGGCGCGGCTCGATTGCGTGCGCTTTTCGCCATTGCCGAAGCCGATGATCGAGTACGGTGCGCCGTCCAGGTCTTTCTCGACCGCGCCGGTGACGTAGTTCTTCACCACGCCCAGCACGCCAGCGTTGCCGGCTGCCGTCTTGCCCGTGCGCTTGGCATAACCGTTCAGCACCAGGGTGTGGTCATGGTCGGCCGTGACGACGATCAGGGTATTGGCCAGGGTCGGATCGGTGAGCTTGGCTTTTTCGATGGCGGCCTTGATGGCATTGTCAAAAGCGACCGTGTCTTGCAGGGCCTTCTTGGCCGTGGTTTCGTGCAGCGCATGGTCGATGCGGCCGCCTTCGACCATCAGGAAATAGCCCTTCTTGTTCTTGGCCAATACCTCCATGGCCTTGGTGGTCATTTCCGCCAGGCTAGGTTCCTTGGCCGCATCGCGGTCCAGGTCGTAGCTCATGTGGCTGGAGGTGAACACGCCAAACAGGCGGTCCGTCTTGGCCGCATCGACGGCCTTGAAGTCGGTGGCGTTGTTGGCAACGGTGTAGCTCTTCGCTTTCAGCTCGGCCACCAGATCGCGGTCGTCGGAGCGCTTGCCGCCATCCTTGAACGGTTTGAAGAATTGCGCGCCACCGCCCAGAACCACTTCCAGACCGGTGGTGCCCAAAGCGCTGTTGTAGCCCGTGCCGCCAGGCACGAGGGCCGCAGCGATATCGTTTTCCAGGTCGCGGTGGCAGATGTGCGAGTAGGTGGCAGCCGGCGTGGCGTGCGTCACCCGCGCCGTGCTGACGACGCCGGCCGCGTAGCCCTTGGCCTTGGCCAGTTCCAGCAAGGTGGTGGCGGGCGTGCCGTTGCCGGTGCCGCATTTGTTCACCAGCTTGTTGCCGTTGGCATCCTTGCCCGGATCGATGGCGAGTGTGTTGGCCGACATGGAAATGACTTCATTGTTCATCTTGACGCCCGTCATGTAGGCGGCCATCGATGGCGCGCTGTCGGTGACTTGCGCATCGTTCGAGAAGGTCTTGACGAAGGCCGTTTCCGGCAGCGTGTCCATGGTCAGCGCACCTTCTTCGCCCACCGAATAGATGCGCGCTGCCGTCATGGTGGTCAGGCCCATGCCATCGCCGAGGAAGAAGATGACGTTTTTCGGGGGGGCTTCGGGCGCCACGTCGTCTTTTTTGGCGTCGCTGCCGCAGGCGGCCAGCATCAGGGTAAGGGCGACGCTGCAGCCAGCGACGGAAATTTTTCTGCGTGTCATGTGGTTCATCCGGCTAGGTTTGAAAGAGCTAGCAAGATAACAATTCTATGTGACACCCTGATGACGCTGTGACATGTTTTGTGACGCCGCCACGCCTTCGCCGGTGGCGTGGCTTTCGCGCACGTCCTCGCTGGAAAAATACACCGTGGCGTGCTTGCCGGCGTTTGATGGCAGCGATGATTACATCAAGGATTGCATCGAATCAAGCAACAAACTATTGCACTTCATCGGGTTTTTATACCGAATCAAGCAACGTAAGATGCAGTCATCCCAATCATCTTGTGAAGGCGCATCATGTTCTCCAAATCCATCAGCAGCGTTCTTGTTTCCACCCTGTTTGCCGCCGGCGCTGCCTCTGCCGCCCCCAGTGCCCCCCTGACCCTGGATGTATTCAATCCGGGCGAAGCGGCCATTTTCCCTGTCGCTTCCGTGCTGGTCGCAGGCAAGCATGATGCCGTGCTGATCGATGCACAGTTTTCGCGCGCCGAAGCGCAAAAGCTGGTGGAAAAGATCCGCGCCAGCGGCAAGAAACTGACGACGGTGTACATCAGCCACAGCGATCCCGATTTTTACTTTGGCCTCGATGTGATCAAGGCCGCTTTCCCGCAGGCAAAAATCGTCGCCACTTTGGCAACGGTGGCGGAAATCCGCCGCAAGGCCGATGCCAAGCTCGCCTACTGGGGCCCTATCCTGAAAGACAATGCGCCGCACAGCATCGTCATTCCCGAAGCGTTGAAGGGCCAGAGCATCACCCTGGAAGGCCAGTCGCTGACCATCTCTGGCCCGACGCCATCGCGCACCTATGTGTGGATTCCATCGATCAAGGCCGTCGTCGGCGGTGTGGTGCTGTTTGGCAACTTGCACGTGTGGACGGCCGATACGCAACGCCTGCAATCGCGCCAGGACTGGCTGAAGACGCTCGATGGCATCGCCGCGCTGAAACCTGTGACCGTCGTGCCCGGCCACTTCAAGGTGGGTTCGCCCCTGACGCCAGACAGCATCGGCTTTACGCGCGACTACCTGGTGACGTTCGAAGCGGAAACGGCCAAGGCCGCCAATTCGGCCGCCCTGATCGAGGCCATGAAACAGCACTACCCGAGCCTGGGCCTCGATGGCGCTTTAGAAACGAGCGCGAAAGTGGCGAAGGGCGAAATGCAATGGTAAGCGGCAACAAGGAGGTCGTCATGCCCACCCTGCACTACATTTTCGATCCCCTGTGCGGCTGGTGTTACGGCGCCGCGCCGCTGGTCGCTGCGGCGCGCGCCGTGCCCGGCCTGACGGTGGCCTTCCACGGCGGCGGCATGATGACGGGCAGCAATCGCCGCCAGATCACGCCTGAGTGGCGCGGCTACGTATTGCCGCATGACCGGCGCATCGAGCAATTGTCCGGCCAGCCCTTCGGCGACGCCTATGTCAACGGCTTGCTGAACGACAGCACGGCCATGATGGATTCCGCGCCGTCGATCACGGCTATCCTGGCCGCTGAAGTATTGGCCGGCAAGGGCCTGGACATGCTGCAGCGCGTGCAGCGCGCCCATTACGTGGACGGCTTGCGCATCGCCGACTTGCCCGTGCTGCTGGCGCTGGCGCAAGAACTGGGCATGGATGGCGCTGCATTCCAAACGGCATATGCGCGGCAGGCGGGCACCGCCACGCAGCAGCACATCGATGCCAGCCGCGCCTTGCTGGCGCAGGTGGGCGGACAGGGCTTTCCCACGTTCGTGCTCGATGATGGCAGCGGCAAGCTGTCCGTGATCGATATCGGGGGCTTTTTGGGCCAGCCGGCGAAGTTGCAGGCGCAGCTGGGCGGCGTTTGCGACGCCCACGGTTGCGCATTGTAAATATCTATCGATTCGATAAAATCAATTAGCTTTTCCTTTGTTATTGACCTCGTTACACTGCAGCCATTAGTCAACAACGAAGGAAAAGCAGCCATGCGCCAACAGCCGCCATTCAGTACCGCCTCGGGCATCCCCGTCGCCGACAACCAGAATTCCATCAGCGCCGGTCCTCGTGGCCCGCTGCTGCTGCAAGACTTCCACCTGATCGAAAAACTCCAGCATTTCAACCGCGAGCGCATTCCCGAGCGCGTGGTGCATGCAAAAGGCTCGGGCGCCTACGGCACTTTTACCGTCACGCACGACATCGCGCACTACACCAAGGCCAAATTGTTTGCCGAAGTGGGCAAGCAGACGGCCACCTTCGCGCGCTTTTCCACCGTCGGTGGCGAACGCGGCAGTGCCGATACGGAACGCGACCCGCGCGGCTTCGCCGTGCGTTTTTATACGGAAGAGGGTAACTGGGACCTGGTTGGCAACAACACGCCCATGTTCTTCATCAAGGACCCGATCAAGTTCCCCGACTTTGTCCACACGCAAAAGCGCGATCCGCAAAGCAATTTGAAATCGGCTGAAATGATGTTCGACTTCTGGAGCCATGCGCCGGAAAGCCTGCACCAGGTCACCATGCTGTTCTCGGACCGGGGCACGCCGGACGGCTACCGTCACATGGATGGCTTCGGCAGCCACACGTATAGCCTGATCAATGCCGATGGTCAGCGCGTGTACGTGAAATGGCACTTCAAGACGCGCCAGGGCATCAAGAATCTGCCGGCGGCGGAAGCGGGCCGCCTGGCCGGTGCCGACCCCGACTACGCCCAGCGCGACCTGTTCGGCGCCATCGAGCGCGGTGATTTCCCGCAGTGGGAAGTCAAGCTGCAGGTGGCGACGCAAGAGCAACTCGATGCATGGGAGCAGCGTACTGGCTGGTATCCGTTCGACCTGACGAAAGTGTGGCCGCACGCGGACTTCCCGCTGTTGCCCGTAGGTATTTTCGAGCTGAACCGCAACCCGGACAATTACCACGCGGAAGTCGAGCAGGCAGCCTTTTCGCCCGCCAACGCCGTGCCGGGCATGGGATACTCGCCGGACAAGATGCTGCAAGGCCGGCTGTTCGCCTACCACGACGCCCAGCTGTACAGAGTCGGCACGAACCACCAGCATCTGCCCGTGAATGCGGCTCGCTGCCCCTTCCATAACCAGCAGCGCGACGGCAGCATGGCCATCCGCAATGACGGCGCGGCGCAGAACTACGCGAACGTGGCGGCGGCAGGCACGCAGCCGCAAGGCCTGGGCCACGGCGAGGGGGCGCTGGCACTCGATGGCGGCGCGGCGCGCTACGATGGGCGCGGCGTGGAAGATGATTATACGCAGGCCGGCAATCTGTTCCGTCTGATGTCGGTCCAGGCAAAGCAGAACCTGTTCGACAATCTGGCCGGTCCCTTGAGTCTGGTGCGGCCGGAAACCTTGCAGCGTCAGCTGGCCCACTTCGATCAGGCCGACCCGGCCTATGGCGCCGGCGTGCGGGCCGCCTTGCAGGCACGCGCCGTGGCGCTGTAATCATGTGTTGCAGGCGGACCTATCCTGTTCCGCCTGTTGTTGATATAGCACAAATTAGAAGGTGATATCAAATATTGCTGTATGGACATATTTGCCTTCTCTGCGTAGACTTGTTGGTCTGATGATTGCGCCGTCGTCCTGGCGGCGTCCTGACTAGAAAGTCTTGCAATATGAATATGGTGAAGCTGTCGGTGCATGGGGACGACTCCACGCTCAAATCCATCTTGGAAGTCTTGCCCACCGATCCGGAACGGCAATGGCGCAAGGGCGAGCCGAAGGGCGCGGGCCGCGTGCATCTCGATTCCGGCTTCGAGGTGCTGCTCGCGCAGGCGCCCAAGGCGCAAGTGTTGCCCTCGCGCATACGCAGCTACCTGGCCGAATGCCGCTCGCGCGGCGTCACGTTCACCATGCCGCGCATCGTGGCTGAGTTGCAACTGGAGTTGAACGGCGACGATACGCTCGATGCGCCGCTCGACCTCTCGCTGGCCGACATGCAGCACCTGACGGAAATGGGCATCAGTCTGAGCCTGGTGACGCGCTGCGCCGCAGCCTGACAGCCAATGATGCCGAAGTGGCCGCCCTGAACAGGCGGCCATTTTCGTCACGGTTCTTCGAGCTCGACTGTGACCATATTGTCATCGGGCTTGCGGTCGATCAGCTTGTTGTCGGGATCGATGCCCGCCTTGCCGGGCCGGCTGCTGACGATGACGGTGTAGCGCGCTTCACGCGCCGTCATGCGCAGGCGTTCGCGCAGCAGCGGATGGCCGTTCGCATCGTCGACGCCAATCTCGATCCAGTCGTGCAGGGGCGCCTCGTGTTCCTCTCCCTGTTCGCCGGCCGTCAATTTGCTCGCCTGCACCTTGAGGCTGACGGCGTACTTGCCATCGCTGCGTTTGGTGGCCGTGGCTGACAGGGCGCGGTTGTCGAACAGTACGATTTTCTCGAACAGATCATCGATCAGGTAAGCCTGCTCGGGTGGTGTGACCAGGCGCAAGCCGGCAATCAGCGCCGTCACGCTGGCATAGGGCGGGCCTTTCTGACCATGCGTCTTGAGCAGCTCGCGCAGCACGCCGTTGACCTTGTCTTCGCCGATGATGTCTTGCAGCAAGTACATGGCCAGGCTGCCCTTGTGGTAATGGATGTAGGCCTGGTGTTCATTCTCGGCCAGCGGCAGCTCTTTCTTGCGTTCTTCGCTGCGCCCCATCAGGTATTGATTCAGGTCATAGCGCAGGAAGCGGCGCATCTTGGCCGGCCCCACGGTTTTCTTCATCACCATCAGGGCCGAATATTCGGCCAGGGTTTCGCTGAGCACGGTAGCGCCCCGTGTGTTGCCGCCCACCAATTGATGCGCCCACCACTGATGCGCCACTTCATGCGCCGTGATGTAGAACGGATAGTCGATATCTTTCGGATTCTTGTCGTCCACCTTGGCGATGAAGCCCAGGCCTTCCGAGTACGGAATCGTGTTCGGGAACGATTGCGCAAAGGTGGCGTAGCGGGGAAATTCGACAATGCGCAAGACTTTGTGCTGGTAGGGGCCGAAGTTTTTCGTGTAGTACTCGAGCGCTTCCTTGCTGCCGCGCACGAAGCGATCGAGGTTGTATTCATGGCCCGGGTGGTAATACACGTCGATGGCCACATCCTGCCAGCGCTCGTGCCTGACGGCGTAGCGGGCCGACTGGAAAGAGTAGAAATTGAGGATCGGCTGTTCCATCGTGTAATGGAAGTAATGGCGGCCCTTGGCGATCCAGTCGTTGTCCAGCATGCCCGGCGCGATGGCCGTCTGGCCGTCGACGGTGCTGACGGTGGCGTCAAAGTTGATGCGGTCGGCGTCGTTGCTGACGTAATTGTCGGCCAGTCCCCGTGCATCGTTGCGTGGCAAGGCCCGTTCGCGCGCCGGCAAGCCGTGTTTCTTGCGGTCGCGCGGGTCCGTCAATTCCAGCTGCGGCTGGTAGCCGATGTGCGGCAGCACGGCATTCGTGAAGAAGCTGCCGTTGGCCACCACGGGCGTGTCCTGGCCCAGGCCGAAGATGCCGCGCGGCGCATAGGAAATGTCGAAATCGAGGCCCAGGCTGGCGCCCGGCGCCAGCGGCGCGGCCAGGCGATAGCTGTAAAAGCCCAGCTTGCCGTCATCGAGGCCGGGATGCACGCGCGCATCGAAACGCAGGCGCATGGTGGCGGTCGGGTCTTGCTGCACAAAAATGTGGCTGATCGGCAGGCTGGTCTTGTTTTGCAGCACATAGCGGCCCGTGACGGCCAGCGTGCGCTGCGCCGGGTAAATGGCCACGTCGAGTTTCACGTCGGTGATTCTCGGCTGTGGCGTGGCGGCAAACTTGCGGTACTGGCGCTCGACACTGGCGCGGTCCGCGTCGCGGGCGAATTCGGACTGGTAATCGTTGGCTACGTGGAAGACGTAGAACAGCACGGCGCCGGTGCCGACGAAGATCAGGGCGCCGCCGGCAAAACTGGCCAGCACGCCTTGCGTCAGGCCGTGACGCGCCAGGCGCAAGCGGATGCGCCAGCTGTCCTGCGCGCCGCGGGGCCAGAACAGCAGCGACAGCACCGTCAGCATGACGGCCGCGCCGCTCCAGTACAGCAAGTACCAGCGCTCGCGCAACATATAGTGGCCGGCGCCGTTCATGGCCGAATACATGAAGTCCGGCGTGCTGCCGTACAGCAGCAGCGGGTCGCCCAGGCCCAGCGAGGAAAAGCTGATGCTGGCGATGTGGTACAGAATCATGGCGAAATACGCCAGATACTTGTGATTGATCAACACCTGCAGGAAGATGGCCAGCACGGCGATCAGCGCGTAAGACGGCAGGTGGGACAGGAACAGTGATTCCAGGTACAGGCCGGGGTCGAGGCGGTAATAGCCCTTGAAGACCTGGATCGACATGCCGCACAGCATGATGACCAGGCTCAGCAAGGCTTGCAGGCTGATCAGCGCAAACAGTTTCGACAGCAGGGGCAGCCAGTTCGGCACGGGCAGGGCGTCGAGCATCAGATGGGTACCCGCCTCGCGTTCGCGCCATACCAGCTCGCCCGCGTAGAAGGTGGTAATGATCAGCATGAACAGGGCGAACGAGGCGCTGACCATGTCCAGCACTTTTTCCGTCACCGGATAGGTATTCGTGCCGTAGATGGAGCCCATGTCGAGCGCGCCCGCATACATGGTCAGCACGCCGGCCAGCACGATGACGACAAAATAGATGTTCTTGATGGTTTCGCGCAAGTTCAGCCAGCTCATCTTGACGAGCAGGGCGGCCAGGTTGCGCTGCGCGAAGTCCGGTGTTTCCTGCGTGGACAGCGAGGCGTTCGACAGGCGCAGCGGCACGTCGCCCTCGCTGCGGCGCTTGCTGGTGCCCGCGTCCGTGGTGGCGTGAAACTGGAAGCGCCAGTAGCCGAGCAGCAAGGCCACCAGGGCGAAGCCGGACCAGATGGCGCGGTTCAGCAGGTACACGCCTTCCAAAGTCACCAGGCGCGTATTGCGCTCCGCATTCGGCCAGTATTCCGTCAGGCGTATCAGCGCCGTCGTGCCGAAGGGGTCGATCAGGGCGGCCAGGGTCTTGTAGTCGAGGTCGCGTGCCAGCGAGGGCGCCACCAGGTAACCGATCAGCATGACTACCGAGCTGATGTACACGGGCAACATGCGCCGCGTCAGGGCCGCGATGACGAAGAAGATGGCGCCGAAGATGAACAGGTTCGGCAGCAGGGTAAACACATACGGCATCAGGTAGGCCAGCGCGCGTTGCGGGCCCAGCCGTTCCGGGTCGATGCCGGGCAGCCAGGCGCCCAGCCAGGCGCCGATGACGATGCTGGAAAACACCACCGCCAGCACCAGATAGGCGCCCAGGAAGCGGCCAAAGACATACTGGTATTTTTTGATCGGCGCGCTGAAGAAGAAATGCTGCATGCCGTACTCGAAATCCTGCTGCACCGAGCGGCCCATCATGGCGGCCACCACCACGGCGCCGAAGCAGCCCAGCAGGCTGCACGTGAACGCCAGCGAGCGGGGCGCGTTGATCAGGAACTTGCCGCCAAAACTGATGCTCGCTTCCTTGAAGACGCCGCCGGCGGCGGCCATCCACAGCATGGCCAGCGCCAAAAACATGGCGAAATACACCCAGGTGGACAGCAGCTTGAGCCGCTGTCGCGCTTCAAAGCGGGCGATGGCAAACATGGCCGCCCCCTCAGTCGCACTGCGGGGCGACGCGGTGGCGCCCGGCAATGGTGGCGAAATACAGGTCTTCCAGGTCGCCGATGGCTTCCTCGAAGCCGTCGCCAGGATCATCGTCGCTGTAGACGTGGATCAAGGTGCGGCCCGACAGCAGGCGCGTGGAAATGACGGCGTGGCGCTGCTGGAAGCTGGCCAGTTCTTTCTTTTCGACAAAGCGCGCCCAGATCTTGCAGCTGACTTCGTCGATGAGTTCCAGTGTCTTGCCGCACAGCAGTAAATGGCCCTTGTTGATGATGGCCATGTTGGCGCACAGGTCGGCCACGTCGGAGACGATGTGGGTCGACAGGATCACCGTCTTGTCTTCGCCTATGTCGGATAGCAAGTTGTGGAAGCGCACGCGCTCCTGCGGGTCGAGGCCGGCCGTCGGCTCGTCGACGATGATCAGTTTCGGGTCGCCCAGCAGGGCCTGAGCGATGCCGAAGCGTTGGCGCATGCCACCGGAAAAGCTGCCCAGGCGCTGGTGGCGCACGTCGAACAAATTGGTTTGCTGCAACAGACCATCGACGACCTCGCGCCGGCGCGCCCGCTGCGACAGCCCTTTCAAGGTGGCGAAGTGGTCGAGCAGCTCGTAGGCCGTCACTTTCGGGTACAGGCCGAAGTCTTGCGGCAGGTAGCCCAGCATGCGGCGGATCTCGTCCTTGTCGTCGAGCACGTCATAGTCGCCGAAGAAGATGGAGCCGGAATCGCATTCCTGCAAGGTGGCCAGGGTGCGCATCAGGGTCGACTTGCCGGCGCCATTCGGGCCCAGCAAGCCAAACATCCCGGGCGGTATCGTCAGAGACACCTTATCCAGCGCCACCACGCCATTCGCGTAGGTCTTCGACAATTTACGGATCTGCAATTCCATACAACTCCTAACTCATGCGTTGCTGCCCGATGCTACAGGGCTACTCTATGCTGGCATTGTATTGAATTTAAGACGTACTGGGCAGTTGCATGCGATACACGGCATTTTCGCGTGTCCAGAGTGCAGATGGGCGGGGTGGGCGGCGCGCCCGTATTGGTCTTCTATGAGGGCTGTTTTGCCCCGCTGGCGCGCCGTGTGACGATCAATTACGGAATAGGACCGATTCCCGGTTAAACCACCAACGGCATAGCATCAGCAGGGCGCCCGCGATCACCGTGGTCGAAGCCAGGATCACGCCGAACATGCGGTAATCCATGGTGCCTTTCACCAGTTCCTTCATGGCCAGCGACACATTCGTCAGCGGCACCATGGCCCACATCCAGTTCAGCTCGACGCCGGGCAGCATGGCCGCCACGGTGGGCAGGATGACGAACAGCATCAACGGCGTGATCATGCCGGCCGCTTCCTTGTAGCTTTTCGCGTAGATCGAGATCGACAGCAGCAGCGAGGCGAAGATGGCGGCCGTCGGCACCAGCATCAGGGTCACCATGGCCAGGTCGGGCAAGCCGATGCTGCGCACCATGATGGCCATGTGGCCTTCCAGCGAGCTGCCGAAGATGGCCAGCAGGGCGCCCATGCTGCCGACCATCAGCACGGCCGAGGTCATGCCGACGGTAAACAGCACGAGGAACTTGGCCAGCACGATGGCGCTGCGCGGCACGGGCGCCAGCAGCAGGGTTTCCAGCGTGCCCCGCTCCTTTTCGCCGGCGCCCAGGTCGATGGCCGGGTACATGGCCGCCGTCAGGCACACCATCAGCAGCAGATAGGGCAGCATGCCGCCGACGATGGCGCCCATTTGCTCGCGCTCGTTGGCCGTCGACTGCTTGTCGAGCACGATGGGATGCAGGGCAAAGGCCAGTTGGGCCGGACTCAGGTTCAGGGCCGACAGCGCCCCTTCGCGCAGGCTGGCGTTGTAGGTATCGATGATGTCGCGCACCCGCTGCTGGGTCACGTCGACCGTGCTGGCGCTGTTGTAATGCAAGGTCACCTTGGCTTGCTGGTGTTGCTGCAGCGCTTCTTCAAAATGGGGTGGAATGACCACGGCGAACTTGATGCTGTCGTCGCCGATGGCGCGGCGGATCTCCGTTTCGCTGGCCAGCGGCACTTCGCGCAAGTTGTGCTGCTGTGCAAAACGCGCGCTCAAACCCGGCGAATGGTCCTTGCCGAACAGGGCGTAGCGCATTTCTGCCGTCTTGGCGCTCTTGAACATATTGCTTGAAACATAAGCAAAGCCGCCAAAGATCAGCGGCATGGCAAAAATGGGGATGAGGATGGTAAAGATCAGCGTCTTGCGGTCACGCGTGAGTTCCAGCAACTCTTTCAGATAAATGGTCCACATGGCTCAGGTTCCCTGGTTGATGACGCTGACAAAGGCGTCGTACAGATCGGCACTGCCGCCCAGGTGGCGCAGTTCGTTGACCGTGCCATGGAAGGCGGTGGTGCCGCGGTTGATGATGCAGACGCGGTCGCACAGCTTTTCCACCTCGTGCAGATGGTGGGTGGAAAAGATCAGCGGCACGCGCAGCGCCTTGTAGCTGGCGATGAAGTCGAGCAGGATCTTGGCCGACATCACGTCGAGGCCCGAGGTCGGCTCGTCGAGGATCACCACTTGCGGCTCATGTACGACGGTGCGGGCGATCGCACACTTCTGTTTAATGCCCGTCGACAACTGATCGGCCCGCTTGCCGCCGTACTCCTCCATTTGCAGCAGGGCAAACAGCTCGTCGCAGCGGCGTTTCAGCTTGTCGGCAGGCATGCCATGCAGACGGCCAAAGTACTCGACGTTCTCGCGCGCCGTCAGGCGGCCGTACAGTCCCGTCGAGCCGGACAGGAAACCGATGCTCTGGCGCGCCGCCAAAGGCTGGCGCAGCACATCGACGCCGTTGACGAGGGCGCTGCCCGCGTCCGCTTGCAAGGCCGTCGACAGCAGGCGCAGGGTGGTCGTCTTGCCGGCGCCATTCGGCCCCAGCAGACCCAGCACTTCGCCCGGGGCGCAGCTGAAACTGACGTCGCGCACGGCGTGGAACCAGCCCGCGTGTTCGCGCGGATCGCTGATGTGCACGTCCTTGCCCTTGTGGGACGGCATGCGGAAACGTTTTGCCAGGTTTTTGACCTCAATCATGTGTTTCATCCATTCAACGGTGAAGAACGAGAGTAGCATGCAAAAAATGTAACTTGCAAGATGGAAATATCGTTTGGTCTATTGAAAAAAACAGCATCTTCATGCAAGCTGGCCTGGTGGGCGCCGGCGGACGGCGCGGGAGAGTGCAATGCAAACGATCGATCAGGCGATGCAGGACAAGGTACTGGCCATGGCGCGCGCCGGCATGAGCAGTGCCGAAGCCATCGGTTTCTTCCGCGTCAGCCTGGGCTTGTACTACCTGGCTGGCCTGATGACGGAAGAAACGCTCGATTTCAAGCAGATTGACGCCAGGTACAACCGTTTTATTTATCACTCGATAGGTGGCGGGCACAGCATCGCCAGCGTGCTGCAATTCATGAGCGGCGAGAAGGTCTTGCGCGTATTGCAATCGGAGCGTTTTCTCGCCGCGTTTGCCGAGCATTGCCCGGACATCCCCGTCGACAGCATTTCTTTCCTGATTTCACTCAACCTGGGCGTGGCGAAAAGCCTGTCCGGCCTGGACGCCGTGGGCCCCGTGGTGGACTGGATCGAGCAGGAAAAAGCGCGCACAAGTCAATAAAGCCCCGTTCACCTTGCGCGCCGCGTGGGGACGGCTGGCCCTGATCGTCCTATAATTCATGTTTTCCCTTACATGAATAGCCACGATGACCGCGAACCGCCATTTTGACCCCCTGGATCGTTTGATTGTTGGCGCCGACAAGGCCCTGCGCGTCATCGCGGGCGTGGCCTCTGCCTCGCGCCCCTCGCCGGCCGCGCACGCGCCCGATGCGGAGCTGAGCGCGGCCGAGCAGCGCCACAGCGCCGGCTTGATGCGCGTCAATCACGTGGGCGAAGTCTGCGCGCAAGCCCTGTACAACTCGCAGGCGCGCTATGCGCACAGCCCGGCCATCCGCGCCCAGTTCGATGAAGCGGGGCGGGAAGAAGAAGACCATCTGGCCTGGACGGCGCAGCGCCTGACGGAGCTGGGCTCGCGCTTGAGCCTGCTCAATCCCCTGTGGTACGCGGGTTCGTTTGCGCTGGGCACCATCGCCGCGCGCATGGGCGATGGCCGCAGCTTGGGTTTCGTGGTGGAAACGGAGCGCCAGGTGGAAGCGCACCTGGCCAGCCACTTGCAAGAATTGCCGCCGCAGGACGCCAAGTCGCGCGCCATCGTCAAGCAAATGGCGATTGACGAAGTGGAACATGGCGCCGCCGCCCAGCGCCTGGGCGCCATCGATACCCCGGCGCCGGTGAAAGCGCTGATGGGGTTGATGGGTAAAGTGATGACAAAAACGGCTTACTACATATAAACAAGCGATAAAAAAGGCGCTCCGTGGAGCGCCTTGGATCATTCCTCGATGATTGCGAAGGAATGCGTAATCTCCGCCGTCTTGGCCAGCATGATCGATGCCGAGCAATATTTGTCGTGTGATAAAGTCACTGCCCGTTCCACGGCAGCCGGTTTCAGGGCCTTGCCCCGTACGGTGAAGTGGAAGTGGATCTTGGTAAACACTTTCGGATCGGTGTCGGCACGCTCGGCCTTCAGGGTCACTTCGCAGCCACTGACGGCTTCGCGCCCCCGTTTCAGGATCAGCACCACGTCATAGGCGGTGCAGCCGCCCGTGCCCAGCAAGACCATTTCCATAGGGCGTGGCGCCAGGTTGTGGCCGCCGCCATCGGGTGCGCCATCCATGGTCACCAAGTGGCCGGAACCGGTTTCTGCCCGAAAACTCATGCCCGACGGGCCATTCCAGCTGACTTTGCATTCCATCGTACTCTCCGAAGTTGTAAGCGTTTTGTATTGTAATAGAGGAATGCCTGTCCATGTGCCGCCCGCCAGCCCGCAGCGGGTCTGCACAGGGCGATTGCATGAAGCATCAGGTCGGCAAGCCCAAGACCTTGGCGAGATAGTCGGCATTCCAGCCAGCTTTTAAGCGTTTGGTAGCGATGCCGGCCTTGGTTGTCTTTTCGTTTTTCAGTAAAT
>NZ_PEBS01000085.1 GCF_002869965.1 Janthinobacterium sp. ROICE36
GTTTGGTGACGACGAGAAGAAGTCACAGGGAAAGAGCAATACGGGTCAGCGCCGCGCAGCTGAAGCAGTGGAAACGGGCACAGCTTAAATTAGTCGGCAAAGTGTCTTGACTAATGGATCCACTTTAGACGGACGGTGCGTAAGTTCATTGCCACGCCGCGCCAGCGACTGGCCTGGGCCCTCGCCGCATCTTTCATAGTCATTTGCCTTGCGCTCTGGCTCAACTGGCCAAGCTATGCAGGTCACCAGACTACCCATTCACCTGGAGAACTCATGAAACAGTTCCTTGCGCTGCCCATGCTCGCCGCTTTCTCCCTATTTGCGCTATTGACAGCCTGCGCCGTGAAACCTGCGCAGAAAGAAGACGATCTCCCGAAAATCACGGCCCATGCTCCTTTCCGGGCACAAGTGGTGGGCCTGCAGTGGCTCAATCCACTGCAACGGCTCGACTATCCGACCGAGTGGCAACTGCTATGGACGTTGGGATTGGCCAAGCCCAACAAAAATGACGATATGGTCAGGACAGATCCTCGAGGTTTCAGCACCTTGCAGGCCGTCGCCCCGATTGCTCACGATCTCGATGGTACGGAAACGTTCAAGGGCTATCACCACAAATATCTGCGCGAGCTGATGACCAATTTCCACGATATTTACTATTCCAGCCCCACCTACTTCTACCATGTCTATCCCAAGGATAAGAAACAGAACTGGCGCGAACTGGCCGGCATCCGCGTCGAATATGCCCTGCCTGAAGGAAAATTCGATCTGGCAGAAGTACACCAATTCACGCAGCAAACCATCACCAGCACCTTCAGCATCGGCAACCCCCACTTCCCCACCCTGTGGACCCGCGCCACCCCACCCGACGTGCGCATCACCCTGCGCGGCAACAACGCGGGCTACACCTCCCTGCAGGCCGCGCTGGCTTACCTGGAAACGCATCCCAAGGAAACCGTATGGGTCATGAACTGGGACGCGCCGAGCCGGCCGAAAACCATGCAGATCAATGAAAACCTGGTGCTGCTGGTGCTGGCCGGTCCCGATTTCAAGACGGAGCGGGCGGCGCTGGCGTGGCTAGGCTATCCGGCCAAGAAGAATGTGGCCGATTTTGAACTGAGCAAGGACAAGCCCCCGCGCGCCGTGCAGGCGTGGCAGGCGCTCTTTGCCGAAGCGGCGCGCCAGGGCGGCAAGACGGAAGAAGACATCGGCTACGTCATCCACGATGCCAGCCAGACCCTGCCCAGCTCATCCGACCGGCTGGGACAACTGGCGCACGCGCTGACGCTGGAAGTGCCGGGCTTCGACTTCCTGCGACAGACCTTCAACACGCCGGCACTACTGGGCGAAATGGGCGCCGGCACGGCGCTGACCAATGTCGCCCTGGGCATCGCCGATGCGAACCACGTCGGCAAGCCGGTGCTGGTGGCGGGCACCAGCGATCCTGCCAGCGTCACGGGCGTGCTGGTCACACCGCCGGCTACGGTGCGGCCCATCGCCCACGACAAGCCATGGTTCCGCGCGCGCGGCGAAAACAATGCCTATTTGCCGTGGTGGGGTATCCGCCACGACGTGCACGACGATTTCCAGGGCTACTCGCAGTAACCGCCGGGCGACTGGCTGCCGGTCCGCTGCGATTTTTCCCGCCACGCGGCTGCGCTGCGCAGCCTCCTTACCTCTCCCACTCACCGCCCCCGCTGCGCCGCCTGCCCCAGCGGCAGCGCAGCATTCGCCCACGCCACTGCCGCCCCAAGCATCAGGAATCGTGAGCCGCGCGCTCAGTAATTACGATTTGCTTCGCCCCCCTGCGGCGGCTTATCGTGTACCCGCAATGCACGCAGCCCGGCTTTCCGGAATCCTGGGTCTTTGCCAGCCGGCGCCGGCGTTGTAGCCAGGCGCCCTCCTTTCCTCCTTGGCCTGGACAGGCGCCACCATGACTTACTTGACATACGCCAGCCCCCTGCCGCCCGCGCCGCCCTTGGGCCGCATCGATACCGCCGCAGCCAGCCAGCCCGCAGGCGTGGACGGTGCCTGGGAACAGGTGCGCGAACTGGCGCAGCGGCTCGCTGCGCGCGAGCCGCTGCTGCGCCCCATGCTCGACGAGCTGATACTGCCGCACGACGGTGCCGCAGGGCTGCTAGCCGCCGTCCTGGCACACCGCCTGGGCGCGCGCGACATGCGTCCGGCGGTGCTGCGTCCCCTGTTCGAAGACATTTTAAGCACCCAGCTGCCGATCCTGGCCAGCATCACGGCCGACCTTGCAGCCATCGCACAGCGCGATCCGGCCTGTCCGGACAGCCTGCACGCGCTGCTGAACCTGAAGGGTTTTCATGCCCTGCAAACCTACCGCATGGCGCACCATCTGTGGGCGGCGGGCCGCAGGGAGGCCGCTTTTTCCCTGTCCAGCCATGCGGCCAGCATCTTCGGCATCGACATCCATCCGGCCGCGCGCATCGGCGCGGGCATCATGCTCGATCACGGCAGCGGCATCGTCATCGGTGAAACGGCCGTGGTCGAAGACTACGTCTCCATCCTGCAGAACGTTACCCTCGGAGGTACCGGCAAGGAGCATGGCGACCGCCATCCCAAGATCCGCTCGGGCGTGATGCTGGGCGCTGGCGCCAAAATCCTCGGCAATATCGAAATCGGCGCCATGAGCAAAGTGGCCGCCGGCAGCGTGGTGTTGCGCGACGTGCCGGCGCATTGCACCGTGGCCGGCATTCCCGGGCGCATCGTCCGCTACCACCAGGCCGAGAGCCTGCCCGCCTTCGAGATGGACCAGATGCTGTAGCCCGTCCAGCGGCACACTGACATGGCGTCAAACGCAACAACAATGTGCAAATGATGCGTCTTCCGCCATGCCAAATCCCTCAGTACCATGGAATGACTCTTATTGGATGGACAAACCACGCTATGAATTCGCCGTCAAAACCCGTACCACCGAGCCAGCAAGCCACCCTCGCAGGCGCCACCAAGCGACCGGTGCGCGGCGCGCTTGCCAGCCTGTCACTGGCGATGCTGCTGCCCGCGCTGGGCACCAGCATCGCCAACGTGGGCCTGCCCGACATGGCCAGGGCCCTGCACGCGCCGTTCCAGGATGTGCAGTGGATCGTGCTGGCCTATCTGCTGGCCATCACCGCCCTGATCGTCAGCGTGGGCCGCCTCGGCGACATGGTCGGCCGGCGCCGCCTGCTGCTGGCCGGCATCGCGCTGTTTGCCGTCGCCTCCATCCTGTGCGCCCTGGCGCCCAGTTTGTGGTTGCTGGTCGCCGCGCGGGCCCTGCAAGGCCTGGGCGCTTCCGTCATGATGGCGCTGACCATGGCCTTTGTCGGCAGCACCGTGCCCAAGGCGCAGACCGGCAGCGCCATGGGCCTGCTCGGCACCATGTCGGCCGTCGGCACCACGCTCGGCCCGGCGCTGGGCGGCCTGCTGATCGCCCGCTTCGGCTGGCAAGCCATTTTCCTCGTCAACGTGCCGCTGGCGGGCGTGGCCCTGCTGATGGCCTGGCGCTTCCTGCCGGCGGACCAGCACAGCGCACACGCCAAGCGACCGGTGTTCGACCACCGCGGCACCCTGCTGTTGACGTTGACCCTGGCCGCCTATGCACTGGCCATGACCCTGGGCCGCGGCCATTTCGGCATGCGCAACGTGGCCCTGCTGCTGGCTGCCTGCGTGGGCGCCGCCTTGTTCGTGTATGTGGAACTGAAGGCGCCGGCGCCGCTGATACGCCTGGCCATGCTGCGTGCGCCGGTGCTCAGCGCCGGCCTGGCGACCAGCATGCTGGTATCGACGGTCATGATGTCCACCCTCGTGGTCGGTCCCTTCTACCTGGCGCGCGGCCTGGGCCTGGGCACGGCCATCACCGGCATGGTGCTGGCGGCCGGGCCGCTGGTGGCGGCATTCTGCGGCGTGCCCTCCGGCTGGCTGGTGGACCGCTATGGCGCGCAGCGCATGGGCGGCGCGGGCCTGTGCGGCGCGGTCAGCGCATGCCTGGCGCTGACCCTGCTGCCGGCCAGCCTGGGCATCCCCGGCTACGTCGCGCCCATCATGCTGCTCACGTCCAGTTATGCGCTGTTCCAGGCAGCCAACAATACCGCCGTGATGGGCGACATCGTTGCCGATCAGCGCGGCGTCATCTCCGGCATGCTCAATCTGTCGCGCAATCTCGGCCTCGTCACGGGCGCCTCCGTGATGGGCGCCATCTTCGCGGCCAGCGCCAGCGCCAGCGATATCGCCAGCGCCCCGCCAGCCGCCATGATCCGTGGCATGCACGCCACCTTTGCCGTGGCCAGCGCGCTGATACTCGCCGCACTGGCCATTTTCGCGCTCGGCCGCACCCTGGCCAAGCCCCCTACGTCTTCTGGAGACCCCGCATGATGCGCCCCCGTCCGATTCCGTCCCTGCCCGTCCCGCTGTTACTGCTGCTGGCGCTGGCCTGCAGCGCCACCTTGTCCGGCTGCGGCCGCTCCCAGGCCGCGCCTGGCGGCGCGCCGCCCAAGCCCACCGTTTCCGTGGCGCTGCCGGAAACGTCGATGGTGCAAGCGACCCTCGACTACACGGGCCGTATCGAGCCTTCGCAGCGCGTGGAAGTGCGCTCGCGCGTGTCGGGCTACCTGCAGCAGATCGCCTTTCGCGATGGCCAGCAAGTCAAGGCTGGCGATGCGCTGTTCGTCATCGATCCGCGTCCCTTTGCTGCGGCGCGCGACCGCGCCCAGGCCAGCCTGGCCCAGGCCAGCGCGCGCAGCAAGCTGGCAATTGCCCAATTCGAGCGCAGCAGCCGCCTACAGCAAACGGGCGCGGCCAGCACCGAGGAACTGGAACGGGCGCGCGGCGAATTGGAAGGCGCACAGGCGGCCGTCATGCTGAGTCAGGCGGAATTGCGCAGCGCCGCACTGGAGCTGTCCTTCACCACCATGCGCGCGCCCATCGCCGGCACCGTCTCGGACCGCCGCGTCGATGTCGGCAACTACGTGGCCGGCGGTGCGACGCAGAGCAGCGTGCTGACCACCATCGTTGCGCACAGCCCCGTGCGCGCCATGGTCGATTTGTCAGAGGCTGATTTCCAGCGCCTGCGCCAGCAAAGCAAGCTGCCATCCAAGGTGCAACTGGCGCTCGATGGCGGCGGTCCCGACCAGGACGCCACGGTGGACTTCATCGACAACGAAATCAGCGCCCGCTCGGGCACGGTGCGCCTGCGCGCCAGCCTGGCCAACGCCGACCACGCCATCATGCCAGGCAGCTTTGCCCGCGTGCGCATCCCCGTCGGCGCGGCGCAAGAGCGCCTGCTGGTGCCTGACGCCGCCATCCTTAATGACCAGAACAAGAAGATGGTGTTCGTCGTGGACGCAGCGGGCAAGGTAGCGCCGCGCAAGCTGGAATTGGGCGGCCTGCGGGGCGACAAGCAGATCGTGCTGTCCGGCCTCGGCCCACAGGACAGGGTCATCGTCTCCGGCGCGGCCAAGGTGCACCCGGGCGACCAGGTGCTGGTGGCCGCTCCGCGCGCCAACGGCGCATAAGGAGAAGCCATGCGTTTCTCCCAATTTTTCATCCGCCGCCCCGTGTTTGCCATCGTGCTGTCGATCCTGATCACGCTGGTGGGCGCGGTGTCGGCCCTGCGCCTGCCGATCTCGGAGTTTCCCGAGATCGTACCCCCGACGGTGACGGTGAAGGCCAATTATCCGGGCGCCTCGGCGCAGGAAATCGCCGACACCGTCGCCGCGCCGATCGAACAGGAAATCAATGGCGTCGACGGCATGCTCTACATGTCCTCGCAATCGGTGGGTGACGGCAAGCTGACCATCAGCGTGGTGTTCAAGCCGGGCACCAACGTCGAGCAGGCCCAGTCGCTGGTGCAGAACCGCGTGGCGGTGGCCGAAGCGCGCCTGCCCGAAGCCGTGCGCCGGCTGGGGCTGGCCGTCAAGAAGGCCTCGCCCGACCTGCTGATGGTGGTGCTGTTCGATTCGCCGAAAGGCACGCGCGACCAGCAGTACATCTCCAACTTCATCGGCACCGCCATCAAGGACAAGCTGGCCCGCGTCGAAGGCGTCGGTGACATCTACACGCGCGGCGCGCGCGACTTCTCGATGCGCATCTGGCTCGATCCGACGCGCGTGGCCTCGCTGGGCTTGACGGCGCCGGAAGTGATCGCCGCCGTGCGGCAAGCCAACTCGCAGGTCGCCGCGGGGGTCTTGAACCAGCCGCCGGGCGGCAGCGACGGCGCCTACCAGGTGCAGGTGCAGGCGCAAAGCCGCCTGCGCGACGTGGCCGAATTCGAATCCATCGTCGTGGCCGCCCGTGCCGAGGCCGGCGTGGTGCGCCTGCGCGACGTGGCGCGCGTCGAGATGGGCGCGCAGGACTACACGGAAAGCGGCTTTGTCGACAACCGCACGGCCATCGCGCTGGGCATCAGCCTGCTGCCCGGCTCGAATGCGCTGGCCACCGGCGACCGCGTGCTGGCCCAACTGGCCAAAATGGAAGCCGATTTCCCGCAGGACGTGGCCTACCACGCGTATTACAATCCGACCGAGTTCATCCGCTCCTCGATCGACAAGGTGCGCAACACCATCTTCGAGGCGGCGCTGCTGGTGTGCCTGGCCATGCTGCTGTTCCTCGGCTCGTGGCGCGCCGCCATCATTCCCATCCTGGCCATTCCCGTGTCCCTGGTCGGCACCTTCACGGTGCTTGCCGCGATGGGCTATACCTTGAATACCCTGTCGCTATTCGGCCTGGTGCTGGCCATCGGCATCGTCGTCGATGACGCCATCGTGGTGGTGGAAAACGTCGAGCGCCACATGGAGGAAGGCATGAGCCCCGTCGCTGCAGCGCAGCGCAGCATGAACGAGGTGGGCTTCGCCCTGGTCGCCATCGCGCTGGTGCTGGTGGCGGTGTTCGTGCCGACGGCCTTCATCGATGGCATCTCCGGCATGTTCTACCGCCAGTTCGCCGTCACCATCGCCGCCTCCACCGTGATCTCGGCGCTGGTCTCGCTGACGCTGTCGCCGGCCCTGGCCGCGCTGCTGCTCAAACCGCAGCACGATGCCAGCAGCCTGGGCGCTCGCTGGATGAGCATCTTCAACCGCGGCTTTTCCCGCCTGACGGGCGGCTACGTACAGCTGACCGGGCGCATACTCTCGCGCCGCTGGCTGATGCTGCCCGTGTACCTGGTGCTGGCGGGCCTGACCCTGTGGCGCCTGGACGTCACTCCGCGCGGCTTCGTGCCGCAGCTGGACCGCGGCTATGCCATCGTCTCGATCCAGCTGCCGGCCGGCTCGACCCTGGCGCGCACCAGCGAAGTGGTGCAGGACGCCACGGCCCGCCTGATGAGCCATCCCGGCGTGGCCCACACGGCCGCCTTCGTCGGCACCGACGGCGCCACGTTTACCTCGGCGCCCAACACAGCCGTCATCTTCACCATATTCAAGGACTTCGGCACGCGCGCCAGCGATGGCCTGAACGGCCCGGCCATGCTGGGCGCCATGCGCGCCAGGCTGGCGCCCATCAGCGCGGCGCGCGTGATGGTGATACCACCACCTTCCGTGCCTGGCATCGGCACCGGCGGCGGCTTCAAGCTGATGCTGCGCGACACGGGCGGCCTGGGACCGCAAGCCTTGCAGGCGGCCGCGCGCGGCATCGTCGAGGAAGCGTCCAAGCTGCCCTCGGTGATGGGCGCCTTCACGCCGTTCAACGCCATGAACCCGCAGATCAAGGTTGAACTGGACCGCACCAAGGCTGAATACCTGGGCGTGCCGCTGCTGCGCGTCAACGAGACCCTGCAAAGCTACATGGCGCCCGTGTTCGTCAACGACATGAATCTGATGGGCCGGGTCTGGCGCGTCACCGCGCAGGCGGACGCACCCTACCGGCGCAGCGTGGCCGACCTGGCCGCGCTCAAAACGCGCGCCGCCAACGGCGACATGGTCCCGCTGGGCAGCGTGGCCACCTTCAGCGAAGGCACGGCGCCGTTCCGCGTACCGCGCTACAACCTGTATCCGGCCGCCGAAATCCAGGGCAGCACCAAGCCTGGCTACTCGACGGGGCAAACCATCGCCGCGATGGAAGAGCTGCTCAAGGCACGCCTGCCAGCCGGCTTCGATTACGAGTGGACGGAACTGGCGCTGCAGGAAAAACACGCGGGCGGCAGCACCGGCATGGTGCTGGGCCTGGCCGTGCTGCTAGTGTACTTGCTGCTGGCGGCCCTGTTTGAAAGCTGGCTGCTGCCCCTGTCCGTCGTGCTGATCGTACCCAGCTGCGTGCTGGCCACGCTGATCGGGGTATCGTGGCGCGGCCTGGACAACAACGTGCTGACGCAGATCAGCATCGTGGTGCTGATCGGCCTGGCGGCCAAGAATGCCATCCTGATCGTTGAATTCGCGCGCCAGGCGATGGCAGCCGGCGCCGATGCGCGCGAAGCGGCCATCGCCGCCGCCCGCACGCGCTTGCGGCCGATCCTGATGACGTCGCTGGCCTTCCTGCTGGGCGCGATACCGCTGATGCTGTCTTCCGGTCCGGGCGCGGAAATGCGCCAGTCGATGGGCACGGCCGTTTTCGCCGGCATGCTCGGCGTGACCTTGTCGGGCCTGTTGTTTACACCTTTGTTTTTCACCTTGCTGAGCAGGCGCCGCGCGGCGCCTGTGACGCGTACGGTCGCGCTGGGAGAAGCCGCATGAACCGCATGAACCGCATGAGACACATGACAGCCATGACAGCACCCGTGCTGGCGGCGCTGCTGGCCCTGGCCGGCTGCAGCGTCGGCACGCCCACGGCGACGCGCGCGCAAGGCACGGCGCAGCTGCCGCGCCTGCCCTCGGTCGCCGGCGCACCAGAGCTGCAGGCCGGCGCGCCGCCGTCGCTGTGGTGGCAAGAGCTGGGCGACGCCGGGCTGGAGCAGCTGGTGCGGCGCGCCTGGCAAGACAATTACGACGTGCGCATCGCCGCCGCGCGCCTGGCCAGTGCCAGCGAGTTCGCGCAAGCGGCGCGCGGCGCCCGCCTGCCGGCGGTAGACCTCGAGGCCCAGGCCGGGCGCGCGCGTCTGGCGGCGATCGAGAGCAGCGACGGCCAGCCACACATCGCCTCGCCGGTGCAGTGGAACGCCGTCTTCAGCTGGGAGCTCGACCTGTTCGGCCGCGTGCGCCACAGCATCGCCGCGGCCGAGGCATCGGCGGACGAGCGCGCCGCCGTGCGCGACGACGTGCGGCGCCTGATCCTGGCGCAGGTGGTCGATGCCTACCTGGTGCTGCGCGGCGCGCAGCAGATGCGCGCCAGCCTGCAGGAGCAATTGTCGAACCAGTCCGGCACCTTGCGCCTGGTGCGCGAGCGCGAGAACGCGGGCCGCGCCGCGCCGGCCGAACGCATGCGCGCCGAAGCGCAGATGCGCCTGGCCAGCGCCCGCCTGCCCAGCCTGAATGCCGAGGAGCGCGTGGCGCGCAACCGCCTGGCCACCCTCACGGGGCAGCGCCTCGATGCGCCGGAACTGGCGGCACTCGACCAGCCGATGCCGCTGGCGCTGCCGCAGACACTGCTGACGGACGAACCGGCGCACCTGCTGCTGCGCCGGCCCGACGTGCGCGCGGCCGAACGCGCACTGGCGGCGGCCAGCGCCCGCGAAGGCGCGGCCATCGCCGAGCGCTTCCCGCGCATCAGTCTGGGCGCGCTGTTCGGCGCCTCAGGCGTGGCCGGCGACTGGAATGGCAGCGATGCGGCGCGCTGGCATGCGGGCGCCGCCTTTTCCCTGCCGCTGTTCGACGGCGGCACGCGCCGCGCCCGCGCGCGCGCAGCCGGCGCTGAAGTGCTGGCCGCGCAAGCTGGCTTCGACAAGGCGCTGGCACTGGCACTGGAAGAAACCGACAGCGCCATCGCGCAATGGGTGCAGCTGCGCAGCCGCCATGCGCAACTGCGCGAGGCGCACCAGCTGGCGCAGGAAAGTGCGCGCCTGGCCCGCGTGCGCTACCAGGAAGGCGCGGAAAGCCTGCTCGGGGTGCTCGAAGCCGAACGCATTGCGCTGGCCACGCAGGAGCAGCTGGTGACGGCCCAGCGCGACGTGGCCATCGCCACCGCCCATGGCTACACTGCCATGGCGGGCGGCTTCGACGGGCCCGTGCCGCGCTAGAAAGACGCTGCCAGCGGCGTCAGGCGGCGCCTGCCTGAGCAGCGCAGGCATCGAACACGCAGCCGCGCAGCCAGCGGTGGGCCGGGTCGGCGTCCATGCGCGGATGCCACATCAGCGAGACGGTCAGGTCCGGCATGCGCAACGGCAGCACAAAGCTGAACATGCCGGCGCGCAGATTGCCCGTATGCCGTTCCGGCACGGTGGCGATCAGGTCGGAGCCGGCGGCCAGCGCCAGCGCCGCCGTAAAGCCGCCGACGATGCTGGCGATCGTCCGCTGCAGTCCCAGGGCGGCCAAAGCGTCGTCCATCGGTCCCGTATCCTGGTCGCGCCGCGCCACCAGCACATGCTGGCCGGCAGCATAGCGCTCGGCGCCGATTTCTCCTTGCGCCAACGGATGGCCGCTGCGCACCACGCCCACGAAACGGTCGCCGAACAGCCGCCGCGTGCGCACTTCCGGGCTGGTGAAATTGCCGATCACGCCCGTCTCCAGGTCGATGCTGCCCTCGCGCAGCTGGACGCTTTCGCGGTCGACCTTTTGCACGAAACGCAGCCGCACACCAGGCGCCTGCGCGCCGATATGCGCGAGCAGCGCCGGACCGAAATTTTCCACGAAACCGTCGCTCGAACGCAGCGTAAATATCTGTTCCAGCTGGCGCGGATCGAGCCGTTGCGCCGGCCCCAGCACGGCCAGCGCCTCGCCCACCAGGTGGCCCACCCGTTCGCGCAATTCCAGCGCGCGCGGCGTGGGCACCAGTTCGCGCCCGGCGCGCACCAGCAGCGGATCGCCGGTCGTCTCGCGCAGGCGCGCCAGGGCCCGGCTCATGGCCGATGGACTCAGGCGCAAGCGCCGCGCGGCGCGCGTGACGCTGCCTTCGGCAAGCAAGACATCGAGGGTGATTAACAGGTTCAAATCGGGGATCGACATAGTTGCTTACCTTAGCATGATTTGCTTGGCCCATGGCGTCAGACGCATGGATACATTGCGCGCCACACGCCTTCCGGCGCGCTTGGCGCGGCGCTACGATGACTGCATCGCCACTTTGATCGACAACGACATGCCAGCCATTCTTGCGCCTTCATCCGCCCATGCCGCCCGCGCCGGCCAGCACGCACCGGCATCGATGCCGTGGAGCGCCCGGTGAGCCGCCTGCTGTCCTGGGCGGCGCGTTTCCTCGTGCCGGGCAGCGTGGCGCGCATCCAGGAGCAGGACGGCAGCGAAGGCAAGGCTGCGGCCGCGCCGGCCGATGCCTATCCGCTCGACGCCACCGGCTGGGGCACCTGCGGCTGGCCATTGTAGGCACGCCTTTAGGTCAGCGCGCGCGCGCCATCGCGCGCCTGCACCAGCACGCCATCGGCCAGCCAGCGCAGCAGCAAGGGCGCCGGCGTGAATGGCGCGCCAGCCTTGTCCAGCATGTGCGCCTGCTGCGCTGCCGCCAGTGCAGCGCCCAGGGTGGCCCCGCCCGCCAGCATGTCCAGCGCCGCAGCTTCCACCGAATCGATCTCGCGCACCCGCGCCGTCCAGCCGCTGCGGTACACCAGCGCCAGCGTGTCGCCCATCGCATCGGGCGGCATGACGTGTTGCCCCGGTGCGTCGTGCGCCAGCCAGATCGCCGCCGCGCGCCAAGGCGAACGGTACAGCACGGCAGCTGGATGCAGCGCCAGCTGCCAGGCATCGACCTGGCCCGCCCCGGCCGCCTGCACGTCGCGCAATGTCAGGGCTGCGGCATCGGGTGCGCCATGCGCTTCGTGCAGCAGCCACTCCAGGCGCGCCACGTCGGCAAAATAGCCATGCGCGGCGGCCGGCGGCCAGGCGGCCAGAAACACTGGCAGGCTGGCGCCGAAACGCGCCAGGTCGGCGCAGCGCGAGGGATGGGCATCGCCGTAGGCATGCGCCATGCCCAGGAACCAGGAGGCGCCGCCCAGCGCGCGCAGCACCGGATACACGAGCTCCAGCGCGCGCGCGTGATGCTGGCGCAGCGCCTGGCCATAGCGCGCCAGGGCGCTGGCGCCGCGCGCATCGGCGCCCAGCCACGGCGCCAGCGCGCAGGCATCGGGCGTGCGCGCGCTGATCTGCGCGCCGAACGCGGCCTGCAAGCGCGCCAGCTCCTCAAGCGTCATCGCATGGCGCCAGGTTGGCCGGCGCACGCACCGCGTCGGCAAGCGCGCGCGCGCGGGCCACTTCGTCCAGCAAGGTGGTCAGCGGTGGCAAGTTGGTATCCCATTCGACCAGGGTAGGCAGCGGGCCGTAGCGGCGCAAGGCGGCGTGGTACAGTTCCCACACGGGCGCGGCCACCGGCGCGCCATGGTGGTCGATCAGCAGGCCGCCTTCATCGCAGTGGCCAGCCAGGTGCAGTTCACCGAGCAGTCCTGGCGCCAGAGCATTCATCGCGGCCAGGGCATCCTCGCCATGGTTGCATTGATTGACATACAGGTTGTTGATGTCGAGCAGCACGCGACAACCGGTGCGGCGCGCCACGCAGGCGAGGAACTCCGTCTCGCCCCAGCTGTCGCCGGGAAAGCGCAAATAGGTCGAGACATTTTCCAGCAGGATGCGACGGCCTAGTACCTCCTGCACCAGGTCCACGCGCTGGCAAACCAGTTCCAGGCTGGCCCGGTTCAACGGCAGCGGCAGCAAGTCGTTGAGCGTCGCCTCGCCGGTGGCGCCCCAGCACAGGTGCTCGGAGACCAGCATCGGCTCGATGCGCGCGGCCAGGCGGGCGATGCGCTCGACATGGCCCCGCGAAAAGCCGTGCACGGAGCCGAGGCCCATGCCGACGCCATGCAGCGAGACGGGATAATCGGCGCGCAGCGTCTCGAGCACATGCAAATCCCAGCCGCCTTCGGCCAGGTAGTTCTCGCTGTGGACCTCGAGCCAGTCCACGGGCTGGCGCCGCGCCAGCATGTCGCGATAATGTGCGCTGCGCAGGCCGATGCCCACCATGGGCACGGCAATATCGACCTCGCGCATCAGGGCATGCCGCGCGCGCCCGCTGGCGCCGCGCCGCCCTTGGCCGCCGTGCCGGGCGCCGCGTCCAGCTCGCGCACCACGCGCAGGCCTATCCAGCCGCGCCGCCCTTCCGCGCCCAGGCCCAGGCGGGTGGCCGCACGCACGAAGTTCGGCGTATCGGTCCAGGAGGCGCCGCGCGCCACGCGTTTCTTGCAGCCCGCTTCCTCCCACACGCGGCCATCTTTCGGCGCGCCCTCGTAGTCGCTGTGCCAGCAATCGGCCGTCCACTGCCACACATTGCCCAGCACATCGTACAGCCCTGCCGGATTGCGCGCGTAGCTGCCCACAGGCGCCGTGGTGGGCCAGTTGCCCGAGCCGGAGACCACGCCGCCGCAATGCTTCTGCTGCGGGCAGTCGTCGGGGCCGTACTTGGCGTCGCCGCGCGTAATGTCCTCGCCCCACCAGCGCGCCGTGACGCTGCCGGCGCGCGCCGCATATTCCCACTCGGCCTCGGTGGGCAGGCGGTAGCGCGCGCCGCTCTTTTTCGACAGCCAGCGCAGATAGCTTTGCGCGTCGTTCCAGCTGACGTTGACGGCCGGGCGCGTGCCGCGTCCCCAGCCTTCGTCCGATGGCCGGTAGCCGTCGCAGCCGCCATCCTGAACGCAGGCGTCGAATTGCTCGAACGTCAGGCTGAAGCGGCCGATGGCAAACGGCTGCAGGATCCCGACCGGGTGCTGGCCTTCATTGCCGAAGCGGCCGCTCTCGCCAGGCGGCGATCCCATGAGGAAGCGCCCGGCCGGCAGCGGCACCATTTCCGGGCAGGCGCCGTCGCAATCGCGAAACGATTTGCCGGCGGCCACGGGGGTGGTGAGGCTGGGGTCGACGGCGTCCAGCTGTTGCCGGGACAAATAGGCGGACAGGTTGGCGATATCGCCGTCCGTCAGGGGCGCCACGGCCGTGTTCATCAAGGGACTGACGCGCGCATGCGAACGAAAGGCGCGCAGCTGGGTGTCCAGATAGGCCAGATTCTGCCCGGCCAGTTTCGGATAATCGGCGACGGCGGCATTGCCCTTCGGTCCATGGCAGGCGGCGCACGCCGGCAGCGCGCGCGCCGCGTCGCCTTCGTGGTACAGCGCGTCGCCGGCCGCCACATCGGCCGGCGGACCGGTCCTGGCGGACGCCGCGCCCGGGCAGGCCAGCGGCGCCGCTTCCACCTTGCCGCCCAGCGCCGTGCACGTGCCGGCCGGGACGCTCATCCATTCGCCAGGATCGCGGTCGACGGTCGCCATGCCCGAGCACAAATGGAAGCAAGTGGTATTGGCGCATTCATTCTGGCCGGCTTTGGCCACGCCGTAGCAGATTTCGCTCTTGGCAGCGGCTTTTTTTTCCGGCGCCTGCGCCGGCGCGGGGACCGCCACGGCCAGCGCGCAGGCCGCAGCCACGGCCGCATGCACCAGCGCCTGCCGGTTCTGCGGCTGCGGCGCTGGCGATGTAGCGGTCTTGCCCGTCGTTGATACTTGCACCATGCGGTGACTCCTTTTTCAAAAAATGTCCGGCAGGCACGCCTGCCATGCCGTGTCAGCCGGTGCTGTCAGTCATAGTGCGCGCTCGCTTCGATCAGCTCGATGCGGTAGCCGTCGGGGTCCTGCACGAAGGCGATGATATTGCTGCCGTGTTTCATCGGCCCCGCTTCGCGCGTGACGGTGCCGCCATGCGCGCGCACCCTGGCGCACACGCCGGCCGCGTCGTCAACCGCCAGCGCCAGGTAACCGTAGGCGTCGCCGTGGGTATACGCTTGCCGGTCCCAGTTGTGCGTCAGTTCGATAGCGGCATGCGCCGGCGCTTCGCCATAGGCGACAATGGCGCGCGTAAAGCGCGCATCGGGATAGTCGTGGCGCCGCTGCAGGGTCATGCCCAGGGCGCCACGGTAAAAATGCAACGCGGCGTCGAGGTCGGCGACGCGCAGCATGGAATGCAGTATGCGCATGGTGTAATGGCTCGGATCAAATTGGGACAAGGGCTTCAGGCGACGCGCTGCTGTGGCAAGACAGCTTGCATGGCCGGTTCGTCCGGCACGGGCAGATAGCGGGCGCCGGCCTGGTAGCGCTGGACGAACTGGCCGAAGTCGCCGCTGTCGGCGCGTTCCACGCGCTCCTGCTCGGCCAGCGAGGCATCGGCCTGCGCCGTGAAGCGCGCCAGCGCCGCCGGTGCCAGGGGACGGCCGCGAAAATGCGCCGCGTGCGCCGCGCTCTGGCGCAGGGCAAACGCGTCAAAACTGCCCTGTTCGGCGCGGATCGCCTCCAGCACGCGCGCCGAGGGCGTCAGTGCCACGTCCGCCAGCTTGGCGCGCTGCGCCGCCAGCGCCGTGGCGCAATCATCGCCGCCGCGCGCCTGGTCCAGCAGCGCGGCCATGGGCGCAATGCGCTCAAGCAGTTCGCCGGCCCACGCCTGCAGGCCGACCTGTTCGCCGTGACGCTCCAGCAGCAGTCCCGGACGGCGCCCTTGCTGAACGGTACGGGCGAAATTCTCGGTGTTCTCGCGGCTTTCGGCATGGCCGGTGAGCGGGCTGTCCTGCAGCGCGCAAAACAGCAGAAAGGCGTCGAGGAAGTGACAGGCTGACGCGCCGATGCCCAGCGGCTCGAACGGGTCGACATCGAGGCAGCGCACCTCCACGTACTGCACGCCGCGCTGGGCCAGTGCGTGCAGGGGGCGTTCGCCGCTGTGCGCCACGCGCTTGGGGCGGATGGCCGAGTAGTACTCGTTCTCGATCTGCAAGCGGTTGGTATTGATCTGCACCCACTGCCCCTCGCGCCGCGTGCCCAGTTCGACATACGGCAGGTACGGATGGTTCATCGCCGCCGCCAGGCTGGTGATATAGCTGTCGAGCGTGTTGTAATCGGGGGTCAGGCCGGCCTGGGCATCGTTCTGGTAGCCCATGTCGCTCATGCGCAGGCTGGTGGCGTACGGCAGGTACAAGGTATCGGCCGACAGCTGCTGCAGCGGGAAAGCGCCGCGCCCCGGGAAATGCGCCGACAGGGCCGGCGCGGCGCCGAACAGATACATCAGCAGCCAGCCATAGCGGCGGAAGTTGCGGATCAGCGCAACATAGCTTTCCGACTGAAACTGCATCGCCGTGCAGTCATCGCCCTCGTCCGCGCGCAGGCGCTCCCAGAATGCGGGCGGCAGCGAGTAGTTGTAGTGGATGCCGGCGATGCACTGCATGCTTTTGCCATAGCGCAACGCCAGGCCGCGCCGGTAGACATGCTTGAGCATGCCGATGTGCGATCTGCCGTACCAGGCGATCGGGATGTCGGCGTCGGCGGGCAGGCGGCACGGCATCGAGTGGCTCCACAGCATTTCGTCGCCCAGTCCGCTGAAGACGAAACGGTGCAAGGCGTCGTAGCCGTCCAACATGGCGGCCGTGTCTTGCTCGGGCGGCGTGATCAGCTCGATCAGCGCCTCCGCATAGTCGGTCGTGATGGTGGGATGGGTCAGGGCCGCGCCCAGCGCCAGCGGATGCGCCGTGGCGGCCAGGTGGCCGCGGCCGTCCACGCGCAGCGCTTCGCGTTCGATGCCGCGCAACCCCTGGGCCAGCAGAGCAAGTCCGTCCGCGTCTGCCAGCAGCGCCATGCGGCGCGTCAATAATGAACTCATAGCTGTGCTGCCTTTGCAAAAAAAACATCGTTCGGCTTTCCATCTCGACGCCGACGATAAGCCCCAAGCCCCGCACCACACAACTCGCAAATCCTGAGTACGGGGATCAGAAACACTGATGCCACGGGCCAGGCACCGGCGTTTGCGGGGCGGCCGCCAGGCACCGGCGTTCGCATCAGCGTTATTGAGTGCTGCACTCAGCATTTGCGAATTGCGCCGTCCCGTCCGGCCCCTTATCTTGATAAACGAATATCAATAGACGGAAAAGTTTGGGTGCGCCGGCAGCGCGACCCTCTTCCGTATCCGGCGCGCCGACACGGCCGCGTGCTCAAGACGCATGCATGCCTGCATGCGGCATGCAAGCCAACAAGGAAGCCGACAAGGCGATGGGAGAACACAGGTGGAAGTGATGGACAAGATGGTCGCGGACGACCCGGGCGCTGTACGCCTGAGCACTTATGCGCTGGAAGACAACTTGCTGGCACGCGGCGGCAGCGTCTTCCTGACCGGCACCCAGGCACTGGTGCGCCTGCCGCTGATGCAGCGCTGGCTGGACCGCGAGCGGGGCCTGAACACGGCCGGCTTCATCAGCGGCTACCGTGGCTCGCCGCTGGGCGGCTACGACCAGGCGCTGTGGCGCGCGCGCGGCGTGCTGGAAGCGCAGCAGATCCGCTTCCTGCCCGCCATCAACGAAGAGCTGGCCGCCACCGCCGTGCTGGGCAGCCAGCAGGTCGAGACCGATCCCCAGCGCACGGCCGATGGCGTATTCGCCCTGTGGTACGGCAAGGGACCGGGCGTGGACCGGGCCGGCGATGCGCTCAAGCATGGCAATGTGTACGGTTCCTCGCCGCACGGCGGCGTGCTGGTGGTGGCCGGCGACGATCACGGCTGCGTCTCGTCATCGATGCCGCACCAGAGCGATTTCGCCATGCAGGCGTGGAGCATGCCTATCGTCAATCCGGCCAGCATCGCCGAATACCTGGAATTTGGCCTGTACGGCTGGGCGCTGTCGCGCTTTTCCGGCATGTGGGTGGGCTTCAAGGCCATTTCCGAAACGGTGGAAAGCGGCGCCACGGTCGACCTGGACGCCCTGTGCACCCGCTTCGATCACCCGGCCGACTATAGCGTGCCGGCCAGCGGCCTGCATTACCGCTGGCCCGACCTGCCGGGCCTGCCCATCGAGACGCGCCATGCGCACAAGCTGGCCGCCGTGCACGCGTTCGCGCGCGCCAACAGCATCGACCGCCTGCTGTGCCCCAGCGCGCAAGCCGATATCGGCATCGTCACCTGTGGCAAGGCGCATCTCGACGTGCTGGAAGTACTGCGGCGCCTGGGCCTCAGTCTCGATGTGCTGGAACGTGCCGGCGTGCGCCTGTACAAGGTGGGCCTGAGCTTTCCGCTGGAACCCGTGCGCCTGGCGCAGTTCAAGGCCGGCCTGCGGGAAATCCTCGTCATCGAAGAAAAGCGACCGCTGGTGGAGCAGCAGATCCGCACCCTGTTCTACAACCTGCCGGACAGCGCCCGCCCGCTGGTGCTGGGCAAGCTCGATGCCAGCGGTGCGCCGCTGCTGCCAGCGCAGGGCGAACTGCGTCCTTCGCGCATCGCCGGCGTGCTGGCGGCCTGGCTGGCGCGGCACAAGCCGGCGCTCGACCGCCGCGCCCTGCTGCCCGGCTTCGCGCCCGCCGCGCTGCTGGCGAATGCGGCCGACGGCGTGCGGCGCCAGCCTTACTTTTGTTCCGGCTGCCCGCACAACAGCTCCACCAAGGTGCCGCAGGGTTCGCGCGCGCAGGCCGGCATCGGCTGCCATTTCATGGCCTCGTGGATGGAGCGCGATACCACCGGGCTGATACAGATGGGCGGCGAAGGCGTTGACTGGGTGGCGCACTCGATGTTCAGCACCACCCCGCACGTGTTCCAGAACCTGGGCGATGGCACGTATTTCCACTCGGGCTTCCTGGCCATCCGCCAGGCCATCGCCGGGCGCGCCAATATCACCTACAAGATTTTATACAACGACGCCGTGGCCATGACGGGCGGCCAGCCCATTGACGGCAGCCTGACGGTCGACGCCATCGCCTGGCAGGTGCATGCCGAGGGCGCCAAGGCGATTGCCGTGGTCAGCGACGCGCCGGAAAAATACGCGGGCCTGCGCGGCCGCTTCCCGCCGCCCGCCACCTTCCACGGACGCGAGGAGCTCGACCAGGTGCAGCGCCGCCTGCGCGAGGTCAAGGGCGTCAGCGTGCTGATTTACGACCAGACTTGCGCGGCCGAGCTGCGCCGGCGCCGCAAGAAAAAGGAATTACCCGATCCGCCGCGCCGCATGGTCATCAACAGCGCCGTGTGCGAAGGCTGCGGCGATTGCGGTGTCCAGTCGAACTGTCTGTCCATCGTCCCCCTGGAAACGGGCTACGGCCGCAAGCGCGCGATCGACCAATCGTCTTGCAACAAGGATTATTCCTGCGCCAACGGCTTTTGCCCCAGCTTCGTCTCCGTGCGCGGCGGCGCCTTGCGCAAGGCAGCCGATGCCGCCATCGACCCGCAGGCCCTGCGCCGCGCTGCAGCCGCCCTGCCCCCGCCCGCGCCGCATGCCTGGCACGGCCCGTTCAACCTGCTGGTGACGGGGGTGGGCGGCACGGGCGTGGTGACGCTGGGCGCGCTCGTCTCCATGGCCGCGCACCTGGAGGGCAAGCAAGCCTCGGTGCTCGACTTCATGGGCTTTGCGCAAAAAGGTGGCGCCGTGCTGTCCTTCGTGCGCCTGGCCCTGGCCGGCCAGGATCTGCACCAGGCGCGCATCGACATCGGCCAGAGCGATGCCATGCTGGCCTGCGACATGGTGGTCGGCGCCAGTGCCGACGCGCTGCAGACCCTGCGCCACGGCCACACCCGCGTGCTCGCCAACACGCACCAGTTTCCCACCGCCGCCATGGTGCGCGATCCGGATGCGCCGCAGCATGCGGGCGCCCTGATGGACAAGCTGCGCCACGCTGTCGGCGTGGAATACATCGCCGAATGCAACGGCCAGGTACTGGCGCGTCAGCTGATGGGCGACACCATCATGGCCAATATACTGCTGATGGGCTTTGCCTGGCAGCGCGGCCTGATCCCCGTCGGCCTGGCGGCGCTGGAACGGGCCATCGAATTGAATGGCGTGGCCGTCGACGCCAACAAGGCGGCCTTTGCCGCCGGCCGCCTGGCCGCCTGCGGCGCGCCCCTGCTGCAAGGCGTGGCCGCAGCTCCGGTGGTGCAACACGCCAGCCTGGGCGCGCTGGTGGAACAGCACAGCGCCATGCTGGCGCGCTACCAGAACGCGGCGCTGGCGGAACGCTTCCAGGCGTTTGTCGCGCGCGTGCGCGAGCGCGAAAGCGCCGTCTTCGGCGCCGATGTGCCGCCCGTGCTGACACTGGCCGTGGCGCGCGGCTACAGCAAGCTGCTGGCCTACAAGGATGAATATGAGGTGGCGCGGCTGTTCTCGGACGGCCAGTTCCAGCGCGAGCTGCGCCAGCAGTTCGAAGGCGACGTGACGCTCACCTTCCACATGGCGCCGCCGCTGCTGGGCAAGCGCAAGCGCGCCTTCGGCCCCTGGATGGGCAGGCTGCTGGCCTTGCTGGCCAGGGCCAGGGGACTGCGCGGCACGCGGTTCGACGTGTTTGGCTACAGCGCCGAACGGCGCCGCGAGCGCCAGCTGATCACCGACTACACGGCGCGCCTCGATGCCCTGCTGCCGCGCTTGAGCGCCGGGAACCTCGATTCCATCGTGGCGCTGGCCGAACTGCCGCAGGCCATCCGCGGCTACGGCCATGTGAAGCTGGCCAGCATCGATGCCGCCGAACTGCGCGCGCAAGCGCTGCTGGCCAGGCTGGAACAGCCAGCAGCCCCTGCCGCGCCACACGCCCAGCAGCCTTTCCGCAGCATCGCCATTCGGCGCTACCAGTAAACCATGTTTTTCATTGACCACCACCCGGCGCGGCGCCCTGCCGCGCCGGCGCGCCCAGGAGTGTTGCCTTGAAGTCCTTGTCCCTCGCCCTTCCCCTGCCCGCTGCGCACCTGCGCGCGCTGGCCGCCATCGTCGCGCTGACGCTCGCCAGCGGCTTGGCGGCCGCGCTCTACCTGCCGGCCTCCATGGCCGGCGTGGTGGCACTGCTGGTCTTTTGCATCAGCATGTGGGCCACGGCCCTGGTGCCCGAATACTGGCCGGCCCTGGCCTTCTTCCTGGTGGCGATGCTGTGCAATATGGCGCCCGCGCAAAGCGTGTTCTCCGGCCTGCAATCGACCACCTTCTGGCTGCTGTTCAGCGGCGCCGTGATGGGGGCGGCCATCGGCCACACTGGCCTGGGCAAGCGCGCAGCGGCCATCCTGTCGCGCATGCTGGGGCGGCGCTACGCGGGCGTCATCGCCGGCATCGTGCTGTTCAGCGTGGCGCTGGCCTTTGTCATGCCGTCGGGCATGGGCCGCGTGGTGCTGCTCATTCCCATCACCATGGCCGTGGCCGAGCATATCGGCTATGGCGCGGGCCACAATGGCCGCACGGGCATGCTGATGGCGGCCAGCTTTTCCAGCTTCCTGCCGACCTTCGCCATCCTGCCGTCTAACGCGCCGAACATGATCCTGTCGGGCATGGCGGACAATTTATATGGCCTGAAAATTGCGTATGTCGACTACCTTCTGCTGCATTTCCCCGTGCTGGGCATTCTCAAGTCCGTCCTGCTGGTGCTGCTGATCCTGTGGATGTTTCCCGCCGCCGACCCGGTGCGCGCGGCCGCGCCGGCGCAGCGGCAAGGCCCCATGTCGGCGCAGGAAACGGGACTGGCCGTGGTGCTGGGAGGGTGCCTGGCCCTATGGATGACGGACGGCCTGCACCATGTGTCGCCGGCCTGGATCGGCCTGGCCGCTGCCCTGGTCTGCCTGTGGCCGGCCGCCGACCTGACATCGAAAAAATGCCTGAACCAGGAAATCAACTATGGCTCGCTGCTGTTCGTGGCCGGCGTGATGGGCCTGGGCGCGGTGATTTCGGAAAGCGGCCTGGGCGAAGCCGTGGTGCACGGCCTGAGCCGGCATGCGCGCTTTGCGGCCGACACCCCGCTGTGGAACGCCGCCGTGCTGACAGTGATCTCGACGGTGGTGTCGCTGGTGACCAACCTGGCGGGCGTGCCGGCGACGATGACGCCGATGGCGCAAGACCTGGCGGCGGTCACGGGCCTGCCGCTGATGACGGTGCTGATGACGCAAGTGCTGGCGTTTTCGAATGTCTGCCTGCCCTACCAGGCGCCGCCCCTGATTTTCGCCATGCAGGCGGCCAGCCTGCCGGTGGCGGCCGTCACCCGCCTGTGCCTGAGCCTATTCATCCTCAGCCTGCTGATATTGACGCCGCTGGACTTCGTATGGTGGCACGTGCTGGGCCTGCTGTAGCGCGCTGGCCGGCACGCAGGAACTTTCTCACGAAAAGTAATAATTTGCGCCATTCCAAGGCTTAGCGGGCATCAAAATGGTGAAAAGGAGGATGGAAATGTCACAAATAATTACCCATCTTGCATGCATTGTTAATGCGTTATTCTTAATAAAATCACATATAATATATAGTTGAAAAACAAATAAGAGTATCTGAACTTCCACCCCTCTTTTAACGTAACTGTTCAGCCGGGGGCTGGCTGAATCGGGTTTCCAGCGAAGGCGCGTTGCAAGACGGCGAGCATGCCATGGCCTTGTTTCCGTAGCGTGTCGAGGCAGGAGCGAATAACGCAGAAGTTTTGCG
>NZ_PEBS01000086.1 GCF_002869965.1 Janthinobacterium sp. ROICE36
ACAAACCACGTTCACTTTCGCCGCTTACAACCTGACGCGCATGGCGACGATCTTTGGCTGGCGTTTATCGGCGGTGGTTGGATAACTCCGTCCATAGAGTACGGAAAGCGCTAAAAAATGTCAAAAAACGGCCTGAAAAGTGGCTGAAAACTGCTTTTTAGGAAAAATGCGGCTTCCAGCCCGAAAAATTCGCATGTCTGGCGACAAAATCCGAAGGACTGGGGTCCTTTTTCAACACCCTGTTAAGTCGTCTTTATCGCATCAAGCCGGGACAGCATCCGCTGTGCCGGCTTTTTTGCATTCCGGTGCGTTGTTTATCTGAACGCCACTCTATAATTGCCCGCTTGTCCCTCTTGATGGAGCTAGCCCGATGCTACGCCATGCCCTGCTGTCTGCCGCCGTGTTTTCCCTGTTTGCCGTCAACGCGCATGCTGCGCGCGATATGCGGCTGTTTTCCCTGAAAACGGAGGCCGAGTACTCGGGTTTCAAGAGTACGGGCCGCTACAAGGAAGTGGAAGCCTTGTGCCAGCGCTTCGAGGTCCACCACCCGAAACAGGTGCGCTGCTTTGAATTTGGCCGCACGCCGGAAAACCGCCCCATGCTGGCGCTGGCCGTTTCCAACACGGGCGCGCTGACGCCGGACGTGGCCAAGCTGCGCAAGATACCCGTGCTGCTGGTGCAGGGCGGTATCCATGCGGGGGAAATCGATGGCAAGGACGCGGGTTTCCTTGCCTTGCGCGAAGTATTGAAAGGCAAGGTAGCCGCCGGCGTGCTGGACAAGCAGGTGCTGCTGTTCGTGCCCGTGCTGAATGTCGACGGCCATGAGCGCTTCGGTAACTGGAACCGCCCGAACCAGCGGGGGCCGCAGGAAATGGGCTGGCGCAGCACGGCGCAGAATTTCAATTTGAACCGCGACTACATGAAGGCCGACTCTCCCGAGATGCAGCACATGCTGGCGCTGGTGAATGCCTGGGATCCGCTGGCGTATGTCGACTTGCACGTGACGGACGGCGCGCAGTTTGAACCCGATATCTCGATCCAGGTCGAACCCGTGCATGCGGGCGATGCGGCCTTGCGCGCGGCGGGAACGGCGCTGCGCGACGGTGTGCTGGCCGACCTGGCAAAACAGGGTTCCGATCCGAAGCCGTTCTACATGTCATTTGCCGAAGAAGACAATCCGCAGTCGGGTTTTGTCGATGCGACGCCGAACCCGCGCTTTTCGCACGGCTATTTCCTGTTGCGTAACCGTTTCGGCGTGCTGGTGGAAACCCATTCGTGGAAGGACTACGCGACCCGCGTGCGCATCACGCGCAACACCATCATTGCCCTGCTGTCGCAGATGGCGCAGCACGGCGCAGCATGGCGACAAACCGCAGTGGAGGCGGACCTGCGCGCGACGCAGCTGGCCGGCAGTGTGCTACCCCTCAGCTACAGGACCACGGAGAAAAGCCGCATGATCGCATTTCGCGGCTATGCCTATACGCGCACGCCGTCCGAAGTGTCAGGCGCGCTGATGACGCGCTATGACGAAAAGACGCCGCAAATCTGGAACGTGCCGCTGCGCGACGAGATCGTGCCTGACCTGCAGGTGGCCGCGCCGAAGGCTGGCTATCTGGTGCCATGCGCGCAGGCGACGATGGTGGGCGCCAAGTTGCGCCAGCACGGCATCGCCTACAATGAAATGACCGGCTTCCTCTCCCGGCAGAATGTGGAAATCTTCCGCGCCACGCAAGTGAAGTTCGGTGCGCAGTCGTTCGAGGGACGCCAGACGGCGGCGGTACAGGGCGAATGGCAGAAGGCAGTGCGCCTGGTCGATAGCTGCGTGCTGTACGTGCCCGTCAACCAGCCGAAGGCGCGCCTGGTGATGGCGCTGCTCGAACCGCGCGCGCCCGACTCGCTGCTGGCCTGGGGCAGCTTCAACACGGCGTTCGAGCGCAAGGAATACATGGAGGACTATGTGACCGAGGATGTGGCGCGCGCGCAGTTGGCGGCCGACCCGGCACTGGCGGCGCAGTTCCGGCAGAAGCTGGCCGACGAGCCCGAGTTTGCCAATAATCCGCGTGCGCGCCTGGAATTTTTCGCCCGCCGCCACGCTTCGTGGGATGAGCGCTTGAACCTGTATCCGGTCATGCGCGTCGACGTGGCGCCTGTCAGTTTCATGGACTTATAACGCCCGATACGCGCGTCGTCGCCCGGTGCACACCGGAGTTGTCAAATCGCGCAGATTAATCGAAAGAAAATGCTATTCTCCGCTCGATGATGGCGCCGCCATCACGGGCAGAGACCATGCATGGGCAACAAGACACTCTACAACCAGCACCGGGAAGCGTTTTTTCGCCTCTGCGACGCCGTGGACGAGAATCAGATGGAACAGGTGCGCAGCCTGCTCCAGGCCACACCGCTGCTGTTGACCTTGCGCCGCTACAACATGGATGACGGCGAATCGCTGCTGCATCTGGCCGCGGCCGGCGGTAGCCGCGACGTCTGCGCCCTGCTCGTGTCGCTGGGCATGGACATCGATCTGCCCTTGCCCGGTTACCGCAACCATACGCCGCTGGACGCGGCGGCAGGCCATGGCCACCTGGATACCTGCCGTTGGCTGCTCGAGCATGGCGCTGCCGTCGATGGCTTGCCGGACAATATACTGTCGCCGCTGGATAGCGCTTGCGTTGGCGGCTATCAGGACGTGGTCGAATTGCTGCTGCAGCGGGGCGCCAATCCGAACCGCCTGCATACGCGCTGGAACCAGGCACCGGTCGATATCGCCACTGGCTGGGGCTTTCCCGCTATCGCCCAATTGCTCGCCGCCGCCGGCGGCGTCAGCATACTTGACGTGCTGCAGCACGCGGCCGCGTCTCCGCAGGATACGATCCGCACCTTTATGCACAACAGCGCCGGCTGGGTACTGCCGGCGGTGTTCAGCCCGGACAGCGGCGACGCGCGCTTTTCGCTGGGGATCAGCTGCATCGCAGGCAAGCGCGATTTCAAGCTGCTGTTTACGGTCGGCCTGTTCCAGCAATCGCCGATGACCGAACTGGCCATCTGCCTGCCAGCCCGCTGGCCGCTGACCGTGCACGGCTTCACGGAGCACAGCCCATGGCGCTTTCCGGAGGCGCTGCTGGCACGCCTGGGACGACGCACGCTCGATCAGGCCAGCCTGACGGCGGGTGAGTTGCTGCGGCGTGACGATCCGTGCCTGGCGGACCTGGCCTGGCCGGACGGCGTCGATGCGCTGCTGGCCATCGACAAGCGCTGGAATCCGGCGCCGGAGGAAGAAGACATTGCCGACGATGACAAGGTCACCATCTATCTGCTGGTGCCGGTGAAGTTCACCAAGAAAGGCGTACCCGACGCCAGCGCCATGCCGGCTTTGATGGAACGCAAGCTCACAGGCAGCTGGAAAGTGTCGGCCTTGCCCGTTCCCGTCATTGCTTAGCGCCGGCATGCACACGCGCATGGCCAGATCAATCCGGCCGGCTTGCAGCAATGTTATCCTGCCAATGCATCTTCCGCGTCCGCGCTAAGCTTTTTCACGCATCGGTTCTTCATGACAAAGAAAATACTTCTTCTGAGCGTCTCGGCCGGCGCCGGCCACCTGCGCGCGGCGCAAGCCATCGAGGCGTATGCGGCGCGCGATGGCGGCGCTGGCCCTGCGGCACCGGCCCTGCATCTAGACGTAATGGATTTCGTCACGCCTGCATTCCGCAAGCTGTACACGGATTTGTATATCAAGCTGGTCAACAAGGCGCCCGCGCTGTGGGGCTATCTGTACCATGCCACCCACGATGCGCCGCGCAACAGCTCGATGCAGCGCCTGCGCCGCGCCGTCGAGCGCCTCAACACGCGCGCGCTGATGGCGCAGATCGCAGCCTTCCAGCCCGACGCCATCATCTGCACGCATTTCCTGCCGGCCGAACTGCTGTCGCGCGCACTGCGCCAGGGACAGCTGGCTTGCCCCGTGTGGGTGCAGGTCACCGATTTCGACTTGCACCGCATGTGGGTGCACGAACAGATGCAGGGCTATTTCGCCGCCACCGACGAAGTGGCGTTCCGCATGCGCCACGAAGGCATCCCCGCCGACCGCATTCATGTGACGGGCATCCCCATCATGCCCGCGTTCGCGCAGGCGCTCGGGCGCGTGCAGTGCGCGCAGGCGTTTGGCCTGGACCCGCAGCGCACGACGATACTGCTGATGGGTGGCGGGGCGGGACTGGGCAGCCTTGAAACGGTCGCCGCGCGCCTGCTGGCCTTGCCCGGCGACTTCCAGCTGATCGTGCTGGCGGGGAAAAACGCCGCCGCGCTGGCGGCGCTGCAGGCACTGGCCGGCCAGTATCCGGGCCGCCTGCTGGCGCAAGGCTTTACCAGCGAAGTCGAGCAACTGATGGCGTGCGCCGACCTGGTGATCACCAAGCCGGGTGGGCTGACCACCTCGGAATGCCTGGCTCTGGGCTTGCCCATGATCGTCAACTCGCCGATTCCCGGGCAGGAAGAGCGCAATGCCGACTATCTGCTGGAGCAGGGCGTGGCATTGAAGGCGTTTGACGCCGTGACCCTGGAGTACCGCGTGCGTCTGTTGCTCGACCATCCTGAGCAGTTGCAATCGATGCGCACAAAAGCGCTGGCCCTGGGCCGCCCGCGCGCCGCTTGTGACGTGCTGGCGCAGGTGCTGGCGTGATGGGCGCCGTGGCAAAACCCTGGCAGATAGCCCTGACCCTGGCCTGGGTGGCGCTGTTGGGATTATTTTTTGCGCAGGTGGAAATCCAGATCGAAGGGGCGGCCGGTTGGGCCGCAAACCTACCCACCTGGCGCATCGAAAGCCACTGGCTGCTCGATATTTTCTGGGGCGGACGGCCCATGACCGGCTACCATGCCTGGGTCTTTCCCTTTATCGCCCTGTTCTTCCATTTTCCCATGATCTTTCTGGCGCAATGGTCGCTGCGTCTCGAGTGCCGCGCCATCGGCTGCATCATGCTGTTCTGGATCATCGAGGATTACCTGTGGTTCGTGCTCAATCCCGCCTATGGCGTGGCGCACTTCAATCCGGCCCACATCGCCTGGCACAAGCACTGGCTGTGGTGGGCACCGACCGATTACTGGGTATCGCTGCTGCTCGCCGGCGTACTGCTGTGGTTTTCATACAAGAGGAAGTCATGACCTTGTCGCATCTCCTGCTGTTCTCGCTGGCCCTGGCAGCCAGTTCCGCCGGCGCGCAGGCGCCCCTGCCGCCGGAGCGTAATGCCGCGTGGGCCACGCCGCTGCCGCAGGTGTCGAACCTGCACCAGGTCACGCCCGTCCTGTACCGCAGCGCAAAACTGGACAGTACCGACGTGGCCCAGCTGCAGGCACTGGGCGTGAAGACGGTGATCAGTCTGCGCTCTTTCCACTCCGATACGCAGGTTCTGGAAGGCAGCGGCATCCGCGCCGTCCGCATTCCCATCAATACCTGGGCCATCCGCGATCGCCATGTGATCGACACCATGCGCAGCATCCGCAGCGCGGAACAGCAAGGTCCCGTGCTGCTGCACTGTCTGCATGGCGCCGACCGCACGGGCATGATGGCCGCCATGTACCGCATGCTGTACCAGGGCTGGCCGCGCGAGAAGGCGATCGATGAGCTGAAAAATGGCGGTTACGGTTACCACGCCGTGTGGAAAAATATCGAAAGCTACCTCAAGCGCGTCGATGTGGCAGCACTGCGCGCGCAGATCGACGGGGAAAAACCATGAAGACCTTGCTGTTCGCGCTGGCCGCCTGTTGTCCGCTGGCCACCGTCTGCGCGGCCATCCAGGATTTCGCCGGCTATCCGCAATTCATGCCGAATGTGGATAAGATCAAGGTGACGCCAGCGGGCGGCGGCGCCAGCTGCAGCCTGGCCTGGAAGCGGGTGCCGATGGAGGGTGTGAAGGTCGAAGACACCATCGCCGATACCAGCGGCTACTGGCAGTTGTTGCCTGATCCGCTCGATGCCGGCGCTGCCGCCGTCAAGTACCAGGTGTACACGGACTCTGGTCCGGTACCGATGGGCCTGGACTGGATCGTCGACAGCATGAGCCGTGACAGCATCCCGAAAATGTTCGACGCGTTGCGGCTGCGGGTGGCCGCGCGTAAATAGCCAGCCTGGCGCGGCAGCAACTTCACGCTGGCGCGCCGCTTCAGGCATGATGTCGTTTCATCCACACTCTGCCCGGCACCCGCATGGAACACCACAGTTTTCTCATCAACATACTGTTTTACCTGGTGGCCGCCATCATCATGGTGCCGCTGGCCAAGCGCCTGGGCATGGGCGCCGTGTTGGGCTATCTGGTGGCGGGCGTCGTCATCGGTCCCTGGGGCCTGGGCCTGATCAAGAATGTCGAGGTGATCCTCAGCTTTTCCGAATTCGGCGTGGTGTTGCTGTTGTTCCTGATCGGCCTGGAGCTCGAACCCAAACGATTGTGGCTGCTGCGCCGCCCCATTTTTGGCTGGGGCGGGGCGCAGGTGGGCGTCGTCAGCGCAGGGCTGTGCGCCGTGGCCATGGCCTTCGGCGTGGATTGGCGCACGGCGCTGGTGGGCGCGCTGGGGTTGTCGCTGTCGTCGACGGCCATCGTGCTGGCCACCCTGGGCGAACGCAAGCTGATGAGCACGCCGGCCGGTTCCGCCGGCTTTTCCATTCTGCTGTTCCAGGATATCGCCGCCATTCCCATGATCGCGCTGGTGCCGCTGCTGGGCGGCCTGGTCACGCATAGCGGTGAACCGGGCTGGCTGCGCGTGGCCAAGCTGGCTGCCGTGCTGGCAGCGCTGGTGATCGGCGGGCGCTTTCTCGTCAACCCCATCCTGCGCTTCATCGCCAAAACGGACTTGCGCGAAATCTTCACGGCCTTTGCCCTGCTGCTGGTGATTGCCATCTGCGTGCTGATGGAGTCGGTGGGCCTGTCGATGGCGCTGGGCACCTTCATGGCGGGCGTGCTGCTGGCCGATTCCGAATACCGGCATGAGCTGATCAGCGACCTGGAACCGTTCAAGGGGCTGCTCTTGGGTTTGTTCTTCATCGCCGTGGGCATGTCCGTCGATTTCGGCGTGCTGCGCGCCCAGCCCTTGCTGATCCTGGCTCTGGTGGCGGGCCTGCTGGCGGTCAAGATCGCCTTGCTGTATGTGTTGTCGAAGTTTGTCGACATTCCCCGCGGCCAGCAGTTGTTCTTCGCGCTGCTGCTGTCGCAGGGGGGAGAATTCGCCTTCGTCGTGTTTGCCGCCGCCGAGGCCGCGCACGTCTTTGCGCCGCAGACGGCTGCGCTGCTGGTCGTGGTGGTGACCCTGTCGATGGTGGCCACGCCCTTGCTGCTGCTGTTGCACGACAAATTCGTCGCGCCGCGCCTGCAAGGCGAAAAGAAGCGCCGCCCCGACGATCCTATCGAGGCGCAGGACAACCCCATCGTCATCGCCGGCTTTGGCCGCTTCGGCCAGATCATCGGCCGCCTGCTGGCGGCCAACAAGATCGGCGTGACGGTGCTCGACCACGACCCGGACCAGATCGAGCTGCTGCGCAAGTTCGGTTTCAAGGTGTTTTATGGCGACGCCACGCGCGTCGATCTGCTGGTGGCGGCCGGCATCGAAAACGCGAAGGCGCTGGTGATCGCCATCGACAATGTGGACGACAGCCTGGCCCTGGTCGACGCCGTGCGCTTGCGCCTGCCCGATCTGACGATTTTGGCGCGCGCGCGCAACGTCACGCATTACTATGAATTGATGAAACGGGGCGTGACCCTGATCGAGCGCGAGACCTTCGCCGCGGCCCTGTTGCTGGGTGAGCAGACCTTGCAGCAGGTGGGCTACAGCGCGGAGCGCGCGCAGCGCGCGGCCGGCATCTTTGGCCGGCATAACCTGAAGACCCTGCTGGAAGTGGCGCCGCACTTCCAGGACCAGCAAAAAGTCATGTCCCTCACGCGCCAGGCGCGCGAGGAGCTGGAAGACATGTTCGAGAGCGATGCGGCGGCGTTTGCGGCGGCGGAAACACCGGGATCAGACCCCCGGGTCTGATCCCGGCATTACTTGCCCCGGCGGCTTTCAATCGCCTCGATCTGGTCCATAATGCCGTTCATGCGCGCCACCAGCGCCTGGTACGGTTTCGGCGAGGCCAGGTCGACCCCGGCCGCCTTCACCAGTTCATACGGGTAGGCCGAGCCGCCCGCGCTGAGCATCTTCAGGTAGGCGGCCAGCGCGCCCGGCTCCTTGTCGAGGATGCGCTGCGCGAAATCCTGCGCCGCTGCGATCGAGGTGGCGTACTGGAACACATAGAAGCCGTGATAAAAATGCGGCACGTACGCCCATTCCAGCGCGTAGGCGGGATCGATGCTCATGACGCACTGCGCTTGCCCGTGGTAGCGCTTGAGGATGTCGGCATAGATGGCCGTCATCTGCTCGCCCGTCAGCGATTCGCCCCGATCCACCTTGCCGTGGATGGCCGCCTCGAATTCTGCGAACATGGCCTGGCGGAAGAAGGTACCGCGCAGGTTTTCCAGCGCTGCGCCCAGGTACAGCAGGCGCTCGTCGTCATCCTTCGCCTGCTTCAGGCGTGCGTCGAGCAGCAGCGCTTCGTTCGTCGTCGAGGCGATTTCCGCGACAAAGATGCTGTACGGAGCGTAGATCGATGGCTGCGCCTTGTTGGCCAGCACCGAGTGCATGGCGTGGCCCCATTCGTGCGTCAGGGTGCTGACGGCTTCGTAATTGTCCGTGTAGTTGAGCAGCACGAACGGGTGCACGTCATACGCCTCGCCATTCATGTAGGCACCCGCCACCTTGCGCGGGCGCGGGTAGACATCCATCCAGCGGGCGTCCACGGCGGCAGTGAGCGCCTTGACATAGTCCGGGCCCAGCGGCGCGACAGAGGCTAGCATCATCTGCTTGCCGTCGGCCAGCGGGAACGTGCGATCGCTTTTCAGCAGTGGCGCATAGATGTCGTAGTAGGCCAGGTCCTTGACGCCCAGCATGCGCGCGCGCAGCTTGAAGTAGCGGTGCAGGGTGGGCAGGTTGGCATTGGTTTGCGCGATCAGGGTCTGGTAGACGGCTGGCGGCAAATTATCGGCGTCGAGCGCGGCGCTTTGCGAATCGGCGTAGTGGCGTACCTTCGCATACGCGGCATCCGTTTTCAGCTGGCCGTACAGGGTTTCGCCGAACGTGCGTTCATACTCTTTCCACTTGCCAAAGAAGGCGTCGAACACCAGTTTTCGGTCGGCGCGCTGGTCGTCGCCCCGGTATTTGGTATAGGCCGCCTGGTCCAGCCGCACTTGCGTGCCATCCGACAATTTGACTGTCGGCCACGCGATTTCCGCATTGGCCAGGGTGCGGTAGACGCTGGCGGCCGAGCTCGTCGCCAGGCCGAATTGCGCTACCAGCTGTTCGCCTGCCGCGTCCAGCGTATGCGGCGCGCTGCGCAGCATGTTGCTCAATTGAAAGCGATACAGTTGTAAACCCTTGTCCTTGGCCAGCATGGCATCGATGCGTTTGGCGCCCAGGGCGAGGATTTCCGGCTGCAAAAAGGTGCTCGCCTGGGTGAAGTCGTTGCCCAGCAGAGCGGCGCGCTGGTTCAGCTGGTTGCCCTTGCTGTCCCCCGTATCCTGGTCGTAGTACTGCGCCGCATAGGTATAGAGCGTGTTGATGCGCTTGCGCGCATCGGCGACCAGGTCCAGGCAGCTTTTCAGGCGGGCTGGCGAGGCTTTCAGCTGCCCCTTGCATGCGCCCAGTTGCTGCAACTGGGACGACAGCTTTTTCGCGTCGGCGTCGAATGCGGCATCGCTGGCATATAGCGCCGTCAAGTCCCAGCGGTCGGCCTGCCGGTCGGCTGGCGCAGCGAAGGCGTTGGAGAGGGCGAAGCCGAGGGCCAGCAGGGTCAGTACGGGGCGTTTGCGCGCGGTTGTCGTCATACAGTGTCCGTTCATGGTCTGGTTGCGAGGGATGCCAGCACAGGCGTGGCGGCAGACACCGAGCTTAGCGCAGCAGGGGGCCGAAGGAAAGCACTACGGGAAGGAAGGGACGGGGAAGGCCAGCTTCCCCGCGGACGACGCGATTACTGTTTCTTGCCCAGCAAGTCGAGCAGGATGGACGTTTCCGCCGTGATCGCCGCCTTGATGGTCGGCTGGTACTCTGGCGCCCATTGTGGCGAGTGCGGGCCGGCCAGCGGTTTGCCGCTGGCCTTGGCGGCGGCCAGCTTGGCCGGCTCCACCGCGCCGATATGCAGCAGCACCGCCTTCACGCCGGCCTGGCCGTAGTTGGCGAAGTCTTCCGACGTCATCTTGGCCGGCATTTCCGTCACGTTGGCCGCGCCCAGCGATTTTTGCAAGGTCGATACCATGCGCAGGGTCAGGTCCGGGTCGTTGTAGACGGCGTCCGTGCCGGGACGAATTTCCACCAGCGGCTCTTTCGGCGCGCCGGCGGCAAACGCTTCGCCCTTGACTTCACGCGCGATGCTGGCCAGCACGCGCTTGCGCACGGCATCTTTGAAGGTGCGCACCGTCAACTGCATGGTGACTTGGTCGGGCACGATGTTGGCCTGGGTGCCGCCATGGATGCTGCCCACCGTGATGACGACGGGGTCCATCGGATTGTATTCGCGCGAGACCAGCGTTTGCAATGCCAGCACGATGCGCGCGGCCATCACGACGGGGTCGCGCGTGTCGTGCGGTGCGGCGCCGTGGCCACCCTGGCCATACACGGTGATGCTGATGGTGTCGGCAGCGGCGCGGAAGTAGCCGGCATGGTAGCCGACGGTGCCCGATGGCAGCGTGGCTTCATCGTGGAAGGACAGCGCGTAGTCCGGTTTTGGGAAGCGTGTAAACAAGCCGTCCTTCAGCATGGCGGCCGCGCCCAGCAGCGGTTCCTCGGCCGGCTGGCCCACCAGCATCAGCGTGCCGCTCCATTGCTGGCGGTTGTCGGCCATCAGCTTGGCGCTGCCATACCAGGCCGACATGTGCACGTCGTGGCCGCAGGCATGCATCACTGGCACGCTTTCGCCGGCCGCGTTTTTCGTCACGACGCTGCTGGCAAACGGCAGGCCGGTTTTTTCCAGCACGGGCAGGGCGTCGATTTCCGTGCGCAGCATGACGACGGGGCCGGGGCCGTTGCGCAGGATGGCGACAACACCCGTGCCGCCGACGCCGGTGGTCACGTCAAAACCGAGCGCCTTGACCTTCTCGGCCAGTTTTTTTGCCGTTTCGACTTCCTGGAACGCCAGCTCCGGGTGGCGGTGCAGGTCCAGGTACAGGCTTTCCACGGCGCGATAGTTGGCGTTCAATTGCGCCGCGATGGCCGGCGGCAGGGCCGCGCCGTGGGCGCTACCGGCACAGGCGAGGGCGGCGGCGAAGGTGATTTGTTTCAGAGGCAATGTGGAAAATTTCATGGATTTCTTTGAGAAACAGGCGTGCAAAGATGTGCGACGCGCCTGTAGTTGCTGAGGAGACTTTTAAATTAACAGAAACATTTCTCAAAATCAATAAAGCAGCCACATATATTACAACAATGTATAATCTGCAATATAAATAATTCCTTAAGGAATTAAAAATATCTTCAACGCATGATTTTAGAGAAAAGACACCATGGGCTTTATCGCAAATATCAAGATCGGCAAACGCCTGAGCATTGGCTTTGTCCTGATCCTGGCAATGACCGTTCTGATCGCTACTGTGGGCGTGTGGCGCCTGAATGAAGTGGCGACGTCCACGCGCGCCATGATGGCCGAACCGCTGACCAAGGAACGCCTGATTACCGACTGGTATGGCTTGAACTTTGCCTCGATCCGCCGCACGGCCGCCATCGTCAAGAGCAGCGACCCGGCGCTGGGACCGTATTTCAAGGAAGACTCGGCCGCCTCGGTGAAAAAGGCGGCCGAATTGCTCAAGCAGATCGAACCGCTGGTCGCGGGCGACAAGGAAAAAGCCCTGTTCGCCAAGATCCTCGAGCAGCGCAAGGCGTACAGCGCCTCGCGCGACGGCGCCGTCAAGGCCAAGGCCGATGGCGATGTGGAAGGCGCGGCGAAAATTCTCGACGGCGCATTCACCCCGGCGGCCCAGGTTTACCAGGACTTGCTGCAGGAACTGGTGACCTTGCAGCGGGAAAGCATCGATGCGACGGCCAAGCAGATCGATGCCTCCGCCGTGCATGACACCACCGTCATCAGCCTGCTGACCCTGTTTGCCGTGGCGTTCGGCGTGTTGTGCTCGTGGCTGCTGACGACGGGCATCACGCGTCCGCTGCGCCAGGCGCTGGCGCTGGCCGAAACGGTGGCCGCGGGCGACCTGACGCAGACCGTCGCCACGACGGCGAAGGATGAAATGGGGGCGCTGCTCACGGCCCTGGGCAATATGAACAACAACCTGGTCAGCATCGTCAGCCAGGTGCGCAGCGGCACGGACAGCATCGCCACTGCATCGTCGGAAATCGCCGCCGGCAACCTGGACCTGTCATCGCGCACGGAAGAGCAGGCCGGTTCGCTGGAAGAAACGGCCTCGTCGATGGAAGAGCTGACCAGCACCGTCAAGCAGAATGCCGACAATGCGCGCCAGGCCAATCAGTTGGCGATCACGGCGGCCGGCATCGCCAGCCGCGGCGGCTCGGTGGTGGCCGAAGTGGTGGCGACCATGGGCTCGATCAACGAATCGTCGCGCAAGATCGTCGACATCATTAGCGTGATCGACGGCATCGCCTTCCAGACGAATATCCTGGCGCTGAATGCGGCGGTGGAAGCGGCGCGGGCCGGCGAGCAGGGGCGCGGTTTCGCGGTCGTGGCCGGCGAAGTGCGCAACCTGGCGCAGCGTTCGGCAGCGGCGGCCAAGGAAATCAAGGGCTTGATCGACGATTCGGTGAGCAAGGTGGGCGTGGGCGCCAAGCTGGTCGATCAGGCTGGCGCGACGATGGATGAAGTGGTCTCCAGCGTCAAGCGCGTGACCGACATCATCGGCGAGATTTCCAGTGCCAGTCAGGAGCAGACGCACGGCATCGAGCAAGTCAACCAGGCCATCACGCAGATGGACCAGGTGACCCAGCAAAATGCGGCGCTGGTGGAAGAGGCGGCGGCGGCGGCCGGTTCGCTGCAAGAGCAGGCGCACGGCCTGGCGCAAGTGGTCAGCGTATTCAAGCTGCGCGAACAGCCAGGCTTGCTGCGCCGCTCGGCGCCACAGCCGGCAGTCGCGCGTCCTGCGCCGGCGCCACGAGTTGCCGCGCGCAGCATTGCCGTCAGGGCGAAGCCGCCAGCGCCCGCGAAAGCGCTGGCCGGCGACGACTGGGAAGAGTTCTAAATGAAGACCGACGGCGGCGCCATCGCCATGATGGCGCCGTGCGTCAAGGTCAGCCTTGCTGCAGCGGGATGGTGCCAAATGTCGTCGGCGTCGAACACGGTTCTTCGTCGAAGGCGATATCGCCCATGGGGCTGGCCACGCCGTCCGCCTTCAAATCCTTGAAGCCGAACAGTTTCGGGTCCATCAGGTGCGACGGCGCCACGTTCGACAGCGCCGAGAAGATGCTTTCCACGCGGCCGGGGAATTTCTTGTCCCATTCGCGCATCAAGCCCTTGATCTGCTTGCGCTGCAGGTTTTCCTGCGAACCGCACAGGTCGCACGGGATGATGGGGAAGCCTTTGACTTGCGCATAGCGCTGCGTGTCTTCTTCCTTCACGTACGCCATCGGGCGGATGACGATGTGCTTGCCGTCGTCCGATTGCAGCTTGGCCGGCATGGCCTTCAGTTTTCCACCGAAGAACATATTCAGGAAGAACGTTTCCAGGATGTCATCGCGGTGGTGGCCCAGGGCGATCTTGTTGGCGCCCAGCTCGTCAGCCACGCGGTACAGGATGCCGCGGCGCAGGCGCGAGCACAGCGAGCAGGTGGTCTTGCCTTCCGGGATCAAACGCTTGACGATGCTGTAGGTATCCTGGTTTTCGATGTGGAAGGCCACGCCCAGTTCCGTCAGGTAGGCGGGCAGGATTTCCGGCGGGAAGTTCGGCTGTTTCTGGTCCAGGTTGACGGCGACGATGTCGAAGTGAATCGGCGCGCGCTCGCGCAAGGTCATCAGGATGTCCAGCAGCGCGTAGCTATCTTTGCCACCGGACAGGCACACCATCACCTTGTCGCCTTCTTCGATCATATTGAAGTCGCCGATGGCTTGCCCCACCAGGCGACACAGGCGCTTGTGCAGCTTGTTGTTTTCCAGGGCGATCTTTTCCGCCTTCTTGCGCGCCAGTTTCTGCGCTTCCACATTGGCCGGGAATTCCACGGCCGTCGTCGCCGATTCCATCACTGCGGCATTGCTCATGTTGTTCATGCTTCATCCTTGATCTTGAATACTTCCACGCCCACGCCTTCGCAGTCGGGATACACGTCCGGCTTCATGCTCGAGACGCGCGCGGCGCGCACGCGCGGGTGCGCCAGCATGGCGGCGAGCACGTCGTCGACCAGGCTTTCCTGCAGCTGCACGTGGCCTTGCGCCATGCGTTTGGCGATGTTTTCGCGCATGAAGTCGTAATCGACCACCTCTTCCAGCTGGTCATCCTTCGGCGTCGACAGGGCCAGGGGAATGTACAGGTCGACGTTGATGAGGACGCGCTGCTCGCCCTTTTTCTCGAAGTCATAGACACCGATGTTGATGAGGACTTCGTAATTGCGCAGGAACAGGCGGCGGCAATCGGTCAGGCGAGGGTGGGACAGGGCGGACGACATAGTTTTACCTTTAGGGGATGCTGGAATGCTGGTTGTTTGGTAGGGCTGCTGATTATTTGGTCAAAAACATGACGTCGCGCGGCAATCCGATCAAATGCTGGCCGCCATCGACCAGCAGGGTAGTGCCCGTCAGCGCGCGCGCGCCGGCCACATAACAGACGCAGTCGGCCACATCCTCGGGCGTGCTGGAGCGTCCCAGCGGCGTGTTTTCATGCGCCTTGGCAAAGTTCGCTTCCGTTTGCTCTCCCGAGACCATGGTGATGCCGGGGGCAATGCCCACCACGCGCACTTTCGGCGCCAGCGCCTGGGCCAGCATGGTGGTCGCCGACAGCAGCGCCGCCTTGGACAGGGTGTACGACAAAAAATCAGGATTGAGATTGTACAGTTTTTGATCCAGCAAGTTGATGACCACGGCTTGCCCGCCGCTTGGGGTGGCCTGGTACAGGGCTTGCGCCAGCAGGATGGGGGCGGCCAGGTTGGCGTGCATGTGGGCGTCGAGCGCGGCGACGGAAAAATCGCCCGCATTGTCGTATTCAAACAACGATGCATTGTTGACGACGCAAGTGAGCGGTCCCAGCGCCGCCTGTGCCTGCGGCAATAGCTGGCGCACGGCCTCTTCCTGCGCCAGGTCGCAGTGGAATGCTTGCGCGCGACGGCCCAGTGCGGCGATTTCCGCCACCAGGCTGAGCGCTTCTTCGCGCGAGTCGCGGTAATGCACGGCGATATCCCAGCCGTCGCGCGCCAGGCCTAGCGCAATGGCGCGGCCGATGCGGCGCGCCGCGCCCGTGACGAGGGCGACCCGGGGAGTGCTGTTGAATGGCGTTGTCGTTGCTTCTGTCATGTCTTTGCTATGGTTGAGATATTCGGTGGATGCCACACTGGCGGCATGCGCCGCCGATTCGCTACAATGCGGGTATGTCTCTTCCCGCACCCGATAGCGACGCGCTGGCCGCGTCCCATGCCTTGCAGCACCAGATTGCCGCCGAAATCGCGCGCAATGACGGCGCCATTCCCTTTGTCCGCTTCATGGAGCTGGCGCTGTATGCGCCTGACCTCGGCTATTACAGCGGCGGCGCCGCCAAGCTGGGCAAAGATGGCGATTTTACAACCGCGCCGGAAATTTCGTCCTTGTTCGGCGCCACCCTGGCCCATGTGGCAGCCGCTATTATGGCGCAAACGGCCCCGCGCATCCTCGAATTCGGCGCCGGCACGGGCAAGCTGGCCTTTGATATCCTGACGGAAGCGGCCAGCGCCGGCATCGCTATAGAACAGTATGCGATCGTCGAATTGTCCGGCGAATTGCGCGCACGCCAGGAGCTGGCGCTGGCCGCCTTCCCGCAAGTGGTGTGGTTCGATGGCTTTCCCGACGCTTTTGAAGGCGCCGTGTTCGGCAATGAAGTGCTGGACGCCATGCCCGTCAACCTGATCAGCAAGACGCCCGCCGGCTGGTGCGAGCTCGATGTCAGCATAGCCGACGGCCAGTTCGTCTTTGTCGAGCGCCTTGCCGGTGCCGACGTGGCCGCGCAGATCGCCGCCCAGGTGCCCGAGGCCGATGCCTTGCCGGTTGGCTATGTCAGCGAAATCCACGGCGTCGCCTGCGGCTTCATGCGCTCGCTGGCGCGCATGCTGACCAATGGCAAGGGCGGCGCGGCCGTGCTGTTCGATTATGGCTTCCCTGCGCACGAGTATTACCTGGACTTGCGTGCCACGGGCACCCTGATGTGCCATTACCGCCACCACGCCCACGCGGAAGCGTTTTATTTGCCAGGCTTGCAAGACATCACGGCCCACGTCGACTTTACGGCCATGGCGGTGGTGGCGCAGGACGCCGGCCTCGATGTGCTCGCGTACATGAACCAGGCGTCCTTCCTGCTGGGCGCTGGCATCGGCGACTTGCTGCTGCGCACCGATCCTGAGCAGGTCAAAACGTACGTGCCGCAGGCCAGCGCCGTACAAAAGCTGGTCTCGCCGGCCGAGATGGGGGAATTGTTCAAGGTGCTGGCCGTGGGGCACCGCGTGGAGTTGCCGGAGGTCCTGTTGTCCGCCGACCGCAGTCATCGCTTGTAAGCGCTGCAATATCAAGGCAGGGCAGTCTCGCCCTGCAATTTCCTGTCCGCCGGTGGTTATTGTCTTGTCATATCGTTTATGATGACCGACACAGCACGGTTCCATCCTGCAAGAACCCGTCGCCGCGCACCGATTTCAAGATAGAACGATGGGAAAGATACATACACACTATGACAACCTGAAGGTGGCGCGCCTGGCGCCGCAGGAAGTCATACGTGCTGCGTACAAAGCCCTCAGCCAGAAATACCACCCGGACAAGAATCCCGGCGACGAAAAGGCCGCCCGCATCATGGCGATCCTCAACAGCGCCTACGGCACCTTGTCCGATCCACAACGCCGCAGGGAACATGACGAGTGGATCGCTGCCGAGGAGTGGGAAATCGAATGGCTGGAAAGCACCCACCAGGAAGAAGGCAAGAGCCGCGATGGCCGCGCGAAAGGCCATGCCCAGTCGCATGAGCACGCGTGGGAGCAGGATGTGCCGCCAGCAAAGGGCAAGCCGCGACTCGGCCTGCAGCCCGTCTGGCGCAACTGGCGCTGGTGGTTGAGCCTGCTTGTCTGCCTGTTGCTGGGCTGGTTGGGCGCCTTGCTGATGCTCGATACCTCCCAGCCCGTGCCGGCCGCGCTGGCATCGGCCTGGAGCGGGCTGGCCCGCGATGGCGAGAAGTCAGTAGCGCAGACGGCCGCGCCACCTTCATCGAAAGGCGAGGTCGTGGCCGTCGACAGCTGGGCCGTGGGCAAGCCATATGCACCGGAACCGCAGCAAGCGAAGACGCCCGAGATCCGCGTGCTGGCCGTTTCCCAGCTGAGCCTGAAAGCCAGCCCGCTTGCCTGCGATGGCGTGGGCCAGTCCGCAGCGCTGGTGGCGCCAAATGGCGAACCCTGGCCGGCGCAGTCCGGCTATGTCGATGGCTTCCCGATCAGTAACAAGGGCGATGAACTGGCGTTGACCATCGATAACAGCAGCAACGCGGCGCCCGTGTTCGTCAAACTGTATGACACGGAGCGGCGCTCGAACGTGCGCTACCTGTACATCCTCGCTAACGACAAGCTGCTGGTGGAGCAGCTCAGCGCAGGCAAGTATGAAGTGCGCTACCAGGCAGTCGGGCCGGGCCAGGACAATTGTGGCGGCAGCACGCGCGGCGATGCCTCGGCATCGGCATCGGCATCGTCCGCCGGCGAAGGCGGTACGCAGAATCCTGTTGTAAGCAGCATCTAATCTGATTATGCTTGATATGCCTCAACGCAGCGTCCACATCGAACTTATCCATTAGGAGTATTCATGACCGACCTCAAAGCCGATGCAGATGATAACTGGCTGCTCGACGAGGATGAGCCGGTGGCCAGTCCTGCCGGGCTGGCCGCGCCCGACCAGCGCCTGTGGCGTGTCTTGATCGTCGATGATGATGTGGATGTGCATGCGGTCACGCGGCTGGCGCTGCGCAATGTCAGTTTCAAGGGGCGCGAACTGGAATTGTTCTCCGCCTACAGCGGCCGCGAAGCGTATGACATCCTGCGCGACACGCCCGATATCGCGCTGGTGCTGCTCGATGTGGTGATGGAAACGGATGACGCCGGCCTGATCCTGGCCAGGCGCATCCGCGCCGACCTGAACAACTCTATGGTGCGCGTCGTGCTGCGCACGGGCCAGCCGGGTCAGGCGCCCGAGCAGCGCGTCATCATCGAATACGACATCAACGATTACAAGGCCAAGACGGAACTGACGACGCAGAAGCTGTTTACCACCGTCATCTCGGCCCTGCGCGCCTACGAGAGCCTGATGATGCTCGAGCGCAGCCGCATCGGCCTGGGCAAGATCCTTGCCGGCGCCACCAATCTGTACCAGATCCATTCGCTGCGCGAATTCGCTTCCGGCGTGCTCAACCAGGTCAGCGCCATCCTCGACGTGGGTGCCGACGGCGTGCTGTGCCTGATGCAGGGCGGCTCCGGGCGGCCCGAGGTGGTCGCCGCCACGGGCAGCTATGCCATGCTGGCCGAGTCGGAAGCCTTGCCGGCCGACCATGCGCTCACCCCCACCATCGCCAAGGCGTTTGCGGAAAAGCGCAGCCAGTTCGAGCATCCGGCCAATGTGCTGTTCATTCACACGGAAGGCAACCGCGAGCTGGCCATCTCCGTCACGCCGCCGTGGCCGCTGGCGCAGATCCAGCGTGACTTGCTGGAAGTGTTTTGCCAGCGCATCGCCGCCGCCTTCGACAACCTGCACATGTTCGGCCAGCTGCGCAAGGCGCAGGAAGCAACCGTGGTGGCGCTGGCCGATCTGGCCGAGTTCCGCGATAGCGACATGGGCGGCCATGTGCGGCGGGTGCAGCAATTGTCCGACGCCATCGCCCGCCGCATGCAGCAGCGCGGCGTGTATGCCGACGAGCTCACGCCGCAGTTGCTCGACATGATAGGCCTGGCCAGCATCCTGCACGATGTGGGCAAGGTGGCTACGCCGGACGCCGTGCTGCTGAAACCGGGCAAGCATACCGACGAGGAGCGGACGCAGATGCAGCTGCATGCCAGCGTCGGGCGCACCATTCTCGAGCGGGCCGCCAATATGGTCGACGGCGTCAGCTACCTCACGTATGGCGCGCAGATCGCCGGCGGCCACCACGAGCATTTCGATGGCGCCGGCTATCCGCATGGCATCAAGGGGCGCGACATTCCCGTCGCCGCGCGCATCGTCGCCGTGGTCGACGTCTTCGATGCCTTGCTGCACGAGCGGCCCTACAAGGAGTCGTGGCCGTATCCGCAGGTACGTGTATACATCGAACAGCGCAGCGGCAGCCAGTTCGATCCGGAAGTGGTGACGGCGCTGCTGGACCTGATCGACCACGAACCGCAACTGTGGCATCCGGAGCGCGCCACCGCTTGAGCTGCAACTTCCTTGCCAGCTTCCTTGTTTTTTGGCACGACACCATTCCCTTGTGCGCGGCGCCGTCATATACTCGGCTGCCTCATGCTGGTCGGCGCCACGCACCAGTGTGGCGCGCCGCAGAGTTTTCGGACATTACGACATGAAAGAACTCAAGGGCCTTAGCGCACTGATCATCGAACCGCATCCCGGCATGCGCGCCAGCCTGCACAATATGCTCAACCTGTGCGGCCTGGCGAAGATCGATGACGCGGCCAGCTCGGGCCAGGCGATCCGCATGCTGGGCAGCAAAGCGTATGATTTGATCTTGTGCGAATACGATCTCGACGGCGGGCAGGATGGCCAGCAGATGCTGGAAGACTTGCGCCACCACAAATTAATGCACGCGTCGACCATGTTTTTCATGGTCACGGGCGAGGGCAGCTTCGCCAAGGTGGTCAGCGCTGTCGAGCTGTTGCCTACCGATTACATTCTCAAGCCATTTACTGCTGACAACATGTTGGAGCGCATCGGCCGCGCGCTGGACAAGCGCAATGCCTTCGTGCCCGTCTATGAACTGATCGACGTGGGTAACGAGCGCGCGGCGATCGCCGCCTGCGCCGAGGGCGCCAGCCTGTATCCCCGTTACGCCACCGATTTCCTGCGCCTGCGCGCGGAATTGCATTTGCTGCTGGGCGAGGCGGCCGACGCCGAGCCGATCTACGCAGCCCTGTACGACGCCAAGTCCATCGGCTGGGCGCGCCTGGGCCAGGCCAAGACGCAGTTCCTGATGGGCGAGTACGCAGCGGCGCAGGGCACGCTGGAAGGGCTGCTGGAAAACAACAAGCGTTTTCTCGACGCGTATGACTGGCTGGCGCGCACGCATTTGGCGCAAGGCAAGCCGGAACTGGCGCAGGCCGCCCTGAGCGAGGCGGTGACCCTGTCGCCGCATGCCGTGCGCCGCTTGCGCCGCCTGGGCGAGGCGGCCCTGGCGGCCGACGATATCGAGATGGCGGAAAAAGCCCTGAAGCTGGTGGTCAGCAAGGCCAAGTATTCGGAATTTCGCGACCCGGAAGACCATGTGCGCCTGGTACAGACCCTGGTGCGCAAGGGCGACCCCTTGCAGGTGGGTGCCGTGATCCGCGACCTCGACAAGTCGATGGGCGGGCAAAAGAACACGGAACTGTGCAGCGCCCTGTGCAGCGCCATGCTGCATGCGCATACGGGCAACGAGGAGCGTCTGCAGCAGTCGCTCGACGTCGCCCTGGCCGCCAATCGCCACAGCGTGGGCGGCTCGAACATGCTGAAGACGGAACTGGCGCGCCATTGCCTGGCTCATGGGCGCGAAGACGGCGCCGCCGAGGTGATGCGCGAAGTCATGCGCAATGCGCCCGACAGCGCGGCCATGACGCGCGCCATGGCCGTCTTCGAACAGGCGGGGCGCGAGGAGCTGGCCAAGGCACTGGCGCGGCAAAGCCGCCAGGAAGTGGCCGACATGGTGGCGGCAGGCGCCGCCAAGGCGGGAGAAGGCGATTTCCGCGGCGCCGTCGATCTGATGGGGGAAGCCGTCACGCGCCTGCCCGACAATCCCCAAGTGGTGTTCAATGCGGCCGTGGCGGTACTGAAATGCCTGGAACACGAGGGCTGGGATGAACGCATGGGGCAGCAGGCGCTGACTTTTATTGCCGGTGTGCGCCGCCTGGACCCGCGCAACCCCAAATTGCCCGTGCTATCGGGCCTGCATCAGCAGTTGTTGCGTAAATATAAGCCCCTTGGCAACGCCTGGATGCATCCGCCTGACGCCCGGTAAACAGGCAAAATGCGGGGCGAATGACGGGAAAATGCGGCTTGCCGCCAGGAGTGATAAAAAAAATGCGAAAAAAGACCACTTTTTCACGCCAACCCTTGCACATTCTCAAATCGAAAGCTTATAATCACGCCCCGAAGCAGCCAACTTCTTCTTTATACGCAAATGCAGCAGTCAAGCATCGGTAAATAAGGTTGACAGTTGTGAGTAGATGCTTCATACTCTGCGGTTCCCGCGGAGGGGTGGCCGAGTGGTTAAAGGCGACAGACTGTAAATCTGTTCTCTATGAGTACGCTGGTTCGAATCCAGCCCCCTCCACCAAGTTTTTGCAAGGAAAACTGGGTAGTAGCAAGTAAGTGAAGATGAAGTGAACGATACCTCGCGGGTGTAGCTCAATGGTAGAGCAGAAGCCTTCCAAGCTTACGACGAGGGTTCGATTCCCTTCACCCGCTCCAGTTTCCGTTCAGATGCTTGATGCATCGCATGCAACAAATTACAGCCCTTGTAGCTCAGTGGTAGAGCACTCCCTTGGTAAGGGAGAGGCCACGTGTTCGATCCACGTCAAGGGCACCAGAATTCGCAGCAGGCAGCACAGAAGCAATTCAAACCAGACCGTCGGGCGTGTGCCTGAGCAATCTAATCAAATCATTAGGAGTTCAAAATGGCAAAAGGTAAATTCGAACGGACCAAGCCGCACGTCAACGTCGGCACCATCGGCCACGTCGACCACGGTAAAACCACGCTGACCGCTGCAATCGCAACGGTTCTGTCGAAGAAATTCGGCG
>NZ_PEBS01000087.1 GCF_002869965.1 Janthinobacterium sp. ROICE36
AATACAGCGCCTGGAAATCATCGTTCATGTTGGCCAGGATGGCATCGACCAGTACTCGCAATTTGCGCAAGGGATGCGCATCCGGGATGCGTTCCTCCAACGAGCGGTAACTGTACAGAGAGTGCTGGGTGACGTCGGTCTTGCGCATGATGGCGGTGGGAAAGTGGGGCTGATGAAACAACGTTTACCGGCCCGTGATGGTTGACGGGCACGGCGATTAATTCAACACCCTGCTAAGGCTTGATATACGTCTGGCCACGGGCGCGCCCGTGGGCTACACTGGGCTTTCCACATGGCAAGGAGTGGCAATGGCGATACTGTTGATCTTCATGTTTTTGTTTGCGATCGCCACCTGGCTGCTGGCCAGCCGGCGTGGGCGCAATGGCGGCATCTGGTTCGGCATCGGCCTGTTCCTCGGGCCGTTCGCCTTGCTGGCGGTGGCCGCCTTGCCGCCAGTCGCGCAGCCCTGAACGTCAAAAAACTCGCTGCTGCGGGTTTTTTGACGCCTGCGCGCCCGCGTGGCGCAGGCGGTACTGGCGCGGCGAGCATGCCATGACGCGCTTGAAGGCGTGGCTGAAGGCGCTGTCGGAATCATATCCCAGCGCCTGCGCGATCGAGGCGATGGGCGCGCCGCTGTCCTTCAGGCGCCGCACGGCCAGGCGCATGCGCCAGCGCAGCAGATAATCGAGCGGCGTCATGCCCACCTTGCTCTTGAAGTGCAGGGCAAAGGCGGAGCGCGACTGCCCTGCGACGGCGGCCAGTTGCAGCAAGGTCCAGCGGCGTGCCGGCTGCGCATGCATGGCTTCGATGGCGGCGCGCAGCCTGCCATCTGCCAGCGCAAACAGCCAGCCTGCCGGGTGCGAGTCCTGCTCCGCCAGATACTGGCGCAGTACCTGCAGCAGCATCATGTGGCCCAGGTGGCGCGTCATCAGCGCCGCGCCGGGCGCCGTCGCCTGCAATTCCTGCGCCAGCCGCTGCAAGGTCCAGTGCAGCACGCTGGCCTGGTCCGTATCGCCGCGCAGGTGCAGCAGCGGCGGCAAGCAGTCGAGCAGGATGGCCGCTTCGTCGCCAAAGCTGAAACGTCCGCCGATGAGGAAAAAATCGTGCTGCGACGCGCCGTGGCGGGCCACGCCCTGCTGTGCATCCTGGTACACCTGCAGCGCCGGGACCGCCGGTAAGCCTGGTCTGCTGGCCAGGGTAAACGCGCGCCCCGGCGCCAGCAGGAAGCAGTCGCCAGTCTGCAGTTGCACGGGAGCATCGATGCCCGCGACCGTCAGCCAGCAGCCGCCTTCGATCACGGCGTTGAACTTGATGCCGTCCGGCGGCGGAAAGTCGATGGCCCAGTCGCCGCCCGCCTTCAGGCCGGCAAAGTAGGAACTGCGCGTATCAAACAGCGAGAGTACATCGGAGAGCAAATCCATGGTGGAGGGGCAATTCTGGACGATGGCGATCGTATTAAAGATTTTACGCCATTCACAGTCCAGACTGCGGCGCGCACAATGGGTTTTTATCGATCACGCCCAGGCAGCCATGACCTATACCACTACCCTTCAAACTCCCTTGCATTCCGGTTTTGACGCGCGCACCACGGCCACCGAAGCGCTGGCCGGGCGCGACCTGTCCGGCATGCAGGCCATCGTCACGGGCGGCTATTCGGGCCTGGGACTGGAAACGGTACGCGCGCTGGCCGGCGCCGGTGCCACGGTGCTGGTACCGGCGCGCGATCCGCATCAGGCGCAAGCGGCCTTGCATGGCATGGCCGGCGTGGAGATCGCCACGCTCGACTTGCTTGATCCGCAGGCCATCGACACTTTTGCCGACGCCTATCTTGCCTCCGGCCGCGCCCTGCACATACTGGTGAATGGCGCCGGCATCATGGCCACGCCCCTGCTGCGCGATGCGCGTGGCTACGAGGCGCAGTTCGCGACGAATCACCTGGGGCATTTCCAGCTGACGGCGCGTTTGTGGCCGGCCGCCTTGCGGCGGGCGCAGAGCGCGCGCGTGGTGTGCGTGTCGTCGCTGGGACACCGGCAGGCGGGCGTCGACCTGGACGACCCGCATTTCCTGCATCAGCCGTACGACAAGTGGCGCGCGTATGCGCAGTCGAAAAGCGCTAACGCCCTGTTTGCCGTGGAGCTGGACCGACTTGCTGCGGCGCACGGCGTGCGCGCCTTCTCGCTGCATCCGGGGGCCATCCTGACGCCGCTGCTGCGCCACCTGGACCTGGACGACATGCGCGGGGTGGGCGCGCTCGATGAACAGGGTCAGGTGAATCCGCCGCCGCAATCGGGTTTCAAGAATGTGGCGCAGGGCGCCGCCACGGCCGTGTGGTGCGCCACCAGCGCGCAGCTCGATGGTATCGGTGGCGTATATTGCGAGGATTGCGATATCGCTGCCCTGGTGGCAGACGACAGCACGGGGTCGGGCGTGCGGCGCTGGGCCAGTGACCCTGTGCAGGCACGCCAGCTATGGATGCAGAGCGAGCAGATGACGGGCGTGCGCTTCGATTGCGACGCAGAATAGAACATGCCGGCGTGGCTTTACGCCTGGCCCGCCAGTTTTTCCACGACTGGCAGCAGCGCGGCAGGGCGGCAGCCGAAGGCGGCCAGGCGGCCTTGCGCGTTGGGTGCCAGGTCCAGGTCGTACGGCAAACGGCCCGCCACCAGCCACAGTTTATCTTGCGGCAGGGCCTCGACCAGGCGGCGCTGGCCCTCGACGAACATGGCGTTATACGTTTGCAGCACGATCTGCTGCGCGCCTTGCGCAAAGGCGATGGCCTGGTTGACCTCGTCGTCCAGCGCTGCGGCCGACAAGGCATACTCGCGCACGTCCAGGCCCGCTTCGAGCAGCGCCGGCAGCATGGAGCTGCGCGCTTCCTTGTTGCGGCCCAGCGCCACTTCATCGATTTCGCTGCGCGAGCGCACTTCCACCGTCAGCAGGGTCACGGGCAGGCTGGCGTCGAGCGCGCGGTATGCGCCTTGCACGCGCAAGGCGGCCTTTTGCAGCAGCTGCGACAGGGCCATGGCGGCCGGCTGCATCAGTGCCGGTGGCGTGACCGGGCGCGTGCGCCAGTCGCGCACGGCGCGGTTGCGCTTGAGTTCAGCCACGCGCGCGCAAGCCGCGTCGATGCGCGAGATCGCCATGTCGCCGCGCTCCACGGCGGCGATGACGGCCTCGATGGCAGCCGTCTGCTGCGTTTCGCGGTGCGAGATGAGGACGATGTCGGCGCCCGCCTGCAAGGTGGCGATGGCGCCCTGGGCGATGCCGACGCCGTCGGCGATGGCCGCCATTTCCAGGCAATCGGTGATGACCACGCCCTGGTATTGCATTTCACCGCGCAGCAGGTCCGTCAGCACGCCTTTCGACAGCGTGGCCGGCACGCTGGTATCGGCTTCGAAGGCGGGAAAGACCACGTGCGCCGTCATGATGGCATCCACGCCGCCGGCAATGGCCGCGCGGAACGGCGCCAGTTCCACGGCGCGCAGGCGTTCCTTGTCGTGCGGCACCAGCGCCATGGCGTAATGCGTGTCGATGGCCGTGTCGCCATGGCCGGGGAAGTGCTTGGCGGTCACGGCCACGCCGCTGGCGCGCTGGCCGCGCATGGCCGCCATGCCGTAGGCTATGACGGTGGCGGCATCTTCGCCATACGCGCGCACGCCGATGACGGGGTTGTTGCGGTTGTTGTTCACATCCAGCACGGGCGCGAGCAGCAGGTTGATGCCCACCTGGCGCATTTCATCGCCGCTGATCTGGTTCATGCGTTCGCAGTCTTCCACGGAACCGGCCGCCTGGAAAGCCATCGCCGCAGGAATCGGCGTGACGCCCTGCTCGATGCGCATCACCATGCCGCCTTCCTGGTCGATGGCGATGAGCAGCGGCGTGTCGGATACTTCCGCGTTGATTTCCTGCAGCTCGCGGCACAGGGCCGACACTTGCGCGGGCGTGTGCACGTTGCGGCGGAACAGGATCACGCCGCCCACCTTCTTTTCGCGTATCAAGGTCTTGATATGCTCGTCCGCCTGCAGGGCGTCGAAGCCCACCATGAACAACTGTCCTACTTTTTCGCGCAAACCCTGCTCCATGCTGCAACTCCTCCGGTATTTATTGTGACGACGATATACGTATTCTGGCACCGTGGTGGCGCGTCTGGGCGATCACCGGAAAAGCTGCCTGCGTTTTGTACTTGTTTTGGTATTGTATTGGATTTGGATATTTGCGCAAGTGGTTATTAAGTGGTATTGCTCCACTTACGCAATGCAGGGCTTAATCCAGGCGCTGGAACGATACCGCCTGGGCTTTGGGCCAGTACAGGCCGAACACGGGCGGCAGCTGCGGCAGCTGGCTCGGGTCGAGCAACTGGCCCGCTTCCAGGAAGGGTAGCAGGGCCGAAGCCAGTTTCACCTGATTCGGCGAGATGCGCCGCACCAGGTGGTGCGGGCGCAGTTCCTGCGGGTGCGCCAGGCCGGCGGCGGCGATCAGTTCGGCCAGCGCCTTCATGGTGTTCTGGTGGAAGTGCGCCACGCGGGCGATCTTGTCGGACACCACCAGCGCGCGCTGGCGCTGCGGGTCTTGCGTGGCCACACCCGTCGGGCAACGGTCCGTGTGGCAGCTTTGCGACTGGATGCAGCCCAGCGCGAACATGAAGCCGCGCGCAGAATTGCACCAGTCGGCGCCCAGCGCCAGCAGGCGGGCGATGTCGAAGGCCGTGATGATCTTGCCCGAGCAGCCGATCTTGATCCTGTCGCGCAGGTTGGCGCCCACCAGGGTGTTATGCACGAGCACCAGCGCTTCCTGCAGCGGCGTGCCCACATGGTCGGTAAATTCCAGAGGCGCCGCGCCCGTGCCGCCTTCGCTGCCATCGACGACGATGAAGTCGGGCGTGATGCCCGTTTCCAGCATGGCTTTCACGATGGCGAAAAACTCCCACGGATGGCCGATGGCCAGCTTGAAGCCCGTCGGCTTGCCGCCCGACAGGGTGCGCAGGCGGTCGATAAAGTGCAGCATTTCCAGTGGCGTGGAAAAGGCGCTGTGCGCGGCCGGCGAGACGCAATCCTCGCCCACCATCACGCCGCGCGTGGTGGCGATCTCGATGGTGACTTTTGGGCCGGGCAGCACGCCGCCGTGGCCCGGCTTGGCGCCCTGCGACATTTTCAGCTCGATCATTTTCACCTGCTCCGAGCTGACGTTGGCGATGAAGCGTTCTTCGGAAAACGTGCCGTCCTGGTTGCGGCAGCCGAAGTAGCCGGAGCCGATTTCCCATACTAGGTCACCGCCGTTTTCGCGGTGGTAGGGACTGATGCTGCCTTCGCCCGTGTCGTGCATGAAGCCGCCGCTGCGCGCGCCGCCGTTCAGGGCCAGGATGGCGTTGGCCGACAGGGCGCCAAAGCTCATCGCCGAGATATTGAAGACGCTGGCCGAATACGGTTTGTCGCGCGGGCAGTCCGGGTGGTTGCCGATCTCGATGCGGAAATCGTGGCCCGTGACCTTGGCGGGGGCGATGGAATGGTTGATCCATTCATAGCCCGCTGCATACACGTCGAGCTGGGTGCCGAACGGACGCTTGTCCGTCTGCTCCTTGGCGCGCTGGTAGACGATGCTGCGCTGGCTGCGCGAGAACGGCGTCGCCTCGCTGTCGCTTTCCAGGAAGTACTGGCGGATTTCCGGACGGATGCTCTCGAAGAAAAAGCGGAAATGCGCGAGGATGGGGTAGTTGCGGCGCAGGGCGCGCTTGGTTTGCAGCAGGTCGCTGAGGCCGACCAGGGTCAGCGCACCGGCCAGCACGGGCAGCCAGTAATGGTCGTAGTAAAACAGGGACAGGACAAAGATGGCGGCCGTCGCAATGAAGGTCAGGTAGCGAAATGGTACTAGGTGCATGGGCACTCCGGTGAAGTCAGACTGATACTGTCGAGTCTACCTTCGATTTGCGGAACGTGCTGGAGGGAAAGAGCGCGGCGCCCGTTGGACGCCGCGTGAGGCTTACCGTTGTGCCGCGCGGATACGGGCCACCCGCTCGGCGCTGGCCGGATGGCTCGACAAGTACGGCGTGCCCTGGTCCAGCTTGCCCAGGGCGACAAACACTTGCGCCAGGTGTTCCAGCGCAATGCCGTTCTGGCGCAGCATGGCGATCGCATAGTCGTCTGCCTCGCGCTCGACATCGCGCGAATACTTCAAGTCCAGCAGTAGCGGCGGCACGGTGGCCACCACCGTCGACACGTCGCCGAACAGCAGCGCCGCGCCGGCGCCCACGGCCGAGGTCTGGATGATGCGCCGCGTCAGGTGGCGCTGCTGCAAATGGCCCAGCTCATGCGCCAGCACGCCCATGATGGCCAGGTCGTCCGGCAGCAGGTCCACCATTTCATCGGTCAGCACGATGTCGCCGGACGGCAGGGCAAAGGCATTCGGACCGATCTTGCTCTTGCGGAAAACGATGCGGTGCGCGGGCGTGCTGTCGCCGGGCGTGGACAGGCGTGCGAACTGGCTGCGCAAGGCTTGCTGGCGCGCCGCATCGAGTTGACTTGGCGCAAACACGTGGCCGTCGAGGAAATCGAGCACGCCCTGGCCCAGCTGGCGCTCGACGGACTGGGGAATCGCATACGCGACCCCCTTCGCCACCACCGGCAACAGGTACTGATAGCTGAGCCACAAGGCCAGCACGGTGGCGACCGTGGCCAGCAGGGCGCCGCGCCAGCTTTGCTGCAGCCGCACCACCCAGCCGTCGCGGTGGCCTGTGTCGTGCAGCATGGCGTTGAAGGCCGACTGGTCGGCGATCTCCAGGTAGGCGCCGTCGGGAAAACTGACCTTGCGCACGGCGTGGCTGCTGCGTTCGGACACGTGCAGCTCGGCCAGCGGGCAACTGCGCGCGATATCGCCGGCCAGCACGGCCATGCCATCGTGCACGTTGAGCGTCACGTGGTACAGGCGCGAGGTCTGGCCGTCGAAATAGCGCGCGGGCACGGGGGCGGCGCCCGGCGCGTGATGGTCGAGCGTCATGCTACAGCGACAGGTCGAAGTCCAGCAGGTCGACCATGCCTTCACCCGTGGCCGACACTTGCTCTCCGGTGGCGGCGACGAAGGCGTCCAGGCTGCCGTGCACCAGCATGGACGTCGCTTCCAGGCGGTATTTCAGCCAGCGCACGTGGGCGAATGGCGAAAACAGGCCCAGAGTGACGACGATGCCCAGCAGGTTGGTCAGCATGATGAAGGTGGTGCGGCCCCAGGTCAGCTGCGACTGGAACTGGTGCTGCTGCAGGCGCGTGTGGTTCCAGATCAGGTTCTGGATCATGGTCAGGAACAGCGGCAGCACGATAAAGGCCCAGGCATACAGGGCGGCCACGGCGCCGAAGATGCTGCCGGCCTTGGTCACATCGTTGGCATTGGTGGCAAAGGTGGCGAAGACGCTGGCGAAGACGACAAAGATCAAGACCAGGAAACCGGCCAGCAGCAGGGCAAAGAACAGCAAATAGGTTTTGTAGAAGCTGCCAACGCTGGCGTCGAAGCTGAAGTTGCTGCTGCCGAAGCGGCTTTGCGTGTGCTGGAAGCGTTTCAGGCGCTGGTGCAGGAACGGCGTCATCAGACCCGCCGTGAAGGTGTTCAGGATGGGCAGCCACAGGAAGTATTTGTAGGCTTCCTTGGCGCTGCCGTCAAAGCCGAAGCGGATGCCACGGTAGCTGGTGTTGTACAGCTTGAATTGCAGGCTTTTCCAGACCAGCCATGGCAGCACGGCCAGCATCAGCACGAGCATGATCAGGCCGACGATGGGCGAGATATGGAAGGCGATGTTGTAGCCGCCGATCAGCACCACGGCCGCGATGCGGCCCTTCAGGATGGCCACGGCATTGCCGTGATATTCGAAGCTGCTGCCGGCCAGGTGGGTGCTGGAATAGAAATAGCGGTTGCGGCGCACCTTGGCCCAGGCGGAATAAATGCCCAAGGTGACGATGCTCAGCAGCAGGTTGACGATCCAGATACGGAAGTATTCGCTGCCGGTGGCGCTGAAGGTAATGGCTTCGCGCTGGGGAGTAGTGTTGTTTGTGTCGAAATCCACAGAGGGTTTCCTTACTTATTGGAAACAAAACAAGATAAGGGAAGATTGAAGAGTTATCAATTGAAAATACTGTTTTTTGCAATTTATTTTGGTGTGCAGCCTCTGCCGCCGCGATTTTCCCGTCCCGGCTATACTGGAACTCAACCATTGCCTAACGGGAAACACCATGATCGTCGTCCACCATCTGAATAATTCGCGCTCGCAGCGCGTGCTCTGGCTGCTCGAGGAGCTGGGCCTCGACTACGAGGTCAAGCGCTACCAGCGCGACCCGAAAACCATGCTGGCGCCCGCCTCGCTGAAAGCCGTCCATCCCCTGGGCAAGTCGCCCGTGATCACGGATGGCGCCAATACGATTGCCGAATCGGGCGCCATCATCGACTACCTGGTCGAGCGCTACGGCAATGGCCGCTTGATCCCGGCGGCGGGCACGCCGGAGAAGCTGCGCTGGACCTACTGGCTGCATTTCGCGGAAGGCTCGGCCATGCCGCCGCTGCTGATGAAGCTGGTTTTCGACAAGGTGGAATCGTCGCCCATGCCGTTTTTCGTCAAGCCGATCGCGCGCGGCATCGCCAGCAAGGTCAAGAGCAGCTTCATCCTGCCCAATATCAACAGCCAGCTAGCCTACATGGAAGCGGAGCTGGAAAACACCAAATGGTTTGCCGGCAATGAATTCACGGCGGCCGACATCCAGATGAGCTTTCCGCTGGAAGCGGCCGCCATGCGGGGCGGACTCGACGAGCGCCTGCCGAAGCTGACGGCGTTCCTGCAGCGCATCCACGCGCGGCCCGCCTACCAGCGGGCGCTGGAAAGGGGCGGGCCCTACGATTTCGCCAAATAAGCGGCATTGAAGGGCTTCGTGCGGGGAACCATACGGTAAAATGATCGATTCAATCAGTATCTACTTACCGCATGGCCAGACTCCTCGCTATCGACGGCTTGAATATCGTACGCCGCGTCTACGAAGCCAGTCCTGAACCCGATTCCGACCTGAAGGCGGAAATCGCGCTGCGCCACGCGCTGTCGTCGTTCCGCACGCTGATCAACGACCACGAGCCGACGCACATCCTGCCGGCCTTCGACTTTGGCGGCCCGACCTGGCGCCACGCCCTGTATGCCGGTTACCGGGAAGGGCGCCAGCCCATGCCGCAGGTGCTGCGCGACGCCTTGCCCGGCTTCTATGCCACCCTGGCCAGCTTCGGCATGCACGTGGTCAGCATTCCCGAGGTCGAGGCCGACGACGTCATCGGCACGGCCGTCATGCGCTGGCTGCACGAGGGGCGCGGCGCGGCCGTCATCGCCACCACCGACAAGGATCTGCATGGCCTGATCGCCCATGGTGCGCTGGTGTGGGACCATTTCAAGGGTATCTGGCACGACCGCGCCTGGGTCGAGAAAAAGTTCGGCGTGCCGCCGGAACTGCTGCCCGACCTGTTGGCGCTGATGGGCGACGTCACCGACAGCATCCCCGGCGTGTCGAAGATCGGCCTGAAGACGGGCGCGAAACTGTTGCGCGGCTACGGCAATATCGATGCCGTGATGGCCGGCGCAGGGATTTTACCCGGTGCGCTGGGCGAAAGCCTGCGAAAAGAGCGGGAAATACTGTATCTTTCAAGAAAGTTAGTGGAACTCAAGACGGACGTGACTTTAGGCGTGACCTGGAACAAGCTGGTGTGGGAAAAGTAAGGCGCAGTGCAAGACAAGAACAATCAAGCAAGGGAAGTAATCATGATGTTAAAGACAGTCCTGATCGATAGCAGCGCCGTGGCGCGGGGCCTGCTGAACACGGTCCTGATCGATGGCGGCTACGATGTCTGCGGGCAGACGCATACCAGCACGCTGGGGCTGGCGCTGCTGGTCAAGCACCACCCGCATTTCGTGTGCATCGCGCGCGAACAGGTGGAAGACGGGACCAATGTGGTGCAAACCATCCGCGCCCAGTATCCGAAGACGCTTATTTTCATGGTCTCTGGCGGCATCGACGCCGCCTCGCTGCAGGCGGCCCACGCGATGGGCGTGTCGGGCTTCATCGTGAAACCCTTCATGGCCGACACGGTGCTGAAAACCGTACGCAACACGGTGATTGCCATGGTGCGCAAGCAGCAGGCACTCGCCGCCGCGCAGGGCAATACTTAGGCGCCGGCCAGGCCCGTCGCGCTGGCGATGATGCCGCCGCCCAGACACACGTCGCCGTCATACAGCACGGCCGACTGGCCCGGCGTGACGGCCCATTGTGCCTGGTCAAACGCCAGGCTGAAATGTTCATTTCCATCCGGCAGCAGCTGGCAAGCCACGTCGGCCTGGCGGTAGCGCGTCTTGGCGGACAGGGCGCCCGCTTGCGGCGCCACGCCCGCGACCCAGCTGGCCTGGTCGGCCGTCAAGGCCGGCGACAGCAGCCACGGGTGGTCATGGCCTTGCACCACCCACAGGGTGTTGTTGGCGATATCCTTGCGCGCCACATACCAGGCGTCGCTGCTGCCATCGGCATTCTGGTACGACTTCACGCCGCCGATGCCGATGCCCTTGCGCTGGCCCAAGGTATAAAAACTCAGGCCCACGTGTTCGCCCACCGTCTTGCCATCGGCCGTTTTCATGGGGCCCGGCTGGTAGGACAGGTAGCGGTTCAAAAATTCGCGGAACGGGCGCTCGCCGATAAAACAGATGCCCGTCGAATCCTTCTTCTGCGCGTTCGGCAGGGCCAGCTGCTCGGCGATCTTGCGCACTTGCGTCTTCGGGATCTCACCGAGCGGAAACAGGGTTTTCGACAATTGCGCCTGATTTAAACGGTGCAGGAAGTAGCTTTGGTCCTTGCTGGCATCGACGGCTTTCAGCAACTCGTAGCGGCCCGCGTCGCTCGGCGCCTGACGCACGCGCGCGTAATGGCCGGTGGCGATCAGGTCGGCGCCCAGCGTCATGGCATGGTCGAGGAATGCCTTGAACTTGATTTCAGCGTTGCACAGCACGTCCGGGTTCGGCGTGCGACCGGCCTGGTATTCGCGTAAAAAATCGGCGAACACGCGGTCCTTGTATTCGGCGGCGAAATTGACGGCTTCGATATCGACGCCGATGACGTCGGCCACGCTGGCCGCGTCGATCCAGTCCTGGCGGGTGGAGCAGTATGCCGAATCGTCGTCATCTTCCCAGTTTTTCATGAACAGGCCGATGACTTCATAGCCTTGTTCCTTCAGCATCCACGCCGCGACCGAGGAATCGACCCCGCCCGACATGCCGATAACGACTTTCTTCTTGCTCATCTTGCTTTCCAGTTACTTTTAGATAATTGCTATGCGCTATTAAAAACGGACGCATGTGTGTGCAGCAGGGCCAGCGGCGCGCGCCGGCCAGCCAGGTATTCGTCCACGCACTGCAGCACCAGGGGGCTGCGGTGGCGTTCCTGGCATGCCGCCAGCTCGTCGCGCGTCATCCACAGAGTGCGGATGATGCCTTCGTCCAGCGGGCGGTCATGCTCGGCGCCGGCCGTGCCGCAAAAGGTGAAGCGCAAATAGGTCACGTCCTCGCCCGTGCGCAGTGACTGATAGCGCGACATGTACATGCCGACCAGTGCCGTAGGGATGAAATCGTAGGCCGCTTCTTCCAGGGTTTCGCGGATCACCGCCTGTTCCAGCGACTCGAACGGGTCGAGATGACCGGCCGGCTGATTCAGCTTGATGCCTTCGCTGGTCTCTTCTTCAATCAGTAAAAACAGGCCGTCTCGCTCGACAATGGCGGCAACGGTGACAGAGGGTTTCCAGATTCTCGGCATGATTCCATCCTTGAAAGAGCCGACATTTTATCTTGTTCTGCGCGCGCGGTTTGAAGCCGGCCTTCTGTTGCGCGGACATATTGATAAATGACAACGTTTTAGCAAATAGCGGTGGGAGGTACTTACGTCTTTCCCGGAGAGCGCACTAGCATGGGGGCTTAGTCGGCAAGATGGCAGGAAACGCCCGCTAATATAGGCTTTCCCTGTGGTCAAAACAAGCGCGCACGCAGACTCGACTGTGGTGAGATTGATACACCTTTCCACAATATGGTCGTCGCGCCGCATGGTGAAACGAAAACCGGGGATGCTGGTGAAATTAGTGTCGTACAACTAAAAGTTGCTGCTTCACAAACGTTTAACGCGCTGCTTTCCGTGTTAGATTCTAGTCAGTTTATCAATTAGCGGAGGCATCATGAGGATAGGCATACCGGCCGAAACACGGCCTGGTGAAACGCGGGTGGCAGCCACGCCCGAGACAGTCAAGAAGCTGGCAGTCAAGCATCAGATCGTCGTGCAGGCGGGAGCGGGCTTGCAAGCGTCGATTCCCGACGAGGCGTATGCCGCCGCCGGCGCGCAGATCGGCACAGCCCAGGAAGCTTATGGCTGCGCCATCGTGCTCAAGGTGCGCGCCCCCGATGCCCCTGAACGGGCCTTGATGGCCAGCGGCACGGTGCTGATCGGCATGCTCAACCCGTTTGACGCGGACAATATCGCTGCCATGGCCACGGCCGGCCTGTCCGCCTTCGCGCTGGAAGCCGTGCCGCGCATCACGCGCGCGCAGTCGATGGACGTGCTGTCGTCGCAAGCCAATATCGCCGGCTACAAGGCGGTGCTGGTGGCGGCCAATACCTATCAGCGCTTCATGCCCATGCTGATGACGGCGGCCGGTACCGTCAAGGCAGCCCGCGTGCTGATCATGGGCGTGGGCGTGGCCGGCCTGCAGGCGATTGCCACGGCCAAGCGCCTGGGCGCCGTCATCGAGGCGTCCGACGTGCGCCCGCCCGTCAAGGAACAAGTCGAGTCGCTGGGCGCCAAATTCCTCGACGTGCCCTTCCTCACCGAGGAAGAAAAGGAAATCGCCAAGGGCGCGGGCGGCTATGCGCGCGCCATGCCGGCCGACTGGATGCGCCGCCAGGCCGAACTGGTGCATGAACGGGCGAAACTGGCCGACATCATCATCACCACCGCCCTGATCCCCGGCCGCGCCGCGCCCGTGCTGATCTCCGAAGAAACGGTGAAAGCCATGAAGCCCGGTTCCGTCATCGTCGACCTGGCCGTCGAGCAGGGCGGCAACTGCCCTTTGTCAGAACTGGGCAAGACGGTCATCAAGCACGGCGTCTACATCGTGGGCGAGCCGAACCTGGCGACCCTGGTGGCGGCCGATGCCTCGGCCCTGTATGCACGCAACGTGCTGGACTTTTTAAAGCTCATCATCGACAAGGACGACCTGTTGCTGATCGACCGCGAGGATGAAATCATCAAGGCCAGCCTGGTCTGCGCGGACAGCGCGATCTTGCGCAAATAAGTTACGAAAATAATGCTGCACCGGGAGAGAACAACATCATGGAAATCACTCACACCATCACTAACCTGATCATCTTCGTGCTGGCCATCTATGTCGGCTACCACGTCGTCTGGACCGTCACGCCGGCGCTGCACACGCCGCTGATGGCCGTTACCAATGCCATTTCCGCCATCATCATCGTCGGCGCCATGCTGGCGGCGGGCCTGACACAAGGCCCATTGGCGCAAGTGGCCGGCACCCTGGCCGTGGCGCTGGCCGCCGTCAACGTGTTTGGCGGTTTCCTCGTCACGCAGCGCATGCTCGAGATGTTCCGCAAAAAAGAACCGAAGGCCAAGCAAGGAGCAAAAGAATGAGTCACGCCATGAGCTTCGTCACCATGAACCTGGTGACGATGATGTACCTGATCGCCTCGGTGTGCTTCATCCAAGCCCTGAAAGGCCTGTCGTCGCCTTCGACTGCGCGCCGCGGCAATGCCTTCGGCATGAGCGGTATGGCGATTGCCGCCGTCACCACCGTGGCGCTGATTCTGAAACTGAAGGAGCAGCAAACGGGCGGCATGGGCCTGACCCTCGTCATCATCGGCATCGTCACGGGCGGCGCCATCGGCGCCTACCTGGCAAAAACCGTGGAAATGACGAAGATGCCGGAACTGGTGGCGGCCATGCATTCGCTGATCGGGCTGGCGGCCGTGTGCATCGCCGTGGCGGCCGTGTCCGAGCCATGGGCCTTCAATATCGCCCAGCAGGGTCAGGCGCTGCCCATCGGCAACCGCTTCGAACTGTTCATCGGTACCTTTGTCGGCGCCATCACGTTCTCCGGTTCGGTGATTGCCTTCGGCAAGCTGTCGGGCAAATACAAGTTCCGCCTGTTCCAGGGCGCGCCCGTCAGCTTCAAGGGCCAGCACATGCTCAACCTGGTGCTGGCGCTGGTGATGGTCGGCCTGGGCCTGGCGTTCTGCTTCGCCGACGGCGTGGAGCCGGCCTGGACGCCGTTCATCGTCATGGCCGTCATTGCCTTTGCGCTGGGCGTGCTGATCATCATTCCCATCGGCGGCGCCGACATGCCGGTGGTGGTGTCGATGCTCAACAGTTACTCCGGCTGGGCCGCCGCCGGCATCGGGTTTTCACTGAATAACTCGATGCTGATCATCGCCGGTTCGCTCGTGGGCTCGTCGGGCGCGATCCTGTCGTACATCATGTGCAAGGCCATGAACCGCTCGTTCTTCAACGTCATCCTCGGTGGCTTCGGCGGCACTGCGCCGGCGGCAGGCGTGGCCGGTGCGCAGGAACAGCGCCCCGTGAAATCGGGCTCGGCCGATGATGCCGCTTTCATCATGAGCAATGCGGAAACCGTCATCATCGTGCCCGGCTACGGCCTGGCCGTCGCGCGCGCGCAGCACTCGTTGAAAGAGCTGGTGGAAAAGCTCACGCACAAGGGCATCACCGTCAAGTATGCGATCCACCCCGTGGCGGGGCGCATGCCGGGCCACATGAACGTGCTGCTGGCCGAGGCGGAAGTGCCGTACGACCAGGTTTTCGAGATGGAAGACATCAACGGCGAATTCGGCCAGACAGACGTGGTGCTGGTGCTGGGCGCGAACGACGTGGTCAATCCGGCGGCGAAAGACCCGACATCGCCGATCGCCGGCATGCCGATCCTGGAAGCGTACAAGGCCAAGAGCATCATCGTCAACAAGCGCTCGATGGCTTCTGGCTATGCGGGGCTGGACAATGAATTGTTCTACCAGCCGAACACGATGATGGTGTTTGGCGACGCCAAGAAGGTGATCGAGGATATGCTGAAAGCCATCGAATAAACGCTGCTTGCTCCTACCGGACGGTCCGCCTTGCGCGGGCCGTTTTTATTCTGCCGCCACCACCTGATTGCGTCCCTGGTGCTTGGCCACATACAGGGCCTTGTCGGCATCCGACATGGCCGCGTCCAGGCTGACGCCGGCCTTTAAGGACGCCACGCCGATGCTGATGGTCACCTGCAGATGGCGGCCATCGGGCAAGAGGGTGATGGCGGCGGCCACCGCTGCGCGGATGCGTTCTGTCACCTGGTATGCCTGCTGCAGGCTGGCGTCGGGGAAGAGCAGGCCGAACTCCTCGCCACCGAGGCGCGCCGCCACGTCGGTGATGCGTCCCGTGTCGCGCAGCGCTTGCGCCACCGTGCGCAGCACGGCATCGCCCACGGCATGGCCATAGCGGTCGTTGATCTTCTTGAAGTGGTCGAGATCGGCCACGCCCACGCTCAGGGCGGCGCCGCTGCGCGCCGCGCGCGCCATCGCTTGCTCGGCCTGGGCTTCATAGGCGCGCCGGTTGGGCAGCGACGTCAGCGCATCGTGCAGCGCCTGCTGTTCCAGCTGCGCCAGCAGGCTGGCGTTTTTCGCCGCCAGTTCGCGCCGTTCGCGCACGTCGAGCAAAAAGGCGCCGAAATAGCGCATGCCGTCGACCACGCCCAGGTCCAGCGCCTTCATTTCGATGGGAATCATTTGCGTGTCGCGGTGGCGGATGGCAAATTCGCGTATCTTGCCCAGCACGCTGGAAGTGCGTGAGCTGCGGATGTAGTTGATCACGTGCTTGTCGTGCTGCGCGCCGAGGGCATCGGGCAACAGGCCGTTCAGGGTCTGGCCCAGCAATTCCCCGCTGGCATAGCCCGACAGTGCCTGCATGGCGCCATTGATATAGCGGATGCGACACTGCTCGTCGATGATGATGACGGCGTCGAGGGCATCTTCCAGCAGGCGGGAAAAAAGTACTTCGGGAAGAGCGGCAGGCGGTGCTGCGGGCAATGCATCTGTCATGGAACGGTCGCCGAAAGCCAGGTGACAGCCATTGTCGCATCCGCCGGCCGTTTATTCCATGCCGGATCGGTTCGCTGTTTCTTTTTCGCTCGTTCCTTGATGACTGAGCCTCAGCGGCGGCCGTACATCATCAGTTCCGCCAAGCTTTTGCGCGCCGGGCTGAAGGCATCCAGCAAGCCCAGCGACAGGCCCAGCAAGCCTTGCGTGGGAGCGCTGCCCGTGAAAATGCGCGCCATGGTGTCGGTGACGCGCACGGTCAGCCCCCGGTCTGCCTGGCGCAGGCTGGCGTAGCGTGCAAGCGCTGCGGGGCTGCTGTCCTGCGCCAGCACGCGGGCCAGCACGGCGGCGTCGCGCAAGCCCAGGTTCAGGCCTTGCCCCGCCACCGGGTGCAGGGTTTGCGCCGCATTGCCGATGGCGACCGTGCGCGCCGTGCCGCCCGCCTGCGCGTTCAGGCCCAGCGGATAGGCCAGGCGCGCCGTCGTGTGGGTAAAACGTCCCAGGCGGCTGCCGAAGGCGGCGCCCAGGCGTTCCAGGAAGGCTGCGTCGTCCAGGGCCAGCAATTGTTCGGCGCGCGTGGGCGGCACGCACCATACCAGCGCGTAGCCGTCGTCCTGCGGCAGCAGGGCCAGCGGGCCTTCGTCGGTGAAGCGCTCGTAGGCGCGATGGGCGATGGGGGTGCTGACGCGCACATGGGCAATCATGGCGCTCTGGCCATAATCGCGGCTGACGGCGCGCTCCGGCTGCTGGCCGAACAGGCCGCCCTCGGCCTGCACCAGCAGCTTGGCGCGCAAGCTGGACGCGGCGCCCGCCTGTTCGATCTGCACGCTGACGCCATCGGCATCCTCCGCGCTCCCCGTCACCAGCGCCGGGCGCAAGCTGGCCACGCCCAGGCGCTCGCATACATCGGCCAGCGCGCTGACGACGGCGCCGTAACGCGCCACATAGCCGAGCGCCTCGACGCCATGCTCGCTGCGGTCCATCAGGCTGCGTCCGAACCGGCCGCGGCGCGAGACGTGAATCTGATGAATCGGCGTCGCTGCCACAGGCCAGGCGCCCGCTTCCTCGAGAATCTGGCGGCTGCCGTGCGACAGGGCGATGGTGCGCGGGTCGCGCCTGGCTTGCTCGATGGATTTGGCGTCGAGCAGGGCGATGCCGGCGGCACGTGTGCCCCGCTGCACCAGCAGGGCGGCCAGCGCCATGCCGACGGGGCCGGCGCCGCAGATGGCGAGATCGAAAGTGGACGGTGTATGCATGCGGCGGCGTTAATCCTGTGACATCAGTTGTTCGATTTCAGCGACGCTTTTGGGCGCCGTGCTGAAGACTTCATGGCCTTGCGGCGTGACCAGCACATCGTCTTCGATGCGGATGCCGGTATGCCAGAACTGCTCCGGCACGCCCGCGCCGGGGCGCACATAGATGCCCGGTTCCACCGTCAGCACCATGCCCGGTGCCAAAGCGCGCCATGGCTTGCCTGGCGCGCCCGTGTCGCGGTAGGCGCCCACGTCGTGCACGTCCATGCCCAGCCAGTGGCTGGTGCCGTGCATGTAGAAGGGCATATACGCCTTGTCGGCGATGACGTCCTGCACGCTGCCGTTTTTTTGCCGTTCCAGCAATTTCAAATCCAGCATGCCCTGCGACAGTACCTGCACGGCTGCCTCGTGGATGGCACTGTGCGGCAAGCCGGGGCGCACCATGTCCAGCGCCGCCTGCTGCGCCGCCAGCACCAGCTCATACAGCGCCTGCTGCGGGCCGCTGAAACGACCGTTGACGGGCCAGGTGCGCGTGATGTCGGAGGCGTAGCCATCGAGTTCGCAGCCGGCATCGATCAGCACCAGTTCGCCTTCTTTCAAGACGCCGTTGTTGGCGCTGTAATGCAGGATGCAGGCCTTGTCGCCACTGGCCACGATGGAGGAATACGCGGGAAACTGCGCACCGCTGCGGCGAAATTCGTACAGCAGTTCCGCTTCCAGCGCGCATTCGTGCATGCCGGGCCGGGTGGCGCGCATGGCGCGCACGTGGGCGGCGCTGGAAATGGCCGCCGCGCGGCGCATCAGGTCTTGTTCTTGCGGGTCTTTCAGCAGGCGCATGGCGTCGAGCATGCCATTGATGTCGTGCGCGATAGCGGGGGCCGTGACGCCGCTGCGGGCCTTCTTGCGCACATTGTGCAGCCAGACCTTGACCTGCGCATCGAGGCTGCCGCCCAGCGCATAGTAAATGGCCGGGGCGTCGGCCAGCAGGCGCGTCATTTCCACGTCGAGTTCCTCGATGGGGAAGGCGCTGTCAACACCGAAGCTGGTGCGCGCCGCCTCGGGGCCATGGCGGAAACCATCCCAGATTTCGCGCTCCGTGTTCTTGGCGCGGCAAAACAGGATGGCGCGCGCGGGCGCCGTGGCGCTGGCGGCCACCAGGGCCACGGCGCTGTCGGGTTCCGTGAAACCGCTGAGGTAGTAAAAATAGCTGTCGTGGCGATACGGATAATCGCAATCGCTGTTGCGCGGTACTTCGGGCGCCGTGGCGAGGATGGCCACGCTGCCCGGCAGCATCTGCGCCAGCAGCGCCGCACGCCGTGCCGCGTAGTTGGCCATCATGTTGCGCTGGCCTTGGCCGTGACGCCATTGAGCGCGTCGAGCTGCTGTGGCGTGCCCACATTCGTCCACTCGCCAGGATAGACTTCGCCGCCCACGCGGCCCTGGTCCGCATAGCTGCGCAGCAGGTCGCCCAGCCTGGCGTGGCTGCCCGGCGCGATGCCGTCAAACATGTCAGGACGGTAGACGCCGATATTGGCGAAGGTCCACTTCGTCTCGTCCGTATTGTTGATCGCGAACAAGGTCAGGCCGAAGTCGCCTTGCGGGTGGAAGTCGGGATTGGGCACCAGGTAAGTCCAGGCGATGTCGCGCTGGTCGGCCGGGTACGGCGTGCCCAGCACATCCTTGTCGGCCAGTACGTCGAGTACTTGCTTGAAATCAAAGTAAGGGCAATAGATGTCGCCGGAAATGGCCAGGAACGGTTCCTCGCCCAGCAAATGGCGCGCCTGGGCGATGCCGCCCGCCGTTTCCAGCGGCGTGCTTTCTGGCGAATACGCGATGCGCGCGCCATACGCGCTGCCATCGCCCAGGGTATCCTCGATCAGATGGCCCAGGTGGGAATGGTTGATGACGATGTCCGTGATGCCGGCGCGCACCAGGTTCAGCACATGCCAGACGATCAGCGGACGGCCGCGCACTTTCAGCAGCGGTTTGGGACAGGTATCGGTAAGCGGACGCATCCGTTCACCGCGGCCTGCGGCAAAGATCATGGCTTTCATGGAATACTCGTTTTCTGATTTATTTTGTACATTGCTCTGAAGTGATCAGAATGTATAGCCGACCTGGGGCATTTTATTCTCCAATGCATCGAGCAAACGCACCAGCGGCTTGAGTTCCGTATAGCGGTTGGCCGTCTTGCGCACGTAGTCGAGCACGGTTGGCAGGTCGCCCATGTACAGATCCTTGCCGTCACGGTAATTCAGGCGCGCGAACAGGCCGAGGATTTTCAGGTGGCGCTGCAGGGCCGTGAATTCGAAATCGCGGTAGAAGGCGTCGATGTCGGGATTCACTGGCAAGCCCAGCTGCTTGGCGCGTTGCCAGTAGCGGATCACCCAGTCGAGTACCAGTTCTTCATCCCACTGGATGTAGGCGTCGCGCAGCAGCGAGGCGATGTCATAGGTGACGGGACCGAAGACGGCGTCCTGGAAGTCGAGGATGCCGGGATTGGGAATCGAACCATCGTTGATGTGCATCAAATTGCGCGAATGGTAGTCGCGGTGCATGAACACTTGCTGCTGCGACAAGATATTCGCCGTGATGGCTTCGAAGACCTTGTCCAGCTGGGTTTGTTGTACATCCGTCAAGGTAGCGCCCAGGTGCTTGCCGATAAACCATTCCGGGAACAGATTCATTTCGCGCAGGATGAAGGCGCGGTCGAACTCGGGCAAGACGTCCGGTTGGCTGGCCAGCTGGATTTTCATCAGCGACTCGAGCGCTTCGGCGTACAGCACGCTGGCATTGTCGTGGTTCAAGGCATCGAGGTAGGTGGTCGTGCCCAGGTCGGAGAGCAGCAGGAAGCCATTGTCCAGGTCTTGCGCGATGATCTCGGGCACGGACACGCCGGCGCCTTTGAGCAAGCCGGCCACCTTGACAAAGGCGAGCACGTTTTCGCGCTCGGGCGGCGCATCCATGGCGATTAGTGTACTTCCTGGTAATGTTGTATTGCCTGGCAGCATATCGAGACGGTAGTAGCGGCGAAAGCTCGCATCGCTGGAAGCGGGGCGGGCGGAATCGGGCGCGACGAGGTTAAGCGCGGTCAACCAGGCTTTCAACAGGGTCAGGCGAGCGTCGGCCTGGGCCGGCGCGGTGGAGGAATTGGAAGAGAATGACATTAAGCGGCCTGTGGAATCGGGTTGATGATGCAGATTCCCATATAATAAGGGATTCAGTGCGACACGTAGTCGCTAATTGGTCGCTATGCGGCAATGACTTACAAGCAATAAAACCTGCAAACATGCGCTAAGTCCTTGATTTTCAGAGGATGTTAGCGTCGGCTGTATAGATCCGCCCAACGGAAACGATACAGCTCAGATCAAATCCACACCCAAACAATTTTCACGCAATTGACATACATGAACAGGTTTGCCTGTCCCATGCGTCTTCTCGCGTCGGAAATTCGCCCACAAGGCGGAATTGTGTTGCCTACAAACGACGAACGGGATACACCCCCGTGACACTGGAACGTCCGCCTTCCGTGCGGGCGTTCACGGCAAGCCAGCAATGGCATTTGAGACATCAAGCAGGCCGCAATCGTCATGTAAGGGCGCAAGCTCTGAGATACCTTGTCGTACCCGAGTTATCAGGTGCTACGACCGGATGCACGACCATCTGTCACCTATTCGGACATGCGTCACTGGCAACGGTGGGGTGTGAAGCTTCGAAAACAATGTACCCCCGTGATCGTATGCGGCGTGTTGCTTATGTGAGTGAGCAATGCGGAGACTGCCAGCAGAAAGGCGGTTGAGGGGCTAGGTGAGTGCTGCAAGGGTAATGTAATGTGAATCGTCGTTTGAACCCTCGTAAATATTGATGGGCCTAAGCTGCTGACAGGCCCTGACCAAAACGGTACCGTGGATGGGTTGTCCTTGTTGAATCTGGGGACACGTCGTCATTAACACCACCGGGGGATAGACGGACTCTTGAGGTGTACTGTCAATAGCGGACACTCTTGTTTCAAGCCGCCCGTGTCTGTTTGCTGAATTTTTCAGCGAACAACGCGGGCGGAACATTGCCGAGGCGCGAGTGGCGCCGCTGGCGGTTGTAAAAG
>NZ_PEBS01000088.1 GCF_002869965.1 Janthinobacterium sp. ROICE36
ACAAACCAAGTTCACTTTCGCCGCTTACAACCTGACGCGCATGGCGACGATCTTTGGCTGGCGTTTATCGGCGGTGGTTGGATAACTCCGTCCATAGAGTACGGAAAGCACTAAAAAATGTCAAAAAACGGCCTGAAAAGTGGCTGAAAACTGCTTTTTAGGCAAAATGCGGCTTCCAGCCCGAAAAATTCGCATGTCTGGCGACAAAATCCGAAGGACTGGGGTCTTTTTTCAACACCCTGTTAGCGATACCCTGAGCAAGAGCCTGCTGACGGGCAAAAAATACGCGTACGCCATCTACGATGCGCCTGCGGGACGCCAGTTCGTCGCCGCCTCCTTCGTGCCGGAACTCAACCTGTATGTGATGGCTGAAGTGCCGGAAACGGAAGTGCTGGGCAATGTCACGCGTTCGGCCTTGATCGCCGCCTTGATCGCCGGCCTGGTCGGTGGCGGCATCGCCCTGAGCATCATTTATGTCATCAGCCGCGCCATCGCCGCCCCCGTCGCACGCGCGGCGGACATGCTCAGCGAGATTGCCAGCGGGAACGGCGACCTGAGCCGCCGCATGTCCGTCGAATCAGAAGACGAGGTCGGTGCGCTGGCCGCCGCCTTCAACCGCTTCATCGCATCGCTGAACGTGACGATACGCGAAGTTCGCGATAGTACCGGGGCCATTGCCAGCGCATCGAGCCAGATCGCCTCGGGCAACCTGGACCTGTCGGCCCGCACGGAAACCCAGGCATCGAGCCTGGAAGAGACGGCGGCGGCCATGGAAGAACTGACGTCGACCGTGAAACAGAACGCGGATAACGCGCGTCAGGCCAATCAGTTGGTGGTGTCGGCCTCGATCCACGCCGTCAAGGGTGGCGAAGTCGTCGGACAAGTGGTGCAGACGATGGGCGCGATTACAGAAAGTTCACGCAAGATCGCGGATATTATCGGCGTGATCGACGGCATTGCCTTTCAAACCAATATTCTCGCCCTGAACGCGGCGGTCGAGGCGGCACGAGCGGGCGAACAGGGACGCGGCTTCGCCGTGGTGGCAACCGAGGTGCGCAACCTGGCGCAACGCTCCGCGGCGGCGGCCAAGGAAATCAAGGACTTGATCGTCGACTCGGGCAGCAAGGTGGAAGCGGGCAGCAAGCTGGTCGACTCCGCCGGCGCCACCATGCAAGACATCGTCGTGTCGGTCCAGAGGGTCGCCGACCTGATGGGAGAGATCGCTTCAGCCAGCCAGGAGCAAAGCCAGGGCATCGCGCAAGTCAATGCCACCGTCACGCAGATGGATGACGCGACCCAGCAAAATGCGGCCCTGGTGGAAGAAGCGGCGGCGGCAGCCCAGTCCTTGCAGGATCAGGCTGGCAGGCTGGCGCAGGTGGTCAGCGTCTTCAAGCTGGAAGAAACCGGGCCTGCAGCACCGCAGCAACCGGCCCGCAAGCCCGCGCTGGCCAAGCCGTCCCGTCCGGCGCTGACCAAAGCAGCGATCCCCGCCGCGCGCCCGAAAGCGCCGGCCAGCGATGCGTGGGAAGAGTTTTAAAGGCGATTAAAGCGCCGGCGCTTTCACGCTCGCCGCTTGCTTGAAGAAATCATAAATGCCGCTCTCGCTCATGCGGCGCGCGTTCGCCAGTTCGCCGCCCTTGGTGGCGTACAGCACCTGCTTGTTGTCGCTCGATACGAGCACGGCAGCCGGGATGCCTTTTTTGAGCGGATTGCCATAGGTTTGCGCCACGTCCAGGTTATGGTCGAAGTTACCCACGTCGACCTTGACGACCTTGAACTGCTGTTGCATCAACTCGGCGTTCTTGCCTTCCTTCAAGGCCTTGTCGAGCGCGCGGCAATCCTCGCACCAGTTGGCGCCAAAGATCAGCAAGACAGGCACGTGCGCCGCCTTGGCCTCGGCCAGCGCGCGGGCCACGTCGGCCTTGGCGTCGGCCGCCGCGTTGTAGGGCAAGTGCGGCGTGGCGACAGGGTTGCCCGGTGTCGGGGCGGCGGAAATGGCGGTGCCGGCAAGCAGCAGGCTGGCAAGGAAAACGGAAACGCAAAGGGAAACGCGCATGCAAGGCTCCTGAGAGAAATCGTGAGGCCGGCTGAACTGCTGCCAGCGGGCGTGATTGTCTAGAATATGCCTGCTTGTGGGAAATATCCACCATTTAATTGCACTGTGCTTATGCGGAAAACGTATAAGCACGTATCACCGCCAGCATGGAGACGCCGCTTGCACATGCCAGATAGCATGCCCGCAGGCAGCGAAATGGAACGCATGGGATAATATCGGGCTACCACTGAGCAACGCGACCCGAACGCGCCCTCCCCCATGACGACTTCTTTCCTGGCACGCTGGCTGCCGCAACCAAACAACGGCAGCCGCCGCGAACAATTGCGCGCCTGCGCGGGTGCCATCTGCGGTTTGCTGCTGACTGGTCTCATCTGCCACTTCCTGCTGGCCCCCGATAGCGCCAGCGTTTACCTGATCGCGCCCATGGGCGCCTCTGCCGTGCTGCTGTTCTGCCTGCCTGCCAGCCCGCTGGCGCAACCGTGGTCGGTGGTGGGCGGCAATGTGGTCTGCGGCCTGGTCGGCATGACTTGCGTGAAATGGCTGGGATCTGGCGTGGGCGTGGCGGCGCTGGCCGCCTGCCTGGCCATCGGCGCCATGTTTGCCCTGCGCTGTCTGCATCCGCCGGGCGGCGCCGTGGCGCTCACCACCGTCGTCGGCGGCGCCAGCGTGCATGCGGCCGGTTTTGAATTCGTCTTCATCACCGTGCTGTTCAATTCAGCCGTACTGGTCGCCTGCGCCGTGCTGTACAACAACCTGACGGGCCGCCGCTACCCGCACGCCCAGCAACTGCTCGCACCGCATCCGCACGCCACGAAGGATGACATTCCCAGCACCCGCCTGGGATTTTCGCCGGATGACCTCGATGCCGTCTTGCGCCAGCACAGCGAAGTGCTCGACATCAGCCGCGACGATTTGCAGGCAATCTTCCTGCAAACGGAAATGCGCGCCTACCAGCGCCGCTTCGGCGTCGTCACCTGCGCCGACATCATGTCGAAGGACGTGCTCAGCGTGGAGTTCGGCACGCCGCTCGACATTGCCTGGCGCACCATGCGCGAGCATCAGGTGGGCGCCCTGCCCGTGCTGAACCGGGCACGCCGGGTCATCGGCATCATCACGCAGACGGATTTCCTGCGCCATGGCGGCCTCGACGATTATCAGGGTGTGCGCCAGCGTCTGCGCGGCTTGCTGCAGCGCAGCGGCCTCACCCACAGCGACAAGCCCGAAGTGGTGGGCCAGTTGATGACGACGTCGCCGCACGCGGCCCGCCTGGGCACGCCCATCATCGATCTCGTGCCCCTGATGGCCGACGCCGGCTATCACCATATTCCCATCCTCGACGATGAAGAGCGCCTGGCCGGCATCATCAGCCAGTCCGACTTGATGGCGGCCCTGTACGAGAGCCGCTTTGCCGAGGCGGCCGCATGACGCCATTCCAGGCACTGCTGACCGGCCCCGAGGGCGGCGCCACCGGCGCGGCCGTCAGCGCGCATTTTTTCGGCAGCCAACTGGCCATCGATGCGCCCGGCTCCACCGTCGATGTGGCGCAACTGGTCGTCAGCGTGGGCGGTATCGATGGGCCGGAATTGTTCCTGAACTGGCTCGACGGACAAGGCCGGCAAGCGTCGCTCAAGCCGTTGAGCGCTGGCGACATCAGCACCGTCTTGCGCGAAGCGCCGGCCGCACTGCAGCCGCAACTGCAACGCCTGTGGGGTGAACGCCAGCGCAACCGGCGGCAAGTGTCGGGCTGGCTGGCCGGTTTGACGGGCGCGGCCGTCGTCGCCTCTGCCCTGCTGTGGTGGCAAGGCGGCAACGCCATCGGTGCGCTGGCGGGGCTCATCCCCTTGTCGACGGAAAAACAGCTGGGCGAACTGGCCCTGTCGCAAGTGCGCGCGCAGGGCGGCATCCATGAAGGCGGCGCGGCGCAACAAACGGTGCAGGACATCGGCCGCACGTTGACGGCCGGTTCGCGCTACCAATACCGCTGGCTGGTCAAGCAGGACGACACCGTCAACGCGTTTGCCATGCCAGGCGGCATCATCGTCGTGCATACGGGCTTGCTGCGCCAGGCGGGCGACCCGGGCGAGCTGGCCGGCGTGCTGGCGCATGAAGTGCAGCATGTGGAACAACGCCATTCGCTGCGGCAAATGATCGGCAGCCTGGGCTGGGGCGCCTTGGTGGGCGTGAGCATCGGCGATATCAGCGCCGTGGCCGCCATGCTGGCGCACCAGGCCGGCACCCTGTATTTCAGCCGCGACATGGAAGAGGAAGCGGACCGGCTCGGTTTGCTGGCCCTGCAGCGCGCGTATATCCGTCCCGATGGCATGCTGCGCTTTTTCCAGACGCTCGATGACAAGGACAAGGCCAAGGTGCCGGACTGGATTTCATCGCACCCGCAAACGGCGGCGCGCGCGCAGCACATCCGCAGCCTGATCGCCGCCACGCCCTGCCCCGCCTGCATCCCATTAGCCAGCCAGCACTGGCAGGCGATGAAAGCCTTGCTCGCGCCGGCAGACAAATAGCAACATTTCTCCCGCACAATTTGTCCAAACGCACTGGGCAATGGCGTATGCTTACGCCCCGGCTGTTCCTTCGCGAGCGGCTACCCCGACCTCGCTACGCCTCCGTTCATTCCCCTCCTTACAAAGGACATCGCGCATGAAGCATCGTTTTGCCGCCGGCACCCTCGGCACCCTGGCCATCTCCCTGTTACTCGCCCACGCGCCGATGGCGCAAGCGGCCCAGCCCACTGCCAAAACCGTGGCCGTCAGCGCGCCGCAAGCCAAGCAGCGATTGCAGGTCGTGGCCGATCAGTACTACGATGCGCTGGCCCGTTTCGAGCCGATCAACGCCACCGAGAGCGGCGACAACCGTTTTGACGACCAGCTCGGTTCAGCCATCGTGCCCGCCGCGCGTGCAAAACAGTTCGCCCTGTACCGCCAGTACCAGAAGACCCTGCGCAGCATTGGCCGCGCGCAGCTGTCGCAACAGGACCAGATCAACTACGATATCCTCGACTATGAACTGGCCACGGCGCTGAGCTTCGAGCGCTTCCCCGAATACCTGCTGCCCTTGAACCAGATGGACAGCATGCCCGTCACCCTGGCCAATTATGCGGGCGGCGAGGCATCGCAGCCTTTGACCACGGTCAAGGAGTATGACGCTTACCTGAGCCGTATCGGCCAGTTGCCCGGCTGGATAGACCAGGCCATTGCCAACATGAAAGTCGGCATGCAAAAGGGCGTCGTGCTGCCGAAAGCGCTGACGGAATCAGCCCTGCCGCAATTCAAGAAACTCGTCAGCGCCACGCCGCAGGACAGCGTTTATTTCACGCCCATCAAAAATTTCCCTGCCAACTTTTCCGACGCAGACAAGGCGCGCCTGACGCAAACCTACACCGTCATCATCGAGGCCAAGCTGATGCCTGCGCTGCAGCGCCTGGCCACCTTCATGGAACGCGATTACCTGCCAGCCGGCCGCAGCAGCAGCGGCTGGAGCGCCCTGCCCGATGGCGCTGCCTGGTACCAGGCGCGCGTGGCCAGCAGCACCACCACGGATTTGAAACCAGAGCAGATCCACGCCATCGGTTTGAAGGAAGTGGCGCGCATCCAGGAACAATACGCCATCGTGGGTCCGAAGATGGGCTACAACGGTCCGGCCGCCGGTCTGCCGGTGTGGGTCTCGGAACAGGCGAAATACCGCCCCTTCAAGACGGAGCAGGAAGTGCTGGACGTCTACCGCAAGCTGAACGTACTGCTGGACAGCAAATTGCCTGCGCTGTTCACCCTGGTGCCGAAGGCGCCGCTGGACTTGCGCCTGGAACCTGAACTGAGCCGCGATACGGCCGCCGACCATTACACGGCGCCGGCCGCAGACGGATCGCGCCCGGGTGTGTTCTGGTCCGTCGTCACCGATCCGAAACTGTATGGCGACACGGGCATGACCACCTTGTTCCTGCACGAAGGCAAGCCTGGCCACCATTTCCACCTGGCGCTGGTGCAAGAGATGGACTTACCGAACTTCCGCCGTTTCGGCGGCAATAATGCCTACACGGAAGGCTGGGCTCTGTATGCGGAAACCTTGGGCAAGGAAATGGGTCTGTTCGAGGACCCGGCACAGTATTTCGGCCACTTGAACGACGAGATGCTGCGTGCCGTGCGCCTGGTGGTCGATACGGGCTTGCACACCAAGGGCTGGACGCGCGAGCAGACGATCAAGTACATGCGCGATACCCTCGGCTATGACGCCGTGGCGAAAAGCGAAACGGAACGCTACATGGCCTGGCCGGGCCAGGCGCTGGGCTACAAGATCGGCGCCTTGAAAATCATCGAACTGCGCCAGCGCGCGCAACACGCCTTGGGCGAGAAGTTCAGCCTGCCGAAGTTCCACGAAGTCGTCCTCAGCGACGGCACCCTGCCGTTGAAACTGCTGGAAGCCAAGGTTGACCGGTGGATCGCCCAGCAGAAATAAAATGTAGCGCCGGAGAGCAAAACGGCAGCCCCTGAACGGGCTGCCGTTTTTTTGCCTGCCGGCTGCGCGCTTACACCAGCAGCGCCGCACTCATCGAGCGCACTTCCTCGTTTGACTCGGCCAGGATGCTTTGCAAGGTTTCGTTATCGATAATAAAATCGATGACGGAATCGGAGGGCGTGAGCATTTCCACGTACGTCGCCTGCAAGGGCGACGGCACGGGTGATAGTTGCTTGGCCAACAATAAGGTGTCGAGCAGGGAGTCGGGCGGGATCGACAGCAAGCCATCGCGCAAGCCTTCGATGGCGACACTCACGGCCAGCGGGATCAGCAGCTTCTTCATGACTTCGCGGGAAATGATTTCTTCGGCGGACTCCATCCAGTGATCTGCATCGTCGTCGAGCAGCCCGGGGAATTCGTCGGCACGCGACAACAAGTAAAACCCCCCCACCTCATGCACGATGCCGGCGAACAGTGCCGTGTCGGCATCGACGTGCGTGACGCGGCGGGCCAGCACGTGCGCCAGCGCCGCCACGTGGGCCGTGTGCTCCCACAACTGGGTCGCCTTCTGGCGCAGGACGGGGTCGATGATCTTGCTGCCGAACTGGCGCACCACCATGGCCGCCACCAGCGCATACAGATTGCGGTAACCCATGCGCATGACGGCGGCGCGCACGCTGGTCACGGGCAGCGCATCGCCGCGGCTATACACGGCAGAGTTGGCCACCGCCACCGTGCGCGCCGCCAGCAAGGGTTCGGCCAATACCAGTTTGATCGCATGGTCGATATGGCAGTCCGGTTCGGCCAGAGCCAATTGCAATTGCAGTGCGGAATTAACACTCGTGGGAAACGTTAATTCTCCGCGCACTGCCTGGGAAACAATTAAACCGAAAGCCTGTAGTTTATTCATCATACGATCAATCCGCCTCAGATAATTTTCTAGCCAATAACTTCATACATCAGAGATTGAATGCCAGACCTGGCCTTTAGAAAACAGATGGCATGCCATTCGCTTGCAAGGAAGTATCTGGCAATGCCAGCGCATGCAATAGCGATTCATCACCGATGACAAACAATTTCGGCTGCTGTAATACCTGCAGCAGAAATGGCTGGCCTTCACGCAGACGCCGGCGATAATCGGCCAGCGTATATAAATTGGGATTGATTTTTCGCCTTAGGGTTTTCTCGGCGGGGGCCAATCCCGTCAACAGATCGCCATAATTGGCGTCTTCGCCCACCAGCAGCAAATCGATGGCGCTACCAGGCATGTCCTGGCCCTTCGCCGTGGCACCAGACACGAAGGCCAGGTGCAGCTGGGCACGCAAGGGCGCCAAGGTCGCGCTGAGCACGCCGACGATGCCGAAGGTTTTCTGCACCAGTCCGCTCAGCTCAGGATACACGAGGCTTTCCTTGTTGGGCCAGAAGCGCCGCACATTGCCGATCCGCTCCGAGGTGATCAGGCCGGAGTCATGCAGGCGCCGCAGTTCCCGCTGCGCCGAAGCACTACCCAATCCCGTCAAACGCATGATCTCGTTCAAATGAAAACCTTCATTTACGCGGACAAAGAGCAGTCCCAACAGTTTCTGCTGGGCGGGAGTAAACAGGGCTTGGGCAATCATGCGCCAAATCTTAGCATGAATAAACTGGAAACTGGCGTGACGATGGCAATACTGCGTGATGGCACCACAACGCGGTCATACGCCATCACCATCAGTTGGCCAGCAATCAGTCATCCTTATAAGCGTGCAGGATATACATGCCGGAATAAATGGGCCGCCGTAATCTGCCGCGTACCGCGCTATTTTGTGTGTATTGGCGAATCACGCAGGCATAAAAAAACGGCACCCGAAGGTGCCGTTCTTGTCAGCTGACAGCGTAGATTACGCTTCGTCGCCGTGGTGTTGCTGGGCTTCGATATCCTGCAGCGCTTCGGCAGCTTCGCCGGCCATCGAGGCCTTCTCGGCCAGCAGCAGTGCTTGACGCTCTTCCACTTCCCACGCTTCTTTTTCTTTGCGTGCGCGGTGGAAGGCCAGACCCGTACCGCCAGGTATCAGGCGGCCGACGATGACGTTCTCTTTCAGGCCGCGCAGACCATCGCGCTTGCCCATGATTGCCGCTTCGGTCAGCACGCGGGTAGTTTCCTGGAACGATGCGGCCGAGATGAACGAATCGGTCGACAACGAAGCCTTGGTAATACCCAGCAGAACGTTTTCGTAGGTCGCAGGAATTTTGTTTCCGGCTTCCATCAGGTCGTTCTGATCCAGCAGTTCCGAACGCTCAACCTGCTCGCCAACGATGTAGTTGGTGTCGCCAGCATTGACGATCTGTACGCGGCGCAGCATCTGACGCACGATCACTTCGATGTGCTTGTCATTGATCTTCACGCCTTGCAGACGGTACACGTCTTGCACTTCGTCGACGATGTAACGTGCCAGCGCTTCGATACCCAGCAGGCGCAGGATGTCTTGCGGATCGGCCGGGCCGTCCACGATCATCTCGCCCTTGTTCACGACTTGGCCGTCATGCACCAGCACTTGCTTGTCCTTGGTGATCAAGAACTCATGCTTGTTGCCGTCCATGTCCGTGATTTCCAGACGCTGCTTGCCCTTGGTTTCTTTACCGAACGCAACCGTACCCGTGACTTCCGCCAGCATACCGGCATCTTTCGGCGAGCGCGCTTCGAACAGTTCCGCAACGCGTGGCAGACCACCGGTAATATCGCGCGTTTTTTGCGATTCGGTAGGAATACGTGCCAGCACTTCACCAACCGATACCTGTTGACCGTCTTTCACCATGATCAGCGCGCCGACCTGGAAGCCGATCGCCACCGAGTGTTCGGTGCCAGCGATCTTGACTTCTTCGTTCGCCTCGTTGATCAGCTTGACTTGCGGACGCAACGTTTTCGTCAACGAACCGCGACGTTTTGCATCGATCGCCACCAGGGTGGACAGACCGGTCACTTCGTCGACCTGACGGGCGACGGTGACGCCTTCTTCGACGTTCTCGAAACGCACTTGACCGGCGTATTCGGTAATGATCGGACGGGTCAGCGGATCCCACGTTGCCAGGGCCGTACCGGCCTTGATGACCATGCCGTCCTTGACGATCAGGGTCGCGCCGTACGGCACTTTATGACGCTCACGCTCACGGCCATGGTCGTCGGTGATCAGCACTTCGCCGGAACGGGAAATGACGATTTGCGCGCCCTTGCCGTTCGTCACGTAACGCATGGTTGCCGTGAAGCGGATGGTACCGTTCGACTTGGCTTCCACCGACGATGCCACTGCTGCACGCGATGCCGCACCACCAATGTGGAACGTACGCATGGTCAGCTGGGTACCCGGCTCACCAATCGACTGCGCTGCCACCACACCGACGGCTTCGCCGGCGTTGACCAGCATGCCGCGGCCCAGGTCGCGGCCATAGCACTTGGCGCACAGGCCGAAGCGCGTGTCGCAAGTCAGTGGCGTACGCACCTTGACTTCATCGATGGACAGACGCTCGATCTCTTCGACCATGTCTTCGTCCAGCAACGAACCGGCTTCGTACAGCGTTTCCTGGGTTTCAGGATTGACGACATCGTGCACGGTAACACGACCGAGGATACGGTCGCGCAGCGCTTCGATGACTTCACCACCTTCGACCAGCGCCTTCATCAGCGCGCCGTTCATGGTGCCGCAATCGTCCTCGATCACCACCAAGTCTTGCGTCACGTCGACCAGACGACGCGTCAGGTAACCGGAGTTAGCCGTTTTCAGCGCCGTATCGGCCAGACCTTTACGGGCACCGTGGGTCGAAATGAAGTACTGCAAAACGTTCAGACCTTCGCGGAAGTTCGCGGTAATCGGCGTTTCGATAATCGAGCCATCCGGTTTGGCCATCAGACCACGCATACCGGCCAACTGACGAATCTGGGCTGCGGAACCGCGCGCGCCGGAGTCGGCCATCATGTAAATGGCGTTGAACGATTCTTGCGTCGACTTGGTGCCGTCGCGGCGGATCACGTCTTCGACTTTGAGCTGGTCCATCATGGCCTTGCCGACTTCATCCGAGGTTTTGCCCCAGATATCGACTACCTTGTTGTAACGCTCGCCGGCGGTCACGAGACCCGAGGCGTATTGCTGTTCGATCTGCTTGACTTCCGATTCGGCCGCCGCGATCAGGGTGACTTTTTGCGGCGGTACCAGCATGTCGTCGACGCAGATCGAGATACCGGCGCGTGTCGCCAGGCGGAAACCCGATTGCATCAGTTTGTCTGCGAACACCACGGTGGCGCGCAGGCCGCACTTGCGGAACGACGTGTTGATCAGCTTGGAAATTTCTTTCTTTTTCAGCGCGCGGTTCAGGACGGAGAACGGCAAGCCTTTAGGCAGAATTTCCGACAGGATCGCACGGCCGATCGTCGTTTCGTAGCGGGTAATCGTTTTCTCGAATTCGCCCGTTTCGGCGTTTTTCGGGTATTCGGTAATACGCACGGTAACGCGGGTCGTCAGTTCGACTTCCTTGTTGTCGTAGGCGCGGATCACTTCCGAGACGTCAGGGAACATCATCCCTTCGTTCTTCGCATTGATCGCTTCGCGGGTCGCGTAGTACAGACCCAGCACGATATCCTGCGACGGCACGATCGACGGTTCGCCGTTCGATGGGAACAGGATGTTGTTCGATGCCAGCATCAGGGTGCGTGCTTCCATCTGCGCTTCGATCGACAGAGGAACGTGGACCGCCATTTGGTCACCGTCAAAGTCGGCATTGAATGCCGCGCAGACGAGTGGGTGCAACTGGATGGCCTTGCCTTCAATCAGGACTGGCTCGAACGCCTGGATACCCAGACGGTGCAGCGTCGGTGCGCGGTTCAACATGATCGGATGTTCACGGATCACGTCTTCCAGGATGTCCCACACGACCGGCTCTTGAATCTCGACCAGCTTTTTCGCTGCCTTGATCGTGGTCGCCAGACCCATCAGTTCCAGTTTATTGAAAATGAATGGTTTGAACAGTTCCAGCGCCATCAGTTTCGGCAAGCCGCACTGATGCAGTTTCAATTGCGGGCCCACGACGATGACCGAACGACCGGAGTAATCGACGCGTTTGCCCAGCAAGTTTTGACGGAAACGGCCGCCCTTGCCCTTGATCATCTCGGCCAAGGACTTCAGCGGACGCTTGTTGGCACCGGTCATCGCTTTGCCGCGACGGCCATTGTCCAGTAGCGAATCGACTGCTTCTTGCAGCATGCGCTTTTCGTTGCGCGTGATGATCTCTGGAGCACGCAGCTCCATCAGGCGTTTCAGACGGTTGTTACGGTTGATGACGCGGCGATACAGATCGTTCAGATCCGAGGTCGCGAAACGGCCACCATCCAGCGGTACCAGCGGACGCAGTTCCGGCGGCAGCACTGGCAGCACTTCCATGATCATCCAGTCAGGCTTGATGCCCGAACGTTGGAACGCTTCCAGCACTTTCAGGCGCTTCGCGTATTTCTTGATCTTGGCTTCGGATTTCGATTCCTTCAGTTCCACGCGCAGGGTTTCGGCATCGCGGTGGATGTCGATCGAGCGCAGCAGTTCACGGATACCTTCGGCACCCATGAAGGCGGTGAAGTCGTCGCCGTACTCTTCGTACTTGGCGGCGTAATCGTCTTCCGACATGATCTGGCACTTCTTCAGCGGCGTCATGCCTGGATCGGTCACGACGTATGCTTCAAAGTACAGCACGCGTTCGATGTCCCGCAGGGTCATGTCCAGGACCATGCCCAGACGCGACGGCAGCGACTTCAGGAACCAGATGTGCGCGGTCGGCGAGGCCAGCTCGATGTGACCCATGCGCTCACGGCGCACCTTGGCCAGCGTGACTTCGACGCCGCACTTTTCGCAGATCACGCCACGGTGTTTCAGGCGCTTGTACTTGCCGCACAGGCATTCGTAATCCTTGATCGGGCCAAAAATCTTGGCGCAGAACAGGCCATCGCGCTCAGGCTTGAAGGTACGGTAGTTGATGGTTTCCGGCTTCTTGACTTCGCCGTAGGACCACGAACGGATTTTCTCAGGCGAAGCGAGACCGATCTTGATTGCATCGAAGGTCTCGTTGGTCTGTACTTGCTTGAATAGATCGAGCAGTGCTTTCATGTATCACTCCAGAGGTGATTAAATTTCTATATTCCTGAGACTACATTGCCCGGCATGGTTTCCCAGCCGGGCTTTGTGTTTCCCAAACCAAATGACAGGTGGCTGTCTTTTAGTTGCGTTCGAGGTCGATATCGATACCCAGCGAACGGATTTCCTTGACCAGTACGTTGAACGATTCCGGCATGCCGGCGTCGATCACGTGGTCGCCCTTGACCAGATTCTCGTACACTTTGGTACGACCATTCACGTCATCGGACTTGACGGTCAACATCTCTTGCAAGACATACGACGCGCCATACGCTTCCAGTGCCCAGACTTCCATCTCACCGAAACGCTGACCACCGAACTGGGCTTTACCACCCAGCGGCTGTTGCGTCACCAGCGAGTAAGGACCAGTCGAACGCGCATGCATCTTGTCATCCACCAAGTGATGCAGTTTCAGCATGTGCATGACGCCAACAGTGACCTTGCGCTCGAATGCTTCACCAGTGCGACCGTCATACATGGTCACCTGGTTTTTCGACGGGGTCATGCCCAGGCCCTTGGCGATGTCGTCCGGATACGCCAGGTCCAGCATGCGGCGGATCTCTTCTTCGTTCGCGCCGTCAAACACTGGCGTGGCGAATGGCACACCTTTTTTCAGATTCTCGGCCAGCTTCATGATTTCTTCATCATCAAACTTGTCCAGATCTTCCGCGCGGCCGTTGTCGTTATAGATCGTCGTCAGGTACTTGCGCATTTGCTCGACCTTGGTTTGCGCCTTCAGCATTTCGCCGATGCGGATACCCAGACCCTTGGCAGCCCAGCCCAAGTGAGTCTCGAGAATCTGACCAACGTTCATCCGCGAAGGAACGCCCAACGGGTTCAGCACAACGTCGGCTGGCGTGCCGTCGGCCATGTATGGCATGTCTTCCACAGGAACAATACGGGAAACCACACCCTTGTTACCGTGACGACCTGCCATCTTGTCGCCCGACTGCAGGCGGCGTTTCACGGCCAGGTACACCTTGACCATTTTTTGCACGCCTGGTTGCAGCTCATCGCCTTGCGTCAGTTTCTTGCGCTTCTCTTCGAAGGCCAGATCGAACTGGTGACGCTTCTCGTTGATCGATTCCTTGATCGCTTCCAGCGCTACCGCTGCATCGTCGTCCGCAGGGCGGATGTCGAACCAGTGGTATTTGTCCAGATCGGCCAGGTAATCCTTGGTGATCTTGGCGCCTTTGGCCAGCTTTTTAGGGCCGCCGTTGACAACTTTGCCGATCAGCATTTTTTCCAGACGCTGGAAAGCATCCCCTTCAACGATACGCATCTGGTCGTTCAAATCCAGACGGAAGCGTTTCAGTTCGTCATCGATAATTTGCTGGGCACGCTTGTCGCGCACGATGCCTTCGCGGGTGAAGACTTGCACGTCGATCACGGTACCGATCATGCCAGAAGGCACGCGCAGCGACGTATCTTTTACGTCCGAAGCTTTTTCGCCGAAAATCGCGCGCAGCAGCTTCTCTTCCGGGGTCAGCTGGGTTTCGCCTTTAGGCGTCACTTTACCGACCAGGGTGTCGCCGGCTTGTACTTCAGCGCCGATGTAGACGATACCGGACTCATCCAGACGTGCCAGCTGATTTTCAGCCAGGTTCGAGATATCGCGCGTAATTTCTTCCGCGCCCAGTTTCGTGTCACGCGCAACGACCGACAACTCTTCGATGTGAATCGAGGTGTAGCGGTCGTCCTTGACGACGTTTTCCGAGATCAGGATCGAATCTTCGAAGTTCAGACCATTCCATGGCATGAAAGCCACGGTCATGTTCTGGCCCAGCGCCAGTTCACCCAGGTCGGTCGATGCGCCATCGGCGATCACGTCGCGCTTGGCAACACGGTCGCCCACTTGCACGATAGGACGCTGGTTGATGTTGGTGTTCTGGTTCGAACGGGTGTACTTGATCAGGTTGTAGATGTCGACGCCCACTTCACCAGCGGTGGCTTCGTCATCGTTGACGCGAATCACGACACGGCCCGCATCGATGTAATCGACGATACCGCCACGCAAGGCTTGCACGGTGGTGCCCGAGTCGACCGCAACGGTGCGTTCGATACCGGTACCGACCAACGCTTTTTCCGGACGCAAGCAAGGCACAGCCTGGCGTTGCATGTTGGCGCCCATCAATGCACGGTTTGCATCATCGTGTTCGAGGAACGGAATCAGCGAGGCAGCGACGGAAACGATCTGGCCCGGCGCCACGTCCATGTACTGGATGCGTTCCGGGGAAACCAGGATGGTTTCGCCAGCTTCACGGGCCGATACCAGTTCATCGGACAACGTACCTTCGTCGCTGATGGTCGCATTCGCCTGGGCGATGATGTAGCGGCCTTCTTCGATGGCGGACAGGTAATCGATCTGGTCGGTGATCTTGGAGCCTTCGACCTTGCGGTACGGGGTTTCCAGGAAGCCGTATTCATTCAGGCGGGCATACAGAGCCAGCGAGTTGATCAGACCAATGTTCGGACCTTCCGGTGTCTCGATCGGGCAGACGCGGCCGTAGTGGGTCGGATGCACGTCGCGCACTTCAAAGCCGGCGCGTTCGCGTGTCAGACCGCCGGGTCCCAGAGCCGATACGCGGCGCTTGTGGGTAATTTCCGACAGAGGATTGGTTTGGTCCATGAACTGCGACAACTGGGACGAACCGAAGAACTCGCGAATCGCAGCCGAAATAGGCTTCGAGTTGATCAGGTCGTGCGGCATCAGATTGTCCGCTTCGGCTTGGCCGAGGCGTTCCTTGACGGCGCGCTCAACACGCACCAGGCCGGCGCGGAATTGATTCTCGGCCAGTTCGCCCACGCAACGTACGCGACGGTTACCCAGGTGATCGATATCGTCGACTTCGCCGCGACCATTGCGCAGTTCCACAAGGATCTTGATCACGGCCAGCACGTCTTCGTTCGACAAGGTCATGGCGCCGGTCAGTTCATCGCGGCCAATGCGGCGATTGAACTTCATGCGGCCCACGGCCGACAGGTCGTAACGGTCCGAGTTGTAGAACAGGCCATTGAACAGCGCTTCAACGGAATCTTCCGTTGGCGGTTCGCCTGGACGCATCATGCGGTAGATCGCCACTTTCGCAGCCATCTGGTCGGCGGTGTCGTCGATACGCAGGGTTTGCGAGATGTAGGCGCCTTGATCCAGGTCGTTGGTGTACAAGGTCTGGATTTCGGAAATGTTGGCATCGCGCAAGCGACCCAGCAAGTCTTCCGTCAGCTCATCGTTCGCAGAGGCGACGACTTCACCGGTGTCGCCATCGACGATGTTCTTCGCCAATACGCGGCCCAGCAGGTAGTCTTCCGGTACGGAAATGTGCTTGATGCCGGCAGCTTCGATATCACGCACGTGCTTGGCGTTGATACGCTTGTCTTTCAACACCAGGGTCTTGCCCGACTTGTCGACGATGTCAAAGCGCGCCACTTCGCCGCGCAGACGTTCGGCGACGAATTCCATTTCCGCGCCTTCGGAGCGCAGGTTGAAATTGTCGAAGACAAAGAAATTGGCCAGGATTTGCTCATGCGACATGCCGATGGCTTTGAGCAGGATCGTCACTGGCATCTTGCGGCGGCGGTCGACGCGGAAGAACAGGATGTCTTTCGGGTCGAACTCGAAGTCCAGCCACGAACCGCGGTAAGGAATGATACGCGCGGAGAACAGCAGTTTACCGGACGAGTGAGTCTTGCCGCGGTCGTGCTCGAAGAACACACCAGGCGAACGGTGCAGCTGGGAAACGATAACCCGCTCCGTACCGTTGATCACGAACGAACCGGTGGTCGTCATGAGCGGCAATTCGCCCATGTAGACTTCCTGTTCTTTCATTTCCTTGACGACAGGCTTGGTTGGCGATTCCTTGTCCAGGATCACCAGACGCACTTTCGCGCGCAGCGGCGACGCGAACGTCAGGCCACGTTGTTGACATTCTTTGACGTCAAAGGCAGGATCGCCCAGAACGTACGACAAGAATTCGAGACGCGCAAAACCATTGTGCGAAACGATAGGGAAAATCGAAGTGAAAGCCGACTGCAGGCCATCATTCTTGCGCCCGGACGGTACTATGTCCTCTTGCAAGAAGCTATGATAAGACTCGAGCTGGGTCGCCAGCAGGAACGGAACGTGGTGAACGTTGGCGCGCTTCGCGAATGATTTGCGAATGCGTTTCTTCTCAGTAAATGAGTAGTGCATGGACACTCCGTGAGTGACAGAAAGGATAGAAAATTCAGGTTTTGCAAGTGTTCGTTTGCACCGCTGCGTGTGACACAGACGAAACCTCAAGGCTCTGCTTTCCGGCTTGAATCGAATAAAAACTGCTGCTACAACTACATGACAAATACGATGCAGACGACAAAGGAGCCAAAGTCGGATTTCCCCCCTTGCGAGGGGAAACCTCAGACTTTGACTCGGGCGCTAACTGCCGCCGGTACAGATATTACTTGATCGAAGCGGTTGCGCCGGCTTCTACCAGTTTCTTCTGTGCTGCTTCAGCGTCAGCTTTCGACACTGCTTCTTTCACAGTTTTTGGTGCGCCATCGACCAGGTCTTTAGCTTCTTTCAAGCCCAGGCCGGTGATTTCGCGAACTGCTTTAATGACGCCAACTTTGTTTGCGCCGAAGCTGTCCAGGATGACATTGAATTCGGTTTGTTCTTCAGCAGCTGCTGCTGGGCCTGCTGCAGGACCGGCCGAAGCCATTGCTGCTGCGGACACGCCGAATTTTTCTTCGAATGCTTTAACCAGGTCGTTCAGGTCCATTACGGACATGGCGCTAACTGCTTCCAGGATATCGTCTTTGCTAATTGCCATTTTGAAACTCCTAAATTTATTACGTTAGTTACATCAGATTGGTACTGAGAGAAAAAAGCGCGCGCAATTAAGCGGCTGCTGGGGCTTCTTCTGCTGCTGCTTCTGCAGGAGCTTCGGCGCCTTCGCCTTTTTTCGCTGCCAGGGCAGCCAGACCACGTGCAAAGCCCGAAACCGGAGCCAGCATAACGCCCAACAACTGCGAAATGAGGACTTCACGGCTAGGAATGCTCGCCAACGCGGTGACAGCAGCTGTATCCAGCGGCTTGCCTGCGTAGTTACCTGCTTTGATGACCAGTTTGTCGTTGGTTTTAGCGAAGTCAGCGATGACTTTAGCTGCTGCAACGGCATCGGCCGAGATCGAGTAGATCAACGGGCCGGTCATGGCATCTGCCAGGCTGGCGAATGCGGTACCTTCAACGGAGCGACGAGCCAGAGTGTTTTTCAACACACGCAGGTACACGCCTTGGGCACGCGCTTTAGCACGCAGTTGCGTCAAGTGACCAACCTGGATGCCACGATATTCGGCCACGACGATCGTTTGCGCATTTGCTACTTGTGCGGAAACTTCGGCGACGACGGCCTTTTTGTCATTCAGATTGAGACTCACGGTCAACCTCCTTAAATGATGTTCGGCAATCACAACCGAGTGGTTGAGCGCCTTGCATCGGTTCGAACACGGCGTCCGAAGTCAAGAAGTACTAAACTGAGCGGATGGATTCACGCAGCATGAGGACTACAAAACTTGTTCGGGTACACCATCTGCGTTGGGCACTTGCCGTTGCCGGCAAGCCTATTAACCTTCTGCATGTGCGATCACAGTCGGCCCAACGGTCTTTGATTGTCTGCCTGCCTGGTGCGAACACCGGGCAGACAGCCCAAAGATGCGCCCGCAGCGCCCGAAGGCGCCACAGGACTTGATTCTTTACTTAAGCTGCCAGGCTAGCCTGATCAACACGGACGCCAGCGCCCATGGTCGACGACAGCGAAACTTTGCGCAGGTACACGCCTTTGCTCGATGCTGGCTTGGCTTTGTTCAGTGCGTCGATCAGTGCGACCAGATTCGATTTCAGATCTGCGTCAGCGAACGATTTACGGCCAATGGTAGCGTGGATGATACCGGATTTGTCGGTACGGTACTGAACTTGACCGGCTTTCGCGTTTTTCACGGCGGTAGCGACGTCAGGCGTAACAGTACCAACTTTCGGGTTAGGCATCAGGCCGCGTGGGCCCAGGATCTGACCCAGGGTACCAACGATACGCATGGTATCTGGCGAAGCGATAACGATATCGAAAGGCATGTTACCGGCTTTGATCGATTCAGCCAGGTCTTCCATACCAACGATGTCGGCGCCAGCTGCTTTAGCAGCTTCTGCTTTTTCGCCCGACGCGAATACTGCCACGCGCACGGTTTTGCCGGTACCAGCTGGCAGCACGACAGAGCCGCGCACCACTTGGTCGGATTTCTTAGGATCAACACCCAGTTGTACCGATACGTCGATCGATTCATTGAACTTGGCCGTTGCGCACTCTTTGATCAGAACGACAGCGTTGTCGAAAGCGTACACTTTGGTACGGTCAACTTTGGCTTTCAAAGCCTTGATACGTTTGGATAACTTAGCCATTATACAACACCTTCCACCGTGATACCAATCGAACGAGCGGAACCAGCGATGGTGCGTACAGCAGCATCCATGTCGGCAGCGGTCAGATCAGGGGTTTTCAATTTAGCGATTTCTTCAGCTTGTGCGCGGGTCAGCGTACCGACTTTGTCGGTATGTGGCTTCGGCGAACCTTTGGTGATCGCGGCAGCTTTTTTGATCAGGTAGGTTGCTGGAGGCGTCTTCATCACGAACGTGAAGGACTTGTCCGCAAACGCGGTGATCACGACTGGAATCGGCATGCCTGGCTCCAGACCTTGGGTCTGTGCATTGAAGGCTTTGCAGAATTCCATGATGTTCAGACCACGTTGACCCAGAGCTGGACCGATTGGTGGGGATGGGTTTGCTTTACCAGCTGGTACTTGCAGCTTGATAAAACCAATGATTTTCTTTGCCATGATGGCTCCTATCTTGGATTGAGTAGTAGCGCCCCGCCGATCCTACCCTGGCGGGGCTCCTCTGACCGGATTTCGCTGAGACTACCGCGGCGCCCCTGGTGGCGCTGATACAACTTAAACTTTTTCGACCTGACCGAATTCGAGTTCCACCGGAGTAGCGCGGCCGAAAATGGTAACCGAGACGCGCACTTTGGATTTCTCGTAATTGACTTCTTCGACATTGCCGTTGAAATCGGTGAACGGACCATCCTTGATGCGTACCTGCTCGCCCACCTCGTACAAGGTTTTTGGACGGGGTTTCTCGACACCCTCTTGCATCTGCTTCATGATGCCGTCGATTTCGCGCGCAGAGATCGGCGTCGGCTTGTTCGACTTGCCACCAATAAAGCCAGTAACCTTGCTGGTGTTCTTCACCAAGTGCCAGCTCTCGTCCGTCATTTCCATTTCCACCAGCACATAGCCAGGATAGAAACGACGTTCGGTGACGGACTTCACACCATTCTTGACTTCGACTACTTCTTCGATCGGCACCAGGATCTGGCCGAACTGGTCTTGCATGCCCGCACGCTCAATGCGCTCGGTCAGTGCGCGCATGACGCTTTTTTCCATGCCGGAATAAGCATGCACGACATACCAGCGCTTGCTGCTTACTGGCACGCTCAGCGCTGCACCAGTGTCCACTACCGGAGCGTCGCCCGAAACGGACTCGTCTGCCGCTTCATCATGCACATTTTCGCTCATTATTTTTTCCAACCCAGAATTACGTCATACAACAGAAACTCGAGCAATTTATCCGTGCCCCACAGGAAAACCGCCATGACCAGCACAAAGGCAAACACGATCGCAGTAATCTGCGTGGCTTCTTTGCGGGTAGGCCAAACGACTTTCTTGGTTTCGCGCACAGCTTCTTTGGCGAAATTGAGAAATTCACGGCCGGTCGTCGAGACATACAAGAACGCAACAGCAATAACCAAACCAGCCACAAGCGCGCTTGCACGCACCAGAGCTGGTTGGCCTGCCAGGTAATAAAACCCGACTACTCCTGCAATCGCAGCTACTATTGCCAGCGCGACTTTTATCTTGTCACTCGACGTGCTAACGGTTTGCACGGATTGATTTGACATTTTTCTACTTTCGGTGCCCTGCACCTTGACGGTGGCAGGGACGGAGGGCATCGAACCCCCAACCTTCGGTTTTGGAGACCGACGCTCTGCCAATTGAGCTACGTCCCTACGTAAAACTTTCGAGGAGTGCTATTCTACCACCCAGGACGCCCCGGGTGGTAGCATAACATTTCCTTATGCGAGGATTTTTGCAACCACGCCGGCGCCGACGGTACGACCGCCTTCACGGATAGCGAAGCGCAGGCCTTCTTCCATCGCGATCGGGTTGATCAGCTTGACGGTGATCGACACGTTATCGCCTGGCATGACCATTTCTTTGTCTGCTGGCAACTCGATCGAACCAGTCACGTCCGTCGTGCGGAAGTAGAACT
>NZ_PEBS01000089.1 GCF_002869965.1 Janthinobacterium sp. ROICE36
ACAAACCACGTTCACTTTCGCCGCTTACAACCTGACGCGCATGGCGACGATCTTTGGCTGGCGTTTATCGGCGGTGGTTGGATAACTCCGTCCATAGAGTACGGAAAGCGCTAAAAAATGTCAAAAAACGGCCTGAAAAGTGGCTGAAAACTGCTTTTTAGGCAAAATGCGGCTTCCAGCCCGAAAAATTCGCATGTCTGGCGACAAAATCCGAAGGACTGGGGTCCTTTTTCAACACCCTGTTAGCGCTACCCATTCCTCTTCCCACACTGAAGGAAATACTATGGACGCAGCCAGCCATGTCAGCCACTCCCAGGATCTGGACTTACAAGCGATAAATACTGCATTGAACCGTGTCCAGGCCGTGATCGAATTCGAACTCGACGGCACCATCCTGCATGCGAATGACAATTTCCTGCGCGTCGTCGGGCATACCCTGGCCGAGGTGCAAGGCAAGCACCATGCCATCTTCTGCGACCCCGACTATGTGAAAACGGCCGAATATGCCGACTTCTGGGCCAAGCTGGGCCGCGGCGAATTCGACCAGGGCGAATACAAGCGCCGCACCAGGGATGGCCGCGAAGTGTGGATCAACGCTTCCTACAACCCCATCCTCGATGCCGATGGCAAACCGTATAAAGTCATCAAGTTTGCCACCGACATCACGGCCAGCAAGCGCCGCAATGCCGATTATGAAGGCAAGATCGACGCCATCAGCAAAGCCCAGGCCGTGATCGAGTTCCGGCTCGACGGCACCATCCTCCGCGCCAACGACAATTTCCTGGCCTCGGTAGGCTATACGCTGGCAGAGATAGAAGGCAAGCACCACCGCATGTTTTGCGCGCCCGATTACGCCAACAGCGAGGAGTATGCGCAATTCTGGCAAAAACTGGGCAAGGGTGAGTTTGACGCGGGCGAATACAAGCGCGTTACCAAGGACGGCCGCGAAATCTGGCTCAACGCCAGCTACAATCCCATCTTCGACACTGAAGGCCGGCCCTTCAAGGTGGTCAAGTTCGCCAGCGACATCACGGCCCTGAAGAAACGCAACGCCGAGTACGAAGGCAAGGTCAGCGCCATCGGCAAGGCGCAGGCCGTGATCGAATTCGACATGCAGGGCAATGTGCTGGACGCGAACGACAATTTCCTCGCCGTCATGGACTATGACTTGAGCGATATCAAGGGCGAGCACCACCGCACCTTCTGCGAGCCCGAGTATGCCAGCAGCGCCGAGTACAAGAAATTCTGGCAAAAACTGAACCGGGGCGAATTCGATGCGGGCCGCTACAAGCGCCTGGGCAGCCATGGCAAGGTGGTGTGGATACAGGCCACCTACAACCCCATCCTCGACCTGAAGGGCAAGCCGTATAAAGTGGTCAAGTTCGCCATCGACATCAGCGAACAGGTGAAGCTGGAAAACAGCATCCAGGCCAAGGCCGCCAACGACAGCCGCAAAGTCAATGCCCTGCTCGACTCGGTGGCGCGCGCGGCGCAAGGCGACCTGACCTGCCATATCGTGCCCGAGGGCGACGAGCCGATCGACTTGCTGGCCGGCGGCATCAGCAAGATGATCGTCGACTTGCGCGGCGTGATCGGCAACGTGGTCTCGGCCGCCAACGGCTTTGCCGACGCTTCGCATGCCATCGCCGAGCGGGCCACGGGCGTGGCCGTGGGCACGCAGGCGCTGGGCGCCACGGTGGAAGAAATGAACGCCTCCATCGATGGCCTGACGTTTTCCATCAATTCCATCGCGGAAAACACCTCGAATGCCGACTTCCTGGCGAAAGCCACGCAACTGGAAGCGGAAGCGGGGGCGCGCGCCGTGCCAAGTCGATCGAGGCGATGGACTTGATCAACCGCTCGTCGGAAGACATCGGCGAAATCGTCAAGGTCATCAGCGAGATCGCCAACCAGACGAATATGCTGGCCTTCAATGCGGCCATCGAAGCGGCGCGCGCGGGCGAACACGGCCTGGGCTTTTCCGTCGTCGCCGACGAAGTGCGCAAGCTGGCCGAGCGTTCCTCGCAGGCAACCAAAGAGATTTCCAAGCTGATCAATGAATCCGTCAAGCGCGTCTCCACGGGCAGCGAGATTTCGCGCCAGGCCAGCGACGCCTTCGACAAGATCGTCTCGGGCGTGGCGAAGACCACCCTGGCCATCTCGGATATCTCGAAGGCGGCCAACGAACAGCTGCTGACGGCGCGCGAAGTCTCCACGGCGATCCAGTACATCGCCGAAGAAACGGAAAAGTCGGCTGCCAACTGCGACAGCATCGCCCGCTCGACGGATGGGCTGAACGCGCGCGCGGTCAGCCTGAACCAGACTGTCTCCGGCTTCGTGGTGTAAGCCATGAGCCACGCGGCCACCTTGACGCCCGAGGTGCTGACGGGCCTGATCGCGCTGGTGCGCCAGCATACGGGCATCGCCATGACGGCGCGCAAGAGCGTGCTGCTGGAGCGGCGCTTGCAGCCACGGCTGCAAGCGCTGTCACTGCGCAGCTACCAGGCTTACCTGGAGCGGGTCGCCAGCGACCGCGACGAGGTGGCCCATTTCATCGACCTGGTGACCACCAACGACACCCTGTTTTTCCGCACGCCATCGATCTGGGATTATTTCGGCGACCGCTACCTGCCCGCCTGGGCCCGCGCCCATCCGGGCGGCTGCCTGGAAATCTGGTCGGCTGCGGCGGCCAGCGGCGAAGAGCTGTATTCGATCGCCATGCTGTGCGAGCAATTCAGGCTGCAAACGCCCGCTTTCCGCTACCAGATATTGGCCAGCGACATTTCGCAGCAAATCCTCGCTGCAGCGCGGGCCGGGCAGTACAGCGGGCGCTCCGTCGAGCGCATCCGCTTGTCGCACCCGGACTTGCTGCGCAAATATTTCACGCCTTCGCCGTATGGCCTCAAGGTCAACGAGGAACTGCGGCACCACGTGAGCTTTGCGCAGCACAACCTGCTCGAAGCGCTGCGCCCGGCCCGCCAGTTCGACCTGGTGTTCCTGCGCAATGTGCTGATTTATTTCGATGCCGGGCACCAGCAAACCGTGCTGCGCCAGGCGCGCCTGAGCCTGAAGGACGAGGGCCGGCTGATCCTGGGCGAGTCGGAAACCATTGCCCGCCTGGGCACCGGCTATCAATTCGAGTTTCCCATGATTTATAAGGCGGGAGCGGCATGATCCACACGCACACTCTGGCGGACGCGCCGCCGCTGCACCTGGTTGGCATTGGGCAACTTAGCGTGGGCACGCACGGCGAACAGCTGCAGGCGCTGCTGGGCTCCTGCATCGGCATCGGTTTCATCTGGAAGAACGGCCCTTGCTGCGGCCTGGCCCATTGTTTGCTACCGGAAGCGCCCGGCAGCGTGCAAGCGCTGGGCGCGCCGACTGCACGCGCCCTGAATGCACGCTATGTGAGTCAGGCCGTGCCCTCGTTGCTGCGCCTGATGGGCGTGCGCGAGGCCGATTACGCCGATATCGACGTGGTGCTGGCGGGCGGCGCCAGCATGTTCGGCCCCGATAATGGCCATGGCTGCCTGCAGGTGGGGCGGCAAAACACGGCAGCGGCACAAAAATACCTGGACCAGTGCGGCTTGCACGTCAGTTTTTGCGCGCTGGGCGGACGCCACGGGCGCCAGTTGCTGATCGATTGCGCCCACCACAGCTACGCCGTCACCGATGTGGTGACGCAACCCGGCTTGACTCCACGCAAGTAAGGCACATATGGATATGCATGAAGGGTACAAGGGTGAGCGCGATGGCGCCACCGAACTGTTCGGTTCCTTCCAGCTGGGCGACGATGAATTCGCCCTGCCCGCCAGTTGCATCCGCGAAGTGGTGAACTACCCCGCGAAAGTCACCGCCCTGCCCCTGTCACCCGCGTATCTGGAGGGCATGTTCACCTTGCGCGGCAGTGTCATTCCGGTGGTCAATCTGGGCCGCTTGTTCCGCGCCGATGCGCCGCGCGCCGTGGCCACGGACAAGATCGCCATCCTCGATTTTCAGCAAGTGCTGATCGGCATCGTCTTCCAGGATACGGGCGACCTCCTGCGCGTGCCGGCCAGCGCGCGCAGCGCCCTGCAGTATACGGCCGGCGACGCACACGCCGTCATCGCCGGCGCGATATTGCTCGATGGCGGCGCGCGCCTGCTGCAAATCCTCGACCCGCACGCCCTGCTGCGCATCGAAAACGTGCCCCATGTGCTGGCCCTGCAAGCGACGGGCGCCAAACTGAGCACGGCGCGCTACCATGCGCAAAGCGAACGCCGGCAGTGCGTCAGCTTTCACGCGGCCGGCGCCACGTTTGCCTTCGAAATGCTGGCCATCCAGGAAATCATCCGCGTGCCGGAACTGCACAGCTCCCTGCTGAAGAGCGAACTGTGCCTTGGTCGCATGCATTTTCGCGGCAGCCAGGTGGCTGTCGTCGATTTCGGCGCCCTGTTGCAAGCGGCCGTGTCCGGCAGCGCGGCCAGGGCGGCGACCAGTGAGCAGCGCATCATCGTCGTGCGCCTGGCTGACACGAGCATCGGCTTTCTCGTCGATTCCGTCGACAGCATCGTGCATTTCTTTGGCGACGAGGTGCTGCCGATTCCCTTGCTGAGCAAGGCGCGCGCGGCCATGTTTGCCGGCTGCATCTCGAAAGAGGGCCTGGGCGACATCATTTTCCTCGACCACAAGGGTATCCTGTCGCAGGCGGAGATCGTCGAAATGCGCGATGGCCACAAGCGCCTGTATCCAAACGACACGCAAACGGCCAGCGCCGCCACGCGCAAGGCGCAGCGCCGCGTCTACATCACGTTTACCGTGGAAACCCGCTTCGCCGTGGAAATCGGGCAAGTGCGCGAAATCATCGATTTCAACGGCGCCATCACCACCCCACCAGGCATGCCGGCCTGCATGCGCGGCATGCTCAACTTGCGCCAGCAAATGATCAGCATCATCGACTTGCGCCAGCTGTACGCGATGCCGGCCCTGCCGGACGCGAGCGCCGGCAAGATCCTCATCGTGGAACGCGGTAGTGAGCGCTATGGCTTCCTTGTCGACCATGTCGACAACATCATGACCATTTCCGACAGCCAGCGCTTTGCGGCGCCGCAAATCATCCGCACGGGCACGCACGACGACTTGCGCAGCGAAATGGATGAAATGATCGATATCGGCACGGACGCGCAGCGCCAGACCCTGTCCGTCTTCCAGTGCGAGCACTTGCTGGAAAAGCTGGGGGCGGCGCTGCCGCAGGCGGCGTAATTGCGGCTTGCGCTACATGCCCGGCAGCTTGTGCCCCTTGAACTGCTCGCGCAGCTTGTTTTTCTGGATCTTGCCCGTCGCGCCCATGGGCAAGGCGTCGATGAACAGCACGTCGTCGGGCGTCCACCACTTGGCGATCTTGCCCTCGAAGAACTGCAACAACACCTCGCGCGTAACCGTCATGCCGGGGCGCAGCACCACCACCAGCACGGGGCGCTCATCCCATTTCGGGTGGAACACGCCGATGCAGGCCGCCTGTAGCACGGCCGGGTGCGCCATGGCCAGGTTTTCCAGGTCGATGGTGCCGATCCACTCGCCGCCCGACTTGATCACATCCTTGCTGCGGTCCGTGATCTGCATATAGCCATCCGCGTCGATGGTGGCCACGTCGCCCGTGGGAAACCAGCCATCCTGCAGCACGTCGCCGCCCTCGTTCTTGAAATACGAAGCAATGACCCACGGCCCTTTCACCAGCAAATGGCCGTAGGCGACGCCATCCCACGGCAATTCCTTGCCATCGTCGTCGACGATCTTCATGTCCACGCCATAAATGGCATGGCCCTGCTTTTGCAGGATCTTGCGCTGTGCGTCCTTCGGCAAGTCCAGGTGCTTGGTCTGCAAGCCGCCCGCCGTGCCCAGCGGCGACATTTCCGTCATGCCCCAGGCGTGGATGACGTCGATATCGAACTTGTCGATCAGGGTATCCATCATGGCCGGCGGACAGGCCGCGCCGCCGATCACCGTGCGGCGGAAGGTGGAAAACGTCAAGTCATTCTGCAGCGCATGGTTCATCAAGCCCAGCCAGACGGTGGGCACGCCGGCCGAGAACGTCACTTTTTCCGATTCGAACAGCTCGTACAAGGACTTGCCATCGAGCGCCGCGCCGGGAAACACCATGCGCGCGCCGGACAGGGGCACGGAATACGGCAAGCCCCAGGCATTCACGTGGAACATGGGCACCACGGGCAGCACCGTGTCGGAGGCGCGCACGTTCAGGCCGCTGGGCATGGCCGAGGCATACGCGTGCAGCACGGTCGAGCGGTGCGAATACAGGGCGCCCTTGGGATTGCCCGTCGTGCCGGACGTGTAGCACAGGGTGGCGGCCGCATTCTCGTCGAACAAGGGCCACGCGTAATCGTCGGAATGCGTGGCGATCAAGTCTTCATAGCACAGCAGGTCGGCGATGCTGCTGCTGGCGGGCATGCGCTCGCGGTCGCACATCAGCACGAAGTGGCGCACAAAGGTGCAGTCGGCGGCGATTTTCTCCACCACAGGTAAAAAGGTCAGGTCGAACAGCAGTACCTGGTCTTGCGCATGGTGCGAGATGTAGGCGATCTGGTCGGGAAACAGGCGCGGATTGATGGTGTGCAACACGGCGCCCGAGCCGGACACGGCATAATAGGCTTCCAGGTGGCGGTAACCATTCCAGGCCAGGGTGGCGACCCGGTCGCCCATGCCGACACCAAGGCCATGCAGGGCATTGGCCAGCCGGCGCGCGCGCTGGTGGCAATCGCGGTAGGTGTAGCGGTGCATATCGCCCTCCACTCGCCGCGAAATGATTTCGCTGCCCCCATAATGACGCGCTGCAAATTCGATAATGCTGGAAATCAGCAGGGGCTGATTCATCATCTGGCCCATTACTGGGCTCAAGGGAAATGCCGACATCGTGTCTCCTGGGGTGGCTACTCGGTTATTGTTGGAATTTAAAGACTTTCCCTAGTTTCGTACGGTCGTGCGAAAATCGTCAACGCATTTCGATATTGCATTGCAGCATGGAATTTTCGATTCCGTTTTTCAACCTTCCGGACATCCGCCACGCGCCTTGGCGCTGTGCGGTAAAATCGTATTCCGGGCTGGCGCTGCTTGCCGCCACATCGCCACATTTGATTTGAATGGAATCGCCATCACCGCTCCTACCTTACCACTGGATAACGCCTTTGCGACCTTGCCGCCCGCCTTCTATACGCGCTTGATGCCCACGCCCCTGCCCGCCCCGTATTTCGTGGCCGCCAGCGCACCGGCAGCAGCCCTCATCGGCCTCGATGCGGCGCGCCTGGCGCAAGCCGATTACGTGGCGCTGCTGAGCGGCAATATGGTTGCCGAGCGTTCCATCCCCCTCTCGGCCGTGTATTCGGGCCACCAGTTCGGCGTCTGGGCCGGCCAGCTGGGTGACGGCCGCGCCATCTTGCTGGGCGATATCGCCACAGCAAGCGGTCCGATGGAGCTGCAACTGAAGGGCGCCGGCGCCACGCCGTATTCGCGCATGGGCGATGGCCGCGCCGTGCTGCGCTCGTCCATCCGCGAATTCCTCTGTTCGGAAGCCATGGCGGCGCTGGGCATTCCCACTTCGCGCGCGCTGTCCATCATGGGGTCGCAGCAAGGCATCATGCGCGAAACGCTGGAAACGGCGGCCGTCGTCACGCGCATGGCACCCAGTTTCGTGCGTTTCGGTTCGTTCGAGCACTGGTTTTACCGCAAGCAGCCGGACGAGCTGAAAATCCTTGCCGATTACGTCATCGACGGTTTTTATCCCCATCTGCGCGCTGCGGCACATCCCTATCAAGCCTTGCTGGCCGAAGTGTGCGTGCGCACGGCGCACATGATTGCGCAGTGGCAAGCCGTGGGCTTCATGCATGGCGTGATGAACACGGACAATATGTCTATCCTGGGCTTGACGCTCGATTACGGCCCTTTCGGCTTCATGGAAGCGTTTGACGCGGAACATATTTGCAACCATACGGACCAGCAGGGCCGCTATTCCTACGCCAACCAGCCGCAGGTGGGCCACTGGAACTGCTACGCACTGGGCCAGGCGCTGCTGCCGCTGATCGGCGAAGTGGCCGAGGCGCAGGCGGCGCTGGACACTTACCAGAGCGCCTTTGCGGACAAGATGAATGCCTTGCTGCGCGCCAAGCTGGGCTTGCAGAGCATGCAAGACGACGATACGGCGCTATTCGACAGCATGTTTGCGCTGATGCAAGCCAATCACGTGGATTTCACCAACTTCTTCCGCGCCCTGGCGACACTGCAAGTGGCCGCCCCCGAGCAAGACACCATGCTGCGCGACATGTTCATCGACCGTCCCGCTTTCGATACGTGGGCCGCCACCTACCGCGCGCGCCTGCGTCAGGAAAACAGCCTCGATGCCGAGCGGCAAGTGGCCATGAACCAGGTCAACCCGAAATACGTGCTGCGCAACTACCTGGCGCAAGTGGCCATCGAAAAAGCCCGGCAGCAGGACTACACGGAAGTGGCGAAATTGCTGGAAGTTTTGCAAAAGCCATTTGACGAACAGCCCGAACACCAGCACTATGCGGCCCTACCGCCCGACTGGGCCAGCCACCTTGAAGTCAGTTGCTCATCCTGAGGAGTCATTATGACCACGAATAAAGTCAAAAAAACCGACGCCGAATGGCGCGCCATGCTCGATTCCATGCAATACGACATCACGCGCCACGCGGCCACGGAGCGGGCCTTCACGGGCAAGTTCTGGGACCACCATGAACACGGTATCTATACTTGCGTCTGCTGCAATACGCCCCTGTTCGCCTCGGATACCAAGTTCGATTCTGGCTGCGGCTGGCCCAGCTATTTCCAGGCGCTCGACCCGGCCAACGTGACAGAGATCGTCGACCGCAGCCACGGCATGATGCGCACGGAAATCGTCTGCGCCGTCTGCGACGCCCACCTTGGCCATGTCTTCCCGGACGGCCCGCCGCCGACCGGCTTGCGCTATTGCATCAATTCGGCTTCCTTGCGCTTCGATCCGCAGCCTTGAGACACAGGAACGCCGGGGAGCACCTCAGTTGCTCCTAAGCCATTCCTAAGATGCATTTAATAACACCAGTGTAAAGTCTCGCCATGAAATTTCTATTCGACCTATTCCCCCTGATCGCCTTTTTCGCCGCCTTCAAGCTGGGCGGCATGTATGAAGCGGCCACGCACGATTTTGTGCAGCAATATTTGTCCGGCTTCGTGTCAGGCGGCCTGATCAAGGCTGACCAGGCGCCGTGGATACTTGCCACCCTGGTCGGCATCGTCGCCACCGCCTGCCAGGTCAGCTATCTGCTGCTGCGCGGCCGCAAGGTCGACGGCATGCTGTGGCTGTCGCTGTTCATCTTTGTCGTGTTCGGCGGCGCCAGCATCTACCTGCATGACGATTTTTTCCTGAAATGGAAGCCGACCCTGATCTACTGGCTGTCCGGCCTGGCCCTCTTGATCGCCCATGTTGGCTTCAAGAAAAACCTGATCCGCAAGACCATGGAAGCGCAAGTGCAATTGCCTGATGCCGTCTGGAACCAGTTGCTGGCCGCCTGGATCATCTTCTTCGGCGCCATCGGCGCACTGAATTTGTTCGTCGCCTTCGTGCTGTACAAGGGCGACATGGCTGCCTGGGTCAGTTTCAAGGCCTTTGGCGCGACAGGCATTTTCTTTGCCTTCATCGTGGCGCAAACCCTGTTCCTGGCAAAACATATCAAGGAAGACGCATGATGAATACCAGCACCGAAAATACCTCGCCGGAAACGCGCATGCAGCGCATTCTTACCCGCCTGAAAACGGCACTTTCCCCTCTGGAATGCGTGCTGGAAGACGACTCGGCGCGCCACCGGGGCCATGCGGGCGCCGCCTCGGGCGGAGGTCATTACAATCTACGCATTATTTCTAGTCAATTTGAAGGGCTCAGGCTCGTCATGCGCCATCGACTGGTGTATGATTCCGTGCACGATATGATGCATAATGAGATACATGCATTGGCGATTGTGGCCCTGGCGCCATCCGAAGTAATGTAAGGATGGCGTTTTTGGCGTACGCTAGCCATGTTGTCAATTTCTTTCCATGCGTTTTTTACGAAACTTTCCCTAACAGGATTTAATAATGACTTTTAAGCCAGCCCGCTTGCTGATCGCACTACTCGCCGTTGTCGCGGTACCTGTTTTTGCGCAAAATGTTGCCGTTGTTAACGGCAAGCCTATCCCATCGTCGCGCGTTGATGCAGTCGTCAAGCAAGTCGTCGCCCAAGGCCAGCAACCGGATTCGCCGCAACTGCGCGAAGCCATCAAGAAAGACTTGATCGGCCGTGAAGTGCTGATGCAAGAAGCGGAAAACAAAGGTTTCGGTAAAGATGCAGCCGTCAAGCAGCAAATCGAGAACGCGCGCCAGGCCATCGTCATCAACACCCTGGTCGGCGACTACCTGAAAAAGAACCCTGTCAACGACGCTGAAATCAAGGCTGAATACGAGCGCTTCGTGGCCCAGACGGGCGACAAGGAATACCATGTGCGCCACATCCTGGTAGCCACCGAAGCCGAAGCGAAAGACATCATCGCCAAGCTGAAAGGCGGCGCCAAGTTCGAAGACCTGGCCAAGCAATCGAAAGATGCCGGCTCGGCCGACAATGGCGGCGACCTGGACTGGGCAGCGCCATCGTCCTTCCCGAAAGTGTTCTCCGACGCCTTCGTGAAACTGCAAAAAGGCCAGGTCACCGACACCCCGGTGCAAACGCCTAACGGCTTCCACGTGATCAAGCTGGACGACACCCGCGCGGCCAAACTGCCGACCCTGGAAGAAGTCAAGCCACAAATCGCCGAAGCGCTGCAGCAAAAGAAACTGCAAGCGTATCAGGAAGAAATGATCAAAAAAGCGAAAGTTCAATAAGAACTGACCTCCCCGGCGCCCTTTTCGGCGCCGGTCGTGTATTCTGCGCCTGAATGCGCACTGCCCGGCAGACGCAAACTTTTTGTATATCTATTAGGAATGAACATGATTTTGAAGCCAGCCCGCCTGATCTTAGCCCTGATCGCCGTTGTCGCGATCCCTGCATTCGCGCAAAACGTCGCTACCGTGAATGGCAAGGCCATCCCATCGTCGCGCGTTGACCAGGTCGTCAAGCAAGTCGTCGCCCAAGGCAAGCAAGCCGATTCGCCGCAATTGCGCGAAGCCATCAAGAAAGACCTGATCGGCCGTGAAGTGCTGATCCAGGAAGCCGACAAGCAAGGCTACGGCACGCGTCCGGAAGTCAAGTCGCAGATCGACAATGCCCGTCAAAGCATCATCATCAACGCCCTGCTGGCCGACTACGTCAAGAAGAACCCTGTCAAGGACGCTGAAATCAAGGCCGAGTATGACAAGTTCAAGGCACAAGCGGGCGACAAGGAATACCATGCACGCCACATCCTGGTAGCCACCGAAGCCGAAGCGAAAGACATCATCGCCAAGCTGAAAGGCGGCGCCAAGTTCGAAGAACTGGCAAAAGTATCGAAAGACGGTTCCGCAGCCAATGGCGGCGACCTGGACTGGGCTAGCCCTGCTTCCTACGTGAAGCCATTCTCCGACGCCATGGTTGCCCTGAAACCAGGCCAGGTCACGCAAACGCCTGTGCAATCGCAATTCGGCTTCCACGTGATCAAGCTGGAAGAAACCCGCCCGACGAAACTGCCGGCAATGGAAGAAGTCAAGGGTCAAGTGGCCGAGTCGCTGCAACAAAAGAAACTCGCCGCTTACCGCGATGAATTGATGAAGAAGGCAAAAGTCCAGTAATAGCGGATGAAGATGAAAAGGCGCTCCACGGAGCGCCTTTTTTACGCCTGAACATGGGAAAGACAACATGGACTTGCACGCCAAATTAAAGATCGCACTCGAAGCGGCTGCCGAACCGGGCCGCGCAGCCCCCATGCAGGCGTATATGCGCGACCAGTTCGTGTTCCTGGGCCTGCCAGCGCCGCAGCGGCGGCTGGCCGCCAGGGACTTGCTGGCGGACTTGAAGGATATCGATCCCGGGACGCTGCTGGAACATGCGCAACTGCTGTGGCAGCAGCCTGAACGCGAATACCAGCACGTGGCGCTCGACATGCTGGCCCTGCACCGACGCCAGCTGGGCATCGATCACCTCCCGGCCCTGCTGGCACTGGCGCACCAGCGCGCCTGGCGGGACAGCGTCGACGGCATGGCGGGCATCGTGGGCGACGTGCTGCAGGCGGAGCTGCGGCGCGGCGGCGATGGCCATGCGCACATGGACGCGGCCTTGCGCCACGACGATTTCTGGCTGCGCCGCATCGCCATGCTGCACCACCTGGGCTGGCGCGGCGACACGGATGCCGCCTGGCTGTTCGACGCGGCCCTGGCGCTGGCCCATGAAGACGCGTTTTTCATCCGCAAGGCCATCGGCTGGGCCTTGCGCGATTACGCGCGCCACGCCCCCGGGGCCGTGACGGCGTTTGCCAACGCGCACCGCCAACAGCTCTCTCCCCTCAGCCGCCGCGAAGCGTTGAAGCACCAGCCACCTTGATCGCCTGCCTACCCAGCAGTCGCAGCGCCGCATCGATGCGCGGTGCGGCATCCCGGGCCGGCACGGGCACCAGCAAGCCCAGCGCCATCTGCCGCAGCGGCTCGGCGATCACCATGGCCAGCAGCAAGCCTGCCATTGCGTGCCCGTCGTGCCCATTCTGCAGCACCAGATGGCCGCGCACGACTTGGCGAGCACGTGCAGCTGGACCCGCAGGACGATCCGCTAGATGGCGAAATGCTGCACCTGACGCGCGACACGCCCACGGACTGCGTGCTGCACCATTGCTACAGCGAATTTACCTAGCTGTCGCGCTTCCTGCCCTCGCTGTATTACAGCGAGCATGCCAACGGACAAAAGGCGCCGTTGCCCCGGTAAGCCAGTGCCTCACAGCCGCTTGTGCATGCGCGCCAGCGGCAGTTTGATGTCATCGGGCAAGTCCAGGTAAAAATCTTCCGTGACGGCAAAACCGCTGGCCAGGTACAGCGGCACGCCGGGCAAGGTGGCGGCCAGTTCCAGTGCCGTAAAACCGGCGGCCAGCGCCTGGCGTTCGCAATGGCGCATCAGCATGCTGCCAAGGCCCTGGCGGGCGGCTGCGGGTTCCACAAAGAATGCACGGATGCGGCCCGCTTGGCTGGCTGGATCGAGCAGCGGGTCCGGACCGCTCTTGGCGCGGTCGGCGCCATACAGGGTGGCGCGCTGGCTCCAGCCACCACAGGCCAGCATGGCGCCATCGCGTTCGATCACAAAATACGTCCGGTCGGCAACGAGCTGCGTATCGACGCCAAACACGTGGCGTGTCACGGCCTGCGCCTGTTCCTGCGTATAAAACCCCGCGCTCAGTGCCACGCCGGAGCGGGCGATCAGTGCATTCATGTGCAGCACATCGGCCGGCAACGCCACGCGCAGGCTGGTCAGGGCGCCAAAGCTGAACCAGGCACGCGCGATGCGTCCCTGCTCCACCTCATAGGTCGCCACCAGTTCCTGCGCGAAAACACCGTCCGGCGTGTCGCCATGGACGATTTCATGGTCGATCACCAGCTTGCCGCAAGCGATGCGGTTGAGCAACTGCGCCTGCGGCCGGCTGGCGGAGAAACGGGCCGTGAAACGGGGGCCGATCTGCGCGCTGCCCGTGCCCAGCAAGGTAGCGGGATGCTGGAATTGCTGCGCATCATCGGCGTAGATGGCCAGCAAGGCCTTCACGTCGTGGGCGTTATAGGCGTCCAACTGGGCCTGAACGACCTCGGCGGGAGTAACATAGGTAGCGGGGGCGAGCGTCATGTTTCACCTGTTGTGATGAAGGTGGAAAAGTTTCAAAGGGTAACACTGTCCTTCCTGCCGTAGCACAGTTTGGTGCGATAATCACAAGAATCGTCACAGGAATCGCCTTGATACCTGACTAATATCAATCGTTGCAGGAGTAACTCATGAAGTGGGAAGGCAATCGCGAAAGCGACAATGTGGAAGACCGTCGCGGAGAGGATAGCGGTGGGGGCGGTGGCGGCTTCGGCTTTGGCGGACGCTCGATCGGCATCGGCACCATCGTCATCGCCCTCGTCGGCTCGTATGTGCTGGGCGTCAATCCTTTGACCTTGCTGAATATGCTCAGCGGCGGTGACGGCCAGGTCAGCAGCCAGCAAAGCCAGGCGCCCGCGCGCCAGCCGCCCGAATCGGATGAGATGGCCCGCTTCGTGAAAACCGTGCTGGCCGATACGGAAGACACCTGGGGCGCTTTGTTCCAGGCCGAAGGTGGCAACTACGTGAAACCCAAGCTGGTCTTGTACTCGGGCAGCACGCCGACGGCCTGCGGCACGGGCCAGAGCGCCAGCGGCCCCTTCTATTGCCCTGGCGACCAGAAAGTCTACCTGGACCTCGATTTTTTCAATCTGATGCAGCAGCGCTTCAAGGTCTCGGGCGAATTTGCCGAAGCCTATGTGATCGCGCATGAAGTGGGCCACCACGTGCAGAATCTGCTGGGCTTGTCCGAGAAGGTCGACAAGGCGCGCCGCACGCAATCGGAACGCCAGGCCAACGCCATGTCCGTGCGCCTGGAATTGCAGGCCGACTGCTTTGCCGGCGTGTGGGCCTATCACGCGAACGCCGACCGCAAGATCCTGGAACAGGGCGATGTGGAAGCGGCCCTGAAAGCGGCCACGGCCATCGGCGACGATGCGCTGCAGCGGCAGTCGCAAGGCCATGTCGTGCCGGACTCGTTTACGCACGGCACCTCGGAGCAGCGCGTGCGCTGGTTCAGCAAGGGCATCGAGAGCGGCCAGATTGCACAGTGCAATACGTTTGAGGCGCGCCAGCTGTAATGCAGGCAAGCGCATGCCGCCTGGTCTGGCGGCATGCCCTCAGGGCACGCCGACGTCGTAGCGCTTGCCCAGCCGTTTCAGTTCGCCCGTCTCGATCAGGCTATTCAATTCTTGGTCGAACTGCAAGCGCAGCTTGTCGAAGGCGGGCGAGCGGGGAAAGGCGAAATAGCCATTCTGTACTTCGATGACCCTGGGTAAGGGTTTCACCTGGCGCCCATAGCCGAGGCGGGCAATCACGGGGTCGGTATTGCGGCGGTTGCTGACGAACACGTCGACGTGATTGTGCACCAGCATCTTCAAGCCATTTTCCACATTGTTGGCCACGCTGACCTGCAAGCCGGGCCGCATGCGCTCCCAATCCGCACCATATGCCCAGCCATTGAGCAGCACCACCCTGCGGTTCTTCAGTGCCGCGTAATCGCCGTCCCAGCCAAAGCTGGCGTCCTGGCGCGTATAAAAGACCATCTGGTCCTGGTAAAACGGCTTGTCGGAAAACCCCATGCTGGCGATGCGATCGGGCGTCTTGTAGGGGCCGATCAAGATATCGGCCTGGCCTTGCGCCAGCATGGCTTGCGCGCGCGCCCACGGCACCATGCGAAAACGCACGGAATTACCCGTGCGCGCCGCCATCAGACGCAGCAATTCCGCGCCCAGTCCGCCATATTCGCCGCTCTCCTGATACTCGAACACGCGCTCGAACTGCGCGCCCACGGCCAGCAGCTCGCGCGCTTGCACCGGCAAAGGCAAGGCAAGGCAAATGTCGGCCACAACAGCGCCAGGGCCAGCAGGCGCCGCCCTGCTTTTCGCATCAGCCGACGATGCGCAAGGAGTAATCGGTGGCCCGCACGTCCTTGGTCAGGCTGCCGATCGAGATGCGGTCCACGCCTGTGTCGGCAATGGCGCGTACGGTGTCGGCATTGATGCCGCCCGACGCTTCCAGCAAGGCGCGGCCATTCGTCAAGGCCACGGCTGCGCGCAGCATGTCGTTGCTGAAGTTGTCCAGCAGTACGGACACGGCGCCCGCGTCCAGCGCTTCCTGCAATTGCGCCAGGGTTTCCACCTCGATCTGCACGGGCACGCCCGCGTCGAGATTGCGCGCGTTTTCCAGGGCCTGGCTGACGCCGCCCGCGGCCGCGATATGGTTTTCCTTGATCAGGATGCCGTCGTACAGGGCCAGACGCTGGTTCTTGCCGCCGCCGACGCGCACCGCATACTTTTGCGCCAGGCGCAGGCCTGGCAAGGTCTTGCGCGTGTCCAGGATGGATGCCCTGGTGCCGGCGATCACATCGACATATTGGCGCGTGGCCGTGGCGACCGCCGACAGCAGTTGCAGGAAATTGAGGGCGCTGCGCTCGGCCGTCAGCAAGGCGCGCGCCGGCGCCTGAATCGTGCACACGACGCTGTCGGCCGTCATCATGTCGCCTTCGGCGTAATGCCAGGCAATATCGATGCTGCGGTCCAGGCTTTTCATGATGCCTTCGAACCACGGTGCGCCGCACAGCACGGCTGCTTCGCGCACGATGACGCGCGCCGTGACGATGTGGTCGGGCGGCACCAGTTCGCCCGTCAGGTCGCACTGGCCCACGTCTTCCAGCAAGGCGGCCAGCAAATTGCCCTCGAACGCGCGCGCCAGGGCGGGGTCAAAGGGGGCGAAAGAATTAACGAGGGTACTCATGCTGGACCGATTCCTTGGAACAATGTGGTTTCTTTTGCCAGGTCCGCGCCCGGCTTGAGGCCCGCCTTCTTGGCGGCGGCGAAGTCGAGCATGCGATTGATCGAGCGCACGGCCAGCTGGCCGACGGCGGGATCGACGTGGATTTCGTTGTGCATGTTTTCCAGCGTTTGCGCCAGGTTCAGCAAGCCGTTCATGGCCATCCACGGGCAGTGCGCGCAGCTTTTGCAGGTGGCGCTGTTGCCGGCCGTGGGCGCTTCGATGAAGCGCTTGCCCGGCGCGGCAGCGCGCATCTTGTGCAGGATGCCGTTGTCGGTGGCGACGATGAAGGTATCGGTATGCATAGTTTGCGCTGCCGCAATCATTTGCGACGTCGAACCCACCATGTCGGCCAGCGCCACCACGTTCGCGGGCGACTCCGGATGCACGAGCACCTTGGCTTGCGGATACTCTTCCTTGAGCAAATCGAGTTCGATGCCCTTGAATTCGTCATGCACCAGGCAACTCCCCTGCCACAGCAGCATGTCGGCGCCCGTTTCCTTCTGGATATACCCGCCCAGGTGCTTGTCGGGCGCCCAGAGGATTTTCTTGCCCTGCGCATGCAGGTGGGCAACGATGTCGAGGCCGATGGAGGACGTGACCATCCAGTCGGCGCGCGCCTTGACGGCCGCGCTGGTGTTGGCGTACACCACCACCGTACGGTCAGGATGGGCGTCGCAGAAGGCCGTGAATTCGTCCACCGGGCAACCGAGGTCGAGCGAGCAGGTGGCGTCGAGGTCCGGCATCAGCACGGTTTTCTCGGGACTGAGGATTTTCGCCGTTTCGCCCATGAAGCGCACGCCGGCCACGACCAGGGTCTTGGCCGGATGGTCGCGCCCGAAGCGGGCCATTTCCAGGGAATCGGAGACGCAGCCGCCCGTGGCTTCGGCCAGGTCTTGCAGGTCGGCATCCACGTAGTAGTGGGCAACGAGCACGGCTTCGCGCTCGATCAGCAGGCGCTTGATGCGCGTGATCAGTTCGGCTTTTTCAGACGGGGATGGCGTCGCTGGCGTGCGTGCCCAGGCGTGGGCAGTGCAGCTGGCGCCGTCTTGTGGATGTTCATACTCGACGGATTTGATGGCTAGAGTTTGCATGGTGTAGGGTAGCTGGGTGAGAATACACGATGGCATATCGGCAGGCCGATTGCCCAGCCTGCGACACTGCATGCCGGAAGCGCTGCATGCGCCATCCGGCAACCCATCGAATTAATCGATGCCTTGGCTCTTCAAGTAATCTTCGTAATTGCCGCTGTAATCGACTATGCCGTCTTCCTTGATCTCGATGATGCGGTTGGCCAGCGAAGACACGAATTCGCGGTCATGCGAGACGAAGATCAGGGTGCCCGCGTACTTTTCCAGCGCGATGTTCAGGGATTCGATCGATTCCATGTCCATGTGGTTGGTCGGTTCATCGAGCATCAGCACGTTGTGGCGGCCCAGCATCAGCTTGCCGTACATCATGCGGCCCTTTTCACCACCGGACAACACCTTGACGGCCTTTTTTACATCGTCGCCGCCGAACAGCAAGCGGCCCAGGATGGAACGCACGGCCTGGTCATCGTCGCCCTCTTTCGTCCACTGGCCGATCCAGTCGGTCAGGTTCGTGTCCTTGGCGAAATCTTCCGTCGGGTCTTGCGGCATGTAACCGACATTGGCGTTTTCCGCCCACTTCACGCGGCCCTGGTCTGGCTGCAAGCCGGCGATGTCGCCTGCGATGCAACGCAGCATGGTGGTCTTGCCGGCGCCGTTGGCGCCGATGATGGCAATGCGCTCGCCCGCTTCGACCATGATGCTGAAATTCTTGAACAGCTGGCGGTCAAAACCTTTCGAGATGTTCTCGACTTCCACGGCCAGGCGGTGCAATTTCTTTTCGCCGTCGAAACGCACGAAGGGATAGGCGCGCGACGATGGCTTGATGTCGTCGACCTTGATTTTTTCGATCTGCTTGGCGCGCGACGTTGCCTGGCGGGCCTTGGATTTGTTGGCCGCGAAGCGGCGCACGAATTCCTGCAGCTCGGCAACCTTGTCTTTCGCTTTCGCGTTGTTGGCCAGTTGCTGGTTGCGCGCCTGGGTCGAGGCGAACATGTATTCGTCGTAGTTACCCGGGTAAATCTTCAAGGTGCCGTAGTCCATGTCGGCCACGTGGGTGCAGACCTGGTTCAGGAAGTGGCGATCATGGGAAATGATGATCATGGTGGAGTTGCGCTCGTTGAGCACGTCTTCCAGCCAGCGTATCGTGTTGATATCCAGGTTATTCGTCGGCTCGTCGAGCAGCAGGATGTCCGGATTCGAGAACAGCGCCTGCGCCAGCAGCACGCGCAGCTTCCAGCCTGGCGAGACATTGCTCATCGGGCCTTGATGCAGATCAATGGCAACACCGGCGCCCAGCAGCAGTTCGCCCGCGCGAGATTCGGCCGTGTAGCCGTCGTATTCGGACACTTTGCCTTCCAGATCGGCCGCCTGCATGTAGTCGTCGTCGGTCGCTTCCGGGTTCGCGTAGATCGCGTCGCGTTGCTGGATGGCGGCCCACATTTCCGTGTGGCCCATCATGACGACGTCGAGCACACGCATGTCTTCAAAGGCAAATTGATCCTGGCGCAGCTTGCCCAGGCGTTCGTTGGTATCGAGCATGACGTTGCCGCCCGACGGGTCCAGGTCGCCGCCCAGGATCTTCATGAACGTCGACTTGCCGCAGCCGTTCGCGCCGATCAAACCATAGCGGTTGCCGTCGCCGAACTTGACGGAGATATTCTCAAACAATGGCTTGGCGCCAAACTGCATCGTAATATTTGCGGTTGAAAGCATGTGATATTAGGTCTTTATTCAGTTAAAACAGCTAGTTAGGTACTTTTCTCCCATTATACAGCACCCACCCTATTCCACTCCATAGTGGCCCGGCGAGAGCAGCCTGAGCAAATGTGGAGAAATACAGGCGGCAGATGATGACAAGGAAATACTATTGCCGCAGTTCCATTTAGCGGATACCCTGCGTGGCATCCGTTTTTCACTCTTACCTTACAGGCATCACTTGAAAAAAATCACCATCGTGGCCGCCGTGGCAGCCATTGCCGTCGTCGCCAGCGCCTATGCGTCACCATATTACGCCTTGCGCCAGATCAAGATCGCCCTGGCCGAGCGCAACGCCGAAGCCCTGGCCGGGCATGTGGACTTCCCCGCCCTGCGCGCCAGCGTCAAGGCGCAGCTGGAAGCGGGCATGGCCCGCAGCATCGAGGCGAGCGCCGGTAGCGGCAACCCGCTGGCCGCCCTGGGCCAGTCGATCGCCAGTGCCATGCTGGGCAAAATGGTCGACACCATGGTTTCCCCGGCCGGCGTAGTGGCGCTGGTCAACAAGAGCGCCGTCAGCCCGCAGGCGGGAGCAGAAGGGAATGCGGATGCGCCTGCCGATGGCGCGCAGAAAAAGGCCGACTATTCGGCAGGCTATACCGGCGTAAACACCTTCGTCGTGCGCGCGAAGGATGGCAATGCGCAGGAAGGCGCACTGGTCCTGCAACGCCATGGCGTGTGGGGCTGGAAGCTGAGTTCGATCGAGATTGCATCGGCGATGGCTGGCCGCTAGCGGCGCGACAGCGGCAGCCTGCCGGGGCTGCCTTGCCCGCCGCCCGCAATCAAAAGGTCATCGGCAACCTGAGCGATATGGACACCTCGGGCGTATCGCGCGTCAGAGCGCCACCCGCCGACACGTTCAAGCCCCTGTCCTTGCTGAGGCGATACGAAAACCCCATCAGCAAGGTCCCCAGCGGTTCGCGCACGCCATCGAGCACCAGGCGGCTGACGTCAGTGCGCTTGAAGCTGTGCAGGTAGCTGATGCTGCCAATGAATACGGCTGGATCGGAGGAAAACAACCAGGTCGGGCTGGGCTGCAGGGAATAGAAACCGGAACCGGTGGGCAAGTCCAGCGGCAAGCCCGTGCCGGTCGCATTCTCGCCCACGCAGCGCTGCGTGCAGTCGGTGATGACCTGGAACGGATCGCATCCGGTGCGCGACTTGAAGCGCAGGCCGGCCACGTAGTACGGTTTATCGGCGCCGCCATTGTTCAGCAGGTAGCGGGCGGCCGCCGCGATATCGCCCAAGGCGCGGCCGCTGGTGTCGAATACCCGCTGCTGAGGGGGTGTACTGAATTCTGTGTAAACGGTTTTTCGTTTAAGTCTGCGGTACCCGGTCTTCAAACTGGATGGCGAAGCGGTTCAGTGCCGCTTTCCAGTCCCGTATTGGCATCGTCCACTTCTTGCTA
>NZ_PEBS01000008.1 GCF_002869965.1 Janthinobacterium sp. ROICE36
GTGTATCGATGGTTTGCGACCGGACCCTTCGTTCCAGTTCGGCACGGTCTTCCTCGCTCAATATAATCGGCGCCGCAGTCAGCATTGCTCACCTCATCTCAAACTCAATATGTAGATGATAGCGCAGTCTTTAAATAGTGCAACCATTTCGCAAGCAGTACACTAGCGCACATGCTGAGCATGTATGTAGTCCAGCAGTGCTTTGGTTTGCCGGACCAAGGTATCGAAGATGCGGGCCACGACAACCAGCCCATCCGCGCTTTCGGCGACATCGACGTGAGTCGCGAATCAGCGTTGGACGCGACGACCTTGTTGAAGTTCCGGCACCACCCGGAAGCCAACGCGCTGACACGGGAGATCTTCGATCCATCAACGGGCACCTGGCAGAAAAATGCTTGATGATGCGCGAAGGTACTATCGTGGACGCCACGCTGATCGCCGCGCCGCCATCGACGAAAAACAAGGACGGCAAGCGCGATTCAGAAATGCATCAGCCGAAGAAAAGCAATGACTGGCGCTTTGACATGAAGGCCCACGTCCGCGTCGATGCTGCCTCGGGCTTGGTACACCCCCCCATCGCACAGCCCCTCCTCCTCCCACGCCGCATCAACACATTGCGCAGCAGGTAAAATAGCGCCTTGATGCCGCCGCATGCGCTGCCTCACAGACTCTCCGCTAGATACGGAGCCCAGCCATTTTTATAGATACACATCATGTTGCGACTCAACGAAGTAAAACTCCCCCTCGAACACGACGAAGCTGCCCTGCCTGCCGCCATCCTGGCCCGCCTCGGCATCGCCGCGGACGAGCTGCTCGGTTTTACTGTCTTCAAGCGCAGCTACGACGCGCGCAAGCGCAGCGCCGTGGTGTTGATTTACTCGCTGCATGTTGACGTCAAGAATGAAGCGGCCGTGCTGGCGCGCCTGGGCCACGATATCCACCTGATGCCCGCGCCCGATACCGACTACAAATTCGTCGCTGGCGGCGAACAGCTGGCCGGCCACAGCACTGAACCGCGTCCCATCGTCATCGGCACGGGCCCCTGCGGCCTGTTCGTGGCGCTGATCCTGGCGCAGATGGGCTTGTGCCCCCTCATCCTGGAACGCGGCAAGCAGGTGCGCGAACGCACGGTCGACACCTTCGGCTTCTGGCGCAAGCGCGAGCTCAATCCCGAGTCGAACGTGCAGTTCGGCGAAGGCGGTGCCGGCACCTTCTCGGACGGCAAGCTGTACAGCCAGATCAAGGATCCCAAGCACTACGGCCGCAAGGTATTGACGGAATTCGTCAAGGCCGGTGCGCCCGAGGAAATCATGTATGTGAGCAAGCCGCACATCGGCACCTTCCGCCTGGTCAAGATGGTGGAAGAAATGCGCGCGAATATCGAGCAACTGGGCGGCGAATACCGCTTCAGCAGCAAAGTGGTCGATCTCGACATCGTGCCCGGCGCCGACGGCGGCCAGGTGCGCGGGGTGGTGCTGGACAATGGCGAGACCATCGCCAGCAACCACGTGGTGCTGGCCATCGGCCACAGCGCGCGCGATACCTTCGAAATGCTGCACCGCCGCGGCGTGTACATCGAAGCCAAGCCGTTCTCGATCGGATTCCGCGTGGAACACCCGCAGTCCTTGATCGACAACTGCCGCTTCGGCCCCAGCGCCGGCCACCCGATCCTGGGTGCGGCCGACTACAAGCTGGTACACCACGCCAGCAATGGCCGCTCCGTCTACAGCTTCTGCATGTGTCCGGGCGGCACGGTGGTGGCCGCCGCCTCGGAACCGGGCCGCCTGGTGACGAACGGCATGAGCCAGTATTCGCGCAACGAGCGCAACGCCAACAGCGCCATCGTCGTCGGCATCACGCCAGCCGACTATCCGGGCGACCCGCTGGCCGGCATCGCCCTGCAGCGCGAACTCGAAGAGCGCGCGTTTGCCCTGGGCGGCAGCAACTACGATGCCCCAGGACAATTGGTCGGCGATTTCGTGGCCGGCCGCGCCTCGACGCAATTTGGCAGCGTGGTGCCGTCCTACAAGCCGGCAGTACACCTGACGGACCTGGCGCCGGCCCTGCCCGAATACGCGATCACGGCCCTGCGTGAAGCATTCCCGGCGTTCAACAAGCAGATCAAGGGCTACTACAAGGCCGACGCCGTGCTGACGGGCGTGGAAACGCGTACTTCCTCGCCGATCCGCATCAAGCGCCGCGACGACGACCTGCAAAGCCTGAACACGCGCGGCCTGTTCCCGGCAGGCGAAGGCGCCGGCTATGCGGGCGGCATCCTGTCGGCAGCCGTCGACGGCATCAAGGTGGCCGAAGCGGTGGCCTTGTCGATGGCGGCGCGCGGCAAGTAATCCATTTGCCGATGGGCCGACGACATGAAAAAGGCCGAGCCCTGTGACAGGCCCGGCCAGTTACGCACGCAGTTCGATGGCGCCTTTGCGAGGAGCTTTTCATACGCTTAGAAGTTGTACTTCAAGCCTCCAGAGAAATAGCGGCCTACGGCGCCAGCATAGTCCAGCGGATTGTAGGACACTGCACCATAGGTCAGTGGATCGAGCGGGGCACGTTTGTCGAACAAGTTCTGCACCGTGCCGAACAACTCCATCTTGTCGCTGATCTTGTAGCGGGCATTCAGGTCGACGCTGGTGAACGAAGCCAGCTCGCAACCTGCCGGTGCATCGTCGCCATTGGCGTAGTGGAAGGCGCAGCCATCGGGATCGTTCTTGAAGTTGGTGTTTTTCAAGGCGCCGCGATAATTGGCCGTGGTCGAAACACGCAGTTTGTCGAGCTCCCAGGTCAGGCCCAGGTTGACGCGGTTATCCGGCGTGCCCATGCAGTTACTCACGTCACAATTGCCGTGGGTACCAGCGAAGTCACGCGAAGTGCCGTCCTTTTCCGTGCGCGTGAACGTGAACAGGTGTGTCCACTTGGCATCGAAGGTCAGCTTGCCATAACCGGCACCCAGATCGAAACCCTGGCGGAAGTCCAGGTCGACGCCCCGCACCTTTGTCTGGGCCGAGTTCACATAGTTCGCCAGCACCGCCGTGATGGCGCCAGGATCGCCCGCAATACCGGCCTGGGCGGTCGATGGATCGCGCGCCACATGGCCGGCGGCAATTGCCGCGGTCGTCTGTTCCTGATTGATCTCGTTGGTACGCTTGATCTGCCAGAAGTCCACCGTCAGATTTGTCTTAGGCAATGGATCCCACACGAAGCCGATATTCGAACTCTTCGATTTTTCTGGCGACAAATTGGGGTTCGGCGAGGTAATGATGGCAATCGAAGCGGCCGAGCAGGCGGTTTGTACACCCAAGGCGCAACGCAGCGGATCGCTGGCAGACGAGAAAGCAGCCAGACCACCCTTGCCGTTTTCCGCCGCGCTCGGTGCACGGAAACCCTTGGCGAACGAGCCGCGCAGGGCAAATTCCTTGACCGGATTCCATTTCAAGCCAACCTTCGGCGTGTAGGCATTACCGACATCGGAAAAATGGTCGGCGCGGATAGCGCCCGACAACTCGACGCCCTTCCAGACAGGCGCCACCAGCTCCGTGTACGCGGCAGTGACACTGCGGCTGCCTTCATAGGCCGAGTAGCCCAGGCCAATAATATTGCCCTTTTCCGTGCCCGCCGTTGGCGCCAACTCGGTCGATTCGTGACGGTATTCCGCACCGACGGCGATGCCGAGAGCGCCGCCTGGCAAGTCCATCAGCTCGCGCGATGCCTTGAAGTCAATCTGCGACATTTTGGTCGTCGCATCGTTGGAGATCGTCGGGGACAGCGCAGCGTACAAGGCAGCCGAATTCAAGCCCGCATTTTCGCCGATGCGCCAATAGCTGCCTGCTGGCAATGCTGCATATGCCGCATTGTTCTTCGCGGCGGCCATATTTGCGGTCGTCGGGTTAAGCAGCGCAAACATCACGTCGCGCTGCAGATAGCCGGAGCGGTCGTTGGACACCTTGTTTTGCGAATACAGCAAAGCCGTATCGAAATCCCAGCCGGCGGCGCTGCCTTTCAGGCCCGTGACGAAGCGTGTGAAAGTCGAATCGATATTGCTGACGCGGGGACCGACATCGGCCGCCAGATACCGGAAGCGCGCAGCGGTACCAAAATACGGATTGTCAGGATGGTTGGCGCCCAAGGCCACGGCCGCATTACTGACCGGACCACCCGGATAGCCGACGTTGCCATTGATACCGGACGGCGTCGTTGACGAAGTCGATTGGCTGGTGAAATAATTCGCTTCCGCGTAGGCTTGGACATCCTGCTTCAGCTGGAACGTGCCGCGCAGGAACACATTGCCCGTTTCCTGGCTCGGCTGCATCTGGCTGTACTGTTGCGATGCGTCGATCAGGCAACCGCCGCCTGGGTCGCCTTGCGGATGGTTCGTGAAGTTGGAACAGGCAGCGCCCGGGAAGTTGCGGGTAAAACCAACGCCATTCAGGTTGCCACGGTTGTAGTAATCAAGCGTCGTCGGATTGCGCACGTTGCCATTGATCGCGCTGCCAGCGGCGTTGTTGCCCGTAATGGCACCCGTACCGCCCAGCGCCTGCTGCGCGTTAAAACCGTAGTTGCGTAAATCCGCAGCGCCAATATAGCCACGGTCGGAGCGGTCGCGGTTCCAGACGGCATTTTTCTTGCCGTACTCTGCGCTCATGATCACGTTGTACTTGTCACTTTCGATATCGCCAAAACCATGCGTAACAGCCAAACGCACATCCGCGCCATCACTATAGCCGGTCTGGCCATAGCTGGCCTTCAAGGCCGTGCCTTGATAGTCCTTGCGCAGGATGATGTTGACCACGCCGGCAATCGCATCGGAGCCATAAATGGCCGAAGCGCCATCCTTCAGGATCTCGACGCGCTCCACTGCCTCGGCGGGGATGATATTCAAGTCGGAAAAGACTTTTTGGCCGTCATCAGCCAGACCGTAAGGCGCGATGCGTCGGCCATTGAGCAGAACCAGCGTCGAAGCGGTCCCCAGGCCGCGCAGGGAGATGCCCGATGCACCGGCAGCAAAACCATTGCCAAAACTGGTAGGTACCGACCCTTGGTTATCAACCGCCAGCGACTGGAGCAATTCCGCTACCGTCGATTTACCCGATTTTTCGATATCTGCCCGGCTCAGGGTTTGAACAGGAGAAACACCTTCCGCCTGCGCGCGACGGATATTCGACCCGGTGATCTCCACCCGTTGTACAGAAGGAGAGGCAGGTGTGGTCTCTTGCGCGAAGACTGGCTGGACCAGCATGCCAATGGCAATCCCTGAAAACATCAGGCGCACAGAGCGAGATAATACGGTTTCTGTAAGCATTGTTATATCCTTGAATAAGGCAAATTTAAGAAAACCGTCATCGTGTGGATGAGGGTTAGTACATTGCAAATCCAACTATCAGTCTTCGTGTAGCTCAGCCTTCAAAACCACTCCCCACCGAGATGCGCCGAAACAGCTGGGGAGTGTCTTGCAGCGCCTTGCCAACCCTGCTACAAATTTACCAATACTTTTTTACAGGCTGTAAAATTTCATCAAAACATGACGTAAATTCAGTGTCAATAATTGAATTTCCAGTTCATGCATAGAAACAACACTCGCGCCCGTTTTCACAAATATGCCTGCGCATATTTGACGAAAAATGCCATTCTGATAAATAATTTAAGACGGGAAGGGTTACAGGCGTAACGAAGCACGCCTGGGTCAGCTGGCCAGCGGCAGCCTGATCTGTATATGACAGCCAGGCGTGCCATCGACGGCGCACACCTGGCCGCCCAGTTGCTGCACGATGGTGTAGACGATGTGCATGCCCAGGCCGGAGCCGCCCTGGCCCCGCTTGGTGGTGAAAAACGGTTCAAACATATGTTCGCGCACGGCCGGCGCCAGGCCGATGCCGTCGTCGGAAAATTCCAGCAGCAGCCAGCGCAAATCGGCCTCATCGCCGTCCGCCTCGATGCGCGCGCGTATCGTGATGCGCCCTGGCCCGCCCTGCGGATAGCCATGGCGGGCGCTGTTCATCAGCAGGTTCGAGAGAATTTGCGACAGCTTGCCGGCCGCCAGGCGCACCTGGCAATCGGGCGCGATATCGAGTTCCACGCCCAGCGCCGCCTTGCGCAGCTCGGGACTGTGCGCCGACACCAGGCCGTGCACATAGTCGTGCAGCGCCAGGTCGGCCACGTATTCGCTGACCTGGTCCACGGCCAGCTGCTTGAAATTGCCGATCAGGTCGGCCGCGCGCGCCAGGTTGCGCTCGATCAGGGCGGCCGCGCCTTTCAGGGCTTCGGCAATGTCGACCAGTTCGGCGCGGCTGACCTTGGCGCCGCCCAGCAGCTGCACCAGCTGGTCGGCATAACTGCCCATGCTCGACGCCGCCGTCAGCGCCACGCCGATGGGCGTGTTGACTTCATGCGATACCCCCGCCACCAGCGAACCAAGGGCCGCCATCTGTTCCTGTTCGATCAGGTTGGCCTGCGCCGCCAGCAGCGATTCGGTGCGCACGCGCACGATTTCTTCCAGTTGCTGGGTGCGTTCCTGGTGCTGCAGCTCGGCCGCGCCGCGGGACGAGAAGATCGACAGCAACAGCAGCGCCAGCAAGCGCTTGTTTTCATCGATGGGACGCGTGTCGATGGCCGACAGGATGCCCAGGGTCTTGCCTTCTGTATCGATCAGCGGCATGCCGACATAGCTTTCCGCATGCATGTCGACCAGCAGGCTATCGAATGGAAAGCGACGCTGGATGTCGCTGCCATGAAAACACATGCTTTGGCAGGTTACGTCCTGGCAAGGCGTGTGCTGCAGGCTGTATTCGATATTCGGCTGGTAGCCGTCGCCGCCCCACAGGGCCAGCGTGCGGATGCCTTCGCTGCCATCGTCCATGTGCACCAGGCGCCCGGCGATCACATAGTGCACGTCGAGCGCTTCGGCAAGGTCCTTGACGAGGATGCGCAGGAAGTCGTCGCCACGGGCATGCGCCGTCGAGGCGGTAATCGAGCGCAGGGCCGCTTCCGCCAGGGTGCGTCGCTGCTCGGGATCGAACAGGGGTTCTTGCGAATTCACATCAAACAACGGAATACTCATGAATGCTCCTGCGCAACACTGGAAGCACCAGCAAACCTGCCGGCGTGGCAACCCTCAGCCATGGCCCGCGCGAGCAGACCTGCCGCGATTGTACCCCTGACTATTGCTAAATAATACAGATAAGGGGAATTTTTTATAGCCAGCCGGAACGCTTGAACAAGTAATACATATAGCCGCAGACACAGCTCATCACCGCCACGGCGGCCGGATAGCCATAATGCCAGTCCAGCTCCGGCATGAACTTGAAGTTCATGCCCCAGATGCCGGCAAACGCCGTGAACACGGCAAAGATGGCCGCCCAGGCCGCCAACTGCTTGTTCACTTCGCTCTCATCGATGGCCACCATCGACAGATTCACCTGGATCGCCGTGCTGATGGTGTCGCGGATGGTGTCGAGCGTGCCATTGATGCGCGCCAGGTGGTCGTGCACGTCGCGGAAATACTCTTGCGTATCGTGGCACAACGGCGGCACCCGCCCGCCGTGCAGCTTGCCCACCGCTTCCATCAGGGGCGCCACCACGTGACGCAAGACCATGACTTTGCGTTTCAATTGATACAGCCGTTCGATATTGTCGCGCTCGGTACCACGGTCGAAGATACGGTCCTCGATCAGTTCCAGCTCCGATTCCAGCGCGTCGAGCACGGGAAAGTAACGGTCGACGACGGCGTCCATCAGCGCGTACAGCACGAAGGCCGAGCCCTGGCGCAGCAAGTGTGGTTCGCGCTCGGCGCGCGCACGCACGCCAAGAAAACCTTGCGAGCTGTTGCTGCGTGACGAGAGCACGTAATTGGCACCGACAAAGATGTCGACTTCACCCATGACCAGTTCGTTCTCGACCATTTCCACGGTTTTCACCACGGCAAACAGGGAGTCGCCATATTCCTCGATCTTCGGACGCTGGTGACCGCGCTGCGCATCCTCGACAGCCAGTTCATGCAGGCAAAACTCGTGCTGCATCTGTTTCAGCTCGTCCGGCGTGGCGTCGAGCAGGGCCACCCAGACGAAGCAATCGGGGCGTTCGACATAATCGCTGATATCGTCGATCGGCAAGTCGGCCAGTTTTTTGCCATCCTGGTAAGCCACGCAGTTAATCAGCATACAGTTCCACAATGAAAGTTAAGACCGGACGAAACCATCCGGCAGGCGCCAGCTTACCTTATCGCCTGCACTTGCTGTGGGTGTTGTGGCGTGCAAGAAACGCCGGGATGAAAAGTGGACGGGGGAGCCCCCGTCCGGCCATGCGTCAATCTTCCTTGGCGCCGTCAATGCCCAGTTCGGATATCTTGCGGGTGATGGTGTTGCGGCCGATGCCCAGGCGCACGGCGGCATCGTTCTTGCGTCCGTGCGTATGCTTGAGCGCCGTCTTGATCAGGGCCGACTCGAATTGCCGCCCCAGCACGGCCATGACTTCCTGCTGTCCTGCGCCCAGCATGCCGGCCGCCTGCAATTCCAGCAAGCCGATCCAGCCAGGCGGCGCGCCGTTGGCGGGCGCGGGACCTTCGAAAACCTGGCCGCCGTGCGGCTGGGCAACGGCCGCCGGCGCCGCCTCGCCCGCTGCGCCATCGCCCTGCCCCTGCGTCAATTCCAGCGGCAAATCCTTGATTTCCACCGTCTGGCCTGGCGCCATCACGGTGATCCAGTTGCACAGGTTTTCCAGCTGGCGCACATTGCCGGGCAAATCGAGGCCGCTGAGGAATTGCATCGTCGGTTCGCTCATGCGCTTGGCTTCCACGCCCAGCTGGCGCGCGCTTTGCACCAGGAAGTGGCGCACCAGGATGGGGATATCCTCGCGCCGCTCCCTCAAACTGGGCAGGCGCAAGCGGATTACGTTCAGGCGGTGATACAAGTCTTCGCGGAACAGGCCGTCGCGCACGCGCTGCTCGAGGTTCTGGTGCGTGGCAGTAATGACGCGCACATTCGCCTTCATGGGCTGGTGCCCGCCGACACGATAGAAATGGCCATCGGACAACACGCGCAGCAAGCGCGTCTGCAGGTCGAACGGCATGTCGCCGATCTCATCGAGAAACAAGGTGCCATTCTCGGCTTGCTCGAAGCGACCCCTGCGCGTCGTCTGCGCGCCCGTAAACGCCCCGCGTTCGTGGCCGAACAATTCCGATTCCAGCAAATCCTTGGGGATCGCCGCCGTATTCAGGGCAATGAAGGGCTGCGCCGCGCGCGGACTGTGCTTGTGCAGTGCGCGCGCCACGAGTTCCTTGCCGGAACCGGATTCGCCCGTGATGAGCACCGTCACGTTCGATTGCGACAAACGGCCGATGGCGCGGAAGACTTCCTGCATGGCCGGTGCCTGGCCGAGGATTTCCGGCGTTTCCGACGGGCCCGATTCGACGCTGGTCTCGCGCAGGCTTTCTTCCAGCGCACGGCGGATCAGTTCGACAGCCTTGTCGATGTCGAAGGGCTTGGCCAGGTATTCGAAAGCGCCGCCCTGGAAGGCCGCGACGGCCGAATCGAGGTCGGAAAAGGCCGTAATAATGATGACAGGCAAGCCGGGAAAACGCGACTTGACCGTCTGCAGCAGCTCCAGGCCGGACGCGCCCGGCATGCGGATGTCGGACACGAGCACTTGCGGCGTGTCAAATTCCAGTGCAGCGATGGCGTCGCGTGCATTGGCAAAACTCTTGGTGGCGAGATTTTCCCGCGCCAGGGCTTTTTCCAGCACCCAGCGGATTGATTCGTCGTCGTCAACTATCCAGATTGGCTTCATTAGTGTGTGCGTCCCGCAATGGATTTCATGGGTGGGATACTTCCTCGCTTATGGCAAGGGGAGAACGATCCTGAAATCGGTGTATCCAGGCCGGCTTTCGCACTCGATCACGCCCAGGTGCTGTTGCACGAAGGTTTGCGCCAAGGTCAGTCCCAAACCGCTGCCGCCTTCCCTGCCCGACACCAGCGGGTAGAAAATCCGGTCGCGGATCTGGGGTGCGATGCCCGGTCCATTGTCAATGATATGCAAGTCTAATGCCAGGCCGTAACGGACCTTGGCCAGGGTCACCTGGCGCGCTACGCGGGTCTTGAAAATCAGCGCCGCATCACCCGCCTCGATGCGCTCGGCCAGGGCTTGCGCCGCGTTGTGCGCGATATTGAGTACGGTTTGTATCAATTGTTCCTTGTCGCCGCGAAACTCGGGGATCGAGGCGTCGTAATCGCGCGAAATGGTCAGGCCGCTGGGAAACTCGGCCAGGATCAGGCTGCGCACGCGCTCGCACACTTCGTGGATATTCACGTCGCCCACGATATGCGGGCGGCGGTGCGGCGCCAGCAGGCGGTCAACCAGCGTCTGCAGGCGGTCCGCTTCCTTGATGATGACTTGCGTGTATTCGCGCAGCTCGCTCAGGTGCAGGGCCGGCAATTCCAGCTCCAGCAGTTGGGCCGCGCCGCGGATGCCGCCCAGCGGGTTCTTGATTTCATGCGCCAGGTTGCGGATCAGCTCCTTGTTGACCTGGCTCTGGTCGAGGATGCGTTCCTCGCGGTCGAGTTTTAACTGCTGCACGTTTTCGCGCAGCTCGATCAGCACGCCGTCGCGCGGTGCGTCGAGCGCGCTAACGATGCTGTGCACGCGCAGCGGCTCGCGCCCCAGGCGCTCCAGGCTCAGGTCCTGGCGCAAGTCGGAAAATTGATGTTCGAGCGCCTGCGCGCAAATACCGGCCAGCTCCTCGGGATTCAAGAACAACGCCGTCAGCTTTTGCCGCGACAGGGCTTTCAGCGAGCTTTCCAGCAGGTTTTCCGCCGCCGCGTTGGCATAGCTGATGCGGCCGTCGCCATCGAGCAGGATCACGGCCGAAGCCAGCAAATCAAGGCCGGCCAGGTGGGCGGGACGGCTGGGATGGTTGTCTATTGTCATGGTCTCGTCATCGGATATTGGCGATCTCGCGCTTCAGGGCCTCGACGTTCTGCTGTGTCCGGCCAATGTTGTCCTTCAACTGCGCCACCCGCTCCTGATATTTCGCATAGTTACGCTCGTTGCCCTGGCGCTCGGGCTGGCCGGCGTTAAATTCCAGGCGCTGCGCCGCCAGTTTCTGCTCTTCGCTGCGCAATTCATCCTGCAAGATCTGGCGCCGGTCCAGGTCGCGCGCCCGTTGCTCGGCACCATCGACCCTGGGAAACGCGCCGGCGGCAGGCGCTGCCTTGGCCACCGCCTGCGTGGCGGCCCGGCCCGGTGCGCCGGCCAGCGGCGCCGTCTTGCGTGGCGGCTGCGTCATGGCGCCGGGCAAATCGAGTAGCTGGCAATGCGCGCCGGCGCGCTTGTCCGTATACGTCTTGTGTCCTTGCGCATCGGCGCAGACATACAGCTGCCCGTGCGCCTGTGCTGCCGCGCCCAGCAAGCCTGCCATCAGCGCCATTCTGTAATGCTTGGTCAATCTTCACTCCTGTCGGCGCGTGCCGCATCGTTCCTGGGCCGACTATACAACACTGCACTGGCGCCGCCTTGGCGCGCCGCATAAAAAAACGCGGGCAAGACCATCGCCTCACCCGCGTTTTTTATTCACTACCGGCAGGTTGCCGGCATGGCGCCATTACAGCGAGTAGTACATGTCGAACTCGGCAGGATGCGTGGTCATGCGCATGCGCTGCACGTCCTGCATTTTCAGTTCCAGGTAAGCGTCGATCATGGAATCGCTGAACACGCCGCCACGGGTCAGGAACTCGCGGTCCTTGTCCAGGGCTTCCAGTGCTTCTTCCAGCGAAGCGCACACGGTCGGGATCAGTGCGTCTTCTTCTGGCGGCAGATGGTACAGATCTTTCGAGGCGGCTTCGCCAGGATGGATCTTGTTGGCAACGCCGTCCAGGCCGGCCATCAGCAGTGCAGCGAAGCACAGGTACGGGTTCGCCAGTGGATCCGGGAAGCGCGCTTCGACGCGGCGGCCTTTTGGATTGGCCACGTGCGGGATGCGGATCGAGGCGGAACGGTTTTTCGCCGAGTACGCCAGTTTCACCGGAGCTTCGTAGCCTGGTACCAGACGCTTGTACGAGTTGGTGCCCGGGTTGGTGATCGCGTTCAGTGCCTTGGCATGCTTGATGATGCCGCCGATGTAGTACAGGGCGAAATCGGACAGGCCGGCATAGCCGTCGCCAGCGAACAGGTTTTTGCCGTCTTTCCATACGGATTGATGCACGTGCATGCCCGAACCGTTGTCGCCAACGATAGGTTTCGGCATGAAGGTGGCGGTCTTGCCATAGCTGTGCGCCACGTTCCACACCACGTATTTCAGGTTTTGCGTCCAGTCGGCGCGCTCGACCAGGGTCGAGAAGCGGGTGCCGATTTCATTCTGGCCTGCGCCAGCGACTTCGTGATGATGTACCTCAACCGGGATGCCCAGCGATTCCAGAATCAAACACATTTCCGAACGCATGTCCTGGAAGCTGTCCACTGGTGGCACGGGGAAGTAGCCGCCCTTGACGGTAGGACGGTGGCCGCTGTTGCCGCCTTCGATGTCCTTGCCGGTCGACCACGAACCTTCGTCCGAACCGATCTTGACGAAGCAGCCCGACATGTCGATCTTCCAGCGCACGCTGTCGAAGATGAAGAATTCCGGCTCAGGGCCGAAGTAGGCGGTGTCGCCCATGCCCGACGATTTCAGGTAGGCTTCGGCGCGTTTCGCGATCGAGCGCGGGTCGCGGTCGTAGCCCTTGCCGTCCGACGGTTCGATCACGTCGCACTGCATGAACAAGGTCGTTTCTTCCATGAACGGATCGATATTGGCCGTGTTTGGATCCGGCAGCAAGATCATGTCGGACGCTTCAATGCCTTTCCAGCCAGCGATCGAAGAACCGTCAAAGGCGTGGCCCGATTCGAATTTATCCATGTCGAAGTGCGATACGGGAACCGTCACGTGCTGCTCTTTACCACGGGTATCGGCAAAGCGGAAATCAACGAATTTGACTTCGTTTTCTTCTACCATCTTCAAGACTTCTGCGGCTGTCATTGCCATGCGTATCTCCTAAATGAATGTGGGGTGAGCCGACCTTAATGCGTCTGGGCTGATGAAGCGAAGCAAACATTGCGTGCCACCAAAACTCATAAGGATCATAGCAGATTCCATGCCAGCTTCTGGACGGATGTGACCACCCAGGTCAAAACCCGGCCATCCCAGTGAAAGTTTTCCTGCCCGCGATTTTCACGCGCGTTTGCGCCACATCAAGAATGCACTATGCAAGTGCAAAAAATAAATAACGCACTATTATCGTGCATTTTTTACGGATTCCTGAAAAATGCCTTGTTGTGGTGCATGCGCCGTGCAGCGTGACTTCCCGTTTGCGGAGCGCGGATGGCGCACTATAATCGTTCACACCTTTCCACTTTCATCGAGGACGCCATGACTACCGCTGCCGATATCCTGACCACCGCCCGCAGCCGGGCCAATGAAGGTACGCCGTATGCCGGCGCCGTCACGCCGCAGGAAGCGCATGCGCTGCTGCAGCACGATGCTGCCGTCAAGCTCATCGATGTGCGCACGAATGCCGAGCGCGACTGGGTCGGCCGGGTCGACATCGCCGATACCCAGCATGGTGCGGTGCAGTGGGCCACGTACCCGGGCGGCGTGCCGAATCCCGATTTTTTGCAGCAACTGGCTGCCCAAGCCGGCAAGGACGAGGTACTGCTGTTCCTGTGCCGCTCCGGCGTGCGTTCGCGCCATGCCGCCAAGCTGGCGACCGAGCATGGCTATATGCACTGCTTCGACATCCTCGAAGGTTTCGAAGGCGACAAGGATGCGGACGGCCACCGCAAGCAGATCGGCGGCTGGTGCAAGGCGGGCTTGCCTTGGCTGGGCGCGTAACTCATCTGCACAAACATTGATCTGACGGACCACCTTCCGGCTCGCGACCGTATACAACCATCCATGCGCGCCCGATTAAATTAAACGTGGCGCAGATTCTCCTTGCAAAAATGTACCTTATATAGTACAATGCAGAGGTGCGTCATGGATGCTTCCGGCTTACAGCAGATTACCCTGCTGTTCTATGCGAACGGCAATGGCGGCGAACCCGTGCGCGACTGGCTCAAATCGTTACCAATCGAAGAGCGCCATGTGATCGGGCAAGACTTGATGCATGCGCAATGGCGCTGGCCCGTCGGCATGCCCCTGTGCCGGCACCTGGGACAAGGTTTATCGGAAATTCGCAGCAGCTTGCCCGGCAACCGCATCGCCCGCGTGCTGATCTGCCATCACGGCGATTGCCTGGTGGCGCTGCACGGCTTTATCAAGAAAACCCGCACCACGCCGGACGACGACCTGGCGCTGGCCCGCAAACGCTACAAGGAACTGACATGAACGCCACCGCTCCCCATCTCGGCAGCAGTCTCGACGACTTCCTCAAGGAAGAAGGCATCTTTGAGCAAACGCAAACCCGTGCCATCAAGGAAGTGATCGCCTGGCAACTGACGCAGGCGATGCAGGAACAATCGCTGTCGAAGACGCGCATGGCGGCACTGCTGCAGACGAGCCGCTCGCAGCTCGACCGCCTGCTCGACCCCGGCAGCGACGTGACACTTTCCACCCTGGAGCGGGCCGCCGCGCTGCTCGGGCGCAAGCTGTCGGTCACCCTCGTTTAAGTCCTCAGGCGGGTTCGCCCGCCTCTGCGGGAGGGTGCTCGCCCATCAAGGTCAAGATGCGCTTGCGCACGAAATTGATGTGGCTGCGCAAGCCATACAGGCCGTCGGCAAACGACAGCGGAATCGAGATCTGGTTGACCATTTCCTCGATCTGGTCCAGCCGCTTCAATTGCGCCGCATACACTTGCGCACGTTGCTCTTGCGGCACGTCTTCCAGCGCCTGCTCCACCGTGCGCAACTGACCGTACCAGCGGTACACACGCGAGCGGATGCGCCACACGTACAGCGGAGGCACCACGCGCGACAGGGGCAATATCAAGGCGCCCAAGGCCACCACCAACACCCACATGCGGTCAAAGAAATTGGCCAGCCAGAAACTCATATAGCGCTGCAGCACGGGCGCGCCATCCTTGTAGAACTTCAGCGCTTCGGGCGCCACGGGTATTTCCGTATAGCGTGCGGACGGGAACTGCCCCTGCTGCTGGAACCAGCCCGTGCCGCCATGGATGCCGGCAGCGGCCTGCACGAACAGGTCGATCAAGGCAGGATGCAAGTCTTCGCGCGCGACTAAGGTGGCGGTCGGCGCGATCAGGTGGTAATCCTGCGCGGGAATGTTGCGCCCCAGGTCGACGATACCGCGTGGCAAGACGACATGCGTGAGGAACGGCAGGCGCCGCGTGTACGCCTCGGCTTGCGAAAAATCAAACAGCTTGATGCCCGGCGTTTGCAGCAGCATCTGGATCAGCGGCGCTTCCGGCGCCGAACTGAACACGAGACCGTCGATGCGCCCTTCCAGCAGCTCCACCGTGGCGGGCGTATTTTGCAAGTCGCTGACCGTCAACTCGTTCGCTTCCACGCCATTCACGGACAGCAACTGCCGGAACAGGCTGGGCACGCCCGTGCCTTCCGGCCCCAGGTTGATCTTCATGCCCTTCAATTGCGTCAGTTCCGTCACCGCCTTGTCTTCGCGCAGGAACAGCCAGACGGGTTCCGTAAACAGGCTGCCCAGTGAAATCAAGCCATGGCGCTCGGCATCGGCGTGCTCCGTCGAGCCGCTTTGCACGAAGGCGATATCGGTCTTGCCGCTATTGAGGCGTTGCAGGTTTTCCTGCGAGCCCAGCGATGGCTGCAAGGTCACCTTGATGCCGTGCTTGGCCAGGGTGGCCGCGTACTTCTTGCCGAACTCTTCGTAGGCGCTATTGTCCTGCCCCGTCGACAGGCTCACCTGGCGCGGCGGCGCCGGGTCGACCAGCCAGTAAGCGAGCGCGCAAAACGCGCCGATCAGCAGCAGAGTGGGACCGGCGGTGGCGAGGAAATCGCGCACGGAAAAGCGGCTGAACGCGAGGATTTTGGACATGTGGTGGCGCATAGGTTTCATGGGTGGCTACGATGCCAAGAAAACCTCAACTATGCAAGGCATCTCTCATGCGCGGCATAGTCATTTCGGCTACAGTGGCAGATCGACCACCTGTCCTACGGAGCCACGCATGCTGAAAATTCTTGGAAAAGCCGCCTCGATCAATGTCCGCAAAGTCTTGTGGACCTGCGAGGAACTCGACCTGCCGTATGAACGCGAAGACTGGGGCAGCGGCTTTCGCAGTACCGACGACCCCGCCTTCCTGGCCTTGAATCCGAACGCCATGGTGCCCGTGCTGCTCGATGGCGACCTGGTGCTGTGGGAATCGAACACGATCTGCCGCTACCTGTGCGCCCAGGCGGGCCGCGACGACTTGCTGCCAAGTCATCCCCGCGCCCGCGCGGAAGTGGAAAAATGGATGGATTGGCAAATGGGCGACCTCAACAACAGCTGGCGCTACGCCTTCCTGTCGCTGGTGCGCCACAGCCCCGCACACCAGGATGCGGCGCAGCTGGCAGCCGGCATTGCCGGATGGAACAAGATGATGGGCATCCTGGAACAGCAGCTGCAGCGCAGGGGCGCCTTCGTCTGCGGCGAACAGTTCACCGTGGCCGATATCGTGCTGGGCCTGTCCGTCAAGCGCTGGCTGATGGCGCCGATGCAACGTCCCGAGACTCCGGCCATCGCTGCCTACCATGCGCGCCTGGAAAGTAAAACCGCCGTGTTTGCCGGCTAAAAAAACGCCGGCGTGAACGCCGGCGTTTTGCTACAACTGCCTGCCAGCTGCTAATTCGTGCACTGCCTGGCCACACCTTCGGCCGGCGCGGGCGGCTCGATCAGCGGCATCAGGCTCGGCGCCAGCGACACCAGCAATTGCACGGGCAAGGCGCTGGTGAAATCGTAGTGCTTCGATTCCGGTCCCCGCACATACGCCGTCATGCTGCCATAGAAGCGCTCGCCGATATTGAACACGAACGTGGCCGAACGGTTCACATAGCGCGACTCGATCAAGCGGCCGCCGGCGCCATACACGTCGAAGCGCTGGTCGCCCGTACCCGTCTTGCCGCCCATCGGGATCGGCACGCCGTCGGCGCCGACGAAAGCCGTCTTCGCCCGCTTGGCAGTGCCGTCCGACACCACTTCGCGGATGGCCTTGGCGACGGCCTTGGCCACGTCCGGCGACAGCACTTGTTCCGCTTCCACCTTCGTGCCCCGCTTGAGCATGGTGTCATACGGCGTATTGGCGGCGAAATGCATGGAATCGATGCGCACGCTGGGCTTGCGCACGCCATCGTTGATGATGATGCCCATCAACTCGGCCAGCGCGGCGGGACGGTCGGCGGACGCGCCCAGGGTCGTCGCATACGATGGCACCAGCGAATCAAAGGGATAGCCCATCTTCTTCCATTGGCGGTGGATTTCCAGGAAACCTTCCACTTCCAGCAAATTGGCAATGCGGCGGTCCTGCGCGTGCTTGCGGTGCGTATTGAACAGCCATTTATACACTTCCTGGCGTTCTTTTTCGCTGGCCGCCACCATCTGCGACAGGGTGGAGCCTTCATGCTGGCGCAGATACGCCACCATCCACAGTTCCAGCGGATGCACATTGGCGAGATAGCCCCGGTCGGCCAGCGACCAGTTTTCCATCGCATACTGCTGGTACATCCTGGCCACGCGCTCGGACGGCACTTCATTTTGCGATGGCAAGTTGGCGTTGAGGAAATCGCCGAATTCCGCCACCGTGCCCTTGGGATTGACGGTGCGGAAGATATTGGCCAGGCGCACGGGGGTCGGGCGTATGCTGGCCAACAAAATCTTTTCCTGCTCGTCAACGCTCTTGCCACGGTACTTCTGGTAGAAGCGGTGCAGGAATTCGCGTCCTTCCTTGTCGGCAAAACGGCTCAGGTACTGGGCGCGGCGCGGGTCGTCCGCGTCCGCCAGCAACGAGGCGGACGAATCGGGTCGCGAGAACATGTAGTAGCGCGCCACGTCGCGCATCAGGCGCACGAACACCAGGTTGGTCGACTGGCGCAGCGCCTGCTGCACCGTCAAGATGCGGCTGTCGTCGAGCTTGGAAAAGTTGCCAAAATGGTGCAAGCCGCCACCTGTGAAGAAACCTTCGCCAGGATTGCCCGAATATTTGCGTTCCATGGCGGCCGCCAGCATGGCCGGCAAGTTGCGCGCCTCGCCGAGCGGCAATGGTTTCAGATAGGCAATCGCCCACTGCGACAGCATGTCCTTGGGATCGACGGCAATCTTGCCCAGTTCGGCCGCGCCCATGCCGCTGTAGCGCTGGTGCAACTGGTCGATGATGTCCAGATACGTCACCAGGGTGCGCAGCTTGGCCGTGGAACCCAGGTCCAGCTTGGCGCCTTCGTTGATATCGAGCGGCTGGTCAAAGTTATCCGTCTGCACGCGCAGCAAATTGGCGTGCTCGCCCTTTTGCAGCAAGGTAAAGCTGTAGACCACGTTGGCAGGGTCGCCATTGCCCAGCATGCCCTTGCCCGTCAGGCCGGCCGCTTTCGCCACTTCCGGGTCGCGCAATTCGCGCAAGACCTTGGTGACGGCGTTTTGCGCCTGCGCGTCGAGCGTGCTGACCACTTTCAGGTCGAGGCGGTCGAGGTTGTACAAGCGCGGATCGCCGAGCATGCTGGCCAGGTGGTTGCGCACGGCATTCGAGGCCTTGCGCGTGACGAAGGAGGTGGACGCTTCCGATTGTACGCCCGAGGCCGTCGACGGGCGCAGCTTCTCGGCGATGGCCGCATTGCGCAGCTGCAGCGAAATCACGCCCGCCTGCGCCAGCAAACGCAGATGGCTGTTGGTCAATTCTTCCAGGTCGGCGCCGCCGGCCACCAGATAATGCGAGGGACGGCGCTGCGCGATCAACAGGCTCAGCGCCTGCTTGTAGGCCAGCGCGCTGCCCGGCTGGTCCATATTACCCTTGAGCAAAGTCTTCACTTCGGCAAACGGACGGCCATACCAGACCCACATGCCGTCGCCGATGCCGTTGACTTCGCCAAAGCCGCTTTTTGCCGACAACGGCACGGTATTGAGGTAATTGACGACGATCTTGCGCCGCGCTGCCATGGTGTTCTCGCCATCCTGGTACGAACGCAGGCTGGCCGAGATCATCTGCAGCAGCTTGTCCTGCATGGAACTGGTAAGCCCGTCTTCCGAATGGCGGTATTTTTCGATCTGCGTGGCCAGGGTGCTGCCGCCGCCGCCGCGGTGGCCGCCGAACAGGTTCAGCGCCTTGTCGAGGATGGCCTTGCTCAAACGGTCCCATTCCACGGCGGGATTGCGCGCGGGCGTGCCCGGGTCGAGCAATTCGCGGTTTTCGATGAACAGCAGGCTTTGCACCAGCGCGGGTGGCGCGTCAGCAAAGCCGTCGAACATGCGCTCGGGATAGCTGGCAGCGAACAGGGGCGCGGCGCGGCAATCGAGAATGCTCAGCCCGGCGCGGTTTTTCTCGTGATAGGTGGCAAAGATGCCCCGGTCGACCAGTTGCACCATCTTCGGCGACATGCGCGCCTGCGCCGTGACGGCATAGTCGCGCGCGTTCAGCTTGCTAATAAAATCCGGCAGGCTGGCATAGCCGAGCCGCTCGTCATACGGACCATGTTGCGGATAGCGGATGGCGCCTGCCGGTGCGGGGCCAGGCTCGACCTTGAACGCCAGCTGGCGGTCCAGGCGCGTGAAAAACTCGGCCTGCAGGGCCGAGGTGCGCACTTCGCGCATGACGAACCACGCCACGCCGGCGATCAGCGCCAGCACGATAATGGCGAAGATCGGCCAGATGCGCGAACGGCGCTTCTTCGGCGGGCTCGCCGGGGGCGGCGCCTCGGCAGCTGGATCAGAGGGGGGCCGCTCTTGCGCGGCCAGATTAACGCCTGTGTCGTTCATGGGATGCTGGGGTAAGGTTGGGTTTGGACGGCGCAGAAAATACGGTAGCGATACCGCTCCGCACAGGATAAGACGAGGGCCAGCCAGAGCCGGTCACAACAAAACTTGCTTAACATGATGTCCATACCGGTGAATCAAAAAAACACACTGCTGCACAGGCAGGCAACCCCGCTTTAGACACGCCAGGTTCCTGTTCACCATTCCACCACATCGGCATGAAAACGACCGACGAGCGCGCACAAAAACCTTGCTTCATTGAAGATTTTCGCAAAAAAACAACGTCTGGGAACGCTCGCTTGCGTACTAAGATGCAAGGCGGGCTGGACGCAGCTCAGATGGTGGCGTATTCCGCATGCAGGGCGTCGAGCGCGGCGCACATGTCTGCAAAGGCGGCCGCCGCTTGCGCCGGTTCGCCCTTGACGCCCAGTTCGATATGTCGGCGCGTCTGCGCATCGCCCACGCTGGGCAGGCTGAACACCTTGATCAGCGGAAACTCCGCTTCCAGGCGCACCATCAGCGGCGTCAGCAGGGACTCGGCCGTTTCATACACGAGCAAGGCATGTTCTGCGTGCGGCACCTGGTTGAACAAATGGCTGTAATGCGTGTCGAGCACCCATTCGATCATGGGCCAGGACATGACGGGAAAGCCCGGCACGAAGTAATGTTCGCGCACGGCAAAGCCGGCAATCTTGTTGTACGGATTCGGAATCAGCGCGGCACCTGCGACAAATTCCGCCATTTTCAGGCGGTGCAGGTTTTCCGGCGTGTTCAAGTCCGCCGGCACGCCCGCCTCTGCGCCCATTTCCGTGATGCGCTGCTGAATATTGAGCTTGCCCTGCGGATGCAGCACCAGTGGCAAACCCAGCGCATCGGCCGCCGCCTGGCGCGTATGGTCGTCCGGCGTGGCGCCGATGCCGCCAAAGCTGAAAACGATGTCGCCGCTGGCGAAACTGCGCTGTAGCAAGGCGACCAGGCGGGCAGGCTCGTCGCCCACGTATTCCGCCCAGCTCAGCTGCAAGCCGCGTGCCTTGAGCATGCTCACTACTTTCGGGAAATGCTGGTCCGTGCGCTTGCCCGACAGGATTTCGTCGCCGATGATGATCAATCCGATAGCCATGAAGCTCCCTCGTAGAATTTGATAAAAATACTCAGGCGTCCGCCGGTGCCACGTCGGTCATGCCGCGTACGCCCCGCAAACGCGATAGTGCTTCCAGGCAGTAATACTGGAACCACAGACCCGTGAAGATAAAGATCAGTACATACAGCCAGATGGCGAACGCCGCCAGGAAAGGGAAAAAAACCACCGACATCACGCCGCCCATCCACAGCATGCCCGGCACGGCGCCGGCCGCGCCGGAAACCATGCCGATGGCCAGCAGGGGCCAGCGCTGCGTGCGCATGATGGCGTGGCGCTCTTCCACGCTGGCATAGTCGGCCATGGCGTCATACGCCATCACGCGGTAGGTCAGCCAGCCCCACAGCACGGCTTGCCCCACCAAGGCGGCGGGCGGAAACGCGTACAGGGGCAGCATGATGACCCAGACGACGATGAACAGCAAGAACGTGGCCAGCGAGGTGCCGACGCTGCCAGCCAAGCTGCCGCCATGTTTCTTTTCCAGTTGCGGAAAGTGCCGCCCGCCAATGTGGCGGCCGATGGCCGGCATGGCGAACAAGCCCATGAAGATCAGCGCCGTCAATATCATCAGCGGCAGCAGCATGAACATGGCAATCAGGGGCACGATCACGGTTTTCAGCACGCCCAGGCCAAAGGTGGCCAGCACCTGGCCGCTGGTGTGGAAGAAATCGTATTCGGTAAACAAGGCATGCAAGCTGTCGATCAGCGGCTGCAAGCCCACATACAGCAGCGCCCCCCACAATACCAGCGACAGGATGAATGGCGTTACGCTCAGCAGCAGTATCTTGCCGTGCAATTGCGACAGCAAGGCGCGGCCATACGAATTCAACACATTACGCATCAACGGCGTCCTTTTCGTTTCAATCTTGCAAATTCCACCATGCGGCGCAGGCCCAGCCATTGCTGCTGCCAGAAGCCGCGGCCATAGTTGCGCCCGGGCCGGCCCACGCCATGGCTGTCGATGCGGGCCAGCTGGTCGCGCACGCCCGTGCGCGCATAGCCCGCCGAGAAATTCGCGGTGCCCAGCAGCATATCCCAAATCGGCAGCACCACGCCGAAGTTGCAACCGCCCATGCTGCCCTTGCCTTTCGACTCGTGCCCCACGCCGATCGCGTGGTGCGTGCGGTGGAAACGGGGCGAGATCAGCAGCCGCTCGCCGATGCGGCCGAAGTGTATCCTCACATTCGCATGCTGCAGGCTTTGCAGAATGCGCGAAATCGACACCAGCAGCACGTACTGGCCCGGCGGCACGCCGATGCCCAGCGCCACCAGCGCCATCACCACGTCGCGCAAGAAGTCATCGAGCAAGTGGTTGCGGTCATCGCTCCACAAGTTCATGTTTTGCTGGCTGTGATGCAGGCTGTGCAAGCCCCACCACCAGCCGACATGGTGCGAAGCCCGATGGTAGCAATAGTCGACGAAGTCCAGTATCACAAAATAAATGATAAAACTGAGCAAGGGGCTGATGTCGGGCAACAGCGACTCCAGGTTCAGGGGATGGATATTGTCGAAACGCAAAGTGCCCGCCAGTGCATCCATCAGCGGATCGAGCGTGAAGAAGACCAACACGGAAAACAGGCCGATGCGGTGCAGCACCGTATAGATGAAATCGTTCCAGCGGGCGCGCGCATCGGTGATCTTTTGCGCAGGAATCAAGGCTTCGAGCGGACGCAGCACGAGAAACAGCAGCACCAGTTCGCACAGCCCGATCAGCAGCCATTCCGTGCCCTCGAACGCCTCTTCCGTGAATTCGCCAAAGCCAAGGTGATACACGAGGGGATGCACCACAGTCTGGAACAACCAGCCTTGCGCCACGCCAAAGACGTCGACCACGGCGTCGATGGCCGCTTGCACGATGGCACTGATGTCGGCAGCGATCATGGCTGGCCTTTCTTCTGCGCGTAGGCAGGATGCTCGCGCAGCGTGGCAAAGCAAAAACCCTTCTCTTGCAAGCCAGAAATCAAGGCATCCAGGTTGGCGGGCGCCCACGCATCCTTGCGCGACCAGATGCCCATGTGCGCAATGAAAATGTCGCCGCTGCGCAAGTTCGCCAGCGCTTTTTTCAGCAGCATGGCGTTTGGATACTTGTCGCTGGACAGCTCATCGCCCGAATAGCCGGCTGGCGCCCAGCCTGCATGCTGGTAGCCGCAGGCGCTGCCAGCGGCCAGAGTGCGCGGCGAGGTGTAGCCGCCCGGCGCGCGCCAGAACGGATCGAGCTTGTGCCCGGTCAACTCCTGGAAGCGCGTATCGACGCGGCGCAATTGCTCGCAGAACTGCTTGTCGGTGAAGGACGCCAGCTTGCCGCCCTCCTTGCCAAACTGCGGCTTGACTTGGATCAAGCCGTTGGCCAGATCCTTCTTCCAGTACACATGGTCAAACGTATGCGTGCCGAACGCATGGCCTTCGGCGACCCTGGCTTTCCAGTATGGCGCCCACGACGGGTCGAGCGAATAGTCGCCGCGCGTGGTCTTTTCATTGGCCAGGAAGAAAGTTGCCTTCACATGACGTTTGTTCAGCACGTCGGCGATCAGTTGCGCTTGCGACTGGCTGCCCGTGTCGAACGTCATATAGATGGTGCGCTTGCAGGCGGCCGGCGCTGAAGATACCGCTGCGACAACAGGCGTGGTCGCATGGGCGGGCGGCAGCATGGCGCTGGTGCACAGCAGCACGGCGGGCAGGCCGCCAGTCAGAATAAGACGCTGCATCATCACATGCGCGGCGAGTGAGTGGCGAAATACACGCCATGGGGCGAGCGGCCCACCGGTATCATCTTGATCACCTTGCGCGTCGTCAAGTCGATCACGGCCACTTTCTTGATCCAGCGCAGGGTCACCCACATGGTCTTGCCATCGGGCGTGATTTCCATGCAATCGGGGCCACCGGGCACATTGATGGTACCCACGTTTTCCAAGGTTTTCTGATCGATGATGTTGATGGTATTCGACACGCGGTTCGAGACAAACGTCATGCGCTTGTCACCGAGCGCGCGGAAATTATGCGTGCCGGCGCCCGCCTTGATGCGCTTGACGGTCTTTTGCGTGCGCCAGTCGATCACTTCCACGTAATCGCTGCCCATGATGCCCACCAGCAAATGCTTGCCATCGGGCGTCATGGTGATGCCGGCTGGCGCGGGGCCGACGGGCATGGTCCATTTCACCGTTTGCGTAGCCAGGTCGATGGCGCTGACCTGGTTGCTGCCCTGCTGCGTAATAAAGGCCATGCTGCTGTCGGCGGTAAACGCCATGTGGCTGGGCAACTTCGGCAGCGCAATGCGCTTGGCCAGGGTCAGATTCTTGCCATCGTAGCGGTACAGGTCGATGCGGTCCAGGCGCAGCGAATTCGAGATGAACCACTTCTGGTCCGGCGAAAAACCGATCTGGTAAGGGTCGAGGATATTGCTGATGCGGCGCTGAATCTGGCCCGAGACGGGGTCGAGGAAGATCAGCTCGTTGCCCACCGAACTGGCGACGATCAGCGATTTTCCGTCCGGCGTTTCCATCAGGTGGTGCGGTTCCTTGCCGACGGCAAAGGTGGACAGGGGAGCATAGGTTTTCTGGTCCAGCAGTTGCACCGTAGCATCACGGGAATTGAGCACTACCACCACTTCGGCTTGCGCCGTCGATATTGCGGAAACCAGGCACAGCGAGGAAAAAACAAGGCGGCGTAGACTGCGGAACATGGAAAAAATCACTGTTAAATGCAAAACAGGCATTTTACGTGGAACACTGTATTTATTGTGTGAAATCCCCCCTTAAATGCAAGCGGCCGCCACACTTCGCCGTCACTTCCCCTTTTTGCCTGCGCCCGGCTGGAATGGCGCTTTGCAACTCATTGCTCTACAATCTGTAGCTTTCATCGCCTACACAAGGATTATCATGACCACCACCACTACCGCTTCCGGCCTGCAATACATCGACACCGTCGTCGGCGAAGGCGCTGAAGCGCAAGCCGGCAACAATGTTGTCGTACATTACACGGGCTGGCTGCAAAACGACGACGGCAGCGCCGGTTCGAAATTTGACTCGAGCAAAGACCGCAACGACCCATTCGAATTCCCGCTGGGCGCAGGCCGCGTCATTCAAGGCTGGGACGAAGGCGTGCAAGGCATGAAAGTGGGCGGCAAGCGCCAGCTGATCATCCCGGCAGCACTGGGCTATGGCGCGCGCGGCGCCGGCGGCGCGATTCCACCAAACGCCACCCTGATTTTCGACGTCGAGCTGCTGGGCGTATAAGAGCGCCAGGCAGTCCAGCCACTGCCTGCCCGCCAGACGCCGTCCATGAGACGGCGTTTTTTTTTGAGGTTCTCCTCTAGTGCGCGGCGCCCATTTTTCACTATGATGTCAGGCACTGCAGCACGCACGGTGGCCACTCCGCCGGGCCCGCCGCACTTTTCCAGCGATTCCATCAGCACACAGGAGCCATCATGAGTTTACAAGAGCAATTCGAACAAGCGCAGCTCGATTCCAAGACCGTGTCCGAACGTCCGGACAATATGACCTTGTTGAAAATCTACGCCTTGTTCAAGCAAGCGTCGAGCGGCGACGCCACGGGCGAGCGTCCTGGCATGACCGACTTCGTCAACCGCGCCAAGTTCGACGCCTGGGCGGCCCTGGCCGGCACCTCGAAAGAAGAGGCGCAACAGCAGTACATCGACTTGATCGACGACTTGAAGGATTAAAAGCAAGCAACGCCTGTTTTACAGAGAAATCAGCCAAAAACGGCTGAAAACTCACGAAAAACCACCAAAACAGGCGAAAGCAGGCCGAAAACGCAAAAGTGGCTACCAAATCGGTAGCCACTTTTTTTACGCCTGCAACAAGCGCAAACTTACTTCTTCGCTGCCGCCAGCGCTTGTGCGATCCAGCCGTCAAACGTTGGCTGGTGGTACTTGATCCAGCCGGCCGTATGGCGCGCGATATCGGCCTGGGTGTTTTCACCTAAGCGCATGCGCTCGTTCTGTGCATTGATGTCGGCAATCGGCAGTCGCATGACTTCAAACAGTTTCACGGCTGCCGGATTCTTGGCGGCCCAGTCGCGGTTCACGACGATGCGTGTGGTGTTGACGGCAAAACCATAGTCGCTGCCATCGTCGAGGCGGGTATTCGTCTTTTCGGGTGTGGACGAGAACGGTACTTTCAGCCACACGACATCCTTGCCCGGCACCAGCACGCCACTGACCCAGTAAGGTGTCCACGTGTAGTACAGGATCGGCTCGCCACGCTTGTAGCGGCCGATGGTATCGGCGATCAGCGCAGAATAGCTGCCCTGCACATGCTTGACCGTCGCACGCAGCTTGTAGGCGTCCATGTGGTTTTCGATCATCGCCTCGCAGCCCCAGCCGGGGTTGCAGCCCGTTAAATCAGCCTTGCCATCGCCATCATGGTCGAACAGCTTGGCCAGGGTGGGATCGCGCAACTGGTCGATATTGGTGATGTTGTACTTCTCGGCTGTCGCCTTGTCGATCATATAGCCTTGCGCGGCAGGACCGGCATACTGGCCCGTGCGCAGCAGTTTGGCGTCGCCGCCCGCATTGTTGTAATAGTCCTTGTGCAAGGGATCCCAGTGCACGGCCAGAAAGGTCGCGTCGCCATTGGCGATGGCGATATGCGCGGTCGGATATTCCACTTCCTTGATCGGCTGCATTTCATAACCGAGCTTTTCCAGGGCGCGCCCGACAAGCATGGTCTGGAAGGTTTCTTCCGCGATCGAGCTTTGCAGCGCCTGCACCTTGATGCCCTTGCCGGGCAATGCATCGGCGGGCGCAGCCGGCGTTTGCGCCATGGCCAGACTGGTGGTCAGGGCCAGGGCGGCGATTGCCAGGACAGAAAACAGCTTGAACTTTCGTTGCGATTTTTGCGTCACTTTAAAATTGTCAATTTGATGCATGGGTATCCTTTCTCTTTCTTATTGTGCGTTGGCAAGCGTGGCTTGCTGTGCGGCATTGGCTTCGGCCTTGGCGGCATTGCCGCGCACCAGGCGCAGCACGAAACCGGCAGGACCCGTCTGATACCAATGGCGTACGCCACGGCGTGGCTGGCCCATCGCTTGCGTCAAACGGTCCAGGGTGATGGCCAGCAGCACGATGCCCAGGCCGCCCACGGTGGCCAGGCCCATGTCCAGGCGGCCGATGCCGCGCAATACCATCTGACCCAGGCCACCGACGGCGATCATCGAGGCGATCACGACCATCGACAGCGACAACATCAGCGACTGGTTGATACCGGCCATGATGGACGGCATGGCCAGCGGAAACTGCACGCGGGTCAGCAACTGCCACGGCGAGGCGCCATACGCGCGGGCCGCTTCGATCAAGTCCGGACGCACCTGGCGGATACCGAGGTTGGTCAGGCGCACCAGCGGCGGCAGAGCAAAGATGATCGTCACGATGACGCCTGGCGCATTACCGATACCAAACAGCATCACCACCGGCACCAGATACACGAAAGCGGGCGTGGTCTGCATGGCATCGAGCAAGGGGCGCAGGATATTCTGTGCGCGGTCGCTGCTGGCAAGGAAAATGCCCAGCGGCAAGCCAATGGCCAGGCAGAAAGCCAAGGAGGTGAGCACCAGCGACAAGGTGATCATGGCTTCCGGCCAGATACCCAGCATCGATACCACCAGCAGCGCCAATACAGTGCCGATGGCCAGGGTGCGGCTGGTAAATTGCCAGGCCAGCAAGCCGACGATGGCGATCACGGTCAGCGACGGGGCTGCCAAGAGCACGTCGCTCACGCCATTCAGGGTGCTGTCGATCGGCGCGCGCACGGCCTGGAAAAACGGACGAAAATTGGCAACGACCCAACCCAGGCCCTGGTTGATCCAGGCTTCCAGCGGCAGCGAGCCGTCAAACAGTTGCGTCAGGTGAAAGCCGCTGGCGTGTTCGGGCGTGGCGGCGGACGCGGCAGCGTCCAGCCAGGAGGTATCGCTCGGCGCTGCCGGCAGCCAGGGATTGATCTGGGCGGCCTGTTCAACAACAGGTTCTACTGTGGAAACGGTGCTTGGGTTCATGCTTGTCCTTTCTGTAATTGTGGCTCGGCAATGGCTGGCGTATCGCGGTCGAGGAACTTCAGCAAGGTCGTCTTGCTGATGGCGCCGCGGAAGCTGCCATCATTGGCCACCACAGGGACGGCATAAGGCAGTTGCGCCACCTGGCCGAACAGGCCGGCGACTGGCTCATCTGCATTGATGGTCTGCACATCGGGCAGATAAGCATGCGCCAGACCCAGCGGACCGACATGGCCGTCGAGCGCATCGCGCAGCGAATCGACCGAGACGACGCCGAGGAACTTGCGCTGCGGATTGACAACATAGGCAAACGCGCGATCCTGCTCTTCCAGCATCGACAGCGCGGCGCGCGAGCCGCGGCTGGGCGACTCGGACACCACGATCTGGCTCTTGCGGGCAATATCGCTGGCCTTGAAGACGGCCGCTGCATCGACGCCGCGCACGAAGTTGCGCACATAATCGTTGGCTGGTTTGCGCAGGATTTCTTCCGGCGTGCCCACTTGCACCACGTGACCATCTTTCATGATGGCAACGCGGTCGCCGATGCGCATGGCTTCGTCGAGGTCATGCGAAATGAAAACAATGGTGCGGCGCTTGATTTGTTGCAAGCGCAGCAGTTCCGATTGCATTTCCGTACGGATAATCGGATCGAGCGCGGAAAACGCTTCATCCATCAACAAAATCGATGGATCGCAGGCCAGCGCTCGGGCCAGGCCCACGCGCTGCTGCATGCCGCCCGACAATTCGTCGGGATAGCTGGCGCCGTAGCCGTCCAGGCCCACTTGCTCCAGCGCTTGCTGGGCCAGCGCATGGCGCTCGGCCTTGGGCATACCGGCCAGTTCCATGCCGAAGGCAGTGTTGTCGAGCACGGTAATTTGCGGCAGCAGCGCGAACGACTGGAACACCATGCTGATGTCCTTGCGACGCAGGGCGCGCAGTTGGGCGTCCGGCAAGGTATTGATGTCGTTGCCGTCGATCAGGATGCGGCCGGCGGTCGGCTCGATCAGGCGATTCAACATGCGCACCAGGGTCGACTTGCCCGAACCGGACAAGCCCATGATGACGAAAATCTCGCCCGCTTCGATGGTAAAGGTAGCGTCGAAAACGCCGATGGTGCAGTCGGTCTGGCCCAGGATGTCCTGCTTGCTGGCGCCCTGACGGACGAGTTCAAGTGCTTCTTCTGGCTTGTCGCCGAACACTTTGAACACATGGTCGATAATGATTTGTTTTGCCACGATGTGGTTCTCCCTCGATTTGACGAATGGAATGAAACCCAGCAAGCTGCTAGCTTGCGGCGGGAATCAGCAAACCCTGTTGCGTCGGCTACGCCACGGCGCAAAAGCGCACGGGAGCGACAGAAAACAGGGGGTGACACGCGTATAACCAGCGGATGGCCAAAGCCGATGCCGGGGTGCCGTGTGCGTGCTAAAAGAGGCTGTGGTTCAGGACTTTTAACAACGCTAGCGCCATGCAAATACATGGAACCAAATGTATCTGACCGAAAAAATCGACCAAGCTACTTTTAACTGGATGCGGGTGTAAAACCCGAAGAATTATTCACCACTCAGCGAGTGGGGAGTACTGCGAAGCAGAAGGCGAAACGTGGGGTAGCTGTTGTAAATATGACTCAAGTATAGCGCAAAAAGACCCCAAAGTCCAATAGCTTTCCAAATAGAAATGTGTTAGCAATGTTCGCCAGCGTACAGTCAGATGTAAAAAAGGCGAAAAGCGACGTGTTTGCATCGTCTTTTCGCCCATCGCTGCGACACGCTTCCTAGCACCAAACAGGGTGCCAGACAAGCGGGTGGAACGCCATCAAACTGCTTCGGTAAACACCTTGCGCATCTTCTCGGCAATTTTGCCTTCGATGGTGGAAGCAAAGGCGCTGAGCATGAAGCCCAGCTTGATTTGCAGTTGCGCCTGCTCTTTTTCCAGGGTCAGCGAACCATCGACGCCGCTGCGCTCGAAGCGCAGCACATCGCCATCCCAGGCGCACGCCAGGTCATATTCCTGGGCCAGCTTGTCGGCCACTTTCTGCGCCGCTTCGCGCGCCTTTGCTGCTGTCAGCTTATGTTGCTGAACTATATTTATATCCGCCATCAAACGATCCTTTTATTATAAAAACGGGGCCATACGGCCAGCATCATACCAGCCGCCATGCGGCGGGCGCGACCATGCCCGGCACCGGCGAGGCAAAAAAACGGCCGCCGCCCACATGTCGTTTGCGCTGCATCAAACCGGACATGCCGAAGCGGGGCGACTATTCCAGTTCCAGTTGCGCGTGTCTTGGAGAGCTACCATGGACCAGAAAGTCATCGTGCCGGTCGAAGCCGTATTGACCAAATGCATGTCCCTGCCCGTCGGCTATGTCCCTACCCCATCGGCGCCCTACCGCCAGCACCGCAAGAATGCGCAACTGACGCTGCAGCCGGGCCCGCCCCGTCTGAGCGACACAACGGCCCGCAATCAGGCCGCCGTGCCCGTCGGTTCGCGCGTGCTGATCTGGAAACAAGATCCCTCCGTCAGCGACCTGGGAACGCGCAAGGCCTTCCTGCCCGGCCTGACCCTGCAAGGCCCGCGCGACGCGCGCATCACGTTTGGCGAACCGGGCATCGCGCAGGTCAGCCCGAATGCCTTCGGCGACTTCATCGTCTCGCCCAACACAGACCAGTTCGATGCAGTGCACACCTTTGCCATCGTGCGCATGACACTCACCATGTACCAGCGCGCGCTGGCCAGCAACGACACGGCGCCGCCGCTGCCCTGGCAATGGAATAGCGCCAGCAATACGGCGCCCCTGCGCGTGTTTCCGCACGGCTTGCCCAATGTCATGAATGCGTATTACAGCCGCAGCGACAAGGCTCTCAAGTTCGGCGACTTCATCCCCAGCGGCGCCACCGAGCGCGTCTACACCTGCCGCTCGCTCGACATCGTCTCGCATGAAACGGGGCACGCCGTGCTCGATGGCCTCAAGCCAAATTGGCTGCTCAGCAACAATCCACCGCAAACGGGCGGCTTGCACGAATCGTTCGGCGACTTGACAGCCATCTTCCTCGCCCTGTCGCAACTGGACCAGGTGGAAACGGTGATAGCCCAAACCAAGTCCGACCTGCACGACAAGACCTTCCTGGCCGACCTGGCCGAGCAGTTCGGCCTGGCCCTGGGCCGGCCAAACGGCTTGCGCAATGCCGACAACGACATCAAATTGTCGGAAGCAGGCACGGAAGTGCACGCCATCTCGCAAGTGTTTACGGGCGCCATCTACGACATCTTGGCCGACATCTTTTCCCACGAACGCCAGCCCCAGCTGGAAGACGATGCAGCCGTGCTGCACCGCTGCGGCGACTATCTGCGCAGCCTGGTCCTGCGCGCCCTGGTGGCGTCGCCCGAGCAAGCCGCCACGTATGCCGATGTGGCTGGCCACATGCTGACGATCACCGAGGCCGACGGCAACGGCGCCTACCTGGACTTCATCCGCAACAGCTTCACCGTGCGCGAAGTGCTCAAGGCCAATGCCATGGCAGAAGATGGCCAGATGACCTTTGCCCCCGACGTCGTCGACGGGGACGGCGCCGTGCAAGACAGGCGCGCCTGCTGCGGTACCATGAACCATGCGGAATACAGCGAGTCGGATCAATTACTCGAAGCGGAGCGCGAAGCGCTGGCCACCTGGTGCCGCAGTTACGGCGCCCGCTAGACACCCGCGCACCAGCACGCCCGCTTCAAACCTGCCGGACTGGCGGCAGGCGATAGCGCGCCCACCACCATCGACAACAAGGAGCAGCATGAAAATTTCAGCCCGCAGCAGCGGCGGCTTTGCCGGCCTGAGTGAGCAGTATGACATCGATACGCAAGCCCATCCGGCTGGCCCCGGGCTGGAAGCGACACTGGCCAGTAGCGGCTTTTTCACGCACCAGCAAGCCACGGGCGAACAGGTGGGCGCCGACATCCCCCACTGGCAGATCACCGTCGAAGCGCCCACCGCGCGCCGCACCATTACATTTGCCGAGGATGGCAGTGCAGAAAATGCACGTTGGCAACAGTTGCTGATGCAAATACGTGCCAGTGCCTGATTTTTCTGGCATGTATTTGGTATCGATCTTGATTTGAGTAAAACAAAAACACCACACGGCAAGATAGCACGCCGCCCGCCCTGTACCCTGCCACATCGGGCGACTGTCGCTTTCTTGCTGCGTTCTTCATGGCAACGTCCCGGATAGTCGCTGAATTGCACTCTCTGCGCGGCAACGGCAACGCGAAAAAATGAATTTGCTTATATGTATTGTATATAAGCGGGATTTGTGAGAAATAGCGAATTGCCTTAAAATACAATGCTTTGCTTTAGTATGCGCCGCCGAGGTTCCTGCAGGCGCTACAGCACCTCCCCCAAAAATTGATAGGACTGTTATGACCCACGTTGTCACCGAATCCTGCATCGCCTGTCGCTATACCGACTGCGTCGATGTCTGCCCGGTAGATTGTTTCCGGGAAGGCCCGAACTTCCTGGCGATCGATCCGGACGAATGTATTGACTGCGCCGTCTGCGTGGCAGAGTGCCCGGTGAACGCGATTTTCGCGGAAGAAGACGTGCCGGGCGACCAGCAAGCCTTTATCAAGATCAACGTCGATCTGGCCCGCAACTGGCCCTCGATCACCAAGACAAAGGCTGCCTTGCCGGAAGCCGAGCAATACAAAGGCGTCAAGGACAAGCTCGACATGCTGGTGCGCTAGGCGCACGGCAGTTGCGGCCGACATTCCGGCGGGAAATTTCCTCCCCCCCAGGGGCGTGGCGGCAAATAACTATACCAAAAGCAGCGGAAACGCTGCTTTTTTGCTTTTAACGCATCATTGCAGGTCTATCCACGCAAGTGTGGTGCGCTGTCACATCGATGCGCAAACTATGGACCTATGCGCGGTAAAGCACATTTTGTCCTCAACAAATATCGTAGAATTGGATTATGATATTTGAGCCGATATTGGCGCTTGGAATTAAACAAGGACTCTATATGCTTTACCAACTGCACGAACTGCAACGCTCTTTCCTCACTCCGGTGATGCAATGGGCAGACATGTCCTCCAAGTTATTTACCAACCCGGTTTCCCCACTGGCCCACACTCCGTTTTCGCAACGCATCGCAGCCGGCTACGAGCTGATGTACCGTCTTGGCAAAGACTACGAAAAACCGCAATTCGACATCAAATCCGTGCTCGTCCAGGGCGAGAGCGTCGACATCCGCGAACACGTTGTCGTGACAAAACCGTTTTGCCGCCTGATTCACTTTAAAAAAGAAGCCACTGGCTTGCAACAGCCCAAAGTTTTGCTGGTTGCCCCCCTGTCCGGTCACCACTCGACCCTGCTGCGCGATACCGTGCGCGGCTTGCTTGCCGAGCATGATGTCTACATCACCGACTGGACGGATGCGCGCATGGTACCGCTGACGGAAGGCCCGTTCCACCTGGACGACTACATTTATTATGTGCAAGAGTTCATCCGCCTGCTGGCGCCTGACTTGCACGTGATTTCCGTCTGTCAACCGACCGTGCCTGTGCTGGCCGCCATCTCGCTGATGGCGACGGCAAAAGATCCGCACATGCCGAAGACCATGACGATGATGGGCGGCCCCATTGACCCGCGCCGTTCGCCCACGCAAGTGAATAACCTGGCGACGGAAAAGAAATTCTCGTGGTTTGAAAACACCGTGATCTACGCGGTGCCACCGAACTACCCTGGCTTTGGCCGCAAGGTCTATCCGGGCTTCCTGCAGCACGCCGGTTTCATCGCCATGAACCCGGGCCGCCACGCACAAAGCCACCGCGAGTTCTACATGCACCTGGTGACGGGCGACGACGAGCCGGCGGAAGGCCACCGCCAGTTTTACAACGAGTACAACGCCGTGCTGGACATGCCGGCCGAGTACTACCTGGAAACCATCAAAACGGTCTTCCAGGAATTCAGCCTGCCGATGGGCACCTGGAAAGTGGGCGGTCAACTGGTGCGTCCACAAGACATCACGAATGTGGCGTTGTTTACCGTAGAAGGCGAACTGGACGACATTTCCGGCGCCGGCCAGACGCAGGCGGCGCATGATTTGTGTTCCGGCATCCCTGCCGAGATGCAGCAAGACTTCGTCGCGCCGAAATGCGGCCACTACGGCATCTTCTCGGGCCGACGCTGGCGCGAGATCATTTGCCCGAAAATCGGCGAATTCATCCAGAAACACGGCTGATAAGCTGTGTTTCAAGCAAAACGGCACGCCAGGCTACCCTGGCGTGCCGTTTTCTTTTATGCCCAGCTCACGCGCGCGACGTTTCGATTTTCACTGTCGGGCGTGTATTGACAAAGATTTGCTCGACTCTCGGCTCGCCTGGCCCCGGCTTTTTCATCGCATAGCCATCGAGCTGGGCGTCAGCCAGCGCACCAGCGCCGTCCGGCGCCGCTGTATGGGCCGCACCAGACGCGCGCCCAGCACCAGCACAGCCACCGAGACGGCGTGCGTCAGTTGCCGCAGGCGCGGGGCAGGGTCTTGCTTGGCGATCAGTTCCAGCATACGAAAGCATCCTTTCAACGTCGTCAACACAGTGGCTGGAGACTAAAGGATGGGCAAACAAACAAGAACGAATGGTTTCGTATTTAGATATTTCGTTTTGGCAATTAACAACAGTGACGTGGGACGTCAGGGAGCGGTGGGGACGGTGGCCAGGCTCTGGTCGAGCCGCTTCCAGTAATCACGCTCCAGCCTGGCCGTATCGATGTCGCGCGCCGCCTCGTTGAAGCGTTTTTGCCGTGCCGCACCCTCGGCATCGCGCTGGAAGCACACATGCACGGGGCGCTCCTTGAAGACGGTATCGATGATGGCAATGCGCTCGCGCTCGGCCTTGCTGAAGTTGCGTCCCATCAGCAAATGCTGCAGGACATGGCGCTCGATGACGATCACGCGATAGCGCTTGATAAACAGTTTCTTCAGATTCGTGGCGTCGTTCAAGCCCTCTTCCGTCTTCAGCTCGCCACGCGCCACCATGCCATCGAACTGCTCGCCATTCGAATAACCGGCCACGGTGCCGACGCGCAGCTTGCCCAGTTCGGCCAGGGTGACGCCGGGCAAGCCATCCTCCTTCAGGTAGGCCAGCACCCCCTGCGTGCTGCCAACCGGAACAGAAAAATGACAGAGTTTTTCCCTTTCAGGCGTGCGCCAGACGGCCAGGAACCCGGCGTAACGGGGACTGGCCAGGCCAAACTGCATGGCGCGCTTCCAGGGAAAATATTCATATCTGACCGTATAGCCGAGACGTTCGAAGACAGCACTGACCATGGCGCCCGACATGCCATCGGCAGGCAGGCTATGGGAAATAAAGGGCGGCCAGTCTTCTGCCGCGAAGCGGACAATACGTGAGCTGACAGCACCCGCTGCCGCCATGGGGGGGCCAGCCTGCCCGTGCGCAACGGCAAGCGTAGAGTGCATGAACAAACAGAAGGGAAAACCAACTGTCCGAAGGAAACGCATGTTTTGCTCCTATGGCCTGGCGCGCCTTGCAGTGCAGGTGCGGTAACAGGACTGGCGGTCGGCTTTTTTTGATCACTGACTTGATAAAAATCATGCTCCCACAAAAAAAAAGAAATTTCAAAGTTGTTTATTTACACTTTGACATTCCCGTGGGAAATAAAATACGATTGCGGCGCGCCTGCAACAGCCAGCTACAGCGCACGCTATCCCGTTTCACGACACAGGTTTTTACTTGCAGGCGGCCGAGATGGTCGATAATAACGTTTTACCATGGAAGATGACCGTGCCGCATCCCGCCTCTCCCTCCCTTGCCGACCAGATCGAAGACTTGCTGCCGCAAACGCAATGCACCAAATGCGGCTACAACGGCTGCCGCCCGTATGCGGAAGCGATTGCCGCAGGCAGCGCCGACATCAACCAGTGCCCACCGGGCGGCGCGCAAGGCATCGTGCGCCTGGCCGGCTTGCTGGGCAAGAAAGTCATTCCGCTCAATCCCGTGAATGGCCTCGAACGTCCGCGATCTGTCGCTTACATCGACGAATCGCTCTGTATCGGCTGTACCCTGTGCATCCAGGCCTGTCCCGTGGACGCCATCGTCGGCGCCGCCAAGCAGATGCATACGGTGGTGACCAGCCTGTGCACGGGCTGCGACCTGTGCGTGGCGCCCTGCCCCGTCGACTGCATCGTGATGTATCCCGTCAGCGGCGACGCCACCGGCTGGGATGCCTGGAGCCAGATGGACGCCGACGACGCGCGCGCGCGCCACGATTTGCGCACGCAGCGGCTGCGCCGCGAAAGCGAGGCCAACGACGCGCGCCTGGCCGCCAAGGCCGTCGCCAAGATGCAGGAAGTGACGCAGGAAGTGCCCGTCACGCCCGACGAACAGGCGGAAAAAGAGCGCAAGCGCGCCATCATCGCCGCCGCCATGGAGCGCGCGCGCGCCAAGGCCGCCGCCAGCACGGACACCGCCCAGCCAGCCCCCACCACCCCGAAAAAAGACGCATGAATGCTGCCAAACGCCTGGAAATCTTTACACGCTTCCGCGCCGCCAATCCTTCGCCGAAAACGGAACTTGAATACACGACGCCGTTCGAGCTGCTGATCGCCGTGCTGCTGTCAGCGCAGGCGACGGACGTGTCCGTCAACAAGGCGACCCGCTTGCTGTATCCGGTCGCCAATACGCCGGCCACGATACTGGCGCTGGGCGTCGACGAGCTGGCCAGCTACATCCGCACCATCGGCCTGTTCCGCACCAAGGCGAAGAACGTCATCGCCACCTGCCAGATCTTGCTCGATCAGCACGGCGGCGAAGTGCCGCGCGACCGTGCCTCGCTGGAAGCCTTGCCCGGCGTGGGCCGCAAGACGGCGAATGTGGTCATGAACACGGCATTTGGCGAACCAACCATGGCAGTCGACACGCATATCTTCCGCGTCTCGAACCGCAGCGGCATCGCACCAGGCAAGAATGTCGATATCGTCGAGCAAAAACTGCTGAAATTCATACCCAAGCAATTCCTGCACGACGCGCACCACTGGCTCATCTTGCACGGCCGCTACACGTGCACGGCGCGCAAACCGCAATGCTGGAACTGCATGATTGCCGACCTGTGCGATTACAAGAGCAAATCGCCGATGCCGGCCGTGGTGTAGGATTGCTTGCAAAAAAAATGGCCCGCAAGGGGCCATCGTATTGCAGGTCGGCATAACGCTACGCGCGTATTCCAACTTACAGCAAGACCATATTATCGCGGTGAATCAGCTCATGGCCTTCCATGTAGCCGAGAATCGCCTCGATCTCGGTGGAGGGCTTGCGCATGATGCGGCGCGCTTCGCCGCTCGTGTAGTTCGACAAGCCGCGCGCCACGGGCACGCCGTCGGCATCGACGCAGGTGATGACGGCGCCGCGGCCGAATTCGCCGTTCACGCCCGTCACGCCGATCGGCAACAGGGACTTGCCTTCCTGGCGCAGCTTTTGCACGGCGCCCGCGTCCAGCACGACGGCGCCGGCCGTGTGCAGATGATCGGCCATCCACTGCTTGCGCGCCGTCAATTGCCCCGTTTGCGCGCGCAATTCCGTGCCGATCGCTTCGCCACTAGCCAGGCGGCTCAGCACATCGCTGTCGCGGCCCCAGGCGATGATCGTATGGGCGCCGGACTTGGCGGCGCGCTTGGCGGCGAGGATTTTCGTCAGCATGCCGCCACGCCCCAGGCTGCTGCCGGCGCCGCCGGCCATCGCTTCCAGGGCCGGATCGCCCGCCACGCCTTGCGTGATCAGGTAGGCGTTCGGGTCCTTGCGCGGGTCGGCCGAGAACAGGCCGTGCTGGTCGGTCAGGATGACCAGCGCATCGGCCTCGATCAGGTTGGCCACCAGCGCGCCCAGGGTATCGTTGTCGCCGAACTTGATTTCATCGGTGACGACCGTGTCGTTTTCATTGATGATCGGCACCACGCCCAGGCGCAGCAAGGTCGTCAGGGTGGAGCGGGCGTTCAGATAGCGTTCACGGTCTGCCAGGTCGGCGTGCGTCAGCAGCACTTGCGCCGTGCCCAGTTGGTGGGCGCGGAAGCTGCTTTCATAGATCTGCGCCAGGCCCATCTGGCCAACGGCGGCACACGCCTGCAATTCGTGGATATCGGTGGGGCGCCGCTCGAAACCGAGGCGCAGCATGCCTTCGGCGATGGCGCCGGAACTGACCAGCACGACTTCCTTGCCCAAGGCGCGCAAGCCGGAAATCTGCGCAGCCCAGCGGGCAATGGCAGCATGGTCGAGTCCGCGGCCATCGTTGGTGACCAGCGAAGAGCCGACTTTGATGATGATGCGGGTAGCTTTTTGAATCACGGAATCCATGGGGCGGCGCTCTTCACTTAATAGACGTCAGCGCGCAGAACGCAGCAGCAGCAAGGCCAGCCCCACCGTCAGTTCGATTGCGCACATGAACAACACAAAACCCTGGGGCAAGCCGAAACTGATGGCCGCGTACAAACGGCCGGCGGGCTGCGCCAGGACCAACATTGCAGTGATATCGCCGAGGATGGGCGGTTCGCCCTGCCGTGATGCGAACAGCGCCAGGAGCGCGGTAGCGCCCCAGACACCGACATGGGAGGCGTAGAACTGGCTGTAGCCATTGACGCCATTGAGGAAGATGCCCATGCCGGCCGCCAACTCATCGGCGAACAGCAGGCAGGCGACCGCGCTCAGCCCGTAAGCATACGCGATCAGATGTAATACACGGCGCTGCCACGCTTGCTTGCGCGAGGATGCGACAGCGACCGCCTGTACCGACATCAGGGTAAGGCTCTTAATCGAGGATCTTGAAACGCGGATCATCCGGGTCGATCGACGAGATACCGCGTGCTTCTTCGGTCATCTGCGTTTCTTCGGCACGGCTTTCGCTGTGTTTCTTCGCTTCCAGATGTTGATAAATCGCATTCACCAGTTCCGGGCAACCTTGATGGTTCAGCGCGGAAATCTCGAAGACGGGACCTTTCCAGGCAAAACGCTTGAGGAAGTCCTTCACCAGCTTCTTGCGGTCTTCTTCCGGCACCATGTCGAGCTTGTTCAACACCAGCCAGCGCGGCTTGTCGACCAGCGATTCATCGTATTTCTTCAATTCCTTGACCAGCGCCTTGGCTTCCTTGACAGGATCGACGTTGGTTTCAAACGGCGCCAGGTCGACGATGTGCAACAGCAGGCCCGTGCGCTGCAAGTGACGCAGGAATTGATGGCCCAGGCCCGCGCCTTCGGAAGCGCCTTCGATCAAGCCGGGAATATCGGCGATCACAAAGCTCTTCTCGTGCGACACGCGCACCACGCCCAAGTTCGGGTGCAGGGTGGTAAATGGGTAATCGGCAATTTTTGGGCGCGCGTTCGAGACGGCCGAAATGAACGTCGACTTGCCGGCGTTCGGCATGCCCAGCAGGCCCACATCGGCTAGTACTTTCAGTTCCAGGCGCAGTTCGCGGCGTTCGCCTTCTTTGCCCTCGCCTTTTTGGCGTGGTGCGCGGTTGGTCGAGGACTTGAAGTGGATATTACCCCAGCCGCCTTCGCCGCCCTTGGCCAGCATTTCGGTCTGGCCGTGTTCGGTCAAATCGGCCAGGATTTCGCCGCTCGCGTTGTCGATGATCAAGGTGCCGACGGGCATGCGCAGATGGATGTCATCGGCGCCCTTGCCATAGCAATCTGCGCCACGGCCAGGCTCGCCATTGCGAGCCTTGTGCATTTTGGAGAAGCGGAAATCGACGAGCGTGTTGATATTGCGGTCGGCGACTGCCCAAATGGTACCGCCCTTGCCGCCATCGCCGCCATCGGGACCGCCGAAAGGCCGGAATTTTTCACGGCAGAAAGAGGCGCAGCCGTTGCCGCCATCGCCCGCGATGACTTCGATTTTTGCTTCGTCGATAAACTTCATAATTTTGCCGCCATAAAACTAAAAAGGCTCTACCTTGGGCAGAGCCTTTCGATTGAAGGCTTGCGCCTTACATCATGCGATCACGGCGGAGCGAACTGGCGCCCCGCGATGAATTACGCTGGTACTGCTGCGTTAGGTACAACGGTCACGAATTGCTTCGAGCCAGCACCTTTGACAACGAACTTCACTTTGCCCGCGATCAGCGCGAACAAGGTGTGGTCTTTGCCCATGCCTACGCCTTCGCCGGCGCGCACTGGCGTGCCGCGTTGACGAATGATGATGCCGCCAGCATTGATAGCTTGGCCGCCGTAGACTTTAACGCCCAGACGTTTTGATTCTGAATCACGGCCGTTTCGCGTTGTGCCGCCGCCTTTTTTATGTGCCATTTAAGACTCCTTGATAGCTGATTAATTCAAACAGCGGCGATTAGCCGTTGATCGAAACGATTTGGATTTCGGTAAAATTCTGGCGATGGCCTTGATGCTTTTGGTAATGCTTACGACGACGCATCTTGAAAATTTTGACCTTATCATGGCGACCATGCGCCACAACCGTAACCAGTACCGTTGCACCTTCGACCAATGGCGCACCAAATTTAATGGTGTCGCCCGCGCCTACTGCGAGAACTTGATCGATGGTGATTTCGGAACCAATGTCTGCCGGTATCTGTTCTACTTTAAGTTTTTCGCCAGCGACAACTTTGTATTGTTTGCCACCGGTTTTTATGACCGCGTACATGATTTGAAACCTCATCAAATGTTGAAAGAATTTGTCCCACTGCCACGCAAAGCAAGCCGTACACAACAGGGGGAACCAGCGATTATACACGGACTGAGAAATTGCGTCAAAAACTATTCACAAAGCTTGATGATCGTGGTATGTCGACAACCTGACCATCATGTCAGGCTTGCGCCAGGCGGACAGAAAAGCACGCGCCAGTGCCAACAAGGTCAAACAATTGCTCTACAGTCATAGGCAAACATCACGTTCGCGCAAGCCTTGTCGTATAATCGCCGCACCCACAATCTAATGCAGGTTCGCCTTGTCTGACGCTAACAAACACGTTAACCAAAACACCATCGTGCAAACGATTGCCGCCGATATGGACGCAGTCAATACGGTGATCCGCCAAAAACTGCACTCCGACGTGATTCTGATTAACCAGATCGCTGAATACATCATCAGTGCAGGCGGTAAACGCATCCGTCCCGTGCTGATTTTGCTGGTGGCCAATGCCCACGCTTATCGCGGCACGGCGCACCATGAACTGGCTGCCGTGGTTGAATTCATCCATACCGCCACCCTGCTGCACGACGATGTCGTCGATGAATCGTCGATGCGCCGCGGACGCCAGACGGCCAACGCCCTGTTCGGCAATGCGGCCTCGGTGCTGGTGGGCGACTTCCTGCACTCGCGCTCGTTCCAGCTGATGGTGTCGCTGAACAATATGCGCGTCATGCAAATCCTCTCCGACGCCACCAACGTGATCGCCGAAGGCGAAGTGCTGCAGTTGCTGAACATGCACGATCCGGACGTGACGCAAGAGAGCTACCTGAACGTCATCCGCTCGAAGACGGCCAAGCTGTTCGAAGCGTCGGCGCAACTGGGCGCCCTGATCGCCGGTGCCAGCGAAGACGATATCGAGGCGGCTGCCGAATACGGCCGCTCGCTGGGCACGGCCTTCCAGCTGATCGACGACGTGCTCGACTATGCTGGCGACGCCACCGAAATCGGCAAGAACGTGGGCGACGACTTGCGCGAAGGCAAACCGACCATGCCGCTGATCTGGCTGATGGAAAACGGCACGCCGGAACAGCGCGAACTGGTGCGCAGCTGCATCGAGCAAGGCGACGAACAGCATTTCGACGCCATCCTGGCCGCCATCACCAGCAGCGGCGCACTCGACTACACGCGCAAGCAGGCGGAAATCGCCGGCCAGCGCGCCGCCGATGCCATCGCCGGCTGGCCGGACAGCGTCTACAAGCAATCCATGCTGCAACTGTGCTCGTTTGCCGTGGACCGCAATCACTGATCGCGTTTCACTCTATACAATACAAGACGGCGCCGATGGCGCCGTTTTTATTACTGCCGTTCATGCTCCATCGCCGCGCCCGCCAATTCCTGCACGATGGCCGGCTCCGCTTCCAGCCGTTCGCTGTAGCGGCTGCCCAGGTAATCACGGCGGTCGCGTACCAGCAGGGTAAATTTGTACAACTCCTCCATCACATCGACCAGGCGCTCGTAGTACGGCGACGGCTTCATGCGGCCCGCATCGTCGAATTCCTGATAGGCCTTGGCCACCGAGGACTGATTCGGAATGGTGACCATGCGCATCCAGCGCCCCAGCACGCGCAAGCCGTTGACGGCATTGAACGATTGCGAACCACCCGACACTTGCATCACGGCAAGCGTGCGTCCCTGCGTGGGCCGCACGCTGCCCGTTTCCAGCGGCAGCCAGTCGATCTGCGACTTGAAGACCCCCGTGACGGCGCCGTGGCGCTCGGGACTGCACCAGACTTGCCCTTCGGACCACAGCGACAGCGCGCGCAGTTCCTGCACTTTCGGATGCTCGGGCGAGACGCTGTCGACCATGGGCAAGCCGTGCGGATCGAACACGCGCGTGTCGGCGCCAAAATGACGCAGGATGCGTTCCGCTTCCAGCGTCAGCAGCTTGCTGTACGAGCGTTCGCGCAAGGAACCATACAGCAGCAGGATGCGCGGTGCGTGGGTGGAAAGCGTGACCGGTGCCAATTTGTCCACGCTGGGCAAGTCCAGGTGGGCGGCGCTGATGTTGGGTAGATCCTCCATGGCCGACCTCTCAAGCCACCGGCTTGCCGTCGGCGCCCACCACGGCCTGGCCTTCTTCCTTGGCAAAGGCGCCTTGCTGCGGCAGCGGCAGGATTTCCAGCACTTTTTCCAACGGCCGGCACAGGCGCACGCCCCGTTCCGTGACGACGATGGGGCGGTTAATTAAAACAGGATGGGCTTGCATGGCGTCCAGCAGGGCTGCATCGCTCAGCTCAGGATTGGCCAGGCCCAGTTCCTCGTACAGGGCGCCCTTGTCGCGCATCGCCGCGCGCACGGACAGACCCGCTCGCTTGATCAGGTCGACCAGTTCTTCACGCGAAGGCGGGTGCTTGACGTAATCGATGATGACGGGCTCGACGCCCGTGTTGCGGATCAGGGCCAGGGTATTGCGCGAGGTGCCGCATGCCGTGTTGTGATAGATCGTGATCGTCATGTCGTCGTTTCCTTTGGTAAATGTGGTTCGCTGACGCAACAAGGCGCGCCGGCGCAGCAGTTCTCGGTCAAAAAGAGCAGCAAGCCGTTCATGCCCGCATAGTTGGCGGCATAGATGATGGAGCGGCCCGCCTTGCTCGCCGTCAGCAGATCGGCGTGCGCCAGTTCCTTCAGGTGAAACGACAGCGACGAGGGCGCAATGGCCAGCGCCTCGGCGATTTTCGTCGCGGCCATGCCTTGCGCCCCCGCTTGCACCAGCAAGCGGAACACGGCCAGCCGCGATTCCTGCGCCAGCGCGGCCAGGGCCACGATGGCGGAAGCACTCGTCAGCGGTGTCGCCTGACTGGCTATTGTCTTTTCATTTTCCATAATTCAATAATACTCGAATTATGGAATCATTTCAAGCGACAGCCCTTACGTAAGCCAGCGCACCGACCTCCATGGCCTATTGGTCTACCTTGATGAAAAAATCATTGCGATTGGCTTACCATGACACCCTCAACCCCGCTCAACATCCTCGGCTGGAGCCTGGCCGCCCTGCTGGCCCTGATCGCCATCGTGGTCATCTTCGTGCTGACTTTCGACTGGAACCGCGCCCGCCCCTACATCAACCAAAAGGTGTCGGAAAGCACGGGCCGCGAATTCGTCATCGGCGGCGATCTGCAGGTGCAATGGCGGCAGGGCTTGAAAACGGAGACGGGCTGGCGCCGCTATGTGCCGCGCCCTGTCATCAGCGCGCAAGACGTGCGCATGAGCAACCCGGGCTGGGCCACGGCAGGCCCGCAACTGGCCAGCGCGAAACGCATCGACGTGGCCATCCATCCGCTGCCCCTGCTGCAGCATAAGGTAGTGCTGACGGACCTGGCGCTGGATGCGCCGCAGATCGCCCTGCAGCGGCGCGCCGATGGCAGCAATAGCTGGACCTTGAAAGACAATGGCCCATCAGCGTGGGAAGTGGAAATCCAGCGCATGGTCTTTGGCAACGGCGCCATCCGCTACCTAGACGAGGCCATCGCCCTCGACGTGCGCGCCAAGATCAGCTCGACGGCGCCCGACGCCACGCCGGGCGATGCGCCAGGCAGCGCACCCGTGGAGAAATACGGCATCGCCTTTACCCTCGGTGGCAGCTACCGCAAGGCGCCCGTGACGGGCGGCGGCAAGGCCGGCGCCGTGCTGTCCTTGACCGATAACAACACGCTCTATCCCGTGCAGGCGCATGCCGTGCTGGGCAAGAACAAGGCCAGCATCGATGGCACCCTGACGGACCCGCGCTCGCTGTCCGGCATCGATTTGCAGCTGAGCCTAGCCGGTGCCAGCATGGCCGACCTGTATCCGCTGACGGGCGTGCTGCTGCCGGAAACGCCGGACTACGCCTCCAAGGGTCGCTTGCTGGGCAAGAAGGACGGCGCCAACTGGCACTGGACTTACGAGAATTTCAAGGGCACGGTGGGCCAGAGCGACCTGGCCGGCACCCTGCAATACTTGCCGCGCCAGCCCCGTCCCTTGCTGCGCGGCGAAGTGACGTCGCAGCAGCTGCGCCTGGAAGACCTGGGGCCCACCATTGGCGCCCACAGCAATGCGCAGAAACAGGCGCGCGGCAAGGCTGCCGTGCAGCCCGACAATAAAGCCTTGCCCGTGGAACAGTTCAACACAGCAAAATGGAATGCGCTCGATGCCGACGTGAAATTCACCGGCAAGAAACTGGTACGTACGCACGACATTCCATTCAACGACGTCGTCGCCAACATCCACATGAAAGACAAGGTGCTGAGTTTGACGCCCCTCAACTTCGGCATGGCCGGTGGCGACATCACCTCGAACATCACGCTCGATGGCCGTCAAAAGACCATCGCCGCGCAAGCCAAGGTGGCGGCGCGCCACCTCAAGATTCGCGAACTATTTCCCAAGCTGCAATCGATGCAAGCGAGCTTCGGCGAAGTGTATGGCGACGCGGCACTGACGGGCCAAGGCAATTCCGTCTCGGCCATGCTGGCCAGCGCGAATGGCGAGCTGGCGGCCACCGTCAGCGAAGGCTCCGTCAGCCAGTTCATGCTGGAACTGGCCGGCCTGAACCTGGCCAATGCCGTCTTCGTGAAAATCTTCGGCGACAAGCAGGTGCACCTGAACTGCCTGGCCAGCGATTTCGCCGTCACGAATGGCCAGGCCGACGTGCGCCGCTTCGTGCTCGACACGGACACGGCCGTCGTGAATGTCACGGGCAACGTCAACCTGGCAAGCGAAACCCTGGACCTCGACGTGCGCCCGCGCACCAAGGGCGCCCGCATCATCACCCTGCGCACGCCGCTGTATGCGAAAGGCACGTTCAAGAACCCGGACGTGGGCCCGCAAAAAGGCCCGTTGGCGTTGAAAGCCGGCGCCGCCGTGGCGCTGGCTACCATGGTGACGCCGCTGGCCGCCCTGCTGCCGCTCGTCAACATCGACAAAGCCCCCGACACGGACTGCGCCGCCGTCATGGCGCAAGCGAACGCCACGCGCAAGGCCCCCACTTCACCGGCGACAAAGGCACCGGCGAAAAAAGTCAGCGAAGCGGAGATCAAAAAGGCCCAGCAGGAAAAGAAATAGGCTGTGACGCAGCCGCTTGAAAGCCGCCCCGCCATCTGCTGTAATGAAGGAAAGCGGGGTGTGGCTCAGCCTGGTAAAGCGCTGCGTTCGGGAAGCAGAGGGCGCTGGTTCGAATCCTCTCACCCCGACCAGCCCCTCCGCTAGGCCCGGCCGGCATCGACTGCTGACACCTTGACCTGCGCGTTGGCGTGCGCGCTGGAAGTATGATATTAATTGAACAATTGATTAATTAAACACTTTCATCGCGCAAGGGCCCCGGTCTTATGTCTTTCCTGATAGTTCTGGCCGCACTGGCCTTCCTGATGCTGGCCGCCTACCGCGGCTATAGCGTGATCCTGTTTGCGCCCGTCGCCGCACTCGGTGCCGTGCTGCTCACCGATCCGTCCGCCGTGCCGGCCGTCTTCAGCGGCATTTTCATGGAAAAGATGGTGGGCTTCATCAAGCTGTATTTCCCCGTCTTTCTGCTCGGCGCCGTGTTCGGCAAGCTGATCGAGCTGTCCGGCTTTTCCCAGTCCATCGTCGTGGCGGCCATCCGCTATATCGGCAGTGCGCGCGCGAATGCCGTCATCGTTGCGGTGTGCGCGGCCCTGACTTACGGCGGCGTGTCGCTGTTCGTCGTGGTGTTTGCCGTGTATCCGTTTGCAGCCGAGATGTATCGCCAAAGCAATATCCCGAAGCGGCTGATGCCGGGCGCCATCGCCCTGGGCGCGTTCTCGTTCACCATGGATACCCTGCCCGGCACGCCGCAAATCCAGAACATCATCCCCACCACCTTTTTCAACACGACCGGCTGGGCTGCGCCATGGCTGGGCACCATCGGCGCCGTGCTGACGGTGAGCATGGGACTGGCTTTCCTGGAATGGCGCCGGCGTTCCGTCATGGCAACGGGCGAAGGGTATGGAGTGGAAGCGGAACAGGCCAAAACCGGCGGTGGCGAGCTGCCCCATCCGCTGCTATCGGTGGCGCCTTTGGTGCTGGTGGGCGTGGCCAACTTTGCGCTGACCAAGCTGATTCCACACTGGTATGGCGCCAGTTACGTACTCACAGCCGACGCACTGCCCGGCTTGCACGCGCCCGTGGCGACGTCGATAGGCTCCGTCACCGGCATCTGGGCCGTGGAGGGCGCTTTATTGCTGGGCATCTTGCTCGTGTGCGTGACGGCCTTCGGGCGCATCCGCGCCGCCTTTGCCGAAGGCACCAAGGTGGCCGTGGGTGGCGCACTGCTGGCGGCCATGAATACGGCATCCGAATACGGCTTCGGCGGCGTCATCGCGGCCCTGCCCGGTTTCCTTGCCGTCAGCAATACCTTGCGCAGCGTACCCGATCCGCTCATCAACGCAGCGGTCTCCGTGACGACCCTGGCCGGCATTACGGGATCGGCCTCGGGCGGCATGAGCATCGCGCTGGCCGCCATGTCGGACGGTTTCATTCAAGCTGCGCAGCAAGCCCACATTCCGCTCGAAGTCATGCACCGCGTGGTGGCCATGGCCAGCGGCGGCATGGACACCTTGCCGCACAATGGCGCCGTGATCACCCTGCTGGCCGTCACGGGCCTGACGCACCGCCAGTCCTACCGCGACATTTTCGGCATCACCGTCATCAAGACGGTGGCCGTGTTCCTCGTCATTGCCGTCTATTACATGACGGGGCTGGTCTAACCTAAAGCCGCGACGACGATGCCGGTTTCACCAACACCTGCGCCGGCTTGAACAAATGGCTGATGCCCATGCTCAGCAGCGGGCCGGCCAGTGCCAGGTAGGAACTATCCACGCCATACGGATTGCCCGCCAGGAACCAGCCGATGGTGGCGATCACCGAGACGATCACGCCGATGAAGGCGCCGCGCGGCGTGCCGAATTTCGGCGCATAGAAGGCCATCAGCACCAGCACGGCCAGGGTGGCGCGCAGGGCTTTGCCCAGGAAGGCGATCATCAGCAGTTTTTCCGCATACAGCGCCAGCACCAGCGGCAGCAGGCCGGCCACGACGATGGCGATGCGCAGGAACACCAGCGATTTCGCATCGTTCTTCGCCTTGTTGTACCAGGGATCATAAAAATCCTTCATGGCCAGGGTGGCCGACGCCAGCGTAGTGGCGGAAATGCCGCCGAACAGGGCGCCGGCCAGGCCGACGATCATGATGCTGGCGGAAAATGCCGGCATGTGGGCGATCAGGGTCGGGAAGGCGTCGATCGACTTCATGCCCGGGTACAGCACGGCGCTGCACATGCCGATCAGGGCCGCCATCAGGCCGAACGGTATCATCAGCGACGACACGTAATAACAGGCGCGCTTGGCCACGGCCGGGTTGTCCGTGCTGACCAGGGCCTGGATCACGTATTGCGTGGCGAAGATGGAACCGATGCCGCCGATCATCCAGGCAATGATCTGGCCCCAGCCGATCTCGACCCAGTTGAACATCTTGGCCGGCAATTGCGCCTGCAGCGCGCCGATGCCGCCGGAGGCTTCCAGCGCATATGCCAGCGCCAGGATCACGCCCAGGTACTTGACGATGGAGTGGGAAAAATTGGTGTACACCACCGAACGCATGCCGCCCAGGCTGACATAGATCACGGTGATGGCGCCCACCAGCAAGATGGCGACCGTTTTATTGATGTGCAGCACGGCCGCCAGCACGGCGCCGCCGCTGGCGTACAGGGCCACGGCAACGATACCCAGCGCGACGATGGTGAGTATCGATGCGGCATAGCGCACGGGTTCGCCATACGTCTGCGCCAGGATGCCGGAAATCGTCGACTGCCCGCTTTCCTTGTACTTTTTGACCAGCACGATGGCCAGCAACAAGAAGCCCAGCGACAGCGCCACCAGGTTCCAGGCGGCGGAAATGCCCAGCTCATAGCCTTTTTGCGCCGTGCCGATGCTGACGGAACTGCCGATGAATTCGGACAGCAGCAGCGCGCCGATCAGGTAGGCGGGATAATTGCGCCCGCCCGCCGTCATGCCCTCGGCGCTATTGGCGTGCTTGCGCACGCTGTAGGTAATGTACGACATGAGGGCGAAATAGCCCACCGTGACCGCAGCGATGATGATTAATCTGTTTTCCATTCGTCTACTCCAAGTCTGCTTTTCTTATTCTTATTTTTCAAGAAAGCTTTCCCTGCCGCATGCCGGATCTATCGGTGGCGGTGCTCAGAGGAAAGTCAAATTCCTGCCGTACCGATACGGTACAGCAAGCCTCACGCTAAAAAGGTCCGCAACTGCTCTGTAAACAAGTCCGCCGCCTCGATATTCGAGATATGCGAGGCGGGCAGGTTTACCAGGCGGGCACCAGCAATCTGCTGCTGCAGCCAGCGCCCATCGTCGATGGTGGTCACGGGATCGTGCCCGCCCACGATGATCAGGGTCGGCACGGCTATCGTGCCGACGCAGGCGTGCAAGTCCGCCTGCGCCAACGCCTCGCAGCAGGCCGCATAACCGCCCGCATCCTGATCGCGCAAGGCGTCGACCATGCGCGCCACCGTGTCCGGCGCGCGCTGGAGAAACTGCGGCGTGAACCAGCGCGCGGCGGCACTCCCGGCCACCGCCGCCATGCCGTCGCAGCGCACTTGCTCCGCCCGCAGCTGCCACGGCGCCGCGCCGCCGATACGCGCCGCCGTATTCGCCAGCACGAGCTTCGTCAGGCGCTGCGGCTGGTGTATGCCCAGCCACTGGCCCGTCAAGCCCCCCATGGAAATACCGCAGAAAGCGGTACGGGCGATATCGAGGTGGTCGAGCAGCGCCACCACGTCCAGCCCCAGTCGCCCGATGCCGAACGGCGCGCTGCCGCTGGCCGACTGGCCATGGCCGCGCGTATCGTAGCGCACGACAAAAAAGTCGCCGGCCAGCGCGTCCGCCTGCGCATCCCACATGGACAAGTCCGTGCCGAGGGAGTTCGACAGGAGCAGGCAGGGCTTGGCGCGGTCGCCATCCGTGCGGTAATGCATGCGCATACCGTTCACCTCGCACGTTTGCCCGACAGTGTCGCTGCGTATAGGCGTCATTGCATCTCTCCTCAGGAATCGTCGTCGCGCACCGACGAAGGATGGCGGCACAGCGGCATCACGTCGATTTGCATGTAGGGAAACAGCGGGAGAGAGGTCAGCAAATTATGCAGCTCGTCCACGCTGTCGACGTCAAAGACGCTGACGTTGGCGTATTGGCCGGCGATGCGCCACAGGTGGCGCCATTTTCCCTCCTGCTGCAGGCGCTGGGCCAGTTCCTTTTCCGTCTGTTTCAGCTGCGCCGCCTGCTCGGCGGGCATCGTCAACGGCAGGTTCACGTTCATGCGTACATGGAATAACATGGTTTCTCCTTTTGACTTTCTTATTGACGCTGCATGGCGCGCAGCTTGTCCGTATCGATCTCCACGCCCAGGCCCGGCCCCGTCGGCACTTGCAGCATGAAGTCGCGGTACACCAGCGGTTCGCGCAAGACTTCCTGCGTCAGCAGCAGAGGCCCGAACAATTCCGTGCCCCAGGCCAGTTCGGCAAACGTGGAACACACGTGGGCCGTGGCGGCCGTGCCGATGCCGCCTTCGAGCATGGTGCCGCCGTACAGGCCCACGCCGGCCAGGCGCGCCACGGTGGCCACCTCCAGCGCGGGCAGCAAGCCGCCCGACTGGGTGATTTTCACCGCATACACGTCGGCCGCATCGGCCTGGGTCAGCGCCAGCGCGTCGGCGGGACCATGCAAGGCTTCATCGGCCATGATGGCCACGTCAAAGCGACGCGTCAGGCGCGCCAGCGCGGCGCGGTTACCCGCCTTCACCGGTTGTTCGATCAGGTCGATGCCGCCCGCTTCCAGCGCGGCGATGCCGCGCACGGCGTCCGTCTCGCTCCAGGCCTGGTTGACATCGACGCGCACGCTGGCCCTTTCGCCCAACGCCCGCTTGATCTCCAGTACGTGGGCCACGTCGTCCATTACGTCGCGCAGGCCGATCTTCAGTTTGAAGATGCGGTGGCGGCGCAAGTCCAGCATTTTTTCCGCTTCGGCGATATCGCGCACGGTGTCGCCGCTGGCCAGCACCCAGGCCACGGGCAGCGCGTCGCGCACCCGGCCGCCCAGCAGTTCCGACAGCGGCACCTTCAGGCGGCGCGCCTGCGCGTCCAGCAGCGCCGTCTCAATCGCGCACTTGGCAAAGCGGTTGCCCTGGATGACCTTGCGCACCTTGGCCATCGCCTTGGCGACCTCGCTCGCTTGCATGCCGACCAGCAGGGGTGCGATATAGGTATCGATATTGGTCTTGATGCTTTCCGGGCTTTCGCCACCGTAGCTCAAGCCGCCGATGGTGGTCGCTTCGCCCCAGCCGGTGATGCCGTCGGCGCAGCGCAGCCGCACCAACACCAAGGTTTGTGTGTTCATGGTGGCGACGGACATCCGGTGCGGGCGAATGGTTGGCACATCGACCAGGTAGGTCTCGATATTTTGAATCATATTTATTCCGTATAATTCTGTGGAGTGGGGACACCATATGCCCCGAATGTGCCCACGTCCAACACCGAGTTGGTATCAAACCTATACCTGAAAGGTATGAAGATGGAATTACGCCATTTGCGCTACTTCGTTGCGGTCGCAGAGGAAAGGAACTTCACGCGGGCCGCCGCGCGCCTGCATATCGCGCAGCCACCGCTCAGCCGGCAAATGCAGCAACTGGAAGAAACGCTGGGCGTGGCGCTGATCGAAAAAGGCTCGCGGCCCTTGCGGCTGACGGAAGCGGGCGAGTTTTTCCTCGCCCATGCGCGACCCCTGCTCGACCAGGTGCGCGACCTGAAGGCGATGACGCAACGCGTGGGCAAGCTGGAACGCACCCTGTCGATCGGCTTCGTCGCCTCGACCCTGTATGGGGAATTACCCGATATCGTGCACCGCTATTGCGAGCGCCATCCCGAGGTCGACGTGAGCCTGCACGAAATGACGACGGTGCAGCAGCTCAAGGCCCTGAAGGAAGGCCGCATCGACGTGGGTTTCGGGCGTCTGAAAAGCGAAGACCCCAGCATCCGCCGCATCCTGCTGCGCGAAGAGCGGCTGGTCGTGGCCCTGCCGCCCGGCCACCGGCTGGCCGAGGGGGAAGGCGGCTTGCGCCTGACCGACCTGGTGCATGAAACCCTGCTCGTGTACCCGAAAGCGCCCCGTCCCAGCTTTGCCGACCAGGTGCTGGCCATGTTCAGTGTAGGCAATGTCACGCCCGGCCCCGTCACCGAAGTACGCGAACTGCAGATTTCCATGGGACTGGTAGCGGCCGGCCAGGGTATTTCCATCGTGCCCGAAAGCGTGCAGGCCATGCATCACCGCAACGTGGTGTACCGCAAGCTGGATGACAAGCATGCGTTCTCGCCCATCCTGTTCAGCATGCGGCATAGGGACCGCTCGCCGGAACTGGACAACCTCCTCGCTGCCGTGTACTCGATCTACGATGAACACGGCATCGCGCACGTCAAGGAAAGCCTGTAGCAGCTAGAGGGCAGCGTCGGCCAGCAATTCGGGACGCAGCGCGCGGATGCGCAGCTCCGTGAAATAGCCGCCCGCCTCGTTGTAGCGCAGGTAGTGGCGGCCGCAATTCAGGCAGCGGGCCACCTGGCTCAAGTTGGCGGGATAGTAACGGGGCGCGATGGGCGCATCGACGCTGTCATAGCGGGTGCCATCGGGATGGTATTCGGCGAAAGTGGGTTCCTCATACGGATCTTCGCGCAGGGTGCCGATTTCTTCAAACCGGTCCAGTTCCAGCGAAGTGGGAAGACGCTGCCAGGCGTCCAGCGGCACGGTGCAGCAGCTGCATTTTTGAGTGATACCGGCCGACGTGGCGGCCAGTGCGAACAAGGCGGGAAAGTCGATGAATAACATGCGTCAACCAGTACAAGGGTGCGGCCCTTGGCAACGAGCCTGGCCGCGCCCCTTATTCTAGCGCAGTCGCGCCCTGCCGATACGCGCGCCCCATCTTGCCAGGACCAGCTCCAGCAGCATCAGCATGCAGGCGGAAATGAGCAGCAATGGCATCAGCGCGCACATGGCGGCGGCAAGCAGCCAGGCCAGCGCGGAAGGCGAGGTCCAGGCGCCCGGTAGCAGCTTGGGCAAACCCAGCGAGCCTGGCAGGCGCCGCTTGAAAAACATCACCCAGCCCGACACCAGCGAGAACAGCACGCTGGCGCCGAACAGCAGCAACAAAGCCTGGTTCCACCAGCCGAATTCGCCCCGATGAAATGGAATGCCGATGGTGGTGGCCTTGCCGAACGCCGTCTGCGCCTCCCAGCCCGCGTAATACAGGGGCTTGCCGCTGTAGGCATCGAATTGCAGGTCGAAGCGCAAGGTGGGCTGGCTGCGATCCGCCATGGTGGCGCGCCATACATCGTCCTGGCTGGCCGGCGCCGTCAGCTGCACGGCGATGGCAGGCGCATGAATGCGCGCCACCTGCCAGGCATCCTGCCAGTCGAGCGGACCGCCCGCCCCCTGCTCGCTTGAGTGCAGGCCGCGCGGCACGGGCGGCGGCGCCTGGCCGCTGACGTCGCGCAGCGTGCGTATGCGCCCGCCCGCCTGCTGGCTCCACGTCAGGCCTGTCGTCAGGATCACGACGCTGACGATACCAAGCGCCACGCCCAGGAAAGCATGCCATTGGCGCCAGCCATTGCGGCCCCGCGCACCCCGCTTCGGCAAGCCCGATTGCGCGCCGCGCGGCCACCACAGCACCACACCCGTCACCAGCATCACCATCAGCCAGCTGGCCGCCAGCTCGATCATCCAGCGCCAGCCATCGTTTTGCAGCAGGCGCGAATGCAGCTTTTTCGCCCAGTTGCCGAAACGCTCGCTGCTCGCCAAGCTGCCCAGTACGCGTGCATCATACGGATTCACGTAGACGATGATGGCTTGCGCAGGCAGGCCGAACTTCGGCCTGGGGGGCGTGGCCGGCGCGGCATGTCCGCCATGGCCCGCATGCTCGTCCACGCCGCCGGGCGGCGCGAACGCCACCTGCACCGCGTCGTCCTGTTGAAACGGCGGTACCACGTGCTGCACTGCCCAGCCGCGCGGTGCCGTCAGTTCCGCTGCCGCCACGGCGGCGTCCAGCGGCAGCATGGATGCTTGCGGCACCACATGATCGAGGTGCTGGTACAGACGTGCCTCGATCTGCGGCGTGAATACATACAAAATGCCCGTCAGGGTGGCCAGCAGCGCAAACGGCGAGGCGATCAGCGCGGCCCAGAAGTGGATGCGCCAGTACAGGCTTTTGCGCCGTGCGATGAGAAAAGCTGCGTCGTCCATGACCATGCTCACAGTGCGTTGAAGGTATAACCCAGGCCCAGCATCACGCTGCGCGGCGCACCGGGCGTGTACTGGTTCTGGCTGTTCGGCGCATAGCTGCCCGTGCCGGCGTAACTGCTGCTGGCCGAATCGGCATAGCGTTTGTCCATCAGGTTACGCACCTGCGCCCACGCTTCCAGCCCGCGCGCAAGCTGGTAGCTGGCGCGCAGGTTCAGCAGCGCGTGGCCCTTGTATTCCACCGTGTTGGCATTGTTCATCCAGTAGCGGCCCTGGTGCACGGCTTCGAGCGCCACCCTGGCGCCGACCACGGGCTTGTAGCCGATCTCGATCGAGGTGATGTCGCGCGGCGCCTGTGGCATGGTGCGGCCGCTGTAATCGAGGCTGGACGACACCTGGTAGCGCAGATAGCGGTGGCGCGCGATGGCCGTGGCGAGGCGCGCGTCGAACGGGCCGCTGTCGTAGTTCAGCCCAAGCTCCAGGCCTTCGCTGCGCGTGCGTCCCGCATTGCGGTTTTCGCTGTTCCCCGGCGAGAGCGTATAGCTGACGATGGTATCGCGCCCGTCAAGCCGGTACAGGGCCGTGTCGAGTTTCAAGCGGCCTTGCAGGAAAGCCCAGCGCAAGCCCAGTTCATAGTTGTTGTAGACGGACGGCTGCAGGTTGGCGATGCCCGTCTTGCCATACAGCTGGCTGACCTCGGGCGGGGTAAAGCCCTGGCTGACGTTCGCATACGCGCTGCCCGCAAGGCCGAGGGCGTAGGTGGCGCCCAGCTTCGGGCTCACATGCGAAAAGCTGCGCGACTCGTCGGGTGCGCCGTAATTGACGCTGCCACCCGGCGCCAGCTTGTTGTGGTAATCGTAGCGGATGGCATCCGAGCGTCCGCCCAGGACCACGCGCGTGCCAGCCAGCGGAGAAAATTCCCATTGCGCGAAGACGGCCGTGTTCAGAATGTCCGTCTGGTAGTCGCGCATGCCCAGGGGATTGCTGGCATTGGCCAGCGTATAGCGCAGATAGCGGCCCGTGGCGGCATCGCGCACGATGGACAGGTTATCGCTGACAAAGGGATTGTCGCTCTTGTCCACATACACGCCGGCGACCAGGCGCGAACGCAGCCAGGTGAATTCCTGCTGGTGTTTCACGTCCAGCCCCAGCGAATCGACGTGGTTGTTATTGATGACGCCCTTGCACAGCATGCCCGCGCAACTGCCTATGGAATACGCGGGAATCTGCCCATGGTCATTCTTGCGCGTAAACACGGTGACGGTGCTGGTGCCATTGGCCGTCGTCGCGCCCTCCCACGCCAGATTCATGCGCGTGGTCTTGTCCTTGCGGTAGCTAAACGTGTTCAGGCTCTTGCCTCGATTGTTGCGGTAATCATTCTCGAACAGGCTGCCTGTCATGGCCGCATCGAGATCCGTGTGGACGATGGTGGCACGCAGCTGCGAGGTGGGACTGAGCGCATAGTCGGCGCGCAGCGAAAACGAATCTTTGTCGCCATAGCTGTACTCTTGCCAGTTGTCGCGCGAACGACGCGAACTGTAATGGGAAAAACGCAGTCCCAGCGGACCCCAGGTATCGCTGGCGGACGTGTCGTAGCGGGTGTAGCCGCCCACGTTGTCGCGCCGCACGCCCACCTTGGCCGTGGGCGTCGCGCTGGCGCCGGCCGTCAGGAAATTGACGGCGCCACCCACGGCATTGCTGCCGTACAGCGAGGAAGCAGCGCCCTTCACCACTTCCACGCCGCTCGCCCCCGCCATGTTCATTTCATTGAGCGAGTTGTGGTTGAAGACACCCAGTGGACGGATGGGGATGCCGTCTTCCAGGTACTGGTAGACGGCATTCGTGCCGATGGGCTGGCGAATGCTCATGCTGTGCTGCTCATTGCCCAGGTCATTCCAGTACACGCCGGCGATGCGGTTGAGGATATCGCCCATGGTCTTGGGCTTGTCGCGTTCCAGCATGTTGGCATTGACGACCCCGATGGCCTGCGGCGTCTCGGACAACCACGCTTGCGCGCGTGAGCCGGAAACGACGACGGTGTCGATGGCATGATCGGATTGCGCCTGCGCGCAGGGATAGGCCAGGGTGATGGCCACGGCCAGCACCAATAATTTCTTGTTCATGTGATTCTCGTTTAAGTGTGCGGATGCCGCCCGTCATGCCGCAAGGCAAACAGGGCAGGCATATAAAATGCAAAAACTTAAATGAGGGTGGGCGGCGCGCGCGACTGCGCTGTGGACCAGATGAACAGTGGGGATGGCGACTGGTAGTACAGGGCCGGAAAAATGGCCGTGCCGCTGGCGACGGGCAGCGGCAGCACGGGACTGGCCGGCGGCAGGCCGACGGAACCCGCATGCGTGGAACAGAAGGCGCAATGCTCCATCTGCATGGCCTTGCCGCCGGACTTGCCATCGGCGGCACCATCATCGTCAACCTGGACGAAACGGATGCCGGCCACCGAACAGATTTCGGCCCAGCCGGAGCCGGACTCCTGCTTGGCATTGGCGACGGCCTGGGAAATCGATGGCGCGAGCGCCGCCAGCAGGATCGCGAAACAGGCGATCCAGGCGGCAAAGCGGCGCGTGAACAAGGTCATTCCCATGGCCGCATTTTACCAGCGGCCGTCGGGACTGGGTAGCGAAAAGGGGCTCAGGCGGCCGGACAGGCAGCGTTGCCGTTGTCAAAAGCACGCACCACACTCGCCGTATCGGCGGCGATGCGGCCGACGGCGCGGCGGTGGCCGAGTACCAATTCATCGTAGCCTGCGCCCACCTTTTCATTGGCAACAGTGCGGCAAGTGACCACCTTGTTGCTGGCCAGCTGGCGCACGCTCCACACGGCATCGATCAGCGCATACTGGCCCATCACGGACTCGAAGCGCTGCACATTGGTGCTGATGCGGTACACGGGCAGCTTGTCCGGATGCGGCGTGCGGAACACATCGATGGCGCCCAGGTCGTTCGTCACTGCCGTCGACAGGGCCTGGCCAATCTCGCCGGCCAGCGGCCCCGCCCAGCGCTGCTGCTCCAGCAATTCGATGCGTCCCGACGGCGCCGTCACAACAAACTGGTTGCGGCTTACCTGTTGCGGCACGCTGACGGCCAGCACCTCGACATAATATTTGACGGGTTTGAGCGGCTGCGCGTCGGCACCGCCGCTGAGCGTATAGAAATGCTCGGGCTGGGGCGTGGAGCAGGCGCCCAGCAGGACGGTCGCCAGCAGCGCGGCGAAGGTTGCAAGGACAGTCTTCATCATTTTTCATCTCCTTTTTTACCGCGGATGAGGGACTCGGGATGACGTTCCAGGTAATCCGACAGGGCATTCAACGATTGCAGGGTTTGCGTCAGCTGCTGCAAGGCCTGGCGCACGTCAGACTGCAGCGGCGAATCCTTTTGCAGCACCTGTTCGGCCGTGCCGAAGGTCTGTTTCGCCGCAGTCAGGGTATCGCGCATTTCCGGCACCACCTGGCCATCGAGCTGCTTGAACAGGGTATTGGCCTGCTTGATGGTGGCGTTCAAATTGTTGCCGATCTCCGCGTACGGCACTTGATCGAGCTTGCGGGCGATGCTGGCGATCTGCGTCTGCAGTTCATCCAGGGTATTGGGCACGGTGGGCACTTCCAGCGGATATCTGTTCAAGTCCAGCACCACCTTCGGCGCTTTCGGGAAGAAGTCCAGCGCGATATACAGCTGGCTGGTGAGCAGGTTGCCCGTACGTAGCTGGGCGCGCAAGCCACGGCTGACCATGCGTTCGAGCAGCTGGTGGCCAGCCGAGCCTTCCGCATCGTCGATGGCCGTCTTGAAGCGCATGCCCAGGCGGGCAGGATACAGACTGACGGTGACGGGCATGCGGAAGTTCTTTTTCACGGGGTCGAACTCGATACCCACCGAGCGCACCTCGCCCAACACGATGCCGCGGAAATCCACCGTGGCGCCAGGCTGCAATCCGCGCAGGGACTGGTCGAAATAGAACACGGTGGTAATGGCTTCCCCATCGGGCTCGCGCATGGCGCTGGCCTCGTCGGCCGCCAAACGGAAATTGGTATCGGCCGGCGCAGGCTCCTCGAGCTTGCGGCCATTTTCCGCCTCGAAGGCGATACCGCCCACCAGCATGGCGGCCAGCGACTGCGTGTTCAGCTTGAAGCCGTTGGAATCGAGGCGCACGTCGACGCCGCTGGCATGCCACCAGCGCGCATTCTTGCCGACGAATTGGTCATACGGCGCATTCACGAACACCGACATGGTGATGCCATTGCCATCCTTGTCCAGCGCGAAGCTGACCACCTTGCCCACGCGCAAGCGGTGGAAAAACAGGGGAGAACCTACGTCGACGGAACCGAGGCTGTCCGCATGCAGGGTGTACAGCTTGCCCTTCTGGTCACCCGCCACGGCGGGCGGATTCTCCATGCCGACGAAGTTGTCCTTCTTCTGCTCCGACTTGCCCGTATCGACGCCGATGTAGGCGCCCGACAGCAAGGTACCCAGGCCCGTCACGCCACTGGCGCCGATCTGCGGACGCACCACCCAGAAGCGCGATTCGGCGGTGGCGAAACGGCGCGCCTCCTTGCTCATGTCGATCGTCACCAGCACCTTGCTCAAGTCGTCGCCGAGGGTGATGGCACGCACCTGGCCGATGTCGACATCCTTGTACTTGACCTTGGTCTTGCCCGGCTCCAGACCTTCGGCGCTCTTGAAGCTGACCGTTACCGTGGGGCCCTGGTCGAGGACGGACTTGGCCGCCAGGCCGGCGCCGATCAGCGCGGCCAGCAGCGGAATGAGCCACACCAGCGATGGCAGCCAACGGCTACCCTGTTCCACATCGGGTTCCGGCAATGGACGGCCACCCGTTTCGGCAAGGTCGCCTGCTTCTTTGTCAGACATGCTGTTCTCCAATCACTGTATTGTTTCCGGTATTTGCCACCACCACGGGTTCTTCCTCTCCCGGCACCTGCTCATCGACGGGGTCCCAGATCAGGCGCGGATCAAACTGCATCGCCGCCAGCATGGTCAGCACCACCACGGCGCCGAAGGCCAGCGCGCCGGGGCCTGCCGTGATCACGGCCAGCGACTTGAAACGCACCAGCGCGACCGTCAGGGTAACGACAAAGATGTCGAGCATGGACCAGCGGCCGATGAATTCGACCATGCGGTACAAGATGGTGCGCTGGCGCGGCCGCCAGCGCGAACGCCGCTGCGCGGTAAAGGCCAGCAGCGCCAGCACGCCCAGCTTGAGCATGGGCACGACCACGCTGGCGATGAAAATGATGATGGCCAGGCCTTTCGAGCCGCTGGTCCAGAACAGCACCACGCCGCTCATGATGGTGTCATTTTGCGCGCCAAACAGCGTGTACGTGACCATCACGGGCAGCAGGTTGGCGGGAATGTAGAGGATCATGGCGGCGATCAGCAAGGCCCAGGTGCGGTTGATGCTGTCCGGTTTGCGTACGTGCAGGGCCGTGCCGCAGCGCACGCACGCCAGGTGCTTGCCCTTGCCCAGAGGCGGCGCCACCAAGCCGCAAGCGTGACAGGGCACCACCTTCTCGCCGGGCGCGAAGGCCTTGTAGCGGATGCCGGGCAGCGCTTGACGGGTCAGGTCGTCGCCCAGGTTCCACAGGGCCTTGGGATCGAACGAAACGACGATGGCCAGCATCAGGGTCAGCGCGCCAAACGCGAACAGGCCCGGTTGCGGCAGCACCGTGGCAAGGCTGGTCATCTTCACGACGGTGATCAGGATGCCGATCATCAGCACCTCGGTCATGCCCCACTCGCGCGCCGTCTGCACGGCGCGCAGCACGCGGTTAAAGCCGGGCACCTTGACGCCGCCACGCAGGCCCAGCGCCACATACAGCAGGGAGCCCAGTTCGATGGCCGGGAAGAGGATGGTAAACAGGAACACCATGGTCGCCACCACCTGCATCTGCTCGGACCACAGCACGCGGATGGCGCCGAGCAGGGTGGCGCTGGAAGTGAGACCATTGACGTCGAGTTCGACGATGGGAAAAAACTGCGCGATCAGGAAGACCAGGGCGGCGCCCAGGGTCAGGGCAACCACCTTGGTCAGTTCGGCCGATGCGCCTCGCGCGTGGGCAGCCCGGTATAGCACCGAGCGGCAACGCAGGCAGCGCGCCTTCTCGCGGGGGCGCAGCGGACGTTTGCGGTACAGCACGCCGCAGTCGTGACAACTAATCAGCTCGTATCGGTGCACAGTGTGAAGTTTGCCGGCGCGCAAGCCCGACTATCCCATATTAATGCTAGCAATCATGACAGAGTTGGCATTTTCCTGCACCGTGGCACTATTTATTGTTGAGCGCCCAATAAGGCCTCGACCGCCCGGCCAATTTGCAGCACCCTGACATCCGCGTCCGCCAGGCCGCAAACGCCCAGTCCCACGGGCAATACGCCCTCGGCGTGGCAGGGCAGCGACAGCGCGCAGCCATTGAGAAAGTTGATCACGCTGGCATTGCGCAACACCAGGCCATTCGTGGCGAAGAAGGTGGCGTCGTCCGCTTCCAGCGGGGCGACTTCCGGTGCGAGAATAGCCACGCTGGGCATCAGCCACGCGTCGTATGGCGCCAGACGCCGCTCGGCAACGGCGATCAGGCGCGCGCGCGCATCGAGCAAGTCGAGGTAGTCCGCCGCGCCCTGCTGCTGGCCACGGCGGATGCGCGCCGCCACGCGCTGGTCGTATTGCGCGCCCTTCTCTTCAAGCAACACCCTGTGCCAGTGCCACGCTTCCGCCGCCACCAGGCCACCACCGCCATTGATACCCGGCAGCTCCAGCAATTCGGGGAAATCGAACTGCTCTACCCAGGCGCCAGCTTGCCGCAGCTTGTCCAGCGCGGCATCGAAAGCCTGCTGCACCTGCGGCTCCAGGTGCGTGCCGACGTAGTCAAGGGTAAAACCGAAGCGCAAGCCTTTCAGGGCTGGCGCCTGCGCGCCGATGTCATGGCCAGACAGCGCTGCGTACAGAATGGCGCAGCAATCGACGCTGTGGGCAATGGGCCCGGCCGAGTCGAGAGAGCGCGACAAAGGCAGCGCGCCGGCCAGCGACACGGAAGCGGCCGTCGGCTTGAACCCGGTCAAACCGCAAAAGGCGGACGGGATGCGGATCGAGCCGCCCGTGTCCGTGCCCAGCGCGCCGGCCGCCATCGTCAAGGCCACCGTCACGGCGCCGCCCGAGGTGGAGCCGCCCGCCACGCGTGCGCGGTCGTGCGGGTTGCGCGGCGTGCCGTAATGGGGATTCAAGCCCAGGCCGGAAAACGCGAATTCGCTCATGTTGGTGCGACCCAGCAGGATGGCGCCGGCCGCGCGCAGGCGCGCCACGGCACCGGCATCCGCATCGGCGGGCGGCGTGTCGGCCATCGCCAGCGAGGCGGCGCTGCTGACCTGCCCCCTGACGTCGAACAAGTCCTTGATCGAGATGGGTACGCCGGCCAGTGGCGAAGGCACCCAGCCGGCCGCGCGCGCAGCGTCGCTGGCACGCGCCTCCATCAGCGCCTGTTCGCCATCGAGGCTGACATAGGCATGGCCGCCCTGCACCCGGTGCGCCTCGGCGCGTGCCAGCATGCGCTGCGTCAGTTCCACGCTGGTGATGCGGCCGGCGGCCAGGTCGGCCGCCAGTTCGCGGATGGTCTTGCTCAGCTTGCTCATTGTCTTATCCTTCCACGGGCAGGGTTTGCACGGCATAGCGGTGCTGCAGGCGGCGCTGCAAGGCTGGATCATACAGCTCCAACTCGAACGCGTCGCCATGGCCCATCTCGCCGATGATCGGCTGCGTGCCGCAGAACATGGCGCTGCCCACGGGCAGGGTCGCTTGCCCCGTGTAGCGCAGGATCAGCTCTTGCGGCGACAGCATGCGGGTCACGGGGCCGTCCTGGTACAGGGCAGGCACGCCATCGCGCTCGCGCCAGGAACGCATCTGCAGCTGATCCCAGTGGCCGGCCACGTCGGCATAGCGCCACAGGGTATCGCCCACGGGCTTGCCGCACATCTGCTTGGACACCGTCACGCCATAGCTTTCCAGCTTGCGGTCCGTATGGTCGGAACCTATCCCCACCAGCAAGCCGTATTCGGTGGAAAACAGCACGAATTCGGCCTCGCCGGACGAATCCGTGCCCGGCACTTCGATGGCGGCATCGCTGGACAGCAGCGCCGCCGCCACGCGGTAAAACGTCGGCACGCTTTTCGGTCGCGCCACGCCGATGGCTTCCAGTTCGGCGATATGGTGTTCGACCATCGCCATGTCGCGGCCCGTCCAGCCGGCGATGATGAGGTGATCGATGTCGAAGGTAACGGGGCCGTGGCCTGCCAGTTGAAAACGCAATGTCGTCATGATGTTATTCCTCAAGGGGGCTGCGGCCTGTTTCGCGCGCCGCAAAGACTGCCGCGCCGGTGTTCAAGAGAGCTACCGCCACATATAGCGAGACGGCCATGGTGCTGTTGTACGAGCGGTACAGGCTGGCGATGACGAGGGGCGCGAAGCCGCCGCCGATGACGCCGGCCAGGGTGTAGGCCAGCGAGGACCCCGCATAGCGCACCTTGGTGGGGAATTGCTCGATGACGAAAGCCGCTTGCGGGCCATACATGATGGCGTGGATGACCAGACCCACGACGACGGCCGTGACGATGGCGGCAGGGCTGGCCGTATCCAACAAGGTGAAGAAGGCAAACGCCCATACGAGACCCAGGATGGCGCCCAGCGCATACACGGGGCGACGGCCAATCTTGTCCGACAGGGCGCCAAACAAGGGCACCGACAGCGCATTGCAAGCCGTGCCGATCATGATGGCGGTAAGCGCCAGGGTCGAGGACAGGTGCAGCACGGTGGTCACATAGGTGAGGGTGAACACCACCACCAGCGCATACAGCACGTCCGAGCCGATGCGCACGCCGCCGGCGATCAACAGACGGCGCCAATAGATGCGCAGCACGTCGCCGATCGGCGCTTCGGCCTTCGCATCCTGCTGGTCAAGCTCCTTGAACAGCGGGGTTTCCTCGATGCCGCTGCGTATCCACATGCCGAAGGCCACCAGCAGCAGGCTGGCGATGAATGGCATGCGCCAGCCCCAGTCCATGAACGCCTCATGCGGCAGCAGATAGGTGATCAGGCCGATGCAGCCCGTCGCCAGCAGGGTGCCGAACGACGGCCCCACCTGCGTCCACGAGGCGTTGCGTCCACGCTTGTCGGGCGCGCCGTGTTCGACGGAGATCAGCACGGCGCCTGCCCATTCGCCACCCAGCGCGATGCCCTGCACGAAGCGCAGCGCCACCAGCAGGACCGGGCTCCAGATGCCGGCCGTGGCATATGTGGGCAAGAGGCCCATCAGGCCCGTCGTCACGCCCATCAGCATCAGGGTAACCACCAGCACCCAGCGGCGTCCCAGCTTGTCGCCCAGGTGGCCGAAGATCACGCCGCCGATGGGGCGCGAGATATAACCGACCGCATACGTGGAAAAGGCCAGGATGGTGCCCGTTAGCGGATCGAATGAGGGGAAGAACAGATGGTTGAAGATCAGGGCGGCCATGGTGTTGTAGACGGTGAAGTCATACCATTCCAGGGTCGTGCCAACCATGCTGGCCGTGGCCAGGCGGCCCGTCTTGGGTTTTTCGGCCGGTGCGTCCGCGTGCGCGCTGATGTGCGTACGACCTTGCGCGTTGGTGTGTGTAGTCATTGTCTACCTCTCTCGTCAGTTTTTTTTCAGGCCCGGCGCAGGATGCTATGCCCTGCGCCGTGGCCCGTGTCTCGTGTTATCCGTGCCGGCAAGATGCGCGTGCCCGCCTCAGGCGGCGTGCAGGTCCGCCTCGCGCAGTTGCCAGGACAGCTGCAAGATGGCCGCCTGTTTCCCGTCGAGCCCCAGTGCCGCGCTGGCGGCATTGGCGGCCGCCACGGCGGCGCTTTCGGACGAGGCATCGATCAGGAAGATCGGATCGAGCACGCGCCCCTCCTTCTGTTCCGCCGGCAGGGGGCTGGACAGCTTCGCGTCGGGCGTCAGCAAGCGCGTGGCAATCACGCCGTCGATCTGCAGCAATGTCGTCCCCAGCGCCGCCAGGCCAGCTACCGCCTGCGCGTCCTGGCCGATGGCTTGCCCCCCCAGGCGCAGCACGGCCAGCCAGGCGCCCGTGCCCATGCCCGTTTCCGCCTCGATGGCGCAGACGCGGCGCATCGGGTCGAGCATGCGCTGCAGATTCGTCACCGACCATGGCGTCTGCTGGCCGAAGGCCTTGAAGTAGTCTGGTGTCTGGAAGGCGCCCAGCGAGTCGGTGCGGTACAGGCCCAGGTATTTACGCGGACCGCGCACGCGCTGATAGCGCGTGCCGCTGACAAAACCGGGAATGCGCACGCGCTCTTCCACATGTTCGCGGTCGTACCAGCGGTTGAAATCGAGTTCGTGCTCCGGGTCGGCGCTGGTCCAGACAAACAGGATGCCGGGCAAAGTGGTGGTGGACGTCGTCATGATGGTTCCGTTTGCGTTGTAAGTGGGTGCCAACCCAGAATAGGTGGCACGCCATCACTTGGCAAACGGGTTATTCTGAACGCGACTGATAAGTTTTTCTTGTGGGTCGCGGTGACAACGGCAATTTAATTGTCACGTGCGCGCACCGGCGCCATATTCCTCGCCCAAGCCCACGGTAAACCTGGCCGCTTCCTCGCACGCCAGCATGGCCACCAGCTGGATCGCCTCCGTGGTGATGTCTTCGCTGTAGCTGATGACGATGCGCTGCGGTGCCAGGGCGCTGGCGCAGGGTATCAGGGCGATGTTGCCCTGCTCGATTTCCTCGCGCAGGGGCGCCAGCGGCAGCACGGCGATGCCGAAGCCCTCTTTTACCAGGCGCACGATGGCGGAGATCGAGCTGACGCAGTGCACCCTGCCCAACTGCACGCCCTCGTCTTGGCACAGCGCCTTCAATGCGGAATGCGGCTGCGAGCCACGGTTCATGGTGATGATCGGGTGTTGCGCCAGTTGCGCCACCGTGAACGGCACACCCGTGTCGGGCCAGTCGGCCTTTCTGCCCGCCCAGCCCATGGCGATGGCGCCGCTGCCCGTGCTGCGGATATGGTCGCCCGTCAGCATGTCCGTCTGCAGCGCGATATCGAGCTCGCCCTGCCGCAGCTGTTCGTGCAGGCGGCGCGTCGATTCCGACGTCAATTGAATCTCGATGCCCGGATAGCGCTCCTGCACGCGCTGCAGGAACGGGATCAGCCAGGTATGCACGATGGTTTCGATGACGCCGATGCGCACCTCGCCCGTGATCTGCGCGGGCGAGGAATTGGCCGCATACATATCGCGGCACAGTTCCAGCATGCGTTCGGCGTACAAGAGCAGGTTGCGCCCGGCGAAAGTCAGGCGAATTTCACGCGCGTCGCGGTCGAACAAACGCTTGCCGAAATCCTGCTCCAGCGAGGCGATGCGGTTGGAAATGGCCGCCTGCGTGATATGCAGCTTGTCGGCCGCCGTGCGGAAGCTGCCCAGCCGCGCAGCCCAGACAAACGCTTCGAGAAAACGGGTATTCAATTTGGCTCTTCAATCAATGGGGACTCTTCTTCACAATTTCATGTCCGTCCCATTGTAAGCCAAAGCGCCCGGCCCTATTTTTCGCTTTATTTCTCGCCCAGGAAGTCCAGCAGGGTCAGTGCGACGATCTTGCTGGCCTTGCGCAAGTCGTCCAGCGCCAGGCGCTCATCGGCCTTCTTCGCGTTCGACTCGGGCACCGTGCGCGGGCCGGCGCCATACAGCACGGCAGGGATACCCCGTTCACCATACAGGCGCGCATCCGCATACAGGGGCGTGCCGACGGCGGGAATCGTCTCGCCCAGAATCGCTTGCGCATTCTTTTGCAGGCTCACGACCAGCTGCTCGGAGCCGGGCAAGGGCCGCAGCGCGTGCGACAGCAGCAGGCGGCGGATCTCGATGCGGATGCCAGGTTCGCCCCGCACGGCGTCTTCGATCAGCGCGCGCACCTGCGCTTCCACCGCCACCGGGTCTTCTTCCGGGATCATGCGGCGATCCATCTTCATGACCACCTTGCCCGGCACCACATTGGTATTCGTGCCACCATCGATACGCCCCACCAGCATGGTGGGCGAGTCGATGCCGGCCACTTTGGACTTGATCTTTTTCAGCTCCGGCAACTGGCCATAGATGGCGTTGAGGATCTTGTTGGCCGCCTGCAGGGCATCATGCCCCGTCTCCGGCATGGAACCGTGGCCCGACTTGCCGTGCACGGTGATTTCCAGCTGCAGGCAGGCGTTGTGCGCGGTGACGATGCCGTAGCTGAAACCGGCGGCAATGACGAAATCGGGCTTCGTCAGATTTTGCTCCAGCAGCCAGCCCGGTCCCAGCAAGCCGCCGAATTCTTCGTCATACGTAAAGTGCAGTTCCAGCTGGCCTTTCAAGGGAACACCCAGCGCTTCGAGCGCGCGCACGGCAAATACATAGGTGGCGAAATCGCCTTTTGAGACGGCCGTCGCGCGGCCATACATATAGCCGCCGTCGATCTGGCCGCCATACGGCGGATAGGTCCAGTTATCGCCAGGCGGCACCACGTCGCCATGCGCATTCAGCGCCACCGTCGGCCCGCCCGCCGCATACGGCCGGCGCACGATCAGGTTGGTGATGCTCTGCATGCCGTACGCTTGCACCTGATCGTTTGGGACCGCGTGTTTTTCCGCCTGCCAGCCATATGCCTGCAACAGCTGCGCCACCAGCTCCGCATGGGGCGCGTTGTTGCCGGGTGGCGTATCCGTCGGCTGCTGCACCACCTTCTGTAAGAATGCCACTTCCTCGTCGAAGTGATCGTCGATCCAGGCCGTGAGCCGTTCTGCGTGCCTTGTCATTTTGCTCCTTGCATGGTCTGTTGTAGCCAGGCGCCCAGTTCACTGCGCTCGGCGTCGGTCATATTGGTCAGGTTCCCGATCGGCATGGCTTTGAGCTCGATGGCCTGCTTGTAGATTTGCGCCGCGTGCTGGCGAATTTCCGTTTCATTATCCAGCATCATGCCGGCCGGCGCCGTGGCGAAGCCCGGTTGCGTGGGCTGTGCCGAATGGCACGTGGCGCAGCGCTGGGCGATGATGGCATGCGCGCGCTGGAACTGCGCGGCAGGGTCCACCGCAGGCGCGGCCGCCACGGGCGCTTTCGGCGCGATGGCCACTGCGACGGCCAGCAGCAGGGCCACGCCGATGGCCGGATAGCGCCACTCGACCCGGCCATTGTGGCGCAGATTGAAGAAGTGGCGAATGAAGACGCCGGCCGCCATGATCAGCGCCAGCACCAGCCAGGCATGGTCGTTGCGGTAGGTCATCGCATAGTGGTTGCTGATCATGATGAACAGCACGGGCAAGGTAAAGTAATTGTTATGCACGCTGCGCTGCTTGGCCTTCAGGCCGTGCCTGGGGTCGGGCAGCTTGCCGGCCGCCATGGCTTCGACCATCTTGCGCTGGCCGGGAATGATCAGCATCAGCACATTGGCCACCATGATGGTACCTATCATGGCACCCACGTGGATGTAGGCGGCGCGCCCGCTGAGCAAATGCGTGAGCACATACGCGGCGCCGACGATCAGCGCGAACACCGTCACGCCGAACCACAGCTCATATTGGGCCAGCTTGGAGCGGCACAGCAGGTCGTACACGGTCCAGCCGATGACGAGGGTGGCGATGCCGATGCCGACGGCCTGCCCGCTGCTGATGTCAGCCACGGCCTTGTCGATCATCATGGCCTGGGCATTGAAATAATACGCGATGGTCAAGAGCGCAAAACCGGACAACCAGGTCGAATATGCTTCCCACTTGAACCAGTGCAGTACCTTTGGCAGTTCGGCGGGCGCCACCAGGTATTTTTGCGGGTTGTAGAAGCCGCCGCCATGCACGGCCCACAATTGCCCCGAGACGCCCTTCTTCTCCAGCTCGGAGCCAGGCGCGGGCGGGCGGATCGAGTTGTCGAGCCAGACAAAATAAAAGGAAGCACCAATCCAGGCGATGCCCGTGATGACGTGCAGCCAGCGGACGATCAGGTTCAGCCACTCCAGGCCGTACGGAATCAAGTAGGCAAATACTTCCATAAATTTCCTCTAGTCAGACCGAACCCATATTCGTGCCAATCTACACAAGATAAACGGATTTATCGCCCATCACATGAAAAATATCGTATATTTGACATATTCAAATCGATATACAACAGAGCCGCCGCCACATGTCCAGCCTGCCACAACACCTCGACCTGCACCTGATCCGCATCCTCTATCTGCTGCTGGTGGAAAAGAATGTCTCGCGCGTGGCGCTCAAACTCAATCAGCCGCAACCCTCGATTTCCGCCTCCCTGCGCAAGCTGCGCGAACTGACGGGCGACCCGCTGCTGGTGCGCGGCGCGCGCGGCATGGTGCCCACCCAGCATGGCGAAAGCCTGCTCAATCCGGCCAAGCGCATCCTCGACCAGACGGAAAGCCTGTTCGTCAAGAAGACGCCGTTCGTGGCGCAGGAAGAGGCGCGCACCTTCCATATCGCCGCGCCCGACTACCTGGACAGCCAGTTCCTGCCCAATGTGGTGGCCCAGCTGCGCCGCGGTTCGCCGAAGAGCCGCGTTGTGCTGCATAGCCTGGGACCGGGCATCGACCATATCCGCCAACTCTCCGATGAAGGGCTGGACCTGGTCATCGCCAACTGGGACGAGCCGCCCGCCCACCTGCACATCTCGAAACTGTTCGAAGACCCCATCATCTGCGCCATGCATGCGGAAAACGCCTATGCGCGGCGCACGGCCAGCGACGCCATGACCCTCGACGATTATCTGAGCCTGCCCCACGTGGCGCCGTCGCAGATGATGCCCGGCTACCACGGCGTGATCGATTCCTTCCTCGAAAGGAAAAACCTGCAGCGCAACGTGGTGGTCGAATCGGCGTATTTCGGCCTGATCCCCTACATGCTGACACAAACGGACCTGGTGCTCACCACGGGTCGGCAGTTCATGCGCTTCTATGAAAAAACCCTACCGCTGAAAACGTATACCGTGCCCTTGAAATTCCCGCCCATGCGCTTTTACCAGCTGTGGCACCAGCGCGTGCACCAGGCGCCCGAACACAAATGGCTGCGCGACCAGGTCAGCGCGGCTGCCAAGGCGCTGGTGCAGCGATAGCCGCTATCAGCACGCGCATATAATGGAGGCAGGCACGGGGCGCTATCATCACCGCTTGCATGATCGGAAAACCATGACCACCCTTTCAGACCTGAACGCCGGCAGCCAGGCCGATTTTATCGCGCACCTGCACGGCATCTATGAACACTCGCCCTGGATCGCCCAGCGCGCGGCCCCCGCCCGGCCGTTCGGCAGCCTGACGGCACTCAAGGCGGAACTGCAGCGCGTGCTGGCGCAAGCCTCGCCCGAAGAGCAGCTGGGGTTGATACGCGCCCACCCGGAGCTGGCCGGCAAGGCCGCTGTCGCGGGACAGCTGACGGCCGAGTCGACGCGCGAACAGGCCAAGTCCGGCCTGAACCTGTGCAGTCCTGATGAATTTATCACGCTGCAGCGCCTCAACAGCGAGTACAACGCCAAATTCGGCTTTCCCTTCATCCTGGCCGTCAAGGGCCCGACGGGCGAAGGCCTGACGCGCCAGGACATCATCGCCACGTTTGCCCGGCGCCTGAAAAACCGCCACGCCGATGAAGTGGCCGAATCGCTGCGCCAGATCAAGCGCATCGCCGAGCTGCGCCTGAACGAGCTGTTCGATGTGCGCCTGGACTTCGGCCCGACCATCATGCAGCAGGCCGAAACCTTGGCTGACTGGAGCGACAGCGATTACAACCTGACCTGCGCCTACCTGACGCCGGCGCACCGGAAAACGGCCGCGCAGCTGGCCAACTGGATGCGGGAGGCGGGCATGCAGGTGCACATCGATGCCGTCGGCAATGTCGTCGGCCGTTATTTGTCTGACGTACCCGACGCGAAAACCCTGATGACGGGATCGCATTACGACACGGTGCGCAACGGTGGCAAGTACGACGGCCGCCTGGGCATCGTGCTGCCGATCGCCGTCGTTCGCCATCTGCACGAACGGGGCGAAAAGCTGCCCTTCCACGTCGAAATCGTCGGCTTCGCCGAAGAGGAAGGCGTGCGCTTCAAGAGCACCTTCCTGGGCAGCACGGCCGTCACGGGCAAGTTCGACTTGTCGCTGCTGGAACAATGCGACACAGATGGCGTGAGCATGCGCGAGGCGCTGGCCGCCGCCGGCCATGAAGCTGCTGCCATCGGCGCCATCGCGCGCGATCCCGCCGACTTGCTCGGTTATGTGGAAGTGCATATCGAGCAGGGCCCCGTACTGCTGGAGCGCGACCTGCCGCTGGGGATCGTCACGGCAATTGCCGGCAGCTCGCGTTACCTGGTGACTCTTGGCGGCGTGGCCAGCCATGCGGGCACCACACCCATGAATATGCGCAAGGATGCCGCCAGCGCGGCGGCCGAAATCATCCTGTTGGTGGAGCAGCGCTGCAACCAGGGCGTAGCGCTGGTGGGCACCGTGGGCCAGCTGCAGGTGCCCAACGGTTCCGTCAACGTGATCGCCGGCGCCTGCACCCTGTCGCTCGACATCCGCGCAGCCAGCGATGCGGTACGCCAGGCCGCCGTCGACGACATCCTCGATGGCATCGCCGGCATCTGCGCGCGGCGCCAGATCGACTACCAGCTGGAACTGCTGCTGTCGGCGATTGCGGCGCCGTGCGCTCCATGGCTGATGGCGCAGCTGGCGCAGGCCGTGGAATCCGTCGGCATCGAACCATACGCGCTGCTGTCGGGCGCCGGCCACGACGCCATGGCCATGGCCGCCATCACCGACGTGGCCATGCTGTTTACCCGCTGCGGCAATGGCGGCATCAGCCACAACCCGCTGGAAACCATGACGGCAGACGACGCCGACATCGCGGCGCGCGCGCTGCTGGCGTTTTTGCGCAACTTCCAGCCCAAGCCCTGAGTGAGGGACGTGGGCTGGTGACCTATACGGCCACGGCCCGTTCCAGCATCGCGTGCAACAGCACATTGCAGCCCGCTTCCAGGTGCTCGGGCTTGGCGTCTTCGATTTCATTGTGGCTGATGCCGTCCTTGCACGGCACGAAGATCATGCCGGCCGGCGCCAACCGGGCCGCGTAGATGGCGTCGTGACCGGCGCCGGAGACCACATCCATCACGGAATAACCAAGCTTTGCGGTGGCATTGCGCACGGCGCCAACGCAGTCGGGGTGGAACGGGCATGGCGGGTAATAGGAAACCCGTTCAAGAGATATCTCCAGTCCTGTGCCGGTGCGCGTGGCGTCGATGAAAGCCGTGATCTCGCCATGCATGGTGTTGAGCAGTTCATCGTTCACATTGCGCAGGTCGATGCTGAACTTGACTTCACCAGGAATCACGTTGCGGCTGTTCGGGAAAACCTGCACCATGCCCACCGTGCCGCGCCCATACGGCGGATAGCGGTTGGCGATGGCGACGACCTCCTGCATGATGGTGGTGGCCACCTGCAGCGCATCCTTGCGCAGGCCCATGGGCGTGGGTCCCGCATGCGCTTCCATGCCCGTCACCACGCAGTCGTACCACGACAACCCCATGACAGCCGGCACCACGCCGATGACCTTGTCGGCATCTTCCAGCACGGGGCCCTGCTCGATATGCGTTTCAAAGTAGGCGCCGATGGGATGCTCGCCCGGCACCTGATCGCCCTTGTATCCGATGCGCGCCAGCTCCTCGCCCACCGTTTTTCCTTCCGTATCCTTGGCCGCATACGCGGTTTCGAGCGAGAAGGCGCCACAAAAGACGCCCGAGCCCATCATCACGGGCACGAAGCGCGAACCTTCCTCGTTGGTCCAGAAGGCCACCTCGATGGGCGATCGCGTCTTGATATTGAGGTCGTTCAGGGTGCGCACCACTTCCAGGCCCGCCAGCACACCGTAATTGCCATCGAACTTGCCGCCCGTAGGTTGCGTGTCGATATGACTGCCCGTCATCACGGGCGGCAGGGTATTGTCTACGCCGTCGCGGCGCATGAAGACATTGCCGATCTGGTCGATGGTGATGCTCATTCCCGCGTCCGTGCCCCAACGCACCACCAGGTCGCGGCCCTGTTTGTCCAGGTCCGTCAGGGCCAGGCGCTCGACGCCGCCTTTCACTGTCGCGCCGATCTGTGCCAGCTCCATCAGGGCTGCCCACAGTCGTTCGCCATTGATGCGTAGATCATCCCGTATATCATCCATTACTGTCTCCTGACTTCATGCGGTGGTGGCGGAAAAGGCGGGCCGTTCGATATAACGCCCGGACCCTTCGACAGCCATCAGCTGGCCCTGGTGGAACACCACCTTGCCGGCGGCAATCGTGGTGCGGGGGATGCCGCGCACGGTGCGCCCTTCGAAGACATTGAAGCCCCCTTTGGCGAACTGCGTGGCGGCGGAAATGGTGCGCGTGGCCTGCGGGTCCCACAGCACGATGTCGGCATCGCTGCCTGCGGCGATGAGGCCCTTGCGCGGATATATATTGAAGATCTGCGCCGCATTGGTCGACGATACCTTGACAAATTCGGAGGGTGTCAGCATGCCGGAATTAACGCCCGCATCCCACACCACGGCCATGCGCTCCTCGACGCCGCCGCAGCCGTTCGGGATACGCGTGAAGTCGTCCTTGCCTGCCGCCTTCTGCTCCGCGCAAAAGGTGCAATGGTCGGTGGCCGTCGTATGCAGGTTGCCGCTTTGCAGACCGTGCCATAGCGCCGCCTGATGGTGCTTGCCACGAAACGGCGGGCTCATGACGTGGCCCGCCACATAACCGAAATCATCGCTCTGGTAGACGCTGTCGTCGATCACCAGATGGCCCGCCAGCGCTTCGCCATACACGCGCTGGCCATTCGCGCGCGCCCGCGTGATGGCGTCCAGCGACTCGGCGCACGAGACGTGCACGATGTACACGGGGGTATTCAAAACATTGGCGATGGCGATGGCGCGGTTGGCCGCTTCCGCCTCCACGGCGGGAGGACGCGACAAGGGATGCGCCTGCGGCCCGGTAATGCCCTTCTTCAGCAAGGCTTGCTGCAATTGAAAAACCAGCTCGCCGTTTTCCGCATGCACGGTGGGCAACGCGCCCAGCTCCAGCGAGCGGGAAAAGCTTTTCACCAGCGTTTCATCATCGGCCATGATGGCGTTTTTATACGCCATGAAGTGCTTGAAGCTGTTCACGCCATGTTCGCGCACGAGGATGCCCATCTCTTCATGTACCTGTTCGCTCCACCAGGTGATCGCCACGTGGAAGGTGTAGTCGCCGGCCGCCTTGAGCGACCACTCTCGCCACTGGTGATAGGCCTCGATCAGCGACTGCTTGGGTGCCGGAATGACGAAGTCCATGATGGTGGTGGTGCCACCCGCCAGTCCCGCCGCCGTCCCCGTGAAAAAATCGTCGGACGTGACGGTACCCATGAAGGGCAAATTCATGTGCGTGTGCGTATCGATCCCGCCCGGCATCACGTACAGACCACCCGCGTCGATCACGGTGGCGCCGACCGGTACCAAAAGATTCTCGCCGACGGCGGCGATGGTGTCGCCCTCGATCAGCACATCGGCGCGGAACGCGCGGTCGGCGTTGACGACGGTACCGCCACGTATCAATGTAGTCATCTTGTCTCCTCCTCGAAAAGATCAGGACTGCGGTGCCTGCTGCATGTGCGCCACCGCCTTGCCCTTCATCATGACGCCGTAGACGACTGCGGCGATGGCCACGCCCACGAACCAGGCGTAGGTGTAAATGGTTTTAAAGCCTTCGGCCACGCCGGGAAACGCCGTGGGAAAGGCCGCGTTCAGGAAACCCGGGATATTCGGCAGCACCGCGATAACAAAGGCGATCAGCGCCGCCATGTTCCAGCCATTGCCATACGAGTAGACGCCATCGTCGCGGTACAGTTGTTTGACGTCGAGCTGCGTCTTGCGCACAAAATAATAGTCGACGATGAGGATGCCGGCGATGGGGCCCAGCAAGGCCGAGTAGCCGATCAGCCACGTGAATATATAGCCCTGCGTCGATTCGAGCACCTTCCACGGCATCATGACGATGGCGATGAAGGCTGTGATATAGCCGCCCATCTTGTACGAAATCTGCTTCGGCGCCAGCGAGGAAAAGTCGTAGGCCGGCCCCACCAGGTTGGCCGCCAGGTTGACGCTGACCGTGTCGATCAGCAGGATGATCAGGGCGATCAGCACGGCGGCGCCCGTCATGCGGCTGGCCAGGTCGACCGGGTCCCAGATGGCCTTGCCGTACATGACCACGGAGCCTGCAGTGACGATGACAGCCAGCATGGCGAGCAATCCCATGGGCACGGGCAAGCCGATGGACTGGCCGATCACCTGGTCGCGCTGCGTCTTGGCGAAGCGCGTGAAGTCGGGGATGTTCAAGGCCAGGGTGGCCCAGAAACCCACCATGGCCGTCAACGATGGCCAGAAGACGCTCCAGAACTGGCCCGCTTTTTTGCCACCCGCGATGAATTGCGATGGCTGGTCCAGCAGGCTGGCCACGCCGCCAGCCTTGCTGTGCACCCAGTACAGCAGCACGAAGCAGATGAGGATTTTCAGCGGCGCCGTATAGGTTTCGAGTTTGCGAATCGACTCCATGCCGTGCAGGATGTAATAGAACTGGATGGCCCAGAAAGCCAGGAAGCACAGCAACTGGCTGCCGTTGATGCCCAGGCCCGCGATCTTCTCGCCGCCCAGTTCATGCCCCATCAACACGCCCATCAGGGTATAGATCATCTGCCCGCCGAACCAAGTCTGGATGCCGTACCAGCCGCAGGCGACGATGGCGCGCATCAGTGCCGGCAAGCGCGCGCCCATGGTGCCGAACGAGGCGCGCGCCAGCACCGCATACGGAATGCCGTACTTGGTGCCCGCATGGCCGATCAGCAGCATGGGCAAGAGCACGATGGCGTTGGCGAGAAATACCGTGAGTACGGCCTGGTAACCGGACATGCCACTATCGATCAGGCTGGCCGACAGGGTGTAGGCGGGAATGCACATCACCATGCCCACCCATAGCGCGGCGAAGTGATACCAACGCCAGGTGCGCTGCGCCGCAGTGGTGGGCGCAAGGTCTTCATTCCAGAGTTGCGTGTTGCCTGAATAGTCGTGGTTCACAGGTATGCTCCATCGGTTGGGAGGGGATCGGTTTTATGGAAACGGCGGCAGCCTAGCTTACCGCAAAGGCCCGCCGCTGTTTGCAAAATAAACACACGCAAGATACATGCCTTGATGCGTGCCCTAAACCGTCTCCGCCAATGCCCGTGGATTCCTGGGATCCTGCGTCCAGTTCATGTAGGGCTTGCCCGTGACCTGCGGCACCATCGTGATGCAGCCCTGCACCGGACAGGTGATTTCGCACAGATTGCAACCCACGCATTCCTCCTTGATCACCTCATATGTGCGGGTTCCGGCAGCGTCGATCAGTTGCGCAATCGACTGGTGCGAGGTGTCTTCGCAAGCCACATAACACTTGCCGCATTTGATGCAGTCGTCCTGATTAATGTGCGCGATGACCTGGTAATTCATGTCCAGATATTTCCAGTCCGTCGTGTTGGCCACGGCCTTGCCGGAAAAATCGCTGATGCGTGCATAGCCCTTTTCATCCATCCAGCGCGACAGGCCATCCTTCATCTCTTCGACGATGCGGAAACCATGCAGCATGGCGGCGGTGCACACCTGCACGCAGCCGGCGCCCAGGGCGATGAATTCGGCGGCGTCGCGCCAGTTGCCGATGCCGCCGATGCCGGAAATGGGCAGACCGCGCGTCTGCCGATCGCGGGCGATTTCCGCCACCATGTTCAGGGCGATCGGTTTCACCGCAGACCCGCAATAGCCGCCGTGCGTGCTGGCGCCACCCACGATGGGCAAGGCCACCATGCGGTCAAGATCCAGCGAGGTGATCGAGTTGATGGTGTTGATCAGCGAGACGGCATCGGCGCCGCCAGCCTTGGCCGCGCGCGCCGGCATGCGCACGTCCGTGATGTTGGGCGTGAGCTTGACGATGACGGGTAATTTGCTGTGTTTCTTGCACCAGGCGGTGACCATCTGCACATACTCGGGAACCTGGCCAACGGCCGCGCCCATGCCCCGCTCCGGCATGCCATGCGGGCAGCCGAAATTGAGTTCGATGCCATCCGCTCCTGTCGCTTCCACCTTCGGCAAAATGTCGGCCCAATAGTGTTCTTCGCACGGCAGCATCAGGGAGACGATCATGGCGCGGTCCGGCCAGTCCTTTTTCACCTGCGTGATTTCGCGCAGATTGATCTCCAGCGAGCGGTCGGTAATGAGCTCGATGTTATTGAAGCCCACCACTTCGCGGTTCTTGCCATACAGGGCGGAATAACGCGACGAAACGTTGACGGCGGCCGGGTCTTCGCCCAGGGTTTTCCACACCACGCCGCCCCACCCCGCTTCGAATGCGCGCACCACGTTATAGGCCTTGTCGGTGGGTGGCGCAGAGGCCAGCCAAAAAGGATTCGGCGCCTTGATGCCGCAAAATTCGATGCTGAGATCAGCCATTATGCAGCCTCCACTTTATTCAAAAAATCGGAATGGATGGCCAGTGCGGCCAGCTTGCCATGCTGAACGGCTTGCACCGTCAAGTCCTGTCCCTGCGCCACGCAGTCGCCACCCGCGTAGATGCCCGGCAGCACGGTGCGAAAGCCCGCATCGACGGCGATCTTGTCGCCTTCGCGTTTCAACAGTGACGCCATCGGGTCAAGCAGCACGTCGGTATCGAGGCTCTGGCCGATGGCCTTGAAGATGGCGTCGGCCGCCACGTCGAACGTTTCACCCGTCCCCGCCAGCTGCGTGCCCTGCATGCGCGTTTTCTCGAAGCGCATGCCGGCCACCTTGCCTGCCGTATCCAGCAGCACCTGCTGTGGCTGGGCCCACGTCAGCATGCGTACCTGATTCGCCTTGGCGATCTCCTGTTCGTGCTGGGTGGCCGTCATGGCGTCGAAACCACGCCGGTACACGAGGGTGACTTCCTCGGCGCCCAAACGGCCAATCTGCACGGCCATGTCGATGGCCGTATTGCCGGCGCCGATGACGATGGCGCGCTTGGGCACGGGCAGCGCGGCCAGGTCGTCCGCCTGGCGCAGCGCGCTGATATAGTCGACCGCGGCCAGCAAGCCCGGTGCATCCTCACCCGTCAGGCCCAGCTTGCGGCTGGCGCCCAGGCCCAGGCCGAGGAAGACGGCATCGTACTGCGCGTGCAAGTCGCGCAGTTGCAGGTTCTCGCCCAACACCTGGCGACATCGGATTTCAATGCCGCCTATGTCCAACAAAAATTCGACCTCCTTCTGGGCGAAATCGTCCGTCAGCTTGTACTTGGCGATGCCGTATTCATTCAGGCCGCCGGCCTTGCCTTCCTTTTCAAAGATCACCACGTCGTGGCCCAGCATGGCCAGACGGTGCGCGCACGACAGGCCCGCCGGCCCCGCGCCGACGATGGCTATCGTCTTGCCTGTGCTTGCCGCCCGTTTGAACGGATGTTGTGCGAAATGCATGTGGTCGACGGCGTAGCGCTGCAAGAGGCCGATTTTCACCGGCTGGCCTTCGGCGTCGTGGTTGCGCACGCAGACATCCTCGCACAGGATTTCCGTGGGGCAGACGCGGGCGCAGCTGCCGCCCAGGATATTCTGTTTCAGGATGCCTGCGGCGGCACCGTTGATGTTCTTGTCGTGGATATTGCGGATGAAGCTGGCCACGTCGATTTCCGACGGACAGATGCGGCTGCACGGCGCGTCGTAGCAATACAGGCAGCGGGCGCTTTCGATGGCTGCCTGGCGCGCCGTCAGGGGCGGCGCCAGGTCCGTGAAATGGCCCGCCAGCTCCTCGCTGGGCAGGGTGGCATGCGGCAAAAAATTCAATGACTCGATCATCGCGTTTTCCTTCTTTTATGCTGCGGTGGACTTTGTGTGAGAAACCGTCACTTCATCTGGGGAAAAGCAAATTCCACACCAGCGCTAGCCGTATTCGGCCAGCGCTGCATCACGGCCTTGTGGCGCGTGTAGAAACGCACGCCTTCGGGGCCATAAGCGTGGTGGTCGCCGAACATGCTGCGCTTCCAGCCGCCAAAGCTGTTGAAGGCCATCGGCACGGGCAAGGGAATGTTGACGCCCACCATGCCGACCTGGATCTGGCGCACGAATTCGCGCGCCACGCCGCCGTCGCGCGTGTAAATGGCCACGCCGTTGCCATACTCGTTGGCGTTGATCAGTTCCACCGCATGCACCACGTCGGGCGCGCGCATGATGCACAGCACGGGGCCGAAAATCTCTTCCTTGTAGATGCTCATGTCGCGTGTCACGTGGTCGAACAAGGTACCGCCGACAAAGAAGCCGTTCTCGCGGCCTGCCACCACATGGTTGCGGCCATCGACCACTAAAGTCGCGCCCTGTTCCACGCCCGAGGCGATCAGTTTCTCAATGCGCTGCTTGGCGGCCAGCGACACGACGGGTCCCATTTCCGCACCATCTTCCATACCGTCGCGCACTTTCAGTGCAGCCGTGCGCGTTGCCAGTGCATCGATCAGTTTGTCGCCCGCGTCGCCCACGGCCACCACCACCGAGATGGCCATGCAGCGCTCACCCGCCGAACCGTAGGCGGCGCCGATCAAGGCATCGACCGTCATGTCCATGTCCGCGTCGGGCATCACCACCATATGATTCTTCGCGCCACCCAGCGCTTGCACGCGCTTGCCGCTGGCGCTGCCGCGCGCATAGATGTATTCGGCAATCGGCGTCGAGCCGACAAAACTGATCGCCTGCACGACAGGATGGTCGAGAAGGGCATCGACCGTCACCTTGTCTCCCTGTACCACGTTGAAGACGCCGTCGGGCAAGCCCGCTTCCTTCAGCAATTTTGCGTGCAGCAAGGAGGCCGACGGATCGCGCTCGGACGGTTTCAGGACGAAGGTATTGCCGCAGGCGATGGCGACGGGGAACATCCACATCGGCACCATCACGGGAAAATTGAATGGCGTAATGCCGGCCACCACGCCCAGCGCCTGGCGCATGGACCAGGCATCGATGCCGCGCGAAATCTGGTCCGTGAATTCGCCTTTCAACAATTGCGGAATGCCGACGGCAAATTCCACCATCTCGATGCCGCGCGCCACTTCGCCCTGGGCATCGGCAAAGGTCTTGCCATGCTCACGCGTGAGCATGGCGGCAAAGTCGTCCGTGTGCTGCTGGCACAGCTGCAGGTAGCGGAACAGCACGCGGGCGCGGGTCAACGGCGGCGTGGCCGACCACGCGGGAAAGGCGGCGGCGGCGGCCTGCACCGCCGCGTCGACATCTTCCACGGTGCCCAGCGCAACCCTGGCGACAGGTTCGCCCAGGGCCGGGTTATACACGTCGCCGTAACGGCCACTCTGGGTGTCGACCTTGGCGCCGTTGATGTAGTGGGTAATCGTATCGAGATCAGTCATGGGGCTTCCTTAATCGAGGTTTTTCAGCACGCTCGCCAGCTTGCCAAACAGCTCGTCGACATGCTGTTTTTCCAGCACCAGCGGCGGCGACAGGGCGATGATGTCGCCTGTCGTGCGTATCAGCACGCCGTCGGCGAAGGCTTGCTTGAAGGCGTTGAAGGCGCGCGTGCCGGGCTTGCCGGCGATGGGATCGAGTTCGATGCCGGCGATCAGGCCGATGCTGCGCAAGTCGATCACGTGCGGCAAGCCTTTCAGCGAATGCACGGCGTCGCTCCAATACGCCTGCATCGCTTTAGCGTGGCCCAGGATGTCCTGTTCCTCGAATACTTGCAGGGTGGCCAGCGAGGCGGCGCAAGCGAGCGGATGGCCGGAGTAGGTATAGCCGTGGAATAGCTCGATGCCCGGTGGCGCGTCCATGAAGGCGTCGTGGATATACTGTTTGCTGAACACGGCGCCCATCGGCACCATGCCGTTGGTCAGGCCCTTGGCCGTCGTCATCAAATCCGGTTCGACGTCGAAATAGTCCGCGGCAAACGGCGTCGTCATGCGACCGAAACCCGTGATCACTTCATCGAAGATGAGCAGGATGCCATGCTTGGTGCACAGCTCGCGCAAGCGTTTCAAATAGCCTTTCGGCGGGATCAGCACGCCCGTGGAGCCGGCCACCGGTTCGACGATGACGGCGGCAATCGTCGAGGCATCGTGCAGCGCAACGATGCGTTCCAGTTCATCGGCCAGGTGGGTGCCGTATTCGGGTTCGCCCACCGTGTAGGCATTTTTGTCCAGATTATGCGTGTGCGGCAGGTGGTCCACGCCGGGAAGCAAGGGGCCGAAGGTCTTGCGGTTGCCGCCGATGCCGCCCACGGAAATGCCGCCGAAGCCCACGCCGTGGTAACCGCGTTCGCGGCCGATCAGGCGCGTACGTGCGCCCTCGCCACGTGCGCGGTGGTAGGCCAGGGCGATTTTCAGGGCCGTGTCGACAGCTTCGGAACCGGAGTTGGTGTAGAAGACGTGGCCGAACTTGTGTCCCGTGTACTCCATCAGTTTTTCCGCCAGGTCGAAGGCGGCCGGATGGCCCATCTGGAAGGTAGGTGCGAAGTCGAGCTGGCCCACCATCTCGCGGATGGCGCTCACGATTCTTGGCTGCGCATGGCCGCACGGCACGCACCATAGGCCGGCCGTGCCATCGAGGATGGCGTTGCCATCGACATCCTTGTAGTACATGCCTTCGGCCGACACCAGCAAGCGCGGATGGGCCTTGAAATCGCGGTTATTCGTAAACGGCATCCAGAATGCCGACATCGATTCTGGCCTGGTTTCGTTCATGACCTTCTCCTTGGGATGAGCTGCCGCGGCGCCAAGATCGTTTTTGACGAAGCGTAAAATAATTTACCAGTTGGCAAAAAGCTGATGTAATAATAGTCAGGCCATCCTCAATGGCACAGATACACAAACGGCAAAGTATCCCAACCGTACAGGCCGAAAAACCACTACAGTTTTGTGCAGGGCAGCATAAGGAGACACCGTGAAGCACAGCGACAGCACAGACGATGCCCCCGAGCAAGGCAGTGGCTGGCCCGTGCTGGACATCGACCGCCAGAAAAAGGGCGGACTGGTCGAACAGATTGTCATCGCCATCAGCGTCATGGTGGGTAGCCGCGTGCTGCGCATCGGCACGCGGATGCCGTCCGTGCGCCAGTTCGCCCGCTGCAATGGCGTATCGACTTTCACCGTCGTCGAAGCGTATGACCGCCTGGTCAACCTGGGTTTGCTGTCGTCACGACGCGGTTCCGGCTATTTCGTTGCGCGCCACGATATCGCCGCCTCGCCGCAATTGGCCCTGCACGCCAGCCCCACCGCCATCGATGCCCTCACACCGGACCTGTATTCGGGCGTGTCCGATGCCCTGCCCGTGGGTGCGGGCTGGCTGCCGCCCGAGATGTATAGCGAAGCGACCGTGCTCGATGCCGTGCGCCAGGCCATGCGCATTCCCGCCAGCCGCCTGCGCGGCTACGGCCACCCGCTGGGCTTTCCCTCGCTGCGCCAGCACCTGGCCAGCAGCCTGTCGGAAGAGCTGTTCCAGGTGGAGCCGGACCAGGTCTTGCTGACGCATGGCGCCACACACGCCTTCGATTTGATCCTGCGCAGCCTGACCAAGCCGGGCGACACGGTGCTGGTGGAAGACCCCGGCTACAGCAATCTGCAGTCGCTGATACGCCACCACGGCTGCATCCCCGTCGGCATTGCGCGCAGCGAAGCGGGGCTGGACCTCGATGCGCTGGCCAGCGAGGCCACGCGCACCCAGCCCAAGCTGATGTTTGTCAATACAGCACTGCAAAATCCACTGGGCACCTCGCTCAGCCAGGCACAGACGCACCGCCTGCTGGCGCTGGCCGAGCAGTTCGATTTCTGGCTGGTGGAAGACGATATCTACCGCGAACTGGCGGCGCGCGGCGACGCCTCGCTGGCGGCCATGGACGGCTTGCGCCGCGTGATCCGCGTGGGCAGTTTTTCCAAGACCCTGTCACCCGTGTTGCGCGTCGGTTCCATCTGTGCCTCGCCATCGCTGGTGGCCGAACTGGTGCGCGTGAAAATGCTGGCGGGACTGACGACGTCGGAAATCAACGAGCGCGCCGTCTACCACGCCATCTCCGCGCGGCCCTACAAGCGCATGATCGAACGCCTGGTGGCGCAGCTCGAAGCGGCCCGCGAACGCAGCATCGACTGCCTGGCGCAGGCGGGCTTAGCGCCCGTGGCGCGGCCCCGCGGCGGCATGTTCGTCAGCGCAGGCTGGCCCGACCTGCAGACGCCGGAATGGAATGGCAAGATCATCGCCGACATGGCCTTGAAGGCCGGCATCCTGCTGTCGCCAAACGAATTTTTCATGCTGCGCCCGCCCGAGACGGTGTGGTTCCGTTTCAACGTGGCCTACACCGACAACCCCGTGCTGCAAGCCTTCCTGCAATCGATACGCCCACGCTAAAGAATCCGCCATGGCCAGCGAAAAATCCCCTGCCCTTCCCGTGAAAAATGCCGGCGGCCGGCGCCGGCAAAACCGCGACCGCCTCGAAGCGGACATCCTGGAACAGGCCGTGCGCGCATTCGCCGAAAGCGGCTATGAAGGCGCCTCGATCGCCACCATCGCCGAGCGGGCCGGCCTGTCGAAGCAAAACCTGATGTATTACTTCCCGTCCAAGCAACTGCTGTACCAGCGCGTGCTCGACGATGTCCTCGACGATTGGCTGGCGCGCATGGAGTCGCTGGCCAATGAACACGACGAGCCGCGCGACGTGCTGCGCGCGTATATCGGCGCCAAGCTGCGTTTTTCGCGCGAACAGCCATGGGCCTCGCGCGTGTATGCACTGGAAGTGATCAATGGCGCGCCCCTGTACGGCGCGCAGATACGCGACAGGGTCGTGCCCTTGCTGCGCAAGGATATCGCCGTCTTCGAAGCCTGGATCGCCGCCGGCAGGATCGCGCCCGTCAATGCCACGCACCTGATGTTCGCCATCTGGGCCATGACGCAATCGTATGCGGACTTTTCAGCGCAGATGGCCCTGGTGCTGGAACGCAAGCAGCTCACGCGCAAGGATTACGAGGATGCTGAAATCCTGCTCACGCACATGGTGCAGGCGGCGATCGCCCTGCCTGCGGCAGCGCCCCGCACGTGATGAAAGTTCCAATGAACAATCCAGCAGTGATAGCATGGCGCGCTGGAGCGTTTGCAATAGCGACGCCACATCGACAGGATAAGGAACAGGCATGAAACAATGGTCATCGGCGCGCACGGCGTCATTGCTGGGCAAAGCTGCCTGCGCGGCGCTGCTGGCATTGGCGTGCGCGGCACAGGCGCAGACAGTGGGCCTGATAGTGAATCAGCCGCTCAGCGAAACCTGGCTCAACGCAGGCTTTTATTCGTATCACTTTCAGCGCGATAAAAATCTGAACGACAGCAATCCTGGCCTGGGCGCCGAATACCGCTTTTCCACGGTCGCGTCGGCCACGGCCGGGCGCTTCTACAATAGCGACCGCGCCTACTCGAACTACGTGGGCGTGTACTACCAGCCCATCAAGGTAGGCCCGCTGCGCGTCGGCGCCGTCGTTGGCGGCTTCAGCGGCTATCCGAAGATGCGCGATGGCGGCTGGTTCCCGGCCCTGGTTCCCACCATCAGCTATGAATACCAGCGCGTGGGCGTGAATATCGCCATCGTGCCGTCCTACAAGGACCGCCTGTATGGCGCCCTCAGTTTCCAGCTGAAACTCAAGGTATTTGAATAACCGTTTGTCCCGGCCTGTCGCCGTTCGCGCCGCCATTCCTGCCATTCGTCGCATACGCGATGTTCGACAGCAAGGTTTTGCCTATAGTGGATTCATCGCCAGCCTGCATATGGCAGCGGCAACCACAGGAGAACGGCATGAAAGACATCAATTCGGCACCGGGCAGCACTTCCTTCAGCGCTTTCTGGAGCGAACTGTGCGCTTACGCGCACCAGGGCATGGCCGCCCTGCGCGCCATGTCCTGGCCCATGCTGCTGGGGTGCTGCCTGGGACTGGCGTTCCTGATCACCATCTTGCCGCTAGCCATCATGCTGTTTGCCCTCGTCATGCTGCTGAGGTGGGCAAGCAACAGCGACGACACGGGAACAGACACGAAGACAGAAAATTCTCCGCAGTCAACGCAATAAAAATTTGCGTCGTGGCAAGAGTGCAATGATTGTTCTATGGCACTATGGGTGCGCGCAGCATTGACGGGCATCAAGCCCATTCCGATGGATGGGCTTGAGACGGAACATTATGCAGTGTCAACGATCAAAGCTACTCCCCCTCAGCCATAGGAGTTTTCTGATGACCACGACAGCAAAAGCTACAGCAGCTACGACCATTCCCTGCCTGCGCTACCGCGATGCCCCCGCCGCCATCGAATGGCTGTGCAACGCACTCGGTTTTGAAAAACAATTGATCGTGCCTGACGGCAACGGCGGCGTCGCCCATGCGCAACTGAGCTTTGGCAATGGCATGGTCATGGTGGCACCGGCCCTCGACAGCGACTATGGCCGCCTGATGAAACTGCCTGGCGACCTCGGTGGCGCCAACACGCAAAGCTGCTACCTGGTCGTCAGCGATGCCGACGCCGTCTACCGCAGCGCGCGCGAGGCCGGTGCCGAGATCGTGCTCGACATCAAGGATGAAGATTACGGCGGACGGGGCTTTACCTGCCGCGACCCGGAAGGCCATATCTGGAGCCTGGGCACCTACGATCCATGGTAAAACGGAGAACAATGATTATCAGTACCCTCGCCGCCGCCAGCCTTGCGCTGATCGGCGGTTTCCTGTCCGCTCCCGTCCTCGTTGACGAGCACCTCAACCGCGTCCATCCTCGGTCCGGCAAGTCGCCATCGACAGCCACTGCGGCCCTGCACCAGAGCCTGTGGATCGCCGACCTGCACGCGGACAGCCTGCTGTGGCAACGCAATCTGAACCACGACAGCCAGCGCGGGCATGTCGACTTTCCCCGCCTGCAGCGGGCCAACGTGGCGCTGCAAGCCTTTTCCGTCGTCACCAAGACGCCGCGCAAGATGAATATCGAGCGCAATGGCAGCGACACGGACAACATCACGGCACTGGTGGTGGCGCAAGGCTTGCCGCCCGCCACCTGGAACAGCCTGCTGGCGCGCGCCACCTACCAGGCAGATGAATTGCGCCAGCAAGCGGGCAAGAGCCATGGCAAGGTCCGGGTCATCGGCAGCCGCGCCCAGCTGCGCAGTTTCATCGCCGCGCGCGAAAAGTATCCCGCCCTGCTGGGCGGCTGGCTGACACTGGAAGGCGCGCATGCGCTCGAAGGCAAGCTGGACAACCTCGATACCTTGTATCGGGCGGGCTTCCGCATGGCCGCGCCCACGCATTTCTTCGACACGGAACTGTCCGGCTCCCAGCACGGCCTGAAAAAAGGCGGCCTGACGCCGCTGGGCAAGCAGTGGCTGCGCGCCATGGAGCAGCGCAAGATGATAGTCGACCTGGCGCATGCCTCGCCGGCCGCCATCGACGACGTCCTGAGCATGGCGACGCGTCCCGTGATGGTGTCGCACACGGGCGTGCGCGGCACCTGCGCCAACGGGCGCAACCTGAGCGACAGCCAGTTGAAACGCATCGCCGCCCAGGGTGGCCTGGTGGGCATCGGCTTCTGGAATACGGCCGTCTGCGGCAAGGATGTGGCGTCCATTGCGCGCGCCATCGGCTACACGGTCAAGCTGATCGGCGCGGAACATGTAGCCTATGGCTCGGACTTCGACGGCGCCGTTACCACCGCCATCGACGCGGCGGGCTTGCCGCGATTGACGCAGGCGCTGCTCGATGCGGGCCTATCGGAGGCGCAAATCCGCCGCGTGGCGGGAGAAAACGTGCGCGACTTTTTACTCAAGAACCTGCCCGACGACGATGCCTAGGCTAGCCTAGCGCCTGAACCAGCGCCTGGTCCGCCACCTGGCGTGGCCGGATGCGTATCAGCTTGCGGTACAGCGGTGGCATGGCGTTGCACAGCGCCAGCAGCGCGTCCTGCGCCATGGCCGGGCGCACGTACTGGAATTGTGCCGGATTATTCTCCGGCAGCGCCCCTTCCATGGTGGAACCGTAGGCACCCAGAGTCATGAAACTGGCGGCGCTGTCGTCCGGGCCGATGGCCAGCACGAAGGTGCCATGCTTGGGGTGGCTCAGATAGCTTTTGATTTCATCCTGCAGCGCCGGCTCCGCATTCGCCATCAATTCAAAACGCAGCTGCGCGTACTGGCGCGTGCATTCCATGAACGGCGTGCGGATGGCCGATTGCGCCAATTTTCCCGACATGCACAGCAGAAGGTTGCCAAAAGAATCGAGCAAGGCGGCTGCGTCGCCCTGGCCGCCATCGCGCACATCCTGCTCCATGGCCGCCTGCAGGAATGGCGCCAGGCCAGCATCGGGCGCATGCGGGTCGCAGCGATAGGTCAGGGCATCGGGATAGCGGCGCCGCAAGGCGCGCACCACGGCATGCTCGGTCGGCAAGGTGGCGGGATCGCGCAGGTGCACGTCGTCGCCAGCGTTCAGCAACTGCATCACCTGCGCCGATGTCGCTTCGAACACCAGCGAGCACAGTGCCTGCGTCGCCTCGTGGATGCTCTTGCCGATGAAAAAAGATTTGGGCGCGGCGCCGGAAGGCAGACGCGCATACTCGGTGGCACCGCGCACGGCCGGATAGCAAAAGCTGCGGCCGGCCTGCGCCAGCAGCGGCGCCGGCAAGGCGGCAAACGTGGCACTCCCATCGTAATTGATGCCGGCCTTGACGTCGGGCGCGGCCGCCACCACGTTGAAACCGGCCGTCAGGATGGCACCCGTGCACATGCAGCAGGGGTCGAGCGAAGTGACGATGGTCAGTTCGCCCGGCTGAGGCAAGGGTGTGCCCTTGGCCCGCTCGGCGAAATACCAGTCCACCAGCTGGCGCTCGCCATGCGCGGTGGGGTCGAACACCAGGCCCTGGCGCACGACGTTGTTGTGCATCGATTGCAGCACATTGCCAGCGCCGTCGAGCAGCACGCCGCCCACGCCGAACGTGCCCTGCGTCTTGGCGGCCATGGCTTCGGCCGCGGCGATGGCCACGGCGGCCTGGATGTCGATCGTCTTGTTCAAGCGTATCCTGTTACTTCATGTCCAGGTCGGAATTGCCGAAGCCGTGCGGCAGCAGCCAGCCCGCCGTCACTTCCATGACATCGTTTTTCAGGTTCGTCAGGATCACCGGCAAATCGGCGCCGCCCAGCTCGAACATCACCTGGCGGCAGGCACCGCATGGAGAGATCGGTTCCGCCGTGTCACCCGTGACGGCCAGCTTGGCGAAGTCGCCCGGCTTGCAGCCATGCGCGACGGCGCTGAAAAACGCCGTGCGTTCGGCGCAGTTGCACAGGCCATACGCGGCGTTTTCCACGTTACAGCCACGAAAGACGCGGCCATCCTTGCACAGCAGCGCCGCGCCCACCTTGAAACGCGAGTATGGCGCGTAGGCCATTTCGCGCCCGGCATTGGCTTCGGCGATCAGTTCTTGGTTATTCATTTGCTTCTCTATCTGTAAAACCCGCGAAAGGCCGGGGTCAGACCCTCAGGGTCTGACCCCAGATTTTGCTTGTAGGGCTAAGTTATGGACGAATCGTACGGTAAATCACCGGATTGGCCGTCAGCGCCACTGCGCTGATTGCATACGCTTCCTGGATTTCCTTGACAGCTTGCTGCGCCGCCGCTTCCGTGCGCGCATGCACCATGGCCAGCGGCTGGCCAACGGCCACTTGCTCGCCCAGGCCCACCAGGTCGGTCAGGCCGACAGCGAAGTCGATGCTGTCGGTCGGACGGCGGCGGCCACCACCCAATGCCACCACGGCCAGGCCGATGCCGCGGCAATCGCGCACATTGGCAAAGCCGGCGGTGAGTGCTGGCGCCGGCACGACGAACGGCGCTTTTTCCAGATGCTTGTCCGGATTCTCGACCAGATCGGCCGGGCCGCCCAGGGCGGACACCATGCGCGAGAAACGCTCGGCCGCTTCGCCCGAATCGAGGGCCGCCATCAATTTCGCGCGCGCTTCCTCCTCCGTGGCGGCAAGGCCGCCCAGCACCAGCATCTCGGCGCACAGCGCCAGCGTCACTTCATGCAGACGCGCAGGACGCGAACGGCCCGTCAGGTAATCCATCGCGCCGCGCACTTCCAGCGCATTGCCGGCGTACGGCGCCAGCGACTCGTTCATGTCCGTCAAAATGGCCGACGTCTGCATGCCCGCGCCATTGCCGACGGCGACGATACTCTCGGCCAGCTCCACCGATTTGTCGTAGGTCGGCATGAAGGCGCCCGAGCCCACTTTGACGTCCATCACCAGCGCGTCCAGGCCGGCAGACAGTTTCTTCGACAGGATGGAGCCGGTGATCATGGCCACCGATTCCACCGTGGCGGTGACGTCGCGGATGCTGTAAAAACGCTTGTCGGCCGGCGCCAGCTGCGCCGTCTGGCCGATGATGGCCACGCCGATGTCCTGCACCACCTTGCGGAACAATTCATTGTCCGGCACCGTGCAATAGCCGGGAATGGCGTCGAACTTGTCCAGCGTGCCACCCGTATGGCCCAGGCCGCGGCCCGAGATCATCGGCACGTAGCCGCCGCACGCGGCGACCATGGGGCCCAGCAGCAGGGAAACCACGTCGCCGACGCCGCCCGTCGAATGCTTGTCGACGACAGGGCCCGGCAGGCTCAGCGCACGCCAGTCCAGCACGTGGCCGGAATCGCGCATGGCCAGGGTAAACGCGACGCGCTCGTCCATGTTCATGTCGTTGAAAAAGACGGCCATGCCCAGCGCCGCGATCTGACCTTCGCTGACGCTGCCGTCAGTGATCCCGCGCACAAAAAACTGGATTTCCTCGGCGCTCAAGACACCCTTGTCGCGCTTCTTGCGGATGATTTCTTGGGTTAAAAACATGGATTAACTCCGATCATGATATCTGGGGTCAGAACCAACGGCTCTGACCCCAGCTTTGCCAGCATTACTTATCGATTAGACGCCGTAAGGTATCCACACGTTTTTCACTTGCGACGCATGCGCCAGCACGGCACGGCCACCGCTTTGGACGGCGCTGTACCAATCGCGGCCTTTGGCGCCACCGACCCAGGTGCGCTTCAGGGTGCCAGCAGACAGGCGCTCGACTTCCGCGCAGCCTTCGGCCGAACCGTCATGGCGCCAGACGGCGTCGATGTCGGCGTGCGTGGCCAGGGTGCGCGCCAGTTCATCGGCGCTGCCGCTGATGATGTTGACGACACCGCCCGGCAAGTCGGAAGTGTCGAACACCTGGTACAGGTCCAGCGCGGACAAGGGATGCGCTTCCGACGGCACCACCACCACGCGGTTGCCCAGCGCGATAGCCGGCGCCACCAGCGAAATAAAGCCGAGCAACGGCGCTTCATTCGGACAAACGATGCCGATCACGCCAACCGCTTCGTTCAGCGCCACGGTGATGCCCTTGGTGGGCGGCTGGTGCGCCAGGCCGTCGTATTTGTCGGCCCAGGCAGCGTAGTAGAACAGGCGTTCGATCGACGCCTGCACTTCCTTCTCAGGATTTTTACTGCCCGTCATGGCGGCGATGCGGGCGGCAAATTCGTCGGCGCGCGCCGCCAGGTTTTCGGCGATGTAGTACAGCACTTGCGCGCGGTTATGCGCCGTGGCGCTGCTCCAGCCAGACGCTTTATGCGCCGCTTCGACCGCGTTGCGGATATCCTTGCGGCTGCCTACGCCCACTTCGGCCAGCAGGGCGCCATTCGCGCCGAATACGGGCGCGCTATACGCGCTGTCAGGGCGCGCCTGCTTGCCGCCGATGTACATCTTGGCAGTGCGGTCGATGGCGAACGGATCGGCTGTCGCCGGCTTCACATTGCCTTTGGCCTTGGCTTGCACCACCGGCAAGGCCGGGCGCGCATCTTCGGCCAGGGCCGTCATGTATTCCAGCATGCCTTCGCGGCCGCCTTCACGACCGAAGCCCGATTCGCGGTAGCCGCCGAAGCCGCACGCGGCGTCGAACTGGTTCGCGCTGTTGATCCACACCACGCCAGCCTTGATGGCGGGAGCGATGTCCAACGCGAGGCTGATCGACTCGGTCCACACGCTGGCGGCCAGGCCGTACACCGTATTGTTCGCCAGTTGCACCGCTTCTGGCGGTGTACGGAAGCTCATCGCCACCAGCACGGGGCCGAAGATTTCAGCCTGCGCCACTGCGGCCGAGGTCGATGCGCCCGTGATCAGGGTGGGTGGGAACCACGAGCCGTCTGCCGGCAGTTCGCACGCCGGCTGCCACACGTCGCAGCCTTCGGCACGGGCGGTATCGACCAGCGCGGCGATGCGCTGGCGCTGCACCGGGTCGACCAGCGCGCCCACATCCATCGATTTGTCCAGGGGAGAACCAAGGCGCAAGTTTTCCATGCGCGCGCGCACCTTGTTCAGGAAGCGCTCCTGGATCGATTCCTGCACCAGCAGGCGCGAACCGGCGCAGCACACTTGCCCCTGGTTGAACCAGATCGAGTCGACCAGGCCTTCCACGGCGCCATCCAGGTCCGCGTCTTCAAAGACGATGAACGGCGACTTGCCGCCCAGTTCCAGCGACAGCTTCTTGCCGCTGCCGGCCGTCGCCACACGAATCAAACGGCCCACTTCCGTCGACCCTGTAAACGCGATCTTGTCGACGCCAGGGTGGTTGACGATGGCCGAACCCACGCGGCCGTCGCCGGTGACGATATTGACCACGCCGGCCGGCACGCCCGCCTGCAGGCACAATTCGGCGAACAGCATGGCGGTCAGCGACGTGAATTCGGCCGGCTTGAAGACCACCGTGTTACCGGCCGCCAGCGCTGGGGCGATTTTCCACGACAGCATCAGCAGGGGGAAATTCCACGGCACGATCTGGCCCACCACGCCCACGGCGCGATAGTCGGCGAATTCTTCCGATTGCAGCTGCGCCCAGCCGGCGTGATGGTAGAAGTGACGCGCGGCCAGCGGCAGGTCGATATCGCGCGTTTCGCGGATGGTCTTGCCGTTGTCCAGGGTTTCGAGCACGGCGAACAGGCGCGAGTGCTTTTGCAGCAAGCGTGCCAGCGCGTACATGACTTTCGCGCGGCCGTGGCCACCCATGCCCTGCCATACGGGCAGCGCGCGGCGCGCCGCTTCCACGGCGCGTTCCACGTCTGCATCGGTAGCTTGCGTCAGTTCCGCCAGTTGCGTGCCATCGGCCGGATTGGTCGAGGCGAACAGCTCGGCCGGCTCGCTCCAGGCATTGTCGATGAACAAACCGAATTTGCGCTGGTGGCCGTCGAGCCACGCCTGTGCTTCTTTTTGACTTTCGGGAGCGGGGCCGTAGTCCATAGTAGTGAGAATCTCGTTAATTGTAGGCATGACGAATGTTCTTTAAGGTTGTGCGTGACGATGATTGGCCGAGTAGCTACCGGTGACGTAGTGCTCGAGTTGGCGCTCGATGTCGGTCAGCAGGCTGGAAGCGCCGATGCGGAACAGGTGCGGCTGCAACCATTCGTTGCCCAGTTCTTCCTTCATCAGGGTCAGGTATTGCAGTGCGCTCTTGGCCGAGCTGACGCCGCCGGCCGGCTTGAAGCCCACCTGAAAGCCCGTCTGCTCGTGGTATTCGCGGATCGTGCGCACCATCGTCAGGGCCACCGGGATGGTGGCGTTCACGCCCTCTTTACCGGTGGAAGTCTTGATGAAATCGGCGCCTGCCATCATGCAGACCCACGAAGCCTTGGCCACGTTTTCCATGGTCAGCAAGTCGCCCGTGGCGAGAATCGCCTTCACGTGCGCTTCGCCGCACGCCTTGCGGTAAGCCAGCATTTCGTCGTACAGCACTTGCCAGTTGCCGTTCAGGACGTGCTGGCGCGTGATGACGATATCGATCTCGGAAGCGCCGGCGGCAACCGACAGCTCGATCTCGCGCAGCTTCGTTTCCATGCTCGTCAGGCCAGCCGGGAAACCCGTCGACACGGCGGCGATGGGCAGGCGGCCCTGGATGACTTTCACGGCCGGTTGAATCATCTCGTGATACACGCACACGGCGCCGGTGCTCAACTCCGTCAAGCCCAGGGCATCCATCAGGTCGGCGCGCAGCGGGCGCATGGCCTTCATGCACAGGCGTTCCACGCGGCCCGGCGTATCGTCGCCGCCCAGGGTGGTCAGGTCGATCATCTGGATGGCTTTCACCAGCCAGGCGGCCTGGTATTCCTTTTTCACCGTGCGGCGGTTCGCCAGGCTGGCCGCGCGGCGGTCGGTCGCGGCACGATTGACGCGGATCTGGTTGATCCAGCCCAGGTCGAGGCCAACGGCCTCGTTACGCTTGAATTCGGGGTGCATGAGTGTCATAACAAGCTGCTTCCATTAGCAAGTGGTGGTACGCCAAGGTGCTTGGCGAGGGTTTGGCCAATATCGGAGAACGTCTCGGAAATACCCAGTGCGCGCGGGGCGACGCCGGGACCGAAGAAGATCATCGGAATGTGTTCACGGGTGTGGTCGGAGCCGTGCCAGGTGGGGTCGCAGCCATGGTCGGCGGTGATCACGACCAGGTCGCCTTCCTTGAGCTTGGCCATGAATTCCGGCAGGCGCGCATCCATTTCGCGCAACGCATCGGCATAGCCCTCGACGTTGCGGCGGTGGCCGAAAGCCTGGTCGAAATCGACGAAGTTCACAAAAGTGAGCGACTTGTCCTGCACTTCATCGGCCGTTTTCAGCAGCGCTTCAAACAGCGCCATATTGTCGACGCCCTTCACGACTCTGGAAATACCCTGGGTGGCGAAAATGTCGCTGATCTTGCCCAGGCCGACGACTTCGCCGCCCGCATCCTTGACGTGATCGAGCAGGGTCTTGCTTGGCGGTGCCACCGCATAATCGTGGCGATTGGAAGTGCGCGTGTAGTTGCCATTGCTGCCCGTGAACGGGCGGGCGATGACGCGGCCGATGTTGTACGGTTCGACCAGCTTGAAGGCCATTTCGCACACTGCGTACAGGCGTTCGAGGCCGAACGATTCTTCATGCGCGGCGATCTGCATCACCGAGTCGCCCGACGTATAAATAATCAGCTTGCCGGTGGCGACGTGTTCATCGCCATGCTTGTTGATGATGTCCGTGCCCGAGGCATGGCAGTCGCCCAGGAAGCCTGGCACGCCCGACATGGCTTTCAGCTTGTCGGTCAGGTCGGCCGGGAACGATGGCGTGGTGCGCGGGAAGTAGCCCCAGTCGAATTCGACGGGCACGCCGGCGATTTCCCAGTGGCCGCTCTGCGTGTCCTTGCCGGTGGAGCGCTCGCGCGCCGCGCCGTAGGCGCCGGTGAAGCCGTCGCGCTGGTCGAAGCCCGTCGCCCATTCGCCGCTAGCCAGGTGCGCCGCAGCGCCCAGTCCCAGGCGCTCCATGTTCGGGAGTTTCAAGGTCTTGCCGCTTTTGGCGACAGTGCTGGCAATGTGGCCAAAGGTATTGGCACCTGCGTCGCCATACTTGGCGGCGTCTGGCGTCGCGCCAAGGCCGAAGGAATCAAGCAGGAGGATAAATGCGCGTGACATGATAAGGCTCGCTTTATGGAATGATGCGAAGATGATGCGGACAGTGTAGGCCGGATTTTCCCGGCCTGCCGCGCGGCAGCGCCGGTGGCCGGCGCGCCGCTACTGCGTCAAAAAGTACTTAGGCTTGCGGTTTTTCAGCGATTTTGGAGAGGAAAGCCAGGATCAGCTTGACCAGGTCTTTCGCGCCGATGGCCGCGTATTTCAGCGTTTGTTCGTGCGACAGGGCGAATGGCGACATGCCTTCGGCCAGGTTGGTGATGACGGACACGCCCACCACTTTCAGGTCGCAATGGCGGGCCGACACCACTTCCGGCACCACCGACATGCCGACCGTATCGGCGCCCAGGCGGGCCATCATGCGAATTTCGGCGGCTGTTTCGAAGTTCGGGCCAGGGTAGGCGACGAACACGCCCTCGTGCAGGGTGATGCCGCTGGCGGCCGCCGTGTCCTTGACTTGCTGGCGCAGTTCGGCATCATAGGCGTTGGCCATGCTGAAGAAGCGCGGGCCGAAGCGGTCGTCGTTCGGGCCGACCATCGGCGTGCCTGGCAACAGGTTGATATGGTCGCTGATGGCCACCAGGCTGCCGGCGTCCACTTCAGGGCGCAGGGAACCGGCGGCGTTGGTGACGAACAGCATTTCGCAGCCCAGCAGTTTCAGGGTGCGGATGGCGCTCGTCATCACGCCCATGCCATAGCCTTCATAGAAGTGGCCACGGCCCTTCATGCAGACGACGGCGACGCCCGACAGGGTACCTACCACCAGTTCGCCGGCATGGCCGTGCACGGTGCTGATCGGGAAACCTGGCAATTCGTCAAAGCTGATGCTGACGGCATCCGTCATCTGCTCGGCCAACACACCCAGGCCTGAGCCGAGGATCATCGCCACGCGCGGCTTGAAATTTTCAGGAGCGCGGGCACGAATGATTTCGGCGGCGTGGAAAGGGGTGTTGTTCGACATGGTTATCCTCTGATTGACTAATGATGATGGTTGCTGCCTGCGCTGCCGTGCCCAGAGAGGGACTGCGGCCCAGGTAGCGGGTATATAGGGTGTTACAGGTATATCGAAATGCGTATTGCTACTATTTGCCGCCACTATGCATCAAACGGAATATGTATGGCAAATACCATTTTTCTTACCCATTTATACAATTCAAATATAAATGGCCGATATTATAGTCGAGGCGAGCGTACACCTGCCAGCGGCCGCCCCGCCCCGGCGACGCCCGGGAAATGCATGCATACAAGCTGCATACGAATACCTTGCGCGCACGCTTGAGACGTGCTTGACACTAAACGGACATATGTTTACAGTCGAAGACAAATGTTTAAACCTTCAGCGAACACCTTGTGACCGATATCAATAAAAAAGACCAGTTGTACACGCTGATCCGCAACAACCCCTTCATCTCGCAGCAAGACCTGGCGAGCGAACTGGGCTTGTCGCGCTCGGCCGTGGCCGGCCACATCGCCGGCCTGATCCGAGAGCGGCGCCTGCTGGGACGCGCCTATGTGCTGCCCGACAGCCGCCCCGTGCTGTGCATAGGCGCCGCCAACCTCGACCGCAAGATGCGCACCCTGGCGACCCTGCAGATGGGCACCTCGAATCCCGTGCGCTCGGAAGAAGTGTTTGGCGGCGTGGGCCGCAACATCGCGGAAAACCTGGCCCGCCTGGCCATTCCCGTGGCCCTGCTGACGGCGCTGGGCGACGATGCAGCCGGCCACGCCCTGCAGACGCACGCGGAAGAGGCGGGCATCGACATGCGCGGCAGCTTGCATCTGAGCAACACCAGCAGCGGCACCTATACGGCCGTGCTCGACGAGCATGGCGAAATGCTGCTGGCGATGGCCAATATGCAACTCTACGAACAGCTGACGCCGGCCTTCTTGCACAGCCGCCAGCCGCAGCGCGCCGCCGCCGCCCTCACCGTCTGCGACCTGAACCTGGGCCACGACAGCGTGCAGGCACTGCTGGCCGACGCCCGCCAGGACGCTGCCCACGCCACGCCACTGGTCATCGTCGCCGTCTCGCAGCCGAAGATGGCGCACTTGCCGCAAGACCTGACGGGCTTGCATTTGCTGATACTCAACCGGGGCGAACTGGAAACGCGCGTGGCGCGGGCCTTGCCAACGGCGTTTGATGTGCGCGCCGCCTGCCGCGAAGTGCAGCGCCAGGGTGCGCGCCAGGTAATCGTCACCTGCGGCGGCGAAGGCGTGTACTTCACCGATGGCGACAGCCAGGACGCGCCGGTCGTGCACCTGGCCGCGCGCGAAGTGGCCGCCGTCGACGTGACGGGCGCCGGCGACGCGTTTTCCGCCGCCGTCTGCTGGTCGCTCTACCACGACAGCAGCGATTTGAAACTGGCGTGCCGGCGCGGCCTGAAGTTGGCCGCCATGACCCTGGAATCGGCTGCCACTGTCTCTCCCCAAATTTCCGCCGGCGCGCTCGACGACATCGACGATGCCGACCTGGCGCCGCCTCCCCCTACCCTCTTTCAACAGGATTGACACATGACCCAATTACAGAATTTCCTCTTGTTCTCGCAAGAAGTGCTAGCCTCGCGCGCCGCCGGCAAGGCCATCGTGGCGCTGGAATCGACCATCATTTCGCACGGCATGCCGTATCCGCAAAACGTGGAAATGGCGCGCGAAGTGGAACAGATCATCCGTGACGGCGGCGCCGTGCCGGCCACCATCGCCATCATCGACGGCAAGATCTGCGTCGGCCTGTCGCCGGAACAGCTGGAATTGCTGGGCACCTCGCCCGACGCCATGAAAGTCAGCCGCCGCGACCTGCCGTTCGTCCTGTCGCAACGCAAACTGGGCGCCACCACCGTGGCCGCCACCATGATCTGCGCGGAACTGGCCGGCATTACCGTGTTCGTCACGGGCGGCATCGGCGGCGTGCACCGCGGCGCAGAAACCAGCTTCGACATTTCCGCCGACTTGCAGGAACTGGCGCAAACCTCGGTCGCCGTCGTCTGCGCGGGCGTCAAATCCATCCTCGACATCGGCCTGACTCTGGAATACCTGGAAACGCATGGCGTGCCCGTCATCAGCGTGGGCCAGGAAGGTTTTCCTGCCTTCTTCACGCGCGAAAGCGGCTTCAAGGCCGATTTCCGCCTCGACACGGCCGCCGAGCAGGCCGCCTTCATCGGCACCAAGTGGCAGCTGGGCTTGAAAGGCGGCGTGATCGTCAGCAACCCGGTGCCGGCCGCGCAAGCGATGCCCAAGGAAGAAATCGACGCGATCACCACGCAAGCGCTGCAGGAAGCGGACGCTGGCGGCGTGAAGGGCAAGCAAGTCACGCCATTCCTGTTGTCGCGCATCAAACAGTTGACGGACGGGCGCAGCCTGACGACGAATATCGCGCTGGTCAAGCACAATGCCCAGGTGGGCACCGCGCTGGCCATTGCCATGCAGGCAGTCGTGGCACGATAATAGGACCGCTGTAAAGAAAGCGCGCGCGCCTTCACGGGTTCGCGCGCTGTTCCATCGCCTAGCAAGACGCAACGCCAAGGAAAGCATGTCCATCGATCTGAAACAGTTAAAGTATTTTCTTGCCGTTGCCGAGGAGAAAAGCTTCAGCCGCGCCGCCGAGCGCCTGCATATCTCGCAGCCGCCCCTGAGCCAGCAGATCATGAAACTGGAAAGCGAACTGGGCGTGCGCCTGTTTGCGCGCACCACGCGCACCTTCGAGCTGACCGTGGCGGGCAAGGCGCTGATGAACGAGGCAGCCGACCTGTTGGCCAAGATGCGCATGACCATCGACACCATCCGCCAGATCGACCGCGGCGAAGTAGGACGCTTGCGCGTGGGCATCGTCGGCTCGGCCATGTGGGGTCCCATCCCCAGCCTGCTGGAAGAATTCCAGACCAAATTTCCCCGCGTCAGCTGGACCATCCATGAGTTCGGTCCCACGGTGCAATACGAAGCCTTGCGCGCCAAGCAGATCGACGTGGGTTTCTGGCGCGAACCCAAGCTCAACGACGACGACTTGCGTCACGATAATTTACGCCAGGAACTGTGCTTCCGCGAAAACGTCTGCGTGGCCGTCAATGAACACCATGCGCTGGCGAAAAACACGGCCATCGAACTGATCGACATCGCCCACGAGCCGATGCTCAGCCTGAACCTCGATAAATCCGCGTTTCCCCGCTACCTGCTGCAATGCTGCATCAATGCCGGTTTCGAACCCGTGATTTTCCAGGAAGCGAGCGAACCGCAAACCCTGCTGGCCATGGTGGGCGCGGGCCTGGGCGTGACCCTGGTGCCGGAAACGACGAGCCGCATCGGCTGGCCCGGCGTCGTCTTCCTGCCGATCAAGACCAATCCGCCATCGGCCAATCTGTATATCAGCTACACCACGCTCGACGACGCTCCCGTCGTGCGGGCCTTCCTGAATATCATCAATCCCCCGTCAGTCTGACGCGGCCCAGTCTGACCACGGCCAATTTATATGACTTTCATATAAATAGTTAAAAAAAAACGTATTTGTCATACATATCTGGCATGATGCATAGTGATTCGGACGCCCATCGTGGCGCCGGTTCCGCGCCTGCCCTGCCCGTCCATTGACGGCGCATCCCAGCCCATTCCGGCAGCCCATTCGATGTTGTAACGATAAAAGAGACGGGGCGCGACTGTTGCATGAGCATCACACTGACGACATAAAAGCAGACAAGGCCAGCAATGATCTTGTGTAATACAGTGCAATGTTGATAAGGAATCATCACCTCGTGCATCAAAAACAGGCTAAATCGGCCCCAAATTATATGTTTCACCTATAAAAAATATACAATATCGATCTTCCAGGAGCCACTCATGAAACTTACACAATTTAGTTTGACGATCGCAGCCGTATTTTTGACTGCTCAAGCGTCCGCGGCTACCCCAAAACTGGGTGTCGTGTATGACGCGGGCGGCAAGTTCGACAAGTCGTTCAACCAATCCGCTTTCGAAGGCGCATCGCGCTTCAAAAAAGACACAGGCATTTCCTTCATCGAAGTCCAGGCATCGAGCGATACGCAAGCCGAACAAGTCATGCGCGGCCTGGCCCGCAAGAAACTCGACATGATCGCCGCCATCGGCTTTGCGCAAACGCAAGCCGTACAAAAGGTCGCCAAGGAATTCCCGAATGTGAAATTCGTGCTGATCGACGGCCAGGCCGCCGGCAGCAACGTCAATTCCGTCGTCTTCAAGGAAGAAGAAGGCTCCTATCTGGTGGGCGTGGCTGCGGCCATGGCCAGCAAGAGCAAGAAAGTCGGCTTCATCGGCGGCATCGATATTCCCCTGATCCGCAACTTCGCCTGCGGCTACGCGCAAGGCGTCAAAGCCGTCAATCCGAAAGCGGAAATCACGCAAAACATGGTCGGCACCACGTCCGGCGCCTGGAATGACCCGGCCAAGGGTGGCGAACTGGCCCGCTCGCAATTCGAGCGCGGCGTCGATGTCGTCTTCGCCGTGGCCGGCGGCAGCGGCATGGGCACCTTGCAAATGGCCAAGGAAAAAGGCAAGCTGGCGATCGGCGTCGATTCGAACCAGAATGGCTTGTACCCGGGCAGTATCTTGACCTCGATGGTCAAGCGCGTCGACAACACCGTGTATGACAGCTTCATGCAAGTCAAGAACGGCACCTGGAAGGGCGGCGTCAGCTATAAAGGCTTGAAAGAAGGCGGCGTGGATTGGGCGCTCGATGCGAACAACCGCAAGCTGATTACGCCGGAAATCGAAAAGCGCGTGTTGGGTGCGCGTAAGGACATTATCGATGGCAAGATCAAAGTGATCGATTACCGCATCGGCAGCAGCTGCCCGGTCTAATTTTTCTCCGTATCTTCTAGCGCGCCGCCGGGGCCTGTCTCCGCGCGGCGCGTTTCCATGAAACTATCCAGTTATGAACCTATGCAGCCAGCAGTAGAATTTCGCAGCATTTCCAAGCAGTTTGGACATGTGAAGGCGAACGCCGACGTCAGCTTCTCCATCGCCAAGGGCAGTATCCATGGCCTGGTGGGGGAAAACGGCGCCGGCAAATCGACCTTGATGAGCATCCTGTACGGGTATTACCGTGCCGACGGCGGAGAAATCTTGCTAGACGGGAAAGTACAGCCTATCCGCAACAGCCAGGAAGCGATCAATCTCGGCATCGGCATGGTGCACCAGCATTTCATGCTGGTCGAGAACTTCACCGTTCTCGACAATATCATGCTGGGCACGGAAGGCGGTTTTCGCCTGGCCAGCCACCGCACCGAAGCGGAAGCCAAATTGCGCGACATTTGCGCGCGCTACCGCCTCGACGTCGACCCGCTGGCGAAGATCGAAGACCTCTCCGTCGGCGCGCAGCAGCGCGTGGAAATCCTCAAGCAGATTTACCGCAGCGCCAATATCCTGATCCTCGACGAGCCGACGGCCGTGCTGACGGCGCAGGAAACGGCGTCGCTGTTTGAAATCCTGCGCCTGTTCAAGGAGCAGGGCAAGACCATCATCCTGATCACGCACAAACTGCAAGAGATCCTGGAAATCACAGACAACGTCACCGTCATGCGCGGCGGCACGGTGGTGGGCGCCGTTGCCACTGCGACCACCTCGAAAGAGGAACTGGCCAGTATGATGGTGGGCCGCCCCATCCAGAGCCACTTGCCCCGCGCGCCCTACAATCCGGGCGCCACGGTGCTGGAAGTTGATGGTTTGCAACTGGTCGACGCGCAACAAGTCAAACTGCTGGCCGACATCGGCTTCAACTTGCGCGCCGGCGAAATCGTCGCCATCGCGGGGGTTTCCGGCAATGGTCAGAGCGAACTGCTGGAAATCCTGTCGGGCATGCGTTTGCCCACCTCGGGCAAGCTGCGCTTCCTGGACAAGGACTTGCCGTTTGCCAAGCGCACTGACGCCGACGGCTTGCCGCTGGCCTTCCGCGAGCTGGGCATCGCCCACATTCCGGAAGACCGCTTGCGCGATGGCGTGGTGAAAAATTTTTCCGTCATGCAAAACACCATACTCGGCTACCAGGACCACCTGAAAAACCGCTGGGGCTTGTTCAACTTCAAGGCCATCGGCGCGCGCTGCGCGCAATTGCTGAAAACCTTCGACGTGCGCCCGGCCAATCCGGACTTGCGCATCGGCTTGTTGTCTGGCGGTAACCAGCAAAAGGTGGTGATCGCGCGCGAAGTGCTGGCCAAGCCGAAACTGATGCTGGTGGGCCAGCCCACGCGCGGCGTCGACATCGGCACCATCGAAAGCATCCATACGCAATTGCTGGCCCTGCGCGACGCGGGCGTGGCGATCCTGCTGGTGTCTGTCGAACTGGAAGAAGTGCGGGCGCTGGCCGACCGCATTCTCGTCATGTGCGGCGGACGCATCACCGGCGAACTGAAAATTGAAGAATTCGATACCACCCGCATCGGTCTGTTGATGGGGGGAATGCATAAATCATGAATAACGACTTGCCACGCTGGGCGACAGCCTTTGTCATGCCCATGTTAAACCTGCTGTCGGCCATGCTGGTCGCAGCCCTGGTCATTTATATGCTGGGCGAAGACCCGGCCGAATCGCTGGGTATCCTCTTCAACAGCGCCATCCTCAACCCGGAAGGCTTGAGCTACACGCTGTTCTACGCCAGTACCTTCATTTTCACGGGCCTGTCGGTCTCCGTGGCGATGCAGGCCGGCCTGTTCAATATCGGTTCCGAAGGCCAGATGTATATCGGCGGCCTGGGCTTGACGGTGGCCATGCTGGCCTTCGACCAGACCCTGCCCGCCTGGCTGCTGATTCCTGCTGCCATGATAGGCGCGGCCCTGTTCGGCGCGCTGTGGGGTTTCCTGCCCGGCTACCTGCAAGCGAAGCGCGGCAGCCACATCGTCGTCACCACCATCATGTTCAACTTCATCGCCGCCAGCCTGATGAACTTCGTGATCGTGAAATATCTGATACCGCCGGGCGAGCAGAACACGGCCAGCCGCGTGTTTGCGGAAAGCGGCGAAATGCCGCGCCTCTCCACCTGGTTCCCGTCGCTGGGCGATACGCCGCTGAACATCAGTTTTATCCTGGCGATTGCCGCGCTGATCATCTATGGCGTGATGGTCTGGCGCTCGTCGTGGGGTTTCAAGCTGCGCGCCACGGGCCTCAACAAGCATGCGGCCCACTACGCGGGCGTGTCGATCAGCAAGATGATCATCATCGTCATGCTCATTTCCGGCGCGCTGGCGGGCTTGGGTTCCGTCAATTCCATCATGGGTTCGACGCATTATCTGTCGCTCAATTTCGTGGGCGGCGCCGGCTTCATCGGCATCGCCATCGCCCTGATGGGCCGCCAGCATCCGGTCGGCATCTTTTTGTCAGCCGTGCTGTTCGGCGCGCTGATCCAGGGTGGCTTCGACCTGTCGCTGGAAAAACCGAACATCCCGACGGAAACCTTCATTTTCATCCAGGGCTTGATCATCCTGTTCTGCGGCGCCATGGAAAACTTCTACGCACCGGCCATTTCCGCCCTGCTCAAGCGCACCAAAGGCTAACACCATGACACTCGACGACTTTCATTTCGCCAGCATCCTGGTATCGACCGTGCGCAATGCGCCCGTCCTGATCTTTGCCGCCATGGCCGGCCTGTTTGCCGAACGCAGCGGCATGATCGACATCGGCCTGGAAGGCAAGATCCTGGCCAGCGCCTTCGCTTCCGCCGCCGTGGCCTACACGACGCAAAACCCGTATTACGGCATGGCTGCCGGCATGCTCGTGTGCGTCGCCCTGGCCCTGCTGCAGGCGTATGTCAGCATCACGCAAAAGGGCAATCAGCTGGTGGCCGGCATGGCCATCAATATCGCCATGAGCGGGCTGACGTTCGTGCTGGCGCAGTTCTTCTTCCAGCAAGGCGGCCGCACGCCCGACCTCGGTTCAGCGCGGCTGTTCGACGTCGTCTTGCCGGGCACGCAATACGTGGAACACATTCCCTTCATCGGCTGGGTGTATGCCCATTTGATCGGCGGCCACTCCATCCTCGTCTACGTAGCCTTCCTGCTGATTCCGCTCGTGCACTGGCTGCTGTACCACACGCGCTTCGGCCTGCGCCTGCGCGCCTGCGGCGAAAACCCGCATGCGGCCGACTCGGCCGGCGTGAGCGTGGAAGCGACGCGCTACCTGGCCATGCTGGTGGCAGGCATTCTGTGCTCGTTCTCGGGCGCCTACCTGGCCATCGTGCAAAGCGGCTTCTTCCTGCGCGACATGTCGGCCGGCGCCGGCTACCTTGCCCTGACGGCCATGGTGTTCGGCAACTGGCGACCCGTCTACACTTTCCTGGGCTGTCTGATGTTCGGCTTCTTCGCCGCCATCCAGATTCAAATTGAAGGCGTGGACTTGCCGGTCGTGGGCCGCATCCCCGGCTCGCTGATCCAGATGGTGCCGTACGTGGTCACCGTGATCGTGCTGGCGGGCTTGATGGCGAAATCTATCGCGCCAAAGGCCATCGGCATTCCCTTCGTGAAGTCCCGTTAAGAAACTGTGACGTCATCAAAAAAGCGAAGCCTGCGGGCTTCGCTTTTTTTACGCCGGTGGAATCGCGTCCAGCGACAGATAGACCGGCAGCCCCAGACCATGCGCCACATCCACCATCTGCTCGGCGCCCTGGGACGCGCCGCCGATGCGCAGCACGGCATCGCAATGGCTGAGCAGGCGCGTCGCATGCGCGTGAAATAGTTCCTCATACACGGCATCGCCCACCCGGCTTGAACCGGCCAGCGCCAGCATGGGCAGGGCCAGCCATTCACCGAGCACGGGCATGTGTCCCTTGGCATACAGGGGAAGACAAACGGCTTGCATGGCCGCGACATTCGCCGCCATCAATGCGGGATCGTCGCCCGTGCCGGAGCGGTAGGGGCCGGCAATGAGGATTTGCAGTCCAAGTTTGCGCGGCATCAAGTGCAGCTGCGCATGCTGCAGCAACATGATGGTCTTGCCATCGCAGATGCGGCCATCGGCCACCATCTGCAGCGCTTGCGCCAAGGGCAATTCCAGCACTTCGATATCTTCGCCCTCGTGCGCCAGGCCACCGCCATCGCCGATGCGGCTGGCAGGATCGTATTCGGCCACAAAGAAATGCAAACGCTCCGTCACGGAACCGGGGCTCATGAAGGCATCGAAGACCTTGTGCACGGCAGCCACCGCATAGCCCGTTTCCTCCTCCACTTCGGCGCGGATGCGTTGCTCCGCACTGGCCTCTTCCAGCAAGCCGGCCGCTGCTTCGATCAGGAAACCATCGTGGCCCTTGCGATACGTGGGAAAGCGGAACTGGCGGATCAGAATCACCGTGCGTTTGACTTTGTTGTAGAGCAGGATGGTGGCGCCATCGCCGCGGTCATAGGTTTCCCGCGTCTGCGTCTGCCATTCGCCATCGTGGCGCAGATAGTCAAACGTGGTTTTCTGCAATAAATACCAGTCGTGCGACAGGGTTACCACGCCCTGTATGCGTACCCGTTGTTGCTCAGCATTTTCTTCGCGCATAGTGTCTCCTTGTGCTTGCATTGGTCGACTTTATCATGCAAACTCGTGCAATATCAAGATTTAACAAGATAAATCATGCTGACACAGCAACGCAAACAATACCTGTTGGACTTGCTCCAGCGCGAAGGGCAGCTCGTCGCCAGGGCCGTCAGTGATGCCTTGGGCTTGTCGGAAGACACGATACGGCGCGACCTGCGCGAGCTGGCAAAAGAAGGCTTATTGGAACGCGTGCACGGCGGCGCCCTGCCCTTGTTGCCGCGCTCGCCCGCGCTGGCGCCGTTTGCGGGGCGCGAACAGATTTCGCCACAAGCCAAGCCCGCCATCGGCCGCGCGGCGGGCGCCATGATACAAACGGGACAAGTGGTGTTTCTCGACGGCGGCACCACCGCCGTGCAACTGGCACGCCAGCTGCCGCGCGAATTGCACGCCACCATCGTCACGCACAGCCCGTCGATTGCCGTCGAGCTGGTGAATCACCCTGGCATCGAGGTGCTGATGCTGGGCGGGCGCCTGTACAAGCACTCGATCGTGGGTGTCGGTGCGGCCACCGTGGAAGCGATCGGCCGCATCCGTGCCGACCTGTATTTCATGGGCGTGTCCAGCCTGCATCCGCAAGCGGGCATCACCACCGGCGATTACGAAGAAGCGTGCGTGAAACGCGCGCTCAGTGAGGCGTCAAGCCGCACCATCGTGCTGGCCTCGCCGGAAAAATTCAATACGTCTTCGCCGTTCCAAATCGTGCCCTTGAGCCAGATCAACGATATCATCGTGCACCGCGACGTGGACGATGCCCAGGTCGCCCCCTACCGCGAGATGGGAATTAGCATCACCCTGGCATGAAAAGGAGGCCCACAGGCCGCATTCGAATGACGCAATTTATTGTGGCCAAATCGATTGCAACACGGCGGCCAGGTGATAGCCTCCCTCGATCAACTGTTGCTTCGCCAGCGCCGAGCTGGGCACGGGATAATTGTCCGGCACCGTCAAGCTCCACACATTGTAGACCTCGCCCTTGCGGCTGGTCTGCTGGGTGGCGGGGCTGGCCACCACGTCCGTGAAAGCTAGCTTTGACGCCGCCAGCGCGGCATCGGCCCACTGATACGGCCAGCTGGCGGGGTCGCCGCTATTGGCGCTCACCACAGGCGCGCTGGCGATCACGGTGCGGGCAAACTGCTGCGGCGTGCGCGTGCTCAGGCGGCGCATGGCGTAATCGACCACGGTCGTATCCCAATACGTATGCAGGGGCTTGGTGGGCGACTTCGGATAGGCGGGAGCTTTTGTTGTCCCCTCTTCCGCCGGCAGCGGCGCGGGTATCACGGCGTCCGACAGCGCCGTCATCTTCGCATCGTCGAGCAGCAAGTCGTTGCCGCCCCGAGCGTTGAAAATGGCCACGTCGTCGATCTGCGCCTGCGTGGCGGGCACGAAAAACCGGCCATCCTTGCCGAGAAACGCATTGCCCACATGCAATGGCTGGTGGATATCGCCTACCAGGTGCGTGATCAGGATCAGTGCTTCGCGCTGGCTGAAGCCGTGCGGATTGCTGGCCGCATCCGCCTTGCCTTGCAACACCAGGATCGCCCGTTTCAAGGTTTGCACGATATCGTCGTCGGCCGTGCCCACGCCATGGTCATGGTAGTGCGCATTCTGGAATGGCACGTTCGTGTAATGGTATTCGCCATGTTTGGGGTTTGCCGCCACATACGTCAACATTTCCGGCGATTGCGGCCCGCAATACGTGCCCTTCACGCAATCGGGCCAGTTGGCGATCTTTTCCAGGCTCTCGCCAGGCAACAGCAATTGCGTGATGTGTGCCTGCGCCGCACTGCCCTTGAGCAATTGATCGGCGATGGCGCCCACGGCGCGGTGGCCGTCATTGCCCCAGGCCAGTACATTGCCGGAGGCAAAAGCGGCGCCCAGCGCCAGCACGCAGAGTAACTTCTTCATCGATGTTCTCACCATTACTCCTTGCCTTGCGGCGTGGCCTTGGCCGGCTTCGGATACTGCTTGTTGATATCGATAGGCTGCGCGTAGACCGAGCTCCACGTCTGCTCATGCAGCGCGGCAATACGCTGTGCCATGGCGTCATTGCGCAGCACCACTTCCAGGTTGCGCGACAAGTCGAAATAGCCGCCCGCCCAGTTGCTCGTGCCGACCCAGGCCAGCTTGCCATCGATGCTCATGGTCTTGCTGTGGATCACGCGTGCAAATGGAATGAAACCCGTCGAGGCGGCAGGAATCGTCACGATGCGGATTTCCACGTTCGGCACCAGGGCCAAACTTTTCAGGTAGGCAATGGCCGGCGCTTCCGTGTTCCAGGCGGACACCATCAGCTTGATTTTGACGCCACGCTGGGCGGCCGCACGCACGGCGTTGTCGATCACGGCGTAGTATGGCCGCGTGCGGTTCGGCCCGTAGGACAGCGGTGCGTAATCGAGCAACTGGATGCGCACTTCGCTTTTCGCTTCCGCCAGCAAGGCGGGCAAGCCCGTTTCCGAGTCGCCCACGCCGGCCGGGTTGTACGCATTCGGGCTGGCCAGCAAAAACGCGTTTTGCGCGTAATTGGCCGGCACCACCTTGCTGTTAAGCACTGTGGCGCGTCCGCCTTGCGACGTCAGCGCCTGGGCTTGCCAATCCTGCTCGAAAATGGCTTGCACCTGGCTCACCATGGCTGGTTCCGTGATCTTCAAGCCCGTTTCATGGATGTGCTCGAACGAGCGCCAGTCGAAATTCTGGCTGCCGATGTACGCCACCTGGCTATCGACGGCCAGGTATTTCGCGTGCACGATGCCGTTGCCCGTGACTTTATTGAAGTCGATGAGGCGCAAGTCCAGGTTTGGAATCGCCTTGATCCGGGCGATGGTCGCCGCTTCCGACAGGCCCACGCCCTTCTGGTCCAGCAGGAAGCGGATCTTCACGCCGCGCTGGCCAGCGGCCGTGAGGCTGGCCAGCACCTTTTCAAAGGCAGTGCCCGGCTTGCTGACGGCATAGAACTGGGCGATGACGATTTCTTTCTTGGCAGCATCAAACAACTCGCTCCACACGGCGACGGGCTCGCGCAGGTCGGGATTGGTCAAGGTGGTTTCCACGGGCGAAGTGTGCACCAGCTCAAAGCCGGGAATGGTGAATTCCGCGTGGGCCGTGCCTGCGAACAGGCTGGAGAGAAGAACGGAAACAAATAAACGACGCATGGTTTTTCCTTGAAATAGTTATTTGACGCGCACGATGCGCCCTGCCGCCGTAGCGCTGCCGGCCGGCTTGCCGGCGCGCGCGCGGGCTATCAGGTAATCGCTGAAGGCGTCGATGTCGCGCACGCCCGTGTCCAGGCGGCGCGTACCGGCCGCCAGCACGGTGAAGCGGTCGCCGCCACCGGCCAGGAAACTGTTGGCGGCGACACGGTATTGTTGACCATCATCAATGGCGACGCCATTCAGCAGGATGCTGCCCGGCAGCACGCGCTGGCCCTGTGGGCGCGTGCTGTCCCAGCGGTAGCTGAAACCTTCGGATACTTGCAGCAGATTGCCCTCTTCTGCTTCGGCACCCGGCCATTGCTGTTCGAGCAAGGTACGGATTTGTGCGCCGGAAAGACTGACGACGATCAGGGTATTGCCGAACGGCACCACTGCCTGGTTCTGGCCCACATTCGTCATCAGGTCGGCGCCCGCTTCCAGATCCTTGCGGATGCCGCCATTATTCATCAGGCCAATTTGGGCACCGGCAGCGCGCGCGCCGAACAGGGTGCTGTCGGCCACCAGGTCGCCTAGCGGGGAAGCGCCGCTGCCCTTGGTGCTGCGGCCAACCATGGGCACGGCGATGGCGGCCACGGGACGCGACAATTCGGCCGCGCTGCGCTGCTTCACCGATTCCAAGTAGGCTGCCACGGCCGGGTCCGGCTCATACATGCCTGGCAACATGACGACGTTGTGCGCGCTGGCATCAATCAGCGCATTCTTGACGGGATCGACCTTGAGCTTGATACGCATCAACATGTGTCCGCCCATCTGTGCCTGCGTCACCAGGCGGCCATCGACACGGCACAGATAACCCTGGTGCGAATGACCGCTGATGACCAATTGAATGGCCGGGTCGAGGCGTTTTACCACGTCGACCACTTCGCCCTTCAGGTGGCTGCAATCGGGCTGGTCGATGGCTTCCTTCGTCTCGCCGCCCTGGTGCAGCAGCACGACGAAGATGCCCACGCCTTGCGCGCGCAGCTGCGGCAAGGTGGCGTTGATGGCGTCGGCTTCATCGCCGAACTGCAGGCCGGCAATGCCGGCTGCCGTCACCACGGATGGCGTATCTTTCAGCACGGCACCGATCAAGCCCACCTTGACGCCATGCGCCTCTTCTATGCGGTAGGCCGGCAACAGCGACTTGCCCGTTTGCGCGTCGATCACATTCGCCGCCAGATAGGTGTAGTTGGCGCCCTTGAAGTCGGGCGCGAACTTGCACGCCTTGTCGGCGCGCGCGGAGTCGCAACCGCCGCGCTGCTGGCGCAGCAATTCCGCCTTGCCCTGGTCAAATTCATGGTTGCCAACGGAACTGGCCTTCATGCCCAGCATGTTCATGGCGACGATACTCGGTTCGTCCGCCCACAGCGCCGACATGGCGGGGCTGGCACCGACCAGGTCGCCATTGCCGACAAAAATCAGCTGCGCATCTTCGCGCCGCCACGCCGTCAGGGCGCCGGACAAGGTATCGATGCCGCCAGCCTGCACCGTCTTGCGCTCCGCATCGGCGAAGCTCGTATAGGTAAATTTGCTGCGCTCGAGATTGCCGTGGAAATCGTCCAGGGCGACCAGGTTCACTTCAATCGGGCCGCTGCGCGCGACCTGCGGCGCGGCAACGAAATTGCTGCAAGCGGACAGGGTGAGTATCAGGGCCGCGCTGGCGACCGGAGTGCGTAGGAAGTGAGACATGGAATGATATTTGTAAAAAAAAGGAAAGAGTAAACCATCTGGCCTATAAAAAAAAACGGCTGGTGTCGCCACCAGCCGTTTTTTAGCTTGCCAAACTACGAGGCAACTACGACATTAGAATTCGTATTTGACCGTTGCTTGCAGTGCCCATTGCGATTCGCCTTTGACTTGACGCGTTTCCAGGCTTTCCACCACAGGACGGGTGTTGTACACATACTTGCCGTTTTCCATACCGGCATAGTCAACGAAGCTGCGCACTTGGCCACCGGCGCCCTGGAAGCCCACTTCGTTGATGCGGCCCCATTTGCGATTCAGCAGGTTACCGACGTTCAGGATATCGAAGGTAAAGATACCCTTGTTACCCTTGAAGAAGCCCGGTACTTCCTGGCTCATGCGCACATCGAAGCTGTTGGTCCATTGAGAAAAGCTCTCGTTACGGCCGATCACGCCACCTTTGGCTTTGCGCAGGTCGCCATTGGCGTTGACCACTTTCCAGAACGCTGCCTCGTTGGCGGCGCGCGCTGCTGGCGTCCCACCGGCGAACACCACTTCGCCCGAACCTGGCGCGCTAGGGATGTACATCAGGTCGTTGCCGGCCAGACCGTCACCGTTCAAGTCATTGTTGATGGTCCAGCTGTATGGTTTGCCGCTACGGCCTTCATAGAACAGACCGAAAGTGGTCTTGTATTCACCGAAGAAGCGCTTTTGCCAGTTGACGTTTGCCGTGAAGCGATCCTTGACCATGTAGTTCGAGTTCGACGCGACATTCTCGTTCGGATTGAAGACGGCACGGCCGCCCCAGTTCGAGCTCGAGGTCGACGACGTCAGCGGCGACACTTCCGTAGCATCGCTGTAGGTGTACGACGTACCCCACGACAGGCCATCACGGGTCGGGCTGCGCACCGACAGGGTCAGCACGTTCGACTCGCCCTTGTCGGTATTTTTAGCCATCAGCACCTGGCCGAAAGAGGCGTTGCTGCCAGCCTTGGTCAAGGCGCTGCAATTGGCGCCGCCGATCAGGGCGCCATTTGCATTCCAGCAAGCCGTATTGTAGGCGTTAGGACCATAGTACATTGGACGGCCATCGCTACCGGTTGCCGTTGGCGCGCCCATGTTCAGCTCTTCGTAGTAAATCGCGCTCTTGGTCTGGAAACGCAGGTATTCCGCGCTGACAATCAGGCCCATCCATGGCAGCTCATGTTCGATGGCCAAGTTGGCTTTCCATACCGATGGTTGCGCCAGGTTCGGGCTCAGGGCATCGACCTTCATTGCCGGGATAACGGCTGGCACGCTCATTGGCTGCTTGGTTGGATCGGCATTGAAGAAGCCATCGGTGGTCGGGCAAGTGCCGGCCGACGAGGCGCACGTAATGTTCTGGGTTGCCATACCGGTGTTCTGGTATGGATTGCCCAGCCAGACGCTCATCGCCGCGCCTTGGAACAAGCCGAAGCCGCCGCGAATTTGCGTCGGACGCGCCGATTCCAGCTTGTAGTTGAAACCAAAACGTGGCTGATACAAGTTTTCGCCGTCGATGGTATGCGAGTTATCGATACCGAAACCGCCGGTCTGACGACCGTTAGGCGTGGTACGAGCGACAGTTGCCTGTGCTGCACGCGCATTGTAGATCGGCTTTTCACCGATGCGGGTGCCGTCGATACGCAGGCCGGCGGTCAACGTCAGCTGCTTGTTGACTTCCCAGGTATCTTGCAGGAACAGGCCGATGTTTTTCAGCGAGAACGTTGCCACGGCATCGTCCAGAGTACGGCCTGCTTGTGGCACCTGATAGGTGTACGAGCTAGGACGGCCACGGCTGAAGTTTTCCAGTACGGCAGCCTGCAATTGCGCCGCAGTGGCGGTGCCGCAATTGATCGCACCAAACGAATAGGCCACGGCTGCGCTGCTGTTAATACAGCCGAAGGTGTAGTTACCGTTGACGTTTTGCAGGAACGCATTATAGATGTCGTTCTTGCTGTAGTCGGTGCCGAACTTGACTTCATGGTCGCCCAGCGACCAGGTACCGGCTGCGTAGAAATCCTTGGTTTTGGTGCCAAGAATGTTACGCTGACGGCTCAGTTCAGTACCGAAGTTCAGGAAGCGGTTGCCGGTAGCCAGGCTCGAAGGTGCGCCAGCTGGCAGCGCGCCGCTGAACTGCAGGCCGATTGCCGGCAGATAAGCGTTGTTGCGCGGTACGCTGTCGTAGTCGCGCGATGACACTTTGACTTCGGTCGAGAAGGTCGGGGTCCACTCGGCGGTCCATTGACCAACCAGGGTTTCCAGGCTCTTGTTCTGGTCATACCAGTACGAGCTCAGCGAAAGGCCAGTGCCGGTAAAACCGGTGTAAATCGGCTCGGACTGTTCGGTCTTGGTGTAACGCAGCATCATGCGCTGGGTGTCGGTCAGATTCCAGTCCAGCTTGAGCAACTTTTCCGTCGCCGTGAATTCGGAACCCGCAGGAACTGCCGAAGTACCGGCATCGATACCGTATTTATCCTTGGCAATAGCAATCGCGCTATCGATGGCGCCTTGGGTAATGGCAACGTTGGTCTTTGCGCTGCCGACAGGACCGAATGCTGGCGCACCGCGCGAGCTGGTGGTTTTTTCGTAGTTAGCAAACAGAAACAGCTTGTCTTCGATCAGCGGGCCACCCATGGTAATACCCTTAGTGGTGTCTTTCGATTTTGGCGCTGCGTAGTAAGTGTCGTCGGTGCTGTTGTAACGGTCGCCCGCCATGGTGTCGTTACGGAAAACGTAGTAGACGCTGCCCTTGACCTTGTTGGTGCCCGATTTGGTCACCGCATTGACGTTCGCGCCGGTGTAGCCTTTTTGGGTGACATCATAGTTGGCAACGTTAACCTGCACCGACTGGATCGCTTCGATCGAAATCGGCTGCTTGCCGGTCGCGGTACCGGACGCTTCCAGGCCGAAGGTGTCGTTCACGGCCACGCCGTCAATCGTCATCGAGTTGTAGCGCGAGTTTTGACCGGCAACGGAGATTTCACCGCGCTCTTTATCGGTTTGAGACAGGCGTGGGTCGGCGCGGGCGTAGTCTTGCAGGCTGCGCGAGATCGATGCCTGGGTAGCCAGTTCGGTCGGGCCGATACTGGTGCCAGCGCCCATGTTGTTCCGGTTGAAAACCTGATTGCGAACAGCATTGGTGCTGACTTTCACCACTTGCATGTCGGCGCCCAGCGTGGCGTCGACGCTGGCCGTTTCGGCCAGGGCGATATACACGCCTTCGCGTTTTTCAACCACGCCATTCTTGGTAATCGTGATGGTGTATGGACCGCCGGCACGCAGGCCGCGCGCAACATAACGGCCTTCTGCATCGGTGGTCACGTTGCTGGCCGAACCGGACTCAACGTGAACGATATTGACTTGCGCACCAGCTGCCGGCTTGCCGTCGGTGGCCGAGATACGGCCGCCAATGGAAGACGTAGTGTTCTGTGCGAACGATGGTGCCGCTGCCAGTGCAATAGACAGGCTGAACGCGATTTGCGTCAGCCGAAGTCGCTTGTGATTGATCATCTTTAACCCCAGAAAAGACTATTATTTTTGAAAATCCTGGATTGCCCACCGTCCGGCTGCGCCGCACAGCAACACAAACACAAGATTTCCTCTTTACGATGCTGCAACTGTTACGCCGGCTGGACTGGCTGCGGTCCTGACAAGACCATCACAAAACGCCGCTCCACACATCACAACTAATCCTATCCAGACAATAACGGCGGAAAAACTGCCTCCGATCCGTACGACCCAGGGCGCTAGCACCTGTGTCATTCACCCGACATGCTTACCCGGCTAACATGGCAAGCCGCGAGTGTAATTGTTAAATATTTCAAGACTGTGACACGGCGGCAAAATACAGAAGAATGTCGTCATTTAGCTGCGCGACTGTTTGTTTCACTCTGCATCTCACCTTTATTTACTGCAAATACCCATCTTCATACGATATCGCCCATATGAATTGTGACTTTTTAATATCACCTTCATCCCACTATGCATCATCAAAAAATGGATGACAAATACGTTTTTTTTTACATATTTATATATTTAAAATATAAATAGCATGGGTAACTAGCTGGATTGATATCGTGCTGACAGCGTCCGGGCTTATGGCGCGAGATTATAAATGAGCAATATGTACTTGAAATTGATTCATCCAGGAAATTGGCTAAAGTCGTGCATCTGTCGTTAATTGTGTCGCATGGCCGCCACAAAATTAACAAAACAACATCGCAGTGTTTTGAAAGGGAGAATGAAAAACGGCCGGAAGAACCGGCCGTTTAAGAGTATCAGTTGCTAACGTCGTACAACTTACGGTTTTCCACTCTTGCCTGCCTTGTCGGCGGCAGCAATTTGCGCCTCAAAACGGGTGAAACGGACATCGAGCGCTTTCAGCAAACGTTGCTTGTCGGCTTCAGCCAAAAACGCATAACGCAGGCTGTTGTATGACAGCTTTTTGATTTCCGCATAATTAGTCTTGTACTGGCTGGCAAACAGCACGTATTCATTCGACAGGGTATTGCGCGAGACGCCTGCGTCATCGGTGGAAATGACGAAGGGCACGCCATACTTGCGGTACAGGGTGATCGGATGGGCCTGGCCCTTGATACCAAGAATGTAATCGTTGCTGGTCAGGTTCACTTCCACGGGAATATTGCGTTCGCGCATCTTCTGCATGGTGGCCAGCGCATTGTGTTCGTACGCGATATCCATGCCATGACCAATCCGGTCGGCACCGGCCACATCGACGGCTTCGGCGATATGGAACGCCATGCCTTCCGGCGGCACCATGCCCAGCGCCAGCTCGCCGGCGTGCAAGGCGATCTTGACGTTCGGATATTTGGCCTTGAGGAACTTGAACATTTCCATGTGCAGGCTGTAATCGCGCATGGACACATTCACGCTTTCCTGGCCCACAATGTTCACGCCCACCAGCAGCGGATTCAGGCTGGCTGCCTTGAACGCGGCCAGCATCGAGGAAAAAACTTGCGATGGCGACAGGAAACGCAGCACATACGCCTGGTAACGCATGGTGAAATTGGCATCGTCGATGCCGGCGCTGCTGGCGTTCACGTTGTCGTTATAGGCGGTGATGCTTTTCTGGAAGCTGGCGTCCTGCTCGAGGCTCTGCGTCCAATTGCCCAACACGGCTTGCAACGCTGCGGGCGGCAAGCCCGGCGCCAGCACTTGCTGGTCGAACTGCGCGTTCTGTACGAATGGCGACAGCTCGAAAATCGTCTCGATGTAGCTGAGGTTTTCCGCGATGGCGCGCTGCTTCAGGGTGCTCAGGCCGTCCGCCGTATTGCTCGACGCCACGGGGCCGAAGTAGCCAAACGTATCAAAGAAGGTCCGGTCCGGCGGCGTCTGGATGGCGCCGTGGTTGTAGAAATCCTTGGTCGACCAGCGCTGCAGCAATTGCGCATACAGGCCCGCATCGGCAAATACTTCCGTGGACGACAGACAGCCACGCTGCGCGGGCGGCTTGGCGCGCTCGGCCGCCACGACGTCCTTGTTGCTTTCGATGCGGTACGTCGTCTTGTTGACGCAATAGTTTTCCTTGTCGACCCAGTCGAGGAATTGCTCGGCGTAAATGGCACCCGAGTAGTGGTGATGCAGATCGCCGCCCTTGGGCATCATGGAAAAGAACAGGCTCAACTCGGCTGTCTTCGGCTGCGCGCCCGACACCAGGGCGGCAAAATGGCGCGCGGTGGCCGCTTCATTGGAAGACGGGGCGGCTTGCGCCATTCCGGTCAATGCCAGCGCGGCGCCAAGCGCCAGGCCAGTGAGTTTCTTGTGCATTCGCGTTCTCGCTCAGGATAATTCGTATGGAACAACGGGTAGGTCAGCGCTGCCCCCGCACATGCACGCATTGCCCGCCTGAATAAGTGGCGGCCACGGCGCGGTCGTCGCCCAGCAGCGCAAAGGCAAACAGCAATTCCTCCAGGCTTAGACAGCCAGCCGTGCGACGCGCCAGCAGCGGCGTCGATTGCTTGTCGAGCACGATGAAGTCCGCTTCCGTGCCTGCCGTGAAATTGCCCAGGGTACCTTCCAGTTGCATGGCCCGTGCCGCGCCCAGGGTCGCCAGGTAAAACATGCGCAAGGCGGGCAGATAACTGCCTTTCAAGCGTGCTACTTTATAGGCTTCGTTCATGGTTTGCAACATCGAGAACGAGGTGCCGCCGCCCACGTCGGTCGCCAGCGACAGCAGCACGTGCGCCGCATCGGCCCGCTCGAAATCGAACAGGCCGCTACCGAGGAACAAGTTGGAGGTGGGACAAATGGCGGCCGCCGAGGACGTTTCCGCCATGCGCGCGCGGTCGCGCTCATCGAGCCAGATGCAATGGCCGAACATGGCGCGCGGGCGCAGCATGCCGTACTGGTCATACACATCGAGGTAGCTGCGTGCCTGCGGGTGCAGTTCGCGCACCCAGCGGCACTCATCCTCGTTTTCCGACACATGCGTCTGCAGATAGGTATCCGGATAGGCGCGCGCCAGTTCGCCCGCCAGGTGCATCTGCTCATTCGTGGACGTCGGCACGAAGCGGGGCGTGATCGCATATAGCGAGCGCCCATGCTTGTGCCAGCGCCGGATCAGCTCTTCGCTTTCGCGCGCGCCGGACTCGGCCGTGTCGCGCAGGAATTCGGGGCAGTTGCGGTCCATCATGACCTTGCCCGCCACCATGCGCAAGCCACGCGCCTCGCTGGCGCCAAAGAAGGCGTCCACCGATTGCGGATGCACGCTGCCATACACCATGGCCGTGGTGGTGCCGCAGCGCAGCAGTTCATCGAGGAAAAACTCGGCGACATTGCGCGCGTGGACAGGGTCTTCAAACGCGCGCTCGGTGGGAAAGGTGTAGGTTTCCAGCCACGGCAGCAAGCCGGGGGCCGGCGAGGCGATCATTTCCGTCTGCGGGAAATGCAAATGCGTGTCGATAAAACCAGGCACGATCAGCTTGCCCCGGTAATCGACGATCTGCGTGCCTGGCGGCAAAGTCGTCTGCAGCTGCGCGTAATCGCCGGCTGCCACGACCTTGCCATCGGCCACGATCAGCAAGCCATCGGCATGCCAGGCGTGCGCGTCCTCGGTGAAAGCGGGATCGGCGTGGAAGTGCAGCAAGCTGGCACGGTAGGCTTGCAATGTGGCAGGTACAATCGACATGACTTCTTTCTATAACGGGTGTATGGCGGCGCGTTTTTTGCGGCGCGATGGCGCGCTGGCGGGTACCAGCCGCAGCGGTGTGGCCAGGGCCGCGCTAGCGGCTTCCTCCCACACCATCAGTAATTGACAGGCAACGGCGGCGGCGATCACGGCCGGCGCCTTGTTGCGGATACCTGGCATGCCGATGGGGCAGACCATGGCGGCGATTCGCGCCTCGGACACGCCGCGCGCCTGCAGGCGGCGCTCGAACTGCTGGCGTTTCGTGTGCGAACCGATCAAGCCGAACCAGCCGGCATCCATGCGCGCCATGATGGCTTGCGTCAAGCGCTGATCGAGCGCATGACTGTGCGTCATGACGAGAAAACTGCCGCCGGGCGGCGCCATGGCGACAAATTCTTCGGGCGTATCGGTGGCGGCGGCGCATACATTATCGGGCAACGCCGCGGGAAACATGTCTTCGCGCTCGTCGACCCAGGTGATAGTGCAGGGCAAGTGGGCCAGCGCGCGCACGATGGCGGCACCCACGTGGCCGGCGCCGAACAGCGTCAAATGGGCACGCGGCGCCAGGCAGGGGTCGACCAGCCAGCGCCGCCCCAGGCCGTCCTGCGCCACATGGGTTGCGCGCTCGCGCGAAAACGTGTCGGGCGCCTGGCCCGGCATGCCGACAACCATGGTGCCCGCCGCATCGAACAGGGCCGAAGCGCTCTCGCCATCGAGCGCCGTGACCTTCCAGCTGTCGTGCTGGCGCCGTTCGCGCAAAACAGCCAGCAACTCTTTCAGGCTGGCATCGACATACTCGAACGCCAGGTGGACGACACCGCCGCAACATTGTCCCAGGCTGGGGCCGAGCGCGAAACGCTCGAGCCGCGCATGCGTGTCTCTTGTCGCCAGCATGCTCTTGGCAATTTCCACGGCGCGCAGTTCCAGGTGGCCGCCGCCGATGGTGTCCATTTGAGCATCGAGGGTGACGCGCATCTTCGCCCCCGCCTCGCGCGGCCCGGACCCTTCCACCAGGGCGACCGTCACCAGCACCGATGCCTGCGTATCGTTCTCCATTGCTGTCAGCCAGTCGCTCATTCTCTGCTCCTATGCGTTAGCGAAAACCGCTTGCACGGCCATGACCGCCTTGAGGATTTCCTCGCTGGTGGCCGGTGCATTCAGCGGCGGCTGGACGGCGTGATTTCCCACGCTGGAAATGGCGTCGCGGATGGCAAAGAACACGGAAAACGGCAACAGCAGCGGTGGCTCGCCCACGGCTTTGGAACGGTGGATGCTGTCTTCCACATTGCGGTTCTGAAATAGCTTGACGCGAAAATCTTCCGGGCAATCGGAAATGCCGGGAATTTTGTACGTCGATGGCGCGTGCGTCATCAACTTGCCCGCCGCATTCCACCACAGCTGCTCCGTCGTCAGCCAGCCCATGCCCTGAATAAACGCGCCTTCCACTTGACCCAGATCAATCGCGGGATTGAGCGATTGGCCCGCGTCGTACAAAGCATCCGCGCGCAGCAGTTTCCACTCCCCCGTCAGGGTATCGACCACCACTTCAGCCACGGCCGCGCCATACGCATAGTAGGAAAACGGATGGCCCGTCATCGTCTTCGCATCCCACGACAGGCCGGGCGTGGCATAAAAACCGTCCGACCACAGTTGTACGCGGGCCAGGTAAGCCTTTTGCACCAGCTCCGCAAACGCCACGACATGGCCGTTAACGTGGATATGGTTATCGAAGAAGCGCACAGTGCCAGCGTCGCCACCATACAGTTTGACCGCGTAATCAGCCAGGCGTTCACGGATCTGGCGCGCCGCATCCTGCGCCGCCTTGCCGTTCAGGTCGGCGCCGGTGGACGCCGCCGTGGCCGACGTGTTTGCCACCTTGCTGGTGTCGGTGGCCGTAGCGCGCACACATTCGAGGTCCAGGCCCAGTTCGTGCGCCACCACCTGCATGACCTTGGTATTGATCCCTTGCCCCATTTCCGTGCCGCCATGGTTGACCAGCACGGAGCCATCCACGTACACGTAGACCAGCGCACCGGCCTGGTTCAGATGCGTGACGTTGAAGGCGATGCCGAATTTCAAGGGCGTGAATGCCAGGCCCTTCTTCAAAATAGGGCTGGCCTCGTTGAACGCATCGATGGCCAGGCGGCGCGCGCGGTAATCGCTGCTGTCTTCCAGTTCGGCAACCAGTTCATGGATGACGTTGTCGACGATTTTTTGCCCGTACGGCGTGACATTGCGTCCGTCCCCATCGTTGCGGCCATAGAAGTTGAGCAGGCGGATATCGAGCGCATCGCGTTGTAAATGGCGGGCGATTTCATCGATCACGTACTCGATGGCGATGGCGCCCTGCGGCCCGCCAAAGCCCCGAAAAGCCGTGTTCGACTGGGTATTCGTCTTGCCGCAGGCGGCGCGGATATCCACGTCGGATAAATAATAAGTGTTGTCGAAATGGCAGACGGCGCGCGTGGCGACGGGGCCGGACAAGTCGGCCGAGTAGCCGGCGCGCGTGGTCATGTCGACCTTGGCGGCAAGGATACGCCCATCGTCGTCGTAGCCCACCTCATACTCATAATAAAAACAGTGACGTTTGCCCGTCACCAGCATGTCGTCATCGCGGTCGGCGCGCAATTTGACGGGACGCTTCAGTTTTGCCGCTGCAATCGATGCGGCTGCCGCCCACAGGGCCGACTGCGATTCCTTGCCGCCGAAACCACCGCCCATGCGACGGCATTCAACGGTGATGTTATGCGAATGCACGCCCAGTGCATGCGCCACCACGTGCTGCATCTCGCTCGGATGCTGGGTAGAACACAACACCAGCATGCCTTGTGCTTCCTTCGGGATGGCGTAGGAAATCTGTCCTTCCAGGTAAAACTGTTCCTGACCACCCACATACAGCTGGCCCTTGACCACATGCGGCGCCTTCTCGAACGCGACCTGGTAGTTACCCCGCGTCAGCTGCATGGGCGGCAGCACGTATGATTGCGCGGCCTTGGCCGCTTGCGGCGTCATGATCGCCGGCAGCTCGTCATAGGTGACTTGCGCCAGACGGGCGGCGCGGCACGCATGGTCGTGCGTATCGGCCACCACGATGAAGATGGGCTGGCCCACGTATTGCACCAGATCAAACGCCAGGATGGGATCGTCGTGGATAATGGGGCCGCAATCATTGGTGCCGGGAATATCCTGTGCCGTGTAGACGGCGACAACCCCTGGCGCATCACGCACGGCGGACAAATCCATGGCCGTGATACGCGCGTGCGGCTTTTGCGACAAGCCCAGCGCCGCATGCAAGGTGCCTTGCAGTTCGGCGATATCGTCCGTATAGGTGGCTTGCCCAAGCACATGCAATTGCGCCGATTCATGGGGACTGGGCTTGCCCACGGCGCTCCAGGCGGCCGCTTGCAGTTCGGGCGTGGCAGGATGGTTCATGCTGGTCCTTTCAAGCGCGGCAAGCGTAGGCGTTGACGGCGGTGCGCAGCAAAGGCGCGCCGGAGCGTGTTTCCAGCCAGAAGCGGCGCAACAGATTTTGTGCCGTCGTCATGCGATAGGTAGTCGAGGCGCGCATATCGGACAGCGGTGCGTAATCGTCGGCCAGCAAGCGCATGGCGATGAGGAGATTGTCTTCCGTCCACGCCTGCCCCAGCAAAAATGCTTCCGTTTGCGTAGCGCGCTGCGGCGTGGCCGCCATGCCCCCAAAGGCGATGCGCGCGTCCACGATGCGCTCGCCGTCAAGCTGGAAGGCAAATGCTGCGCACACGGCCGAGATATCCTGGTCAAAACGCTTGGCCAGTTTATACGTGCGGAAATGCACATCGGCACGCGGCAAGGGCACGCGCACGGCTTCGACGAATTCGCCGGGTTGCAGATCTTTCTTTTGGTAACCCAGATAGAAGTTTTCCAGCGGCATGCTGCGCTGGCCGGCGGGACCGCGCAGCATGATCTCGCTGCCCAGCGCAATCAGCCACGGCATCGAATCGCCGATGGGCGAACCATTGGCCACGTTGCCGCCCAAGGTGCCGACGTTGCGGATCGGCAAGGAAGCAAAGCGCTGCCACAGTTCCGACAACTCGTCTGGATAGTGCTTGCACAGCGCCGCATAGGCATCGTTCAGGCTGGCGCCAGCGCCGATGTGCAGCTTGTCGTGCGCAATGGCGATGGTTTTCAGCGCTGCCACGTTGCCCAGATAAATGATGTCGCCCAGGTCGCGCAGTTGCTTGGTGACCCACAAACCCACATCGGTGGAGCCGGCCAGCAGACACGCTTGCGGCTTTGCCGCGCGCAGCGCCACCAGTTCAGCGATGCTGCGTGGCGCGTGGAAGTGCTGGCCACCGTGTTCATAGGTGCTCACGCTAACGCGCTGCAGCGCATGCAATTGCTGCGCCAAAGCATCACGGTCGAATGTCACAAGCGGCAGTTCCCCCATGCGCCTGGCCGCATCAATGATGGGACGGTAGCCGGTGCAGCGGCACAGATTGCCCGACAGCGTATCGTCGATTTCGCAGCGCGTGGGCGTCTCGCCGTTTTTCGCCAGATACATGCCCCACAGCGACATGACAAAACCGGGCGTGCAAAAACCGCACTGGGAACCGTGGCATTCGACCATCGCCTGCTGCACCGGGTGCAAGGCGCCATCGGACTGCTGCAAGTCTTCCACGGAAAACAGGGCCTTGCCATCGAGGGTAGGCGTCAGCTGGATGCAGGCGTTGACGGCCTTCATCTCGACCTGGCCGTCAACCAGGCTGCCGATGACCACCGTACAGGCGCCGCAATCGCCCTCGGCGCAGCCTTCCTTGGTACCCGTGCAACGCAAATCCTCGCGCAGGTGCTGCAACACAGTCTGCGTAGGGGCGGCGTTGCGTACTTCCTGTACGGCACCACGGTAATAAAAGCGGATCGGTTCTGACATGCTAGCCTCGGTATAGTCCCAGTATAGGAGATTAACACCGGCATAGGCGACAACTATATGCAAAGACTGATTTTACTTATCATCCAATATCAATACCCATCAGCTAGTGCAAGGATGCGTCGCATGCCAATGTTCGGCGATATCGATGCGGCGCGTGATCCACACCTGCTCATGGCGCTGCACATAGTCGAGGAAGCGCGCCAGCGCCGCAGCCCGTCCAGGCCTCCCTACCAGGCGGCAATGCAAACCCACCGACAACATTTTCGGCTGGTTCAATCCGTTCGGATCGCCTTCCGCGTACAGCACATCGAAGGCATCCTTCAGATAATCGAAAAACTGCGTGCCCGAATTAAAGCCTTGCATGGCGGCAAAACGCATGTCGTTCGTGTCCAGGGTGTAGGGCACGATCAGTTGCGGCTGCACGGCGGGCATGCCGGCGGCATCCGTGTACGCCACCTTCTCCCAGAACGGCAGGTCGTCGCCGTAATAATCGGCGTCGTAGCGGAAGCCGCCATGTTCGACCAGCAGTTTGCGCGTATTTGGCGAATCGCGCCCCGTATACCAGCCTTGCGGGGCGGAACCCGTCAATGCGCGGATGATCTGCACGGCTACGCGCATATGTTCGCGTTCCGTCGCTTCGTCCATGTTTTGATAGGAAATCCAGCGCAAGCCATGACAGGCGATTTCATGCCCCAGTTGCTGGAAGGCGGCTACCGCTTCCGGATTGCGTTTCAAGGCCATCGATACGCCAAACACGGTCAGCGGCAGGCGCCGTTCCTCGAACATGCGCAGCAAGCGCCACAGCCCGGCACGCGAACCGTACTCATAAATGGACTCCATGCTCAGGTGGCGCGCAGGGAATGCGGCCGCTCCGATTATTTCCGATAAAAACGTTTCCGAGGCGGCATCGCCATGCAACACGTTGTTTTCCGCCCCCTCCTCGTAATTGAGGACGAATTGCAGGGCGATGCGGGCCTTGCCCGGCCATTGCGGATGGGGTGGCGTGCGGCCATAGCCGATCAAGTCGCGTGGATAATGTTCGTAATTGTTCATGCGGAGGCGCGCCTATAGGAGGACAATGTTGGCTATATGTCCAATCATATAGTCCGGCGCAGTCGCCGGTATATGATTTGCACGATAAGCACATTCACTCACCCTATATACAGGATAGCAAATGGGAAAACTCAGCACGCATGTACTCGATATCGCCCACGGCAGGCCGGGAGCCGGCGTCAAGGTGGCCCTGTTTTCCGTCGCGCCGGAAGGCAAAGTGTTATTGAAGATGGATATGACGAACAGCGACGGCCGTTGCAGCACGCCATTGCTGGAAGGCGACAGCATGAAGGCGGGTCAATACGAACTGGTCTTCAACGCAGGCGACTATTTCGCCGCCCAGGGCGTGGAATTGCCCTCGCCCCGCTTCATCGATCTGGTGACCCTGGCCTTTGGTATTGCCCATACGGATGAGAATTACCATGTGCCGCTGGTGGTATCGCCATGGTCGTATTCGACGTATCGAGGGAGTTAATCGACGTTAGATGACAAAGGCAGCGCGCAGCGCTGCTTTTTTTTCGTCTGTCTGCTAGCAAAACAAAGCGTCAGACGAAAAAAAACCCCACCATTGCTGGCGGGGTTTTCTTCTACTACGAATAACAAGCCTGACGATAACCTACTTTCACACTGGTTGCAGCACTATCATCGGCGCAAAGTTGTTTCACGGTCCTGTTCGGGATGGGAAGGGGTGGGACCAACTTGCTATGGTCATCAGGCATAACT
>NZ_PEBS01000090.1 GCF_002869965.1 Janthinobacterium sp. ROICE36
ATCCTCGGGCTTCTGGTAGTTGGCCAGCAAGCTGTCGGCCAGTTTGAGCAGTTCCGGGTCGGGCTTGGCCCGCTTGTTACGCTTTACAACGGTCATTGTTTCTCCTTGGTGGCGGCAGTGTCCTGCCGAATGACCGTTTACACAAAATTATTTACACCCTCCGTTGCCAGCCCGCCGGCGCCAGGTGCGTTTGCCCACGCAACGCGACAATTGTATGGCGCGTCGCAGCACGCCTCGCTTATGATGGCACAACTCAACCCTTATCATTGCGCAACCGCCCATGCATACCCTCACGCTGCACCAGAAAGTGTTCTTGCTCCTCTTGAGCATCGTCACCATCGGCTTCGGCTGGATACTGGCGCCGTATGCGGGCGCCATCTTCTGGGGCGTCGTCCTGGCGATCCTGTTCGCGCCCGTGCACCGCTGGCTGCTGCGGAAAACCAGGGGCCGCGCCGGCCTGGCGTCGCTGCTGACCTTGCTGCTAATCGTCGTCATCGTGATCTTGCCGCTGTCGCTCATTTCCGTGTCGCTGGTGAACCAGGCGGCCAGCGTCGTGGAGATGGTACGTTCGGGCGAAATTACGGTCGGCATGTTCTTCAATAAAATCATGGCGGTACTGCCGCAATGGTCGATCAACTTGCTCGACCGCTTCAACCTGACCAGCCTGGCCAGCCTGCAGGACAAGCTGGCCGAGGGCGCCACGCAGCTGAGCCAGGTGGTCGCGGTGAAAGCCATCAATGTGGGCCTGTACACCTTCGAATTCCTCACCAGCCTGTGCATCATGCTGTACCTGCTGTTTTTCCTCATGCGCGATGGCTCCACCCTGTCGGCCCGCATCAAGGGCGCCGTGCCGCTGAGCCGCAAGTACAAGCAGCGCCTGTTCACCAATTTCACGACGGTGATCCGCGCCACCGTGAAGGGCAACATCCTCGTGGCGATTGCCCAGGGCGCCCTCGGCGGCCTGGCGTTCTGGTTCCTCGACGTGCCCGCACCCCTGCTGTGGGCGGTGCTGATGGCCTTCCTGTCGCTGCTGCCGGCCGTCGGCGCCGCCCTCGTCTGGGCGCCCGTGGCCGTCTACTTCCTGGCCACGGGCGCCATCTGGCAAGGGGCGGGCCTGGCCGCCTTCGGCGTCTTCGTCATCGGCCTGGTGGACAATGTGCTGCGCCCCATCCTGGTGGGCAAGGACACCAAGATGCCCGACTACGTGGTGCTGCTGTCGACCGTGGGTGGCATGGCCCTGTTTGGCCTGAACGGCTTCGTCATCGGCCCCGTGGTGGCGGCCCTGTTCATCGCCTCGTGGGACCTGTTCGTCTCGGCCAGCGAATTCCAGGCCGAGGATTGAGTTGAGCCCTGCCTGGAATGACGGATTAACAAGATCATCGCGCAGGCGCATTTTTCAGTACCCTGGGAAGCACCATCCGCGTCCTGCCCGAAACCTGTTTACAGCGCTGTTGCAAATTTGCATACTGCTGCCACCTTCATCACGGCAGGCGTGATACAGATGCGCATCGACCTAGCACTACATGAACATGAGTTTTCTCTCGGCCAGCGTGCCCGTGGCCGGTACATCGCCGCGATTATCGTGCTGCACCTGGCGCTGTTCTGGGCCGCCACGCAGCCAGTACACACACAAATCGGGCACGATGACCGGGTCTGGCTGCAGCTGACGCCACCACTGCCGGCAACCAGTGGGTTCATTCCACCCGCCGAGCCCAATCCGGCGGCGGCACGTCCGCCAGCCCTTCCATCCGTCGCGGCAAGCGTGTCGCCACCGAAGGAGGCGACGGCACCGGTGCAAGACCAGCCGCAAGACTATGCCCTGCCGGCAGAACCGGTGCCTGCCGCACCCAAGGCCGCCCCCCTCCCCCTGGCGCAACAGGCGCTGCAGGCAGCCGGCGCCATCGACCGCCAGCTACGCGCAGAGCATCCGCAGGAATTCGTGGCGCCGCCCGAGACGCCGCAGACGCGTCTGGCGAAAGGCTTCGCGGAAGCGCATGCGGCGGTCAAGCCGAAGTGGTTCGAAGCAGCGCGTATCGAACTGTGGAGCGCACCAAACGATCCCAAACGTATCTACCGCGTCATCACGGCGACCGGTGAATACGGCATCTATTTGCCGGACAAAGGCAACATGACGCTCAACCTCAGCGCGCGATCCGGCTACGCCGGTTTTGGCGAAGGGACTGCGGCGCCTTGCCCCATCCGGTTTTAATAGTGCTCGATAGCGGGAAAGCGCACCGCTTCAGCCAAACACGGGCCGAAAAAAACTGCGCTCGTAGCTGACGATGCAGCGCGTCTCCTCCGCGTAGCGGAAGGCCGCCTGGCACTCGGCATCCTGCATCGATTCGCTGCGGTACTGTTCGTACAAGGCCAGGCTGGGAAACGAGAACATGGCCAGCGCCACGTTGCTGGCGCCTTCGGACGGCAGGAAGTAGCCATGGTGCTGGCCGCCGAAACGTTCGACCAGCGGTATCCACAGCTTGCCGTAGGCTTCGAATTCCCGCAATTTGTACGGGTCGATGATGTAGCGCAAATAACAGGTGATCATGCGGTTTCCTTGTGAACGCTCAAATCCATCAACATGCCCGCTTCCCAGGAGCCGATGGCGACCAGTGGCGAGCCAGGCAAGAAGTCCAGCGCACAGGATCGATAAAATCTTCCTGCACCAGCACGCCAAGCCCGGGCCAGCCGTAAAACAGCAGCTTGCCCTTGCCGATGCGTCCCGGCGCGCTGCCGTCGGGCAGCCAGCGCACGCCGTAGCTGCAGCCCAGCTTCAGTGGCTTCCGCACTGCCGTCATGGGCGCGCCAGGCGATACACGACGCTGTCGAGGTCGTAATGGCGTTCCATGCCCACGTATTGCATGCCCAGGCGCGTCATGACCTTGATCGAGGCGGCGTTGTCCGGGTGCGCCACGGCCATCACTGCGGGCGCGCCGACGACGTCGAAGGCATGCGCGACGATGGCTTGCGCCGCTTCACTGGCATAGCCCAGTCCCCAGCCAGAGCGCGCCAGGCGCCAGCCGATTTCGTGCGGCTTGGCCTTGTCGCCGTCGATATGCTGCAAGCAGGCCAACCCCACCAGCATCTCATCTTCGGTACGGATCAAGGCCCACCACGAATAACCCCACTCGGCCCAGCGCCCCATGATGCGGGCAACGGCGGCGCGCGTATGCTCTTGCGTCTCCGGCTGACCCGCATTCAGGTAGGTCATCACTTCGGTATCCGAGTTCATGGCGTGCACGGCGTCGTAATGCTTGTCGGTGACAGGTTCGAGGCGCAGCCGCGCAGTGTGCAGAATGGTCATGCCGGATTCCTTCAGATGAAAAAAAAGACGATACATGATCGTCTTTTTTTGCAAGAGTGCACGCAATTACTTGCCTGCTTCACCCTTCTTGATCCACGCCGCCAGCTGGTGCGGACGCAGGCCGTCATAATCTTCGAAGGGCTGATGAATCCACGGGTTGTGCGGCAGTTCGTCGAGGAAGTAGTCAGGACGCACGACGGAGCAGCCCTTCAGCCAGATCACGGCCGATTTGACTTCGGTCACGTCAGGGAAGTTTTCCTTCAGGTGACGCGTGACCTTGTCCAGGGTGACGCCCGAATCGGCCAGGTCGTCGACCAGCAGGATGCGGCCGGCCAGCGGGCCCTTGGTCATGGTCATGTACTTGGCGATATCGAGGTCGCCGCGCACCGTGCCCGCGTCTTCGCGGTAGGAGCTGGTCGAGAGGATGGCCAATGGCAAATCAAAAATGCGCGAGAACACGTCGCCGGGACGCACACCGCCGCGCGCCAGGCACAGCACCTGGTCAAATTTCCAGCCCGATTCGTAGACCTTGAGCGCCAGGCGCTCGATCAGGCGGTGGTACTCTTCCCAGTTGACCCAGAGATGTTGATCGTTCGATTGTGGGTTAGTCATGATAGTGAAATCTTATTATTAGCGTGATTAAAAAAATCCGCCTTGCGGCGGATTGTGTCCAGCAGCTTACTCGAATGGGTGGCGCAGCACGATCGTTTCTTCACGATCAGGACCGGTCGAAACCATGTCCACCGGCACGCCGACCAGTTCTTCGATGCGCTTGATGTAAGCGCGCGCCGTCGCTGGCAAGGCCGCCAGCGATTTCGCGCCGACCGTGCTTTCCGTCCAACCTGGCATTTCTTCGTAGATCGGCTCGCAGCGGGCTGCGTCTTCGGCGCCGACCGGGAAGATGTCGACGATCTTGCCGTCGAGCTTGTAACCGGTGCACAGCTTCAGCGTTTCCAGGCCGTCCAGCACATCCAGCTTGGTCAGGCACATGCCCGACACGCCGTTGATCTGCACGGAGCGGCGCAGCAAGGCGGCGTCGAACCAGCCGCAGCGGCGGGCGCGGCCCGTCACGGTGCCAAATTCATGGCCGACTTTGGCCAGGTGCAGGCCCACGCCAGCGTCCGTTGGCAGTTCCGACGGGAACGGGCCGGAGCCGACGCGCGTCGTGTAAGCCTTGGTGATGCCCAGGATGTAGTGCAGCATGCCAGGACCGACGCCCGAACCGGCTGAGGCATTGCCCGCCACGCAGTTCGACGAGGTGACGAACGGATAGGTGCCGTGGTCGACGTCGAGCAGGGAACCCTGTGCGCCTTCGAACAGCAGGTTGGCGCCGGCCTTGTGCGCTGCATACAGCGCGCTAGACACGTCGGCGACCATCGGACGCAGGCGCGGCACATAGGCCAGTGCGTCGTCGAGGGTCTTCTGATAGTCGACGCGCGGCGCTTTCAGGTAGTTTTCCAGCACGAAGTTATGGTAATCGAGATTTTCCGCCAGCTTTTCAGCGAAGCGCGTCTCGTTCAGCAGGTCGGCGATACGGATCGCGCGGCGTGCCACTTTATCTTCGTAGGCCGGGCCGATGCCCTTGCCCGTCGTGCCGATCTTGGCCGCGCCGCGTGCCGCTTCGCGGGCTGCGTCGAGTGCCGAGTGGTAAGGCAGGATGACTGGCGAGGCTTCGGAGATTTTCAGGCGCGAAGCGACTTCAACGCCGACAGCTTCGAGCTTGTCGATTTCGCGCAGCACGTCCGGTACCGAAACGACCACACCGTTACCGATGTAGCAGGCGACGCCGGCACGCATGATGCCCGAAGGGATCAGTTGCAGCGCGGTCTTGACGCCGCCGATGACCAGCGTGTGGCCTGCATTGTGGCCGCCCTGAAAGCGCACCACACCCTGGGCGTGATCGGTCAACCAATCGACGATCTTGCCTTTACCCTCATCGCCCCATTGGGTGCCGATGACAACGACGTTCTTTGCCATAATTTTCTTTGACATCACTCAACCTAAGTTTTTAAGAATCCAGCTACTACCATTATCGGCAAGTACCAGCACGCGATCGCACTCGAACTCGTCTTGTTCATTACTGTGACCCGGCATACTCTGGATCACGACCTCGCCCGCCTTGCGCAACTCGGCGATTTTTTCCTTCAATTCTGGCGCACTGCCCCACGGCGCGCGGATCGAATGCTTCCGTTCCGCGGTCGGCAACAGGCGCGCCAGTTCGCGCAAATCGAGCGAGAAGCCGGTCGCGGGACGAGCCCGGCCGAACGCTTCGCCGACGTGGTCATAACGGCCGCCGCGCGCAACCGCGTTCGGCAAGCCAGGTACATACAGCGCAAACATCGCGCCACTTTCATATTGGTAGCCGCGCAGGTCGGCCAGATCGATCGCCACTTCGGCGCGGCCCAGAACCTTGGTTTCCACAGTCGCGGCCAGCGCGGCCAGTTCGGCCAGCGCCTTGAGCACGCCCGGCAACGGCGGCAGCACTTCGCGCGCACGTGCCAGCACGTCGATGTCGCCGTACAGGTTCGGCAAGGCCAAGAGGGCATCGCGCGTGACGGGATCGTAGGCGGCGGTCAGCGCACGCAGGCCCGGCGCATCTTTCGCGCGCAGCAAGGTGTACAGCGCAGCCTCGTCGCGCACGGCAGCGGCATCTTGCGTAATGATAGCGCGCAACAGGCCAACGTGCGACAAATCCAGGCGCACGCTGTCGAAACCGGCCAGTGCCAGCGAAGCGAGCGCCAGTTCCTGGATCTCGGCATCTGCTTCCAGGCCGGCATGGCCATAGATTTCGGCGCCGATCTGCAACGGTTCGCGGGTGGCGTGCAGACCCGATGGACGGGTATGCAGCACGCTGCCGGCGTAGCACAGGCGGGTCACGGTGGCACGGTTCAGCAAATGGGCGTCGATGCGCGCCACTTGCGTCGTCATGTCGGCACGCAGACCGAGCATGCGGCCCGACAGCTGGTCGACCAGTTTAAAGGTGCGCAGGTCGGTATCCTTGCCAGCGCCGGTCATCAGCGATTCCAGATACTCGAGCAGCGGCGGCATCACCAGTTCATATCCGTACAAACGGAAATTATCCAGCATGAGGCGGCGCAACTCTTCGATCTTGCGCGCTTCCGACGGCAGAACATCGGCAATATTTTCGGGCAAAAGCCAATTCGGCATGAGGGAGCGAGATACGGAAGAAAGTTGAAAAAATGCATCATGCGAGGCAGCGGCGGGCGCGCCAGGCAAGAGGCCGAACCTGATATTTTACGCGAAAACACGGGCCTTTAGGGATAAGTTGTCCGAAACGCTGGCGCACAGCCCTAAAAACACCGCATTTACGCCTTCCCGCAACAACCAGACGGGCACAAAAAAACGGGGCCGGCATTGACGCCGACCCCGCTGCTGCTGTCACCCGTGCTTGCGGACGGATGCAGTCTGAATGCTACCCTGCTTACTTCTTGGGCGAACCGCCTGCACCGCCGCCCTTGAAGTACTTGAAGAATTCCGAACTCGGATCGATGACCATCACGTCGCCCTTGTCCTTGAAGGTGGCGCGGTAGGCTTCCAGGCTACGGTAAAACTTGTAGAACTCAGGATTCCGGCCAAACGCTTCCGCATACACCTGCGACGCCTTGGCATCGCCCTCGCCGCGGATCTTCTCGGCTTCGCGATACGCTTCGGCCAGGATCACCGTGCGCTGCTTGTCGGCGTCGGCGCGGATCTTCTCGGAGTCGGCCGAACCGGTCGAACGCAGCTCGTTGGCCACGCGCACGCGCTCGGACTTCATGCGCTCGTACACGGAGTTATTGATCTGCTCGACGTAATCGACGCGTTTCAGGCGCACATCGACGATGCCCACGCCGATGGCCTCGGCCTCGGCCGCCACCTTGGCCTTGATCGCCTGCATCACCTTGCCACGCTCGCCCGAGATCACCTCGCGCACCGTGCGCTTGGTGATTTCATCGTTCAGCGCTGCCTTGACGATTTGCGACATGCGGTTGCGGGCGCGGCTTTCATCGCCGCCGAAGCTGCGGAAATAGGTCTTCGGATTGACGATGCGCCATTTCACATACGCGTCAACGAGGATATTCTTCTTCTCGGCCGTGATGAAGCGCTCCGGTTCCGGCGTATCGAGCGTGAGGATGCGTTTGTCCAGGTAGATGACGTTCTGGAACGGCGGCGGCAGTTTGAAATACAGGCCTGGCTTGCTGATCTCATCCTTGACTTCACCGAGAGCGAAGACGATGGCGTATTTACGCTGATCGACGACGAACACGGTCGAGGAAAGGAGCATGATCGCGATAAAGCCCGCGATCAGGGCGGCAACGATACGGTTCATTAGCGGCTCTCCCGTTCACGCGAAGAGCGGCTGTCGCGACGCGAATTGACTTCTACTGTCTGCATGGCTTCCTGTGGCATTACGGTATTGGCGGCGGGTGCGGCCGCTGCGGCGCGCGCTGCCGCGGCCGAAGCGTCCGACGCCGCCTGCTGGGCGATCAACTTGTCGAGCGGCAGATACAGCAGATTGCTGCCCGTCTTGGCGTCAACCATGACCTTGCTGGCACTGCTGAACACTTGCTGCATCGTTTCCAGGTACATGCGGTCGCGCGTGACGGCCGGCGCCTTCTGGTACTCGACCAGCACCTGCTTGAAGCGCGACGCATTACCTTCCGAGTTCTCGGTCACCATGGCCCGGTAGGCCTCGGCTTCCTGCACCAGGCGGAATGCGGCGCCGCGTGCTTTTGGAATGACGTCATTGGCGTAGGCCTGGCCTTCATTCTTCTGGCGCTCACGGTCCTGGCCTGCCTTGACGGCATCGTCGAAGGCGGCTTGCACCTGCTCCGGCGGCTGCACGGCCTGCATCGTCACGTTGTTGATCAACACGCCAGCCTTGTAATCTTCAAGAATCTGCTGCATCAATTTTTGCGTGTCGAAGGCCACTTTTTCGCGGCCTTCATACAGCACGAAGTCCATCTTGCTGCGGCCGACCACTTCGCGGATCGCCGTCTCGGCGACCTGACGCAAGGTGTCTTCCTGGTCGCGCAGGCTGAACAGCCATTCCACCGGATCTTTCAAGGTGTACTGCACCGCGAACTGGATGTCGATGATGTTTTCATCGTCCGTCAGCATCAGCGACTCGCTGGCCTGCTTGTTGCGCAGCGACGTGCGATAACCGACTTCCACCGTGCGCACCTGCGACACATTGACGGTTTCATCGGTCTGGAACGGATACGGCCAGCGCCAGTTGAGACCGGCCGGCGCCGTGCGCGCGTATTGGCCAAACGTCAGCACCACGCCGCTCTGGCCCTCTTGCACGATGAAGGCGCCGCTGGCGAGCCAGATGAAGACGGCGATCACGCCGACCACGCCGGCGGTGATGCCGGCGCCCTTCATGTCGGGACGCGGGCCGCTGCCGCCACCGTTGTTGCCGCCGTTGTCGGGACGGTTCTTCTGTCCGAAAAAGGCGTTCAGGCGCTGATTGAAATCGCGCCATAACTGATCGAGGTCCGGCGGACCTTCGCCGGGCTTTTTGCCTTCTTGGGCTTTCTTGCCGTCGTCCTTGCGATTGCCCCAGCGGGGATCGTTCAGGGACAACTTCAAGCCTGTTTTTTTGAGTAGGGAGACAAGCATAACTATCGTGTTCCGACTTGGGAGTGGGTGGAAATCCTATCGTCCTCGCCAGGCTCTTCGTCCTGGTCCGGGGCGGCGCCATCGTGCTGGTCGTACCGACCGTCCAACTGATCTTCCTGCGGTGCTGCGTCGTGTTGATACAGGTGGGCCGAACGGGGCGCCTTCCTGGCCATCTCGACAATCGCATCGCGCAGCAGGTCGAGACCGCTGCCCTTCTGCGCACTGACGAAGACGCGACTGATCGTAGCATATTCGTCGCGTTCCACCGAAGGCTCCAGCCCGGCCGCATCGATCTTGTTCCACACGAGAATCTGCGGAATGTGATCGGCGCCGATCTCTTTCAAGACCAGGTTGACCTGCTCGATCTGCTCCATGCGCACCGGCGACGCAGCGTCGACGACGTGCAGCAGCAAATCGGCATGAATGGTTTCTTCGAGCGTGGCGCGGAAAGCGGCCACCAGTTGATGCGGCAATTCGCGCACGAAGCCGACCGTGTCGGAGATCACCACATTGCCCACTTCCTGGCCCAGGTAAACCCGGCGCGAGGTGGTGTCGAGGGTGGCGAACAACTGGTCGGCAACATACACGCCGGCCTTGGTCACGGCATTGAACAGGGTCGACTTGCCGGCATTGGTATAGCCGACCAGGGACACCGAGAATGTGTGATTGCGGCCGCGCGCGCGGCGCTGCGTTTCGCGCTGCTTGTGCAGCTTCTCCAGGCGCGCGCGCAAGGCCTTGACGCGGTCGCCGATCAGCCGGCGGTCGGTCTCCAGCTGCGTCTCGCCGGGACCGCGCAAGCCGATACCGCCCTTTTGCCGCTCAAGGTGGGTCCAGCCGCGGATCAGGCGCGTGGCCAGATGCTGCAACTGGGCCAGCTCGACTTGCAGCTTGCCCTCGTGGCTCTTGGCGCGCTGCGCGAAGATGTCGAGGATCAGGCTGGTACGGTCGAGCACCCGCACATTCAGGCGCTTTTCCAGATTGCGCTGCTGGGCAGGTGACAGGGCGTGATTGAAGATGACGATTTCCAGGCCATCGTTGACGACGACGTCGCCAATTTCATCGGCCTTGCCGCTGCCGACAAAATACGCGGAATCGGGACTGGAACGCTTGGCCGTGATGGTGGAAATCGGGTCTGCGCCAGCCGAACGCGACAACAGCATGAGTTCCTCCATGCTGGCGGCGAAGTCGCTGTGACCGAAGTCAACCCCGACTAGTACGGCGCGCATGATGGCATCAGATGGGTTGCGGCGGACGCCGACGCCGATGCAAACGCATCAGCGCCGCTGGCGCGGACGGGGGCGATGGAGGGTGAAAGGCGCTGGGCCGTCAAGCTCAACGCTTTACTCCGCTTCAGATTCAATATTGAGATTGACGGCACGGGCCGGCACCACTGTCGAGATGGCATGCTTGTACACCATCTGTGTGACGGTATTGCGCAGCAATACGACATATTGATCGAACGATTCGATATGGCCCTGCAATTTAATGCCATTGACCAGGTAGATCGAGACAGGAACATGCTCTTTGCGTAATGCATTGAGGAATGGGTCTTGTAACAGTTGCCCTTTGTTGCTCATAACAGCTCCGTTGTTTATGTTGTTGTGTAAGAATTGGAGGCGACTCGCTTGATTTCAAGTGCTCTCACATCTTTCAAAGAGAGAAAGATGCGTCATAGCTACTGTAACCTGTTTTCACGATCGCTGTCGCGCATGGCGCATTAACACTTTCATTTCGTGCAAGAGCCATCGCATTGGCTGTCGGCGCCGCATTATCTCTGCGGCGCCTTAATATGCACTTAATCCAGCTGTTAAATCATTACTTGCTTGGCGTGCGTGCAAACGGGTTTTTACCCGTGCGCAGTTCGATGCGCAGCGGCGTACCGACCAGGGCAAACGTATCGCGGAAATGTTTTTCCAGGTAACGTTTGTAGGGATCGCCAACGGCGTCGAGCGCATTGCCGTGAATGACGATCACAGGCGGGTTCATGCCGCCCTGGTGGGCATAGCGCAGCTTCGGACGAATCGAGCCCTTGCGGCGTGGTTCCTGCTTCTCCACAGCCTCGATCAGCGCGCGCGTCAGTTTCGGCGTCGACAGGTCGCACATGGCGGCCGCATACGCGGCGTTGAGCGACTTCATCAGTGGAGCGATGTTGGTGCCCTTCAGCGCCGAAATGAAATGCATCTGCGCGAACGACAGGAAATCGAGCTTGCGGTCGATATCGATCTTGATCTCGTCGCGTTCGTGCGATTGCAAGCCGTCCCATTTATTCACGGCCACCACCAGCGCGCGGCCCGATTCCAGGATGAAGCCGGCGATATGCGCGTCCTGTTCGGAAATATCCTGCTGCGCGTCGAGCATCAGCACCACCACGTTGGCTTCGGAAATCGACTGCAGGGTTTTCACCACCGAGAATTTCTCGATCGCTTCAAATACCTTGCCGCGGCGGCGGATACCGGCCGTGTCGATCAGCGTATATTGCTGGCCATCGCGCTCGAATGGAATCTCGATCGAGTCGCGCGTCGTGCCCGGCATGTCGAAGGCGATCACGCGCTCTTCACCCAGCAGGGTGTTGATGAGCGTCGACTTGCCCACGTTCGGACGGCCGACGAGGGCAATCTTGATGCCGCGGTCGGTCTTTTCCAGCTCTTCAGGCTCATCCGGACGCTGCGCGAAGGCCAGGTCCAGCATCACCTCAACGAGGTCGTTGACGCCGTCGCCGTGCGCCGACGAGATCGCATATGGATCGCCCATGCCCAATTCATAGAATTCGGACACGACGGCCGTATAGCGCATACCTTCGCTTTTATTGACCACCAACAAGACCGGGCGACCGCTCTTGCGCAGGAAGTCGACGATGGTCTTGTCATGCGGGGTCAGGCCTTGGCGGCCGTCCACGATGAAGACCACCACGTCGGCCTCGGCCACGGCCTGCTTGGTCTGCAGTGCCATCTGGTGCATGATGCCTTCCTTGGCGACGGGTTCGAAACCACCCGTATCGATGACCAGAAAGGGACGTACGCCGACACGGCCTTCGCCATAGTGACGATCGCGCGTCAACCCAGGCAAATCCGCCACCAGCGCGTCGCGCGAGCGGGTCAGACGATTGAATAAAGTCGATTTCCCAACATTGGGTCGACCTACTAGTGCAATTACCGGCTTCATTGTATTACTCGACCGCGAGAGCGGTCACTGTCCCTGATTGGGTTTGAAAAATCAAATTCGAACCTGCTACAACGGGAGCCGAAACAATCGGGCTACCGTCGGTGCTGACCCGACCTATTAATGCGCCATCTTCCCGTGACAGGAAGTGGATATAACCTTGATAGTCACCGACGGCGACGCTGCGGCCGAAGGAGGCCGGCGTCGACAGGCGGCGGCGCGCCAGCGCCTCATTCTTCCAGGCGCTCTGACCGCCTTCGCGGCTGAACGCCAGCACGGCGCCCTGGGCATCGGCGGCAAACACGAAACGCTGATCGACGGCCACGCCCACATCGGACGAGATCGGCTTGGTCCAGCGCGGCACGCCCGTGGCGGCATCGAAGCAGCCCACCTTGCCCTGGTACGTGACGGCGCACACTTCACCTTCGAACACCACCGGCGTGCCGGCGATGTCGGAGACGCGCTCCAGTTCGGTGGCGCCGCGCGGTTCGCTGACGACGATCTCCCAGCGTACCACACCGGTGGCGGCCGTCAGTGCCAGCAGCTTGCCGCCCGGCTGGGCCACGTAGACATTTGCGCCGCCCAGCACCATGCCCGGCGCATTGCGCAGGGTCAAGGCCGGCGTGGCGCGCTGTACCGTCCACTTGCGCTCGCCCGTCTTGGCATCGAAGCCGACGATGCGATTATCCACGCTGCGCACCACGACCACGCCCTGCCCTACGACTGGCGGGGTCAGCACTTCGCTGGACGCCTGCGCCTTCCACAGTGGCTTGCCATCGGCGTCAAAGGCCAGCACGGCGCCCTTGGCAGCGCCCACGGCCACCAGGGTGCCATCGCTGCCGGCGCTGGAAGTGATGTCGCTGCCAGCCTTGATACGCCACGTTTCACGGCCGCTGGCCGCATCCAGGCGCGCCAGCGCGCCATCGGCATTGACCACGTACAGGCTGTTGCCGGCCAGCGCAGGCGTAAACGCGTACACGCCGGCCTTGCCGATCGAATACTTCCAGGCGTCGCGCACGGCAATGCTCGATTTTAACTCGACCAGCTTGGCCGGTTCGACTTTCGGGTCTTTCGAGGCAAACGGATTCCAGGAAGAGCAACCGGCCATCAGGGCCAACAGACTTGCAGCTACCAGCTTTTCAGTGACACGCATAAGTGTTATCCAACCTTTTTCTTGTACTTGTAAGGGCATGGCAGGCGGCTAACAACGCCGCATGGCCACACCATCAGTGTTCCTGTCAGGCGGCAGCCTTGTCAGCCTTGGCCTTGTCTTCCGGTACCGTACCGCCAATCGCTTCCAGTTTGACCTGGATCAATTGACGACCAGGATTATTCTTGTCCGTCGCGGCCAGCGCGCCCAGGTAGGCCGTGCGCGCATCGGCCAGCTTGTTCTGCGCCACCAGGATATCGCCCTTGCGGTCGGCCAAGGCGCCGGCAAATTGCGCCACGCTGGCCGTCGCCAGCACTTTCAACGCTTCATCGTAGGCTTTTTCGTCCAGCAGCACACCGGCCAGGCGCAGCTTGGCGATGACCTTGTACTCTTCCGTGCCATGCTCGGCCACCCATTGCAGCTGGGTCTTGGCCGTTTTCAGGTCATTCGCGTCAAACGCCACCTTGGCAGCCGCCAGGGCGCTCATCTGCGCATACGCCGTGCCGCTGAAACGCGATTGCATGTCGCCGGTCGCGCGCATCACCTTGGCGGTGTCCTTGGCGGCGATGGCGTTTTGCAGTTCGTCGTATAGCTGACCCGCTTGCGCCGCCTGCGTGCGCTGATAGTACTGCCAGCCAGCCCATCCGCTATAGCCTGCCAGCGCCACGATCAAGACCCAGGAGGTCAGATTGCCATTGCGCTGCCACCAGGCCTTGAGGGTTGCCAGTTGTTCTTGTTCTTCGTGATCGTATGCCATGGGTCGTCAGTTTTAATGAGTAGTTGATCGAGGGTAGTACGGTCTTGCTGCAAATCAATGGTGGTGATGCACATGGCCGCCAGGACCGTGGTCGTGGCCGCAATCGTGGTCGCCGATGATCTGGTCCACCACGTAATCGACGACATCGTCGAACGGTACCGTGTTCTGCTGCGCGCCAGCATCGGCTTCGCGCATGGCTTTCACCGTGGCGACATTGCTGGCGATTTCATCGTCGCCCATGATCACGGCAAACGCGGCGCCGCTGGCATCGGCCTTTTTCATTTGCGTCTTGAAGCTGCCGCCACCGTTGCTCGCTGCGCAATGTAGCACAACGTCGAGGCCCGCATCGCGAATCCGCTCGGCCAGTACGAAGGCTTGCAAGCCTGCCTGCTCGCCCTGGTGCACCAGGTAGACGTCGCACTGGGCCGGCGCTTCCGGTTCGGCCGCATCCTTCATCAGCAGCACCAGGCGTTCGACGCCCATGCCAAAACCGACGGCTGGCGTCGATTTGCCACCGAACATTTCCACCATGCCGTCATAGCGGCCGCCGGCGCACACCGTGCCTTGCGCGCCCAGCTTGTCGCTGACCCACTCGAACACCGTGCGGTTGTAGTAATCAAGGCCGCGCACCAGGCGCGGATTGATGGTGAATGGAATATTGTTGTGGTTCAAGATCTTCTGCACGCCGTGGAAGTGGGCCAGCGATTCCTCGCCCAGGTAGTCCAGCAGCTTCGGCGCGCCATTCACCAGGTCCTGCATGGCAGGATTCTTGGTATCGAGGATGCGCAGAGGATTGCTGTGCAGGCGACGCTTGGCTTCTTCGTCGAGCAGCTCGCTGTGGCTTTCCAGGTAGGCGATCAGGTCGGCGCGGTGGCGCAGGCGCTCGTCCGCGTCGCCGATCGAATTCAGTTCCAGGCGGATGCCTTCCAGGCCCAGGTCATCCCACAAGCGGCGCGACAGCATGATGATCTCGGCGTCGATATCCGGGCCCGTAAAACCGATGGCTTCCACGCCGAACTGGTGGAACTGGCGATAGCGGCCTTTTTGCGGGCGCTCGTGGCGGAACATCTGGCCCTTGTACCACAGGCGTTTCGGGCCTTCGTAGACGAGGTTGTGTTCGACCACGGCGCGTACCACGCCGGCCGTGCCTTCCGGACGCAGGGTCAGGTTGTCGCCGTTCATCGAATCGGTGAACGAATACATTTCCTTTTCCACGATATCGGTCACGGCGCCGATGGCGCGCGCGAACAATTTCGTTTCTTCCACGATCGGCGTGCGGATTTGCTGGAAGCCGTAGCTTTGCAGCACGGATTGGGCCGTATTTTCAAACAATTCCCACAGCGGGGCGTCGGCCGGCAGGATATCGTTCATGCCTTTGACTGCGGTGATTTTATCTGCTTTTTTATTTTCGGACATGGTATCTACTTTTATTGGCTACGATTGCTGTTCAATTTTTGGCGTAGCTGGGGTTTCGAGCGACATGTCGCTCGAAACCCCAGCTACGCCATAGTGACTCTGTACATACTTCAAGACGATGTCCTGGAATTCCTCGACGATGCGTTCGCCGCGCAGGGTGACGACTTTCTCGCCGTCGACAAAGACGGGCGCGGCCGGCGACTCGCCCGTGCCGGGCAGGCTGATGCCGATGTTCGCATGCTTCGATTCGCCAGGGCCGTTGACGATGCAGCCCATGACGGCCACGTTCATCGCTTCCACGCCCGGATATGATTTCTTCCATTCAGGCATTTGCTCGCGCAGATACGTCTGGATGTTATCGGCCAGTTCCTGGAACGTGGTCGACGTCGTGCGGCCACAGCCCGGGCAGGCAATCACCATGGGCGCGAACTTGCGCAAGCCCATGGTTTGCAAAATTTCCTGGCCGACGATGACTTCGCGCGTGCGGTCACCGCCCGGCTCCGGCGTCAATGAAATGCGGATGGTGTCGCCGATGCCCTCTTGCAGCAGCACGGCCAGCGCCGCGGTGGACGCCACGATGCCCTTGCTGCCCATGCCCGCTTCCGTCAGGCCCAGATGCAGCGGATAGTCGCAGCGCTGGGCCAGTTCGCGGTACACGGCGATCAGGTCTTGCACGCCAGACACTTTGCACGACAGGATGATCTTGTCGCGCCCCAGGCCCAGCTCTTCGGCGCGCACGGCGTTTTCAATCGCCGACGTCACCAGCGCTTCGTACATGACCGCTTGCGCCGGCCACGGGTCGCTGCGGCCCGCGTTTTCATCCATGATGCGCGCCAGCAAGGCTTGATCCAGGCTGCCCCAGTTCACGCCGATGCGCACCGGCTTGTCGTACTTGCAAGCCGCTTCGATCATTTGCGCAAATTGCGTGTCGCGCTTGGCGCCCTTGCCCACGTTGCCCGGATTGATGCGGTACTTCGACAGCGCGCGCGCGCAATCGGGGTAGTCGTTGAGCAGGGTATGACCGTTGTAATGAAAGTCGCCCACCAGCGGCACGTCGATGTCCATCTTGTCGAGCTGCTCGCGGATATACGGCACGGCCGCAGCCGCCTCGGGACGGTCCACCGTCAGGCGCACCAGTTCCGAACCGGCACGCGCCAGTTCCTTGATCTGGATCGCCGTGCCGATGGCATCGGCCGTGTCCGTGTTCGTCATCGACTGTACCACCACGGGGGCGTCGCCGCCCACCCAGATCTGGCGTTGGCCGTGCGCGATCAGCACCTTGCGGCTGTCGCGCCGGCCGGAAGGACCGGAGCCGATCGCTGTTTTCGAGGTAGCCATAATATTATCTTGTGAGTTTGCTTACTTAAACTTCTGGTTTAAACGTTACTTGATGCTGACGCGCGAAATCGTACCGCCCGCCACAGTCGGCAAATCCAGTTTGGCGCCGCGCAAAGTTGCCTGCACGACACCCGGCTTGCCCACCACCAGGGTTGCCGGGCCCATGATATCGAACGTTTCCGTGCTGCCCGCCCTGACCATGCGCGAAATCAGCGGCGCGGCGCCAGGACGGCGAATCTCGACCCAGGAATCCTGCTCCACTTTCAATACCAGCGCATTCGAAACTGCGGCCGCTGCCGGCGGCGTGACAGCGGCCGCTGCCGGCGTAGCGACTGGCGCGGCTGCCGGCGCGGACGCGGCCGGCGCACCCGTCTGCGTGTCGTTGCCTGGCGGTGGCGGCACGGAAATCAGCGGCACGGACGGCGTCTGCACGGGCGACAGATCCTGCCCCGGCTTGACCAGGGTCGTTTCCACGGGGCCAACCACGTTCGGATGCACGGCTTCCTTGTCGGCTTGCGCCAGCAGGCTGGCGGGCACATAGCCCAGCTTGTACGCTCCAAAAGCGGCAGCCACGACGACAGCCACGGTACCGGCGATCCAGAGGAGAGTCTGGTTCGAAGAACGCTGCGTCATCGACGGGAAGCGCGATTCGGAGAAGGTGGCGGAAATCTCGCGCCGCACGGGCGCGACAGCCGGGTCTTGCGCCGGCGCCGGATGCACTTCGATCATGGCCACCAGCGGCGCAGCGTCGAGCTTGACCACCTTGGCATAGGCGCGCACGAAACCGCGCACCACGGCCAGGTTCGGCAAAGCCGCCATGTCACCCTCTTCCAGCGCGATCACCTGGCGTGACGCCAGCTTGAGCTGGTCTGCCACCTGTTCCACCGGCCAGCCCAGCGCTTCGCGCTGCGCCTTCAACTGTGCGCCTGCCAACGCAAGATTGCCCTGGGGCTGCTGCTGAGGCGTTTCTGCCCACTCTGAATTCATTGGTATCCCTGTCTCACTCATCAAACGCCCCATTTTGATAAGCAGCATATTCGGGGGAACCGGAATGGTGGTTGCGCAAATGCGCCCCCAGGCCAGCTTCCGCACCCGCATCCCCGAGCTTATGCTGCACCTTGATCCCGAGCCACAGCACATCGGCCGTCTGGCTCTCCATTGTTGCTATCTTACCGAGCCGCTGCCAATAATAAGCTGCCTGCCGGTAGTCTTGCTGTTGGTAATACACGCGCACCAGGCCGGCATTCGTTACTGCCACGTCCGGTGCGATGCGTACCGCGCGCATCAAATACGCACCGGCACGCGGGTAATCATGCAGGGCCAGGCTGCAAGCGCCCCCATTGTTGAGCGCTTTTTCCGGCGACACATACGCCGCGTCCGCCAGTGCCGCATCGAAATACGCCAGCGATTGCGCGGCGCGTCCCGTCTGGCACAAAAACAGACCGTAATTATTGCTCAACTCAGGATTGTGGGGCGCAAGGCGCAAAGCGTAAAGGAAATCTTTCTCGGCAGACGCAGTTTGCCGCCGGGCGGCGAGGATCAGCGCGCGCACGCCATAGGCCTGGCCATCGTTCGGCGCCAGTTGCACGGCTTGCTCCGCTTCCGCCAGGGCCACGTCGAGCTGACCTTGCGCATAATACGCGCTGGCCAGTTGCAGGCGCAGCGCGGCGCGCTCATCGGCGCTTGCCTGTTTGCCCTGGCCAGCGGCCGACGCGCGGCTTGCGGAAGAAGCAGAAGCACAGCCGACCAGCAGCACAGCCAGGCAAACAGCGGCCACAGCGAGCGAGCGTTGGTAAGCCATGCCTTCCCTCATCAGGAGCGGATCTCCACGATCTTGCCGAAATTGGCGCCAAATTTCTGTTGGTACTCAGTCATTTTTTCCATGCGTTCCTGCACCCGCGTGCGGTCCTTGACTTCGCCGGCCAGCTGGCCGCAGGCCGCATCGATATCGTCGCCGCGCGTCTTGCGCACGGTGGTGATAATGCCGCCGTCCATCAGTACCTGGGCAAACGCCTTGATGCGCGGGTTTTTCGAGCGGAACAGGCCCGACTCGGGGAAAGGATTGAACGGGATCAGGTTGAATTTGCAGTTCACGCCGAACTCGCGGTCTTGCACCAGCGCCAGCAGTTCGCGCGCGTGCTCGTCGCTATCGTTGACGCCATCGAGCATGCAGTATTCAAACGTAATGAAATCGCGCGGGGCGAATTCCAGGTAGCGCTTGCAGGCCGCCATCAATTCCTTCAGCGGGTATTTCTTGTTCAGAGGAATCAAGCTATCGCGCAGCGCATCGTTCGAGGCGTGCAGCGAGACGGCCAGGGCCACCGGCACTTCCTGCGACAGCTTGTCCATCATCGGCACCACGCCCGAGGTCGACAAAGTCACGCGGCGGCGCGACAGGCCGTAGGCGTTGTCGTCGAGCATCAATTTCAGGGCCGTGACGGTCGGTTCAAAGTTCAGCAAGGGCTCGCCCATGCCCATCATCACCACGTTGGTGATCTGGCGCTCGCCTTTCGGGCCAGGTTCGATGCCCTTGGTGCGGCGCAATTCGAATTCGGCCATCCACAGCTGGCCGATGATCTCGCCCACGGACAGGTTGCGGTTGAAACCTTGCTTGCCCGTCGAGCAGAACCGGCAGTTCACGGCGCAACCGGCCTGGGTCGAGATGCACAGGGTGCCGCGGTTTTCTTCCGGAATGAACACGGTTTCCACGGCATTGCCATTGCCGACATCAACCAGCCACTTGCGCGTGCCGTCAAGCGATGTGTGGTCGCTGATGATGGCCGGGGCGCGCACTTCGGCGCGCGTGGCCAGCTTGTCGCGCAGCGACTTGGCCAGGTCGGTCATGGCGTCGAAATCGGAAGCGCCGAACTGATGTATCCAACGTTGCAATTGTTTCGCACGAAACGGTTTCTCTCCCAACTCGGCGCAGTAGGCGATGAGTTGCGCGGGATCGAGGTCCAGCAAGTTGGTGAGGGTAGTCGTCGTCATGATGTTGCCTATTCTAAAAATCCGTCCCCGCGCGCATCAGGAAGTCAAAGCCACCACAGCGCAGCGGGAACAGGGGGTGATAAGTTATTTCACAGATAACGCCAGGAAATAACGTTATCTAAGGCAATTAAGCCTTCAGTTCTGGGAAGAAGTAAGCGATTTCCACTTTAGCAGCTTCGACAGCGTCGGAACCGTGTACAGCGTTGGCGTCGATCGAATCGGCGAAATCGGCGCGGATCGTGCCTTTTTCTGCTTTCTTCGGATCGGTCGCGCCCATCAGGTCACGGTGGGCCAGAACGGCGTTTTCGCCTTCCAGGGCTTGGATCATGACTGGACCGGAAACCATGAAGTCGACCAGATCCTTGAAGAAGCCGCGTTCTTTGTGCGCTGCGTAGAAACCTTCAGCTTGTTCGCGCGACAGTTGGGTCATGCGTGCTGCAACGATTTTCAGGCCAGCGTTTTCAAAACGGGTGTAGATTTGACCGATTACGTTTTTTGCAACTGCGTCTGGTTTGATGATCGACAGGGTGCGTTCGATTGCCATGTGTGAAAACTCCAATAAAAAGTAAGGTTTAAAACGGTAAATTGATAACTCAATCAACCTTTGATTTTACCATACTCCACCCCATATCACCCAGACAGGCAGGTAGGCCTCAGGGCGATTGCATGAAGCATCAGGTCGGCAAGCCCAAGACCTTGGCGAGATAGTAGGCATTCCAGCCAGCTTTTAAGCGTTTGGTAGCGATGCCGGCCTTGGTTGTCTTTTCGTTTTTCAGCAAATTGAGTGCTATTCGACGCAAGATGGCGAAGTTTTGTGCCCCTTCGCCGGCCCGGATACGGCAATCGTCTTCGCGGAATGCAACATCGAGCACCCAGTGCATGCTGTTTTCGATACCCCAGTGGGCACGTACAACGTGCGCCAGCTTGGCCGCCTTCGCTGGCAGACTGCTGATGTAAAACC
>NZ_PEBS01000091.1 GCF_002869965.1 Janthinobacterium sp. ROICE36
ACAAACCACGTTCACTTTCGCCGCTTACAACCTGACGCGCATGGCGACGATCTTTGGCTGGCGTTTATCGGCGGTGGTTGGATAACTCCGTCCATAGAGTACGGAAAGCACTAAAAAATGTCAAAAAACGGCCTGAAAAGTGGCTGAAAACTGCTTTTTAGGCAAAATGCGGCTTCCAGCCCGAAAAATTCGCATGTCTGGCGACAAAATCCGAAGGACTGGGGTCTTTTTTCAACACCCTGCTAAGCCACCGAGGAAGCCATTGCAAGCACGTAACCATCATATCGACGCTCTGCGCGGCGCGGCCATCCTGTGCGTGCTGCTGCTGCTGCTGCACTGCGCGCAGGCCTATGGCTTGAAGAACAGCCCGCTGTCGGCCTGGCTGCTGGCCCTGTCACTCATCGTGCTGCTGGGCGTGCTGAACGTGCCCTTCTTTGCCAATTCGGATGGCGGCAAGGACTTGTCAGCCAGCTATTTCGTCATTGCCATCGCTTCCGTACTGACCTTCTGGCACAACGTGCTGATGCAAAGCGCCGGCTATTTCAATTACTGCCTGAACGTGTACTGGTCGCTGTCGGTCGAGGAAATGTTTTATCAGCTGCTGCCGCTGTCGTGCCGCTTCTTGCGCCAGCGCCTATGGATCATGCTGCTGTGCGGCGCTGCCATCGTGGCCGGCCACGTCTATCGCAGCGTGTCCGAACCGGCGAATGCTGCCCTGCGCCGGCGCTTCCGGGGCGCCGCGCCTGCACGCGCGGGCGCCAGCCCTGGAGCGGCGCCTTGAAAAGTGAGCCAGGTCAAGAACGCGCATGCCCACGGCCCGTTTGCAGGCAAATTTCAGCCTGAACTTGCCATTCGCACTATAATGTCGGCACCGCGTGCGGCAGCAATGGCGGCGATAGGCGGTAACAATTTCATGTGCAGGCCGGTACAATAGCGTCTGGACCTACACAGGGCTTCACTTTTGCCAGCAGTTGCCAGCAACTAACCATTTTTTTGACCAGCCAACAAACACTATGAGTTCGATGAATGAAGAGCGCGTATTAAGCGTGCACCACTGGACGGATACCCTGTTCTCCTTTACCACCACGCGCGACCCGTCGCTGCGTTTCTCGAATGGCCATTTCACCATGATCGGCCTGCGCGTCGATGGCAAGCCGTTGCTGCGCGCCTACAGTATCGCCAGCGCCAATTACGAAGAACACCTGGAATTTTTCAGCATCAAGGTACCGGGCGGTCCATTGACGTCGCGTTTGCAACACTTGCAAGTGGGCGACACCGTCATCGTCGGCCGCAAGCCGACGGGCACCTTGGTGTCCGACTACCTGCTGCCAGGCAAGCGCCTGTACATGCTGTCGACGGGCACGGGCCTGGCGCCCTTCCTCAGCATCGTGCGCGATCCGGACATCTACGAGCGCTTCGACCAGCTGATCCTCGTGCATGGCGTGCGCCAGGTCGATGAACTGGCCTACCGCGAGCTGTTGGAAGAGCACCTGCCGAAGCATGAATTCCTGGGCGAAATGGTCAGCGACAAGCTGCGCTATTACCCGACCGTCACGCGCGAAGACTTCCGCAACATGGGCCGCATCACGGCGCTGATCGAGAACGGCAAGCTGGCCGAAGACCTGGGCTTGCCGGAGCTGAACCCGGCCGAAGACCGCGTCATGATCTGCGGCAGCTCGGACATGCTGCGCGACCTGAAAGAGATGCTGGAAGCGCGTGGCTTCAAGGAAGGCAATACCTCGACGCCTGGCGACTTCGTTGTCGAGCGCGCGTTCGCCGAGAAGTAATCCGCAACGCTCCTGAGGCCCGGTTCCGCTGCTTCCTGCGGCGGCACCGGGCCTTTTTCATTGGTGCTTCAACGGCCTGGCTGCGCGCGCCGTTTGTTCCAGATCAACATGACAATTTCAGCACCGCTCCTGTCGCACGCGGAATGGCCCGCGTGACTGCGGCTGTAGCCAACTTCCTGCCCATGCTCGGAAAGGATCAGCAGCGAAGCGCCGCCTACCGTCATTTTACCTGCGCTCCTGACAGAAATTGTCAGTACTTTTTAGTATGCTTTCGGTACCAGCGGGCTAGCCAGCCTGTAATAATAAGCTCACCAACTGCGACGGGACTTTTTCATGACACATGCCATTACCATTTTGACCGAGAACTTTGCCGATTGGGAAACTGCCCTGATCAATTCCACGGCGAGACTGTACTACGGCTTTTACACGCAGTTCGCCACGCCGGGCGGCTTGCCCGTCACCTCGTCCGGCGGCATGCTGGTCACGCCACAACTGGTGCTGGAAGATATTTCGCTCGATGATCTCGACTTGCTGATGGTGTGCGGCGGCAGCCACTGGCAAAGCGGCAAGGCTCCCGACCTGGGCCGCTTGCTGCGCGCGGCGCGCGACAAGGGCGTGGTGCTGGCCGGCATTTGCGACGGCACGCGCGTGCTGGCGCAGGCGGGCGTGCTCGACACTGTGCGCCACACCTCCAATTGTGCCGCCAACCTGAGCGATACCGGCTATGCGGGCGCCGCCCTGTACCAGGATGTGCCCTGGGCCGTAGCCGACCAGCGCATCATCACGGCGCCAGGCACTGCGCCCGTCACCTTCACGCAAGAAGTCTTGCGCGCCCTGGGCATCGACGACGAGAATCTGGCCGCCTACCTGGCCATGCATGGGGCCGAGCACGGCAAGGCTGCGGCAGCCCAAGCAGCCCGTTAGTCGGCGCCCAGCACGCGCAAGCGCGCCACGGCATGCGTGTTGCCGGGGTTCAGCTCCAGCGAACGGCGGTAGTGCGTGACGGCCAGCGCCGTGGCGCCATCCGCCTCGTACGCTTCGGCCAGGCTGTCGTGGCCGTTTGCCACTTGCGGGTAGAGTTGCACGCCCAGCTGGAAAACGGCGACCGCCTGTTTCGGCTGCTGCCGGCGCAGCAGGCGGTAGCCCCAGGCATTCAAGTCGTCTTCGGTGGGATCAGACAACCCATGCTGGCGTCGGATGGCCGCCAGTGTCTTGTCCAGCCCGTCGTAGCCCGCGCTGGCCGCGCTGTTGCGCAGCAGGTGCGCGGCGTACGCGCCGCCGCGCTGCCAGCGCAGGGAGGGAATGTAGAAGCCGGCGACGGTATCGATCAGCTGTTCCGGCTGGCCGCCGGCCAGGTTGCTGAGGATAATGACCGCCAGGCCATCGTCCGGATACACATAAAAGGCGGAGCGGGCGCCGCCGATGCCGGCCACGGCGCGGTGGGCATCGCGGCCGATGGTGGGCCAGCCCAGCGCCCACGGCGCCGGCTTGCCGTCATTCAAGCTGGTCGGCTGCCACAGCCGTGCCACGCTGGCGGGCGCCAGCAAGCGTCCCGACTGCAGCGCGATGAGCCAGTTCGCCAGTTCGCCCGCATTGCTGTTGATGCCGGCCCCGGCGCGCATGAATACGGGGAAATCCTCGTTCACGTTGCGGTAACCATTGTCGCCCCGGTCCAGCACGTAGGAACTGGCCTTGTTGGCGACCACATCCTTCGCGTCGCCAAAGCCGCTGTGCGGCATGCCCGCCACGTCAAACTGCTGGCGCTGGATGAAGGAGACAAAGGGCTGGCCGCTTTGCCGCTCGATCAATTGCGCCAGCAACACGTAATTGGTCTGGTTGTAGCGGTAGCGCTGGCCTGGCCGGGCTTCCACAGGCAGGGCCTGCACGGCTTTCCACGCCGCGTCGGCGTCGTCGGGCTGGGGCCCCACCAGCTTGCCGCTGCGCTGGTCCAGCACATCGGGCAAGCCCGAGGTATGGTTGAGCAACTGGGTCACCGTCACGGCTTGCCAAGCCGATGGCAAGCCCATCAGATACTGGCCGATAGGCGCCGCCAGGTCGATCTGGCCCTGCTGCACCAGTTGCATCACGGCCACGCCCGCAAACGCTTTCGTCGCCGAATTGATGGAAAACAAGCTGGCGTCCGTCACCGGCACCTGGTATTGCAGGCTGGCCAGGCCGAAATTGCGCTTCAATACGACCTTGCCACGCTGTATTACTGCCAGTTGCAGCCCTGGAATCTGGCGCTCCTGCATTTCGCTGCGCACAAAGGCGGCAATCTCCTGTGCCGCGCGCGATGCCTGGGATGGGCTGGCAGTCGAGGCTATCACACCAGCGGGGACGGCGGCTAGCGCCATGACGAGCAGGACGGACGGAAGGCGTGGCTTCAAGATGCGGCTTTCGACAGGAGAAAACGGAACAGCAGCATCCCATACCTATTTATCAACGTCAACGACAATCTTGCCGATGAAAAAGTTACTCTGCCAGCCACACGTCTTCATAACCTTCTCGGTCGAGAATGAATTTGGCGCCGCTGGGCAAGGCCAGGTAATCGAGCACTTGCGGCAGCATCTCGTGCAGGTGCTCGGCATGCAGGGGCTGGTAAAAGTCGCTGGCGTCGTCGTGTTCGCCGCAGTGGATGAACCAGCTGATGATGCCCTTGTCCGGCAGCACGATAGGCGTGCCGTAGATGGGCGATTGCGCCAGGGTGCCGATGGCCAGGGCCACCATGGGCTCGGGCGCCTGCGCCGGCAAGCCGAATTTGTCGCAGATGCGCTGTTGTGTTTCGCTGATCAGTTCGGTCATGCTGCGCTCAGGATCCGATGTAGTGGTAATGCAGGCGCAGCGCGCCGTCGTGGCCGGACATTGCCAGGTGCAAGGTCGCTTCGCCCGGCTTGCCATCGGCCAGCAACAGGCATTCCATACCCAGCGGGCCGGCGTCGGTGGCATACACATCGACGGCAGGACGACCGCCCTTGCCCTGCACAAAGGCCTGCGCCAGCGGCACCAGCGACAGGGCCTGGTTTGCCGCAAAATAGCTGTCAAGCATCTCGACGATCTCCTCGGCCACGGCTGGCGACAGGGACCAGTCGCGTTGCAGCGCAACAGGATCGCGCCGGTCGAGCGTGTGCACGAAGGCGGCCGCCTGCGCATATGCCTGTTGCCGCAGGCTGTCGGTCATGCGCATTTCCATGCTGCGACTCCTCTCTGTTGAACAGGCGCCATTATAGTGCGCGCCCGGGCCGATGCCGCACAGTCGCCATGCCAGCAGTTGCATGACAGTAAGGCATCCCTGTAAAGTGGGTCACGATGAAAAAAACCTACCATGGCAGTTGCCACTGCGGTGCCGTGCGCTTCGCGGCCGAGATCGACCTGACGGCCCCCAGCCTGCGCTGCAACTGTTCCTATTGCCTGAAAGTGCGCTGCTGGGCCAGCCAGGTGCCGCCCACGGCCTTCCACCTGCTGGCCGGAGAAGCGGACTTGAACGCATACCGCTTCGGCGCCGGCCGCGAACGCCATTATTTTTGCCGCCATTGCGGCGTGCGCCCGTTTGGCCACGGCGATTCTGCACGCAGCGGTCCGTTTATCGGCATCAGCGTCAACTGCCTCGATGATGCGTCGGTGGCGGAACTGGCCCAGGTGCCAATCACCTTTATCGATGGCAGGCATGACGAATGGGACACGCCGCCGCAGGAAACACGGCATCTGTAAAAATGCAATGCAGAAATGGTTGTCACGCACCACGGAGTTTTCCTACGTGGCGACAGCTAGTGTCCCTATGGTGAAGCGAGCGTCAGGCAGCGAAAATGGCCTCACCGGTGCTACACGGCGCCGTAGACCAGGCAGCAACATCCTGAATCCATCCTCACGCCATCCTTGGTGCGGATGATGGCGCAGACTAACCATAGGGGTAACGATCATGACTTCAAACAGCAACGACAAAAGCGGTAAGCAGTCGGACAAACAGCAATCGGGCAATCAACAGTCGGACAAGCAGTCCGGCACCCGCCAGTCATCCGGTAGCACCCAGGGCGGCAAGCAGGAGCAGGATTTCGAGGCGGGCCGACAAAGTCACAAGAATGACGGCGACAAGCAATCCGCTTCGCAACAATTAGGGCAAGGCAGGAGCGCCAGCGAACAAGCGGGTTCCGGCGCCGGTTCGCGCGGCGGCACGCATGAGCAGCATGTGGAAACGGGACGTCAAAGCCATAAGAATAATGACAAGTCCTGATTGCCGGGTCGTGTGAGTTCCGGCAAATCTGCCGGAACTCCGCTACAGCATGGACCGGTGCGGCAGTGCCGTGCCAGCCCATGGGTACCGCACGGCCAGGCCGCCATTTCATGGATGGTCCGACAGGTGAGGTGCGAAAGGCCGTTGTCTGGATCGGCATTCTGGGTGATAATTACGCCCATGAACGATACCACCACCTTACCCCCATTGCCCGATCGCCTGTCGATCGACCCTAGCAGCCCTTACCACGTTGCAGCCGTGTTCGAGAACGACGTCGGCATCCGCTTCAACGACAAGGAGCGTCTTGACGTGGAAGAATATTGCATCAGCGAACGCTGGATCAAGGTCGCTTCCACCAAGTCCCTCGATCGCCGCGGCCGTCCGCTGCAGATCAAGCTGAAGGGTACAGTCGAGGCGTTTTACCGCTAAGCAACACACTGAGCAACACATTCAGTTGTCATCGAGGCCGATTTCCATCGGCCTTTTTTACGCCTGCAGGTAGTGCTCAGCCGCGTAGCAATCAGGCGGCCGGCGGCGGCTGGTAAGCGCAAAAGCCCGGCCACTGGTCGCGGCTGTCGCACACTTTCAGACAACCCTTGCCATCCTTGAAGGTCGCGCTGACCTGGATGGGAAAGCCATATTTGGGCGTGATGGCATTGAAAGCGGACGGACAGCTTTTCTCGTTGCTGAAGCGGAAAGTGATCTCTTCGCGGCGGTCCTTGCGTTCAAATTTCAACATAAAGGTTTCATTGCTGTTCCACTGCGCCTTGCCCGGCACGCGGAAGCGGTAGCGGGCCCCGCCTTGCTGCTGGCCGTCGATATGTTGACCGAAGACGCGGCTGCTGGCCGTGGCCGTCTCAACCTTGGCAACCGGATACACGATGGCAAACATGTAAGTGCGAGCGAAACCCTGGTCGAAACCGAGGCCTTTCTGGTAGAACGGCACGACGATATGCGGCGCGCCCGCGTATTCCACCGTGTTGCGGGCCGTCACGCGCGACGTCAGCTTGTCGTCGGGCACTTGCCCGAAGACCACGTCCAGTTCCAGCAACGCTTGTTGCTTGTCGATATCTTGTGCCAGATAATCCTTGGGGAACATTTCGCCGTGCACGCAGCCGGCCAGCAAGGAGGCGGCGAAGCAGCCGGCGATAAGTTTAGGTATTGTCATGGCTGTTTTCCTTCTGGCGGCGTTGAACTGAGGCCCAGCCCCGTCACTTGCCAGCCATTCTTGCCTTGTTTCCATTGAAATTGCTGGCCGAACCAGGCCAGTTCCAGCTCGCGCCGGATGCGGTTTGAGTCCGTGCGGCCCTGGCGCGCCTTGATGGCGACGCCCGCCTGCTCGGAAGCCAGCTTCGAGAGGGGTTCCAGCCACCGATTGTACGTGTCGGGCGGCAATGCCAGCACGCCGGCCACGCCGTCGTCGCGCGTGGCAACGATGATTTGCAACTTGCTCAGTTTCCTGGCGAGATAGGCGCCGCGCTGGCGGTCGGGCGAGATGGAAACCAGCATGGGCGATGCGTAATCGCCCGTGACGTTACCGGCCACGTCAAACCACAGCAACTCGCCCGTGCCCGTGTCGAGCGCGCGGCCGTCGCGGGCAAACAGCAGCATTTCGCTGCGGCCCGGCTGCGGCACGCCCCATTCGGGGTCGCGCTCCGTGCGCACCATGCTGTCGCGCTGCATGGGACTGATGGGACGCATCAGCGGTTCGCCATTTTGCACGCCGATGAGGATGGTGCCCTGCCCCGTATAGCCCTTGCTAAACGCCAACAGCATGGGCTGGCCCTCGCGCTTGGCCTTGATGGGGCGCACTTCCACCACTTCGCGCGCGCCGCCGGGCCAATAGCCCTGCTTGCGAAACGACAAGGTGACGAGCGAGTCAAAGCGGTCGTTCGTGACGACGAAGTCGCCGTATTGTTTGGTCACCGGCACATACGGCGCTTGCGCCAGCGCGGCAGGCAAGACGGCGGCGGCCAGACTGGCGGCAACCGCCAGGCGGCGCAGGGGGAAAGAAAGGGACAGCATGGCATCCTGTAAAGGTCGCATTGGGCGAAGGATGAGCATCATAGACGATTCCTCACCACCCACACTGTCCGGTAGGAAACATCAATGGCGCTGGATTTCGATCAGCTCGATTTCGAACAACTTCGGCCACAGTTTACCCGTGACAAACAAGCGCTTGCCACGCGCATCCCAGGCAATGCCGTTGAGCACGGCGTCGGGATTGGCCGTGCCCCGCTGCTCGGGTGGCAGCAAGCCCGTCAGGTCAATCCAGCCCACGACCTTGCCGCTGGCCGGATCGATGCGGGCGATCACGTCCGCGCCCCACACATTGGCGTACAGTTCGCCATCGACCATTTCCAGTTCATTCAGGCGGTCGATCGGGCGGCCTTCCGCCTTCACCTCGAAGCGGCGCACCTCGGCCAGGGTTTTCGGATTGAGCACGCGGATGGCGGAAGTGCCGTCGCTCATGTAGACGAATTTGCCATCGCTGGCCAGGCCCCAGCCTTCGCCCTGGTAGCTGAAGGTGCGTTTCAATTTGAAGGTTTTCTGGTCGAACACATAACCGGTCTGCGAAATCCAGGTCAGGCCCAGGATTTCATCGCCCACGTCCGTGATGCCCTCGCCGAAGACTTTTTTGTCGAGCATGCTTTTCTGCAGCACCTTGCCCGTCGTCAATTCCACCTTGCGCAAGGAGGACTGGCCGTTCTGGCCCGTGCTTTCATACAGGTGGCCATCCTTGAACAGCAAGCCCTGGGTGAAGGCCTGGGAATCGTGCGGATAGGTATTCTTGACGAAATAGCCATACACGGGCAGCGCAGCCTGGGCGTAGCCCATTTCGCTCATCAGGCCCATGGTGCATAACAATCCCAGCAGCAGCGAGCCGGCGGTGCGCTTCAGACTTGTTTTACCGATAATCTTCATATTCTTGGCGGAGGTTGGCGAGCGCCTATTGTAAACGTGCCGCGTCCGCCATGCGCGCCCTGACGAGGTCCAGCCAGGCGCGCGCGGCAAACGACAGCCGACCGCCACGGCGCCAGGCCAGCATCAGATTCCATTCCACGGGCGGGCCGGCCGGCCAGGGGAATGACGGCAAAGTGCGCGGCATCAAGCGTGTCGCAATACATCTTCGGCAGCAAACAGATACCCACGCCCAGCCGCACCAGCGAGGCGATGAAGTCCCACTGGCCGCTGCGGCCCGTGATGCGCGGCGCGAAACCGGCCCGCTGGCAGGCATCCTGCACGATGTCGTTCAGGGCAAACGCGGCGCCATAGAAAATGAAGGGACTGCCGGCCAGCTCGGCCAGGGCCACGGAAGAGCGTCCCTGCCACGGCGAGCCGGGCGCCGCCAGCAGGCACAACGGTGAGCGCACGAGGGGCAAGGCTTCGAAATCCTGCCAGGTGGCCGCGTTGCCCGGATAGTCGAGCATGGTGCCCAGTTCCACCGTGCCGGTGCGCAAGTCGCGCTCGATGGCTTGCGTGCCGCTTTCATACATCTTCAGCTCGATGCCCGGATAGCGCTGGTGGTATTCGGCCAGCCATGGCGCCAGGGTGGAATGCGTTTGCGGCGACACGCCCACGCGCAACTCTCCCCGCTCCAGCGCTTGCAAGTCGCGCAATTCCACTTTCAGTTCCGCGTGCAGGGCCAGCAGCTCATGCGCGCGCGACAGCACCACTTTGCCCGCGTCCGTCAAGGTAAAACGCTTGCCGGCGCGGTCCAGCAAGGCCAGGTCCAGCGACTGTTCCAGCTGTTGGACCATCTTGCTGACGGTGGGCTGCGTCACGTGCAGCTTGGCGGCGGCCCGCGTAAAACTGTTTTGCTCGACCACTTCGACGAAGTAACGCAGGGAGCGGATATCCATGATGCATTCCAATATCGAATGATAATCATAAGTTTAAGTCATTTTATCTTTTGATGTGGGCTCACTACAATGCACACTTCCCCCAGTCGTTTGAAAGCCCGCCGTGAAAGCACCAGCCTTGCAGCATGCCATCCATTCGGCCGCCGCCCTGCCATCCGCCCCCGCCTGGCGCCAGCCCGCGCAGACCGCGTGGCAAGTGGGCGTGCTGATTGCCGCCTGGTGGCTGGCCGACGAGGCCGCTTCCGCCCTGCACTTGCCGTTTTCCGGCGGCGTGGTGGGCCTGTTCTTGCTGGTGGCCCTGCTGCTGTCCGGCTGGGTGCGACCGGCCGCCATCGAACTGGGCGCGAACTGGCTGCTGGCCAACATGCTGCTATTCTTTATCCCGCTGGTCGTATCCGTAGTGCAATTTACGCAACTGTTGAAGTCGCAAGGTCTGATGCTGTTCGTGAATATCGGCCTGGGCTTTGCCAGCGTGATGCTGGCCACGGCCCTGACCGTGGAATGGGTGTGCCGTAATGAACGCAAGTTGCGCCTGCAAAAACTCGTGCGCCAGCGCACAGCCAGGGCGCAAGCATGAGCACCCTGGTGCTGTCCTTGCTGTTTTTGCTACTGACCCTGGTGCTGTTCTATGCCAACCAGGCCGTGCACCGCCGCCATCCGCATTTCTTGCTGACGCCCGCCATCTGTACTTCGGCGCTATTGATCGTCATCGTGCAGGCGACCTCGACGCCATTTGCCACGTATTTCGGCGAGACGCGCTGGCTGCCGTGGCTGCTGGGGCCGGCCACCATCGCGTTCGCCCTGCCCATCTTCCAGGAGCGCAAACTGATCCGCAAGCACTGGCTGGCCCTGTCGCTGGGCAGTTGCGCCGGCATCGTCGCCTCCGTGGCCGCCACCCTGTTGCTGGACCGGCTGCTGGGGGTGCACGGCGACATGGCGCGCAGCCTGCTGGCGCGGTCCGTCTCGACGCCGTTCGCGCTGGAAGCGTCGCGCCACATGGGCGGCTCGGCCCAGCTGACGGGCATCTTCGTCGTCATGACGGGTTTGTTCGGCTTGATGCTGGGCAAACCCTTGTTAACACTGCTGCCCTTGCGCATGCGCATCGCCCGTGGCGCCCCGTATGGTGCGGCCGCTCACGGTTTCGGTTTGTCCGTGGCGCGCCGCGTGGGCACGGAAGAAGGCGCCGTGGCCAGCCTGACGATGATATTTTCGGGCGTCGTGACGGTGCTGCTGGCGCCGCTGCTGGGCAAGCTCTTAGGCTAGTCCCACGGCACGGGCCTTTATCGGGGATAATACGTCTTTCCCCATTCCAAGCAGCCGCGCCACGATGAAATACCCTGCAGTCCTGCCTTTCAGCGACATCCTGCCACGCCTGCATGAATTCGATGCCATCATCGACGTGCGCAGCCCGTCCGAGTTCGCGGAAGACCACTTGCCGGGCGCCATCAACCTGCCCGTGCTGGACGACGAGCAGCGCGTGCGCGTGGGCACGCTCTACAAGCAGACGAGCGCCTTCGAAGCAAAAAAACTGGGCGCGGCGCTGGTGGCGAAAAATATCGCGCGGCATATCGAAGAGGGTTTCCTCGCTCATCCGCACGACTGGAAACCGCTCGTGTATTGCTGGCGCGGTGGCAACCGCAGCGGCGCCATGGTGCACATCCTGGCGCGCATCGGCTGGCCTGTGGTGCAGCTCGATGGCGGCTACAAGGAATACCGGCGCCATGTGAATGCCGAGCTGGCCACCCTGCCCGAGCGCTTCGACTTCATCAATGTGCTGTGCGGCCCCACGGGCAGCGGCAAGAGCCGCTTGCTGCAAGTGCTGGACCGCCAAGGCGCGCAAGTGATCGACCTGGAAGACCTGGCGGCGCACCGCGGCTCCGTGCTGGGCGGCTTGCCGGATGCCGACCAGCCCTCGCAAAAAGCGTTTGAAAGCGCGCTGTGGCAGCAGTTGCGCCATTTCGACCCGCAGTTGCCCGTCTTCATCGAATCGGAAAGCAAGAAAGTGGGCCGGCTGCGCGTGCCCGATGCGCTGATGGAAAAGATGCGCGCCGCCGATTGCACCGACGTGCGACTGGCCACGGAGCAGCGCGTGCAATTGCTGATGGACGATTACGCCCATTACGTGGGCGATGCGGCGCGCCTGAACGTGCAACTGGCCCTGTTGACGCAGCTGCATGGCAAGGAGAAAATTGCTCATTGGCAGCAACTGGCCACTTCTGGCCGCATGGCCGAGCTGGTGGAAGCGTTGCTGGTCCAGCATTACGACCCCGTCTACCGGCAATCGATTGCCCGCAACTTCAGCCGCTACGCCCAGGCAACGCCGCTGGTCTTGCCCGACATTTCAGAACATGCCTTTGAGCAAGCCGCGCGCGCATTATGTGCTATCGTCGGCGAGCCCCGTACCGCCAGCGCCGCGTAAGCGTCGGCGCAGCTTCCAATGACCTTTTTCAGCAGGATGACGACCATGTCCGATAGCGCAGCAACACCAAATACACCCATCCGCTTGACCGAATTTGCCCATGGCGGCGGCTGCGGCTGCAAAATTGCGCCAGGCGTGCTGGCCGACATATTAAAAGGCAGCGGCGGTTTTCCTCTGCCGAAGGAATTGCTGGTCGGCATAGAAACCTCGGATGACGCGGCCGTCTACCAGCTCAACGACGAGCAGGCGCTGATCGCCACCACGGATTTCTTCATGCCCATCGTCGACGACCCGTTCGACTTTGGCCGCATCGCCGCCACCAACGCCATTTCCGACGTGTACGCCATGGGCGGCACGCCCATCATGGCCCTGGCCCTGGTGGGCATGCCGATCAACAAGCTGCCGGTGGAAACCATCGGCCGCATCTTGAAAGGCGGCGAAACCATCTGCGCCCAGGCCGGCATTCCCATCGCGGGCGGCCACACCATCGATTCCGTCGAACCGATCTATGGCCTGGTCGTGCTGGGCCTGGTCCACCCCTCGCAAGTGAAGCGCAACGCGGGCGCGCGCGTCGGCGATAAATTGGTATTGGGGAAACCGATCGGCGTAGGCATTTTGTCGGCCGCGCTGAAGAAAAATGCGCTGGACGCGGCTGGCTACGCGTCCTTGATCGATAACACCACCAAATTGAATACCCCGGGCAAGAAACTGGCCCTGCTCGATGGCGTGCATGCACTGACGGATGTGACGGGCTTCGGCTTGCTGGGCCACACGCTTGAACTGGCGCGCGGCGCCAAGTTGCAGGCGCGCATCGCCATGGATTCCGTGCCGCTGCTGCCGCAAGTGCAGCAACTGGCGCAGAACGGCAACATCACGGGCGCCTCCGGCCGCAACTGGCAAGGTTACGGCGCGCAAGTGGCGCTGGACGACAGCCTGAGTGCCATCGACAAGGCGATCCTGACCGACCCGCAAACGGCCGGTCCGCTGCTGGTGGCTTGCGCACCGGAAGCCGTCGAGCAAGTGCTGGCGATTTTCCGCGCCGAAGGCTTTGGCGACGCCGTCGTCATTGGCGAGATGCAGGAAGGCAGTACCGGGGTTTCCGTATATTAATGAACAATTTTTTAAAGGCAGTCCCATGACCACGTTTTCCAAATTCCCCGCCATCCTGGCCACCGTTGCCGCCACTCTGGCCATCCACAGCGGCCTGGCGCAGGCGCAGCAAGTGTTGCGCGTGTCCGCCATTCCCGACGAAGCGCCGACGGAATTGCAGCGCAAGTTCAAACCGCTGGGCAATTACCTGGAGAAAAAGCTGGGCATGAAGGTGGAATTTACGCCTGTCACCGATTACGCGGCGTGCGTGGAAGGCTTGATCAATAACAAGCTCGACATGGTCTGGTTCGGCGGTTTCACTTTCGTGCAAGCGAATGTGCGCAGCGGCGGCAAGATCGTGCCCCTGGTGCAGCGCGAAGAAGACACGAAGTTTCGCTCCGTGTTCGTCACCACCAGCAAGGACATCAATCAGCTGTCCGACCTGAAGGGCAAGAATTTCACGTTCGGCTCGGAATCGTCGACGTCCGGCCATTTGATGCCACGCTACTACTTGCTGGCAGCCAAGATCAACCCGGACACGGACATGAAGCGCATCGCGTTTTCCGGCGCGCATGATGCCACCGTGGCGGCCGTGGCTGGCGGCAAGGTCGATGCGGGCACCTTGAACATTTCCGTGTGGGAAAAGCTGGTGGAAGCGAAAAAGGTCGATCCAAGCAAGGTGCGCGTGTTCTACACGACGCCCGGCTACTACGATTACAACTGGAGCGTGCGCGCCGACATGAATCCCGTCGTGCGCAAGAAGCTGACGGACGCCTTTTTGGCGCTGGACCCATCCACGCCTGAAGGCAAGGAAATCCTGGAGCTGCAGCGCGCCACGAAGTTCATCCCGACCAAGGCCGAGAACTACAAAGATATCGAAGCGGCCGCGCGCAATGCCGGGTTGCTGAAGTAAGCCAGCCAATCCGCTGGCCGGCAGCGCCCCACAGGCGAGCCGGCCGGCACCTTCCCCATTTTCGCATGACATTCCAACTTCACAAGCTCAGCGTCCACCACGCGGGCGCCGCCGGCAATGCGCTGGCCCTGCGCGAGCTGGACCTGGACGTGGCCCAGGGCGAACAGATCGCCCTGATCGGCCCCTCGGGCGCCGGCAAGACCAGCTTGCTGCATACGCTGGCCTGCGCGCTGCGCCCCGAATCCGGCAGCCTGAACATCCTCGGCACTTCCCCCTGGCAGATCGCCAGCAGCGAACGCCACGCCTTGCGCGCGCGATTGTTCCTGGCGCCGCAAACGCCGCCGCTGCCGCCGCGCCAGCGGGTCGTCAACGCCGTGCTGGCGGGCCGCTTGCCGCAATGGAGCTTGTGGACGGCCATCCGCTCCCTGCTGGCGCCCGTCGATCCGCGCGCCGCGTGGGGTGCCCTGGGCAAATTCAATCTGCAGGATAAATTGTATGCGCGGGTCGACCGCCTGTCCGGCGGCGAACGCCAGCGCTGCGGCATGGCGCGCGCACTGGTGTCGAACGCGGAAGTGTTCCTCGTCGACGAACCGCTGTCCGCGCTCGACCCCACACTCGCTTTGCAGACGATCCATGTGCTGCAGGCCGAAGCGACGGCGCGCAACGCCACCCTGATCTGCAGCCTGCACCAGGTGGAAATCGCCCGCGCCTGCTTCACGCGCATCGTCGCCTTGCGCGATGGCAAGATCGTCTTCGACTTGCCCAGCGCCGAGGTCAGCGACGCCATGATAGAGCAGCTATACCGCAACAAGGCCGATCCGGCGCCGCAGTTCGAGGCGGTGGAGGCGAATCTGGACGCGGCGAGGCCCCTTTGCTGAAGAGCGCCAACGCCGCCATGCCACGCGATCCCGCCTGGCGCGGCCGCCTGACCACTGCTGCCATCGTGCTACTCGTGCTGTGGCCGATGCTGGTGCAGGCCGAATTCAAGCCGTGGATCTTATTCGATGCGCAAAGCCTGGCAGCCACCTGGCAATTCATTGCCAGCTTCGTGCCGCCCGCCCACTCGCTGGAATTTCTGCAACTGGTGGCCGTTTCCAGCTGGGAAACCATCGCCATGGCCACGGCCGGCATGGCGCTGGCCATGCTGGGGGCCATACCGCTGACCTTACTGGTGACGGAACGCCTGTCGATTTCGCGCATCGGCTCTGGCCAGGTGTCGCCGCTGGCTGCCAGCGTGCGCCACGCCGTGCGTGCGCTGCTGGTGCTGCTGCGCAGCGTGCCGGAACTGGTCTGGGCATTATTGCTGGTGCGCATAGTCGGCCTGGGGCCGACGGCCGGCGTAATCGCCATTGCCCTCACGTATTGCGGCATGCTGGGCAAGGTATATGCGGAAATCCTCGAATCGTCGGACGCCGCTGCCTGCAACGCCCTGCTCCACAACGGCAGCGGCCGCTTGCAAGCCTTGCTGTACGGCGCCCTGCCGGAATCGGCCGCCGAATTGGTGTCGTACACGATTTACCGCTGGGAGTGCGCGATCCGCGGCTCCGTCGTCATGGGTTTTGTCGGCGCGGGCGGCCTGGGCCAGCGCATGGATGAATCGATGAAGATGATGGCGGGCAATGAACTGGCCACCATGCTGATGGTGTTCGTGCTGCTGGTGGCGGGCGCCGATGCCGTTTCCGCCATGCTGCGCCGGAGGCTGGCATGAAGCAAGATTCCACGTTTCTGCCCATCGCTGCCCCAGTGCGCTGGTCGACCTGGGCCTTGCTGGCCGCCTTGCTGCTGCTGGTCATCGCCAGCTTTGCCACCCTGCACCTGAAATGGGGCGAGTTCTTCAGCGCCGATGCAGTACGCACCAGCGCCGACTTCCTGCACGGCTTCGCCCCTCCCGAACTGGCGCCCAACTTTTTGATGAAGGTCGGCGTGGCCACCTTCGAGACGCTGGCCATGTCGGCCATCGGCACGCTGATCGCCGCTCTCCTGGGCGCGCTGCTGGCCCTGCCCGCCAGCGGCCGTTTCGGCAAGCTGGCGCGCAACGCCACGCGCGCCATCCTGAACGTGCTGCGCTCGATTCCCGAACTCGTGTGGGCCTCGATTTTGCTGATCGCCGCCGGCCTGGGCCCGTTCGCGGGCACCCTGGCGCTGGCCCTGCATACGGTGGGCGTGCTGGGCCGTCTGTTTGCCGATGCGTTTGAGAACTGCCCGCCCTTGCCGGCAGCAACTTTGCGCATCAATGGCGCCCGACCTGCAGTGGCTTTCCTGTATGCCACTTTGCCGCAGTGCAGCCCGCAAATGATGTCCTACACCTTGTACCGCTGGGAAAATAATATTCGCGCCGCTGCCATCCTCGGCGTCGTCGGTGCGGGCGGCCTGGGGCAGATGCTGAAATACCATCTGTCGCTGTTCCAGATGCAGGCCGCCGCCACCGTCATCGTCGCCATGTTGCTGATGGTGGCCGCCGTCGATGCGCTCAGCTACGTGTTGCGCCGCGCCATGACCAAATAAGCTGTTTAATTTTTATCAAGGAACTTACGCATGGCAGGCTGGTGGACGATTATCTCGACAGAAACTCCGGAACAGATGGCCGACCTGGCCAAGGTCAATAAAGACGCCATCCTGGCCACCTGGGAAGCGGGCTTGGGCGGCCTGGGCTGGATCACGCAACTATGCGAGCAAGGCAAGGCGACCCAGCTGACCTGCAACGGCTTTCCAAACCGCTACACGGCGCTGGCCTCCGACCTGACGCCCCTCCTGGCCAGCGGCATCGCCAAGGCGCAGGAAGGCGCTTTCCTGGAAGACCGCCCCGCCGGTTGGCCCGGCAGCATCACGCTGCACCAGGAGCGCATCTCCGCTTGCCTGCCTGGGCAGGTATTGACGGTGAAAGTATGGGACCAATCCTGAGCGGAAAACCTGAGTCAGCCAGCGGCGCTGCGGGCTATTTATCCGCTCCCTCCGCAAGGACCAGGATCCACCGTTTCCCATTGACCATGATTTTCACCTCGAACGGCAGCGCGCCGGCAGGCGCGGCCGAGACGTCGAAACTGTGCGTCTGCGCAACGTAGCGCAGCCATGCCGGCAGAGGCGCGTCATCGGTTCTGCTGATGCGCACCGATCCGCGCGTGTCTGACAGGGCCGCAGTCAACGGCGCCGGCAAAGCAAAGCTGAAAGCGTCACCCTTGCTCACCATATCTTTGGGAATCGCCACGCTCACCATGCCCGGCTGGCCATCCGACGACGGGCGCACCAGCGACACCGTGATAGCGCTATCGCGCTGGCCGTCGACGATACGACCACCCGCAACGGGCGCTTGCAGCGTCAACGGCGATGCCGCCGTGGTCGGCGCCGGAACGACAGGCACGGTGACCGGCAGTTGCGGCACCTGGGTAGGCTGGACGCCTGCGGCCAGAATACTGGCGCTGGTGCTGGCGCTGCTGTTTTGCAAGCTGTAGTTGGCGGCATCGCTACCCGCGATATTGATCCCCATGACCGTGACCGGCTTATTGCTACCCACATCGGCATTGGCGAAGCTTGCCCCGCCATCGGCGAGCGTCAGCGCATCGCCGGCTATGCGGTTATCAGCGAGCACGACCAGCGCGGCGGTCGTTCCATCGAACTGCCGATCGATCCCCGTGGCGCCCACTGTCAGCGCGCGCGGCGTGATATTGGCCGTGGTGGTGGTGAGCCCCGCACCCAGGACATAGTTAGCGGCATCGGCGCCGCTGGCCGAGATATTGCTGACGCGCACAATCTTGCCCACACCGGCGTTCTTGTCCGCGAAACTGGCATTGCCGGTCAGCGTCAACAGATCCCCCTCCACCCGGTTGTCCGCCAGTATCGCGCTGCTGCCCGTGCCGCCGTCGTAGATACGGTTGACGCCGCTTGCGCTGACCGTCAAGGCCCGCGCCATGATGTCGGCCGTGGTCGTGGCCGAGGTGTTGTGGGTATAGTTGGCCGCGTCGGTACCGGCGACCTGGATACCCGTCACATTGACGGCCTTTGCTGTGCCGACGTTCTTGTCGATAAATGTCGCCGCTTCATCACTGACGCTCAGCGCGTCGCCGGCAACCCGGTCATCGGCCAGGGCGACCGCCGCATTGCGGCTGCCGTCATACACGCGGTTGGCGCCGCTGGCACTGACGTTGAGCATGCGCGGCGTGATATCGGCACGGGCAAGGGCCGTGGCACTTTCCAGAGCATAATTTCCGCCGTCGCTACCGCCTATGCTGATGCCGCTCACATTGACCGTTTTGCCGATGCCGACATTCTTGTCCAGGAAATTGGCCGATGCATAGCTAAAGCTGAGCACGTCACCGGTGACGACGCTGTCGTCCGGCGTCAGGAGCGTCACATCCACGGTGCTGCCGTCATACACGCGGTTGCTGCCATTGGCGAACACCGCCAGGGTGCGCGGCGTGATGTTGGCATGCGCCGTCGCCGTGGAGCTGTCGAGACTGTAATTGCCCGCATCCGCGCCGCCGAGACTGATGCCGGTAACATTGACCGTTTTGCCAACGCCCACGTTCTTGTCGAGGAAATTGGCGGCGCCGTAGGAATAGCTGAGTACATCGCCGCCGACCACGCTGTCATCGGGAATCAAGGTGGCCAGCGCGGTGCTGGCGCCGTTGTAAACACGGTTGCTGGCATAGGCGAACACGCTCAGCGGTCGCGCCGTGATAGTCGCCTGCGTCGTTGCGCTCGTACTGCCGATGGCGTAGTTGCTGGCGTCGACCCCGCTCAGGCTGATTCCCGTCACACTGACGGTTTTGCCGGTACCGACATCTTTATTCAGGAAATTGGCGGCGCCGTAAGAATAAGTCAGCTGGTCGCCGGACACGACGCTGTCGTCCGGTATCAAGGTCACGGCATCGCTGGTGCCGCCGTCATAGACGCGGTTGGTCCCGCTGGCGAACACGTCGAGCGCGCGCCTGCTGATGTTGGCTGTCGTGGTGGCGCTCGTACTGGCCACGCTATAGTTGCCGGCATCCAGGCCGCCGATGCTGATGCCGACGACGTTGACGGTCTTGCCATTGCCCACGTTCTTGTCGAGGAAGTTGGCCGACGTATACGAATACGTGAGCGCGTCGCCGAACACGACGCTGTCGTCCGGCGTCAGGAGCGTCACATCCACGGTGCTGCCGTCATACACGCGGTTGCTGCCATTGGCGAACACCGCCAGGGTGCGCGGCGTGATGGTGCCTGTGCCACTGGCGCCCGTGAGCGTGTAGTTGGTATCGATCGCACTGCTGCCGGTCAAGGTCAGCCCCCCCAGCGCAAGCGTCTGGGCTCCCGCATCGACATTCTTGCTCGTGACCGAGGCGCTGCCGGTCAAGCCGCATGCGCTCAGGCCCGCATTGCAATCTGAACCGACCAGATTGCTGGCCTGCATCACGTTATTGCTCATCGCGGTGCCGCCGTTGTAAGCACGCGTTGCGACCAGAGCCAACGGCCGTTTGAACACCGTGTAACTCAGGCCTGCGTCGGGGAGGAAGGCGTAGTCGCCCGCGTTGGCGCCGCCCAGCACCAGTCCCGAGCTGTAGATGATCTGATAATGCCCCGCATTCGAGCCGACGCTGGGCGCGCCGCCAAACAAGGCGCTGCCGCTGACGTCCAATCCAAGGGCGGCAATGCCATTCGCGTCCAGCAGTGTGCTGCCATTGAACAGGCTGTAGGTAAATGTACCGACGAGGTCGCCGTAGATGTTACTGCTCTGGCTGCTGCTCACCTGCACGCTCAGCGGCTTGGAAATCGGGCAGTTGGCGAATGCAGTCAGGCAGGGGTAACCGTTGTTGACGGTGGCCTTGATTTGCCACACGGGCAGCAAAGAAAAATTCCAGCCGGCGCCGGTGAAGGTGCCCATGGTTTTCATTTCGGCGCTGGTCTTGCCCGTGCCGCCAGCGCTGGCCGCCTGGCCGCTGGTCTGGGTATCCCAGAAGCTGTTGCTAATTGTCAAGACCGGCCTGGTTATATACGCGTTTAACGAATAATTCCGGCTTTTTCTCCTGCCATTTCGTAACTGTTCAGCCGGGGGCTGGCTGAATCGGGTTTCCAGCGAAGGCGCGTTGCAAGACGGCGAGCATGCCATGGCCTTGTTTCCGTAGCGTGTCGAGGCAGGAGCGAATAACGCAGAAGTTTTGCG
>NZ_PEBS01000092.1 GCF_002869965.1 Janthinobacterium sp. ROICE36
ATTACCTGAAAATCTACAACCACAACATTCCCCAGCGCGCCTTGGATAACGCAACACCGATTCAGGCGATGAAGAAATGGCAGGAGAAAAAGCCGGAATTATTCGTTAAACGCGTATATAACCAGGCAGGTCTTGACAGCTACCCACCGTGTGAAGGATCCCGCGAAGCGATCCAGCGTGCGCTCACGCTCAGCCCGGAACGGACCAGCGGCGACGATATCACCTATCCGATACGCCAGCTGGTCGAGGTGGCGGTGCGGGCACTATCGCCTGGCATCAACGACCCGCATACTGCCATGAGTGTGCTGGATCGCTTTGGCGCCGCGCTGTGCGAGATGGCGCCGCTGCAACTTCCCCGGGAACGCCACGGGCGGCAAGGGCGATGTGTGCTCACTGTGCCCGCGATTGATTACGAACAGCTTATCGGCGCGATGTTTCAATTGATACGCCAGAATGCGTCGGGCAACGCCAGCACCCTCGTGCATATGTTACGGGTACTGCTCTCGGTTGCCAGCTGCGAGCGATCCGCGGACAGGCTGCAAGCGTTAAAGCTGCACGCGGCCGTCATCGTCGGCGACGCGAAGCGCTCCGTGTCGACGCCTGCCGACCTGGTTGAGATCGATGCGCTCGCTATCGATTTGGAGCGAATGTGCACCCACGGCCCGACCTCGCTGCTACGATCAACGCAATCGACCTGCTAGGACTTCGGGATGCTAGACGTCTTCGCCGCCTGCTTGACGCTCACGGCCTTATTGGCCTACCTCAACCACCGCTTCGTTGGGCTGCCCCCAACCGTGGGCGTGATGGGTATCGCGCTGCTGCTGTCGATTGCGCTACTGATACTCGACGCAGTCGGCATCAGCACCTGGCACGACTACGAGCTCTCGCTGCTGCGCTCCATCGATTTTTCAGCGATTCTGATGCAAGGTATGCTGTCGCTACTGTTGTTCGCGGGCGCACTGCATGTTGACCTGCGCGCACTGCGGCGATATGGCTGGCAGGTTGGTCTGCTGGCGGTGGTCGGCACGATATGCTCAACCGTCTTGATCGGGGGGGCACTCTACTATTTACTGCCCATGACCGGTGTCAGTTTGCCCATGGCGTGGTGTATGGTGTTTGGCGCCTTGATCTCGCCGACCGATCCCATTTCCGTGATGGGCATCCTCAGTTCTGCGAAAGCGCCCGCCAGCCTTGAAATTGTCATTGCGGGGGAATCGCTGTTCAACGATGGCGTCGGCCTGGCCCTCTTCGTGCTGGCCATGTCCGCCATTGCCGATGCAACGCCTCCCAGCGCCACGGCGGCGGCTCGGCTCTTGTTGCGCGAAGCGGGGGGCGGGATCGCATTTGGCCTGGTGCTTGGCTACCTTAGCTTTGCCTTGATGTCCACCATCGACAGTTATCAGGAAGAGGTCCTAATCACGCTCGCGACGGTGCTGGGGGGCTATGCGCTCGCGAACCATCTCCATGTTTCAGGTCCGTTGGCGATGGTCGTCGCGGGCTTGATCGTGGGTAACCATGCACGCGCCGAGGCCATGTCCGACACCACCCGGGCCAATGTCGACATGTTTTGGCATTTGCTGGACGCGATACTGAACGCCGTGTTGTTCATGTTGGTTGGCCTGGAGATTGTTGTGGTGGAACGCTCCCCGAGCCTGGTACTGGCCAGCGCCACCGCCGTGGCCGTGACGCTCGCCGCGCGCTTTCTGTCGGTCGGCTTGCCGCTCCTGGTGCTGGGTAGGCGCGCGGGTCTGCCCACAGGTGCTTGGCAGGTCCTGACCTGGGGAGGGCTGCGTGGCGGGATTTCGGTGGCGCTCGCCTTGTCGCTGCCCGCCGGCCCCGAACAGGATCTGGTGCTGGCCTTAACCTATTCGATGGTGGTGTTTTCGATCCTTGGGCAAGGCTTGACTGTGGTCGCCGTGGTGCGGCGTTTTGTGCTCCGGCATAACTAGTGGCATTGTCACGACAAGTGCGCGCGCCACATCGCGCAAAAGGTATAGAGTAGAAGCCAGGTTTATTGATTTGCCAACGGGAACGTTGGCACTATTTATTCCCATATGCCTCCCATACTTCCACCAGGGACATTTGCCATGAATATACGCACGCTGCTATTCCTGCTCTTGCTCGGACTCATCGCGCTTTTTGCCGCCGTTAATTGGTCGTTGTTCGTTGCGCCGACGGCATTGTCGCTGATCGTGATGACCGTACATGCGCCACTGGGGCTGGTAATGCTGGCCATCGTGGCATTGCTGGGTCTGGCGGCCTTGGTCGTGGCAGGCCATTTAAAGACCGCGATGCTCATCGAGAACCATCGACATGCCAAGGAAATGCATGGGCTGCGCCACATCGCCGACGAGGCCGAGTCGTCGCGGCTGACCGCCTTGCGGCAATTCCTTGAAACGGAACTGGATCGGCAGGCGCATTTTGGAAAGACTCTTGAAACAACCTTGCTGCTCCGTCTGGGCGAAGTCGAGCAAAGTCTGCGCACGACTGTGGAGCAGACAGGCAACACGCTCGCGGCCTATCTGGGTGAGATCGATGATCGGCTGGAGAAATCCAGACTCGGCACGCCGGATTGAATCGTCGACACGTATTGGGAACTTGCGAAAATTGAATGCTTTGGCGAGCTTGCGCAAGCGCGCTCCGCCGTCACGAACGGGAGTGTACATCATGAATGGCGCTGTAGACTTGCATGAAATGGGGCAGAGCCTGTGGCTCGACAACATCACGCGTGGCCTGCTCGACGATGGCACGCTGGCGCGCTACCGGCGCGAACTGGCCGTCACCGGCCTGACCTCGAATCCGACCATCTACCAGCATGCGCTGTCCGGTACGGCATTTTACGACGCCGCCATCGCCGCCGGATCCGCCGCGGCCCAGAGCAGCGAGGCGTTGTTCTTCGAGTTGGCGTTGGAGGATCTGCGCCGCGCCGCCGACTTGTTCCTTCCCGACTTCGATGCGAGCAATGGCGCCGACGGCTGGGTGTCGCTGGAAGTGTCGCCGCTGCTGGCCAACGACACGGCGGCCACGATCCGCGTCGCGGGCGCGCTGCATGCGCAGGCCGCGCGGCCCAATCTGTTCATCAAGATCCCCGGAACACCGGCCGGCTTACCGGCCATCGAGGAATCGATCTTTGCCGGGGTGCCGGTTAATATCACGCTGCTGTTTTCATGCGAGCAGTACCAGGCTGCGGCCGAGGCCTATCTGCGTGGGGTCGAGCGCCGCATCGAGGCCGGCCTGGATCCCGCCGTGGGCTCGGTGGCCTCGCTGTTCATCAGTCGCTGGGACGTGGCCGTCGCAGGGCGGGTACCGGCCGCCCTGCGCAACACACTGGGCATCGCCGTGGCGCGCCAAACTTATCGCGCCTACCGCGAGTTGCTGGCGTCGCGCCGCTGGCGCGATCTGGCCGAAGCCGGCGCACGGCCGCAGCACTTGCTGTGGGCGTCCACTGGCACCAAGGACCCGCAGGCGCCCGATGTGATGTATCTGCAGGCGTTGGCCGCGCCCAACACGATCAACACGATTCCTGAAAAAACGCTGCTCGCTTTCGCCGACCATGGTGTGGTCAGCGGCAGCATGCCAGCCGACGGTGGCGACGCTGAAAAAGCGCTGGCCGCCTTCGGCGCCGCCGGCATTGATCTGGACGCGCTGGCGCGGCAGCTGCAGCAAGAGGGCGCCGATGCATTCAGCAAGTCGTGGAAGGCGCTGCTGGAGCTGGTCGATAGCAAGCGCGCGGCGCTGAGGGACGGCGCCTTGACGCGTACGCCGGAACCATGAGCGCGCCGCATCTGACCGGGCGTCCGGCGTGGAGGGCGCTCACAGAGCACCAGCGCAGCATCGGCGCGCTGCATCTGCGCCAACTGTTTGCCGACGACCCGCAGCGCGGAGAACGCCTAGTGGCCGAGGGTGCCGACCTGTACCTGGACTACGCCAAAAACCGGGTCACCGACGAGACCATGGTGCTGCTGCAGCAACTAGCGCGCGAGTGCGGCGTGGCCGAGCGCATCGCCGCGATGTTCGGTGGCGACCCGGTCAACAGCACCGAGCAGCGCGCCGCCTTGCACGTGGCGTTGCGGGCCCCGGTCGGCGAGCGCATCGTCACCCAAGGCGTGGACGTGGTGCCGCAGGTGCAGGCGGTGCTGGCCAGGATGGCCGCGTTCGCCGAGGCGGTGCGCAGCGGCACCTGGCGCGGCTACGACGGCCGTGCGATCCGCAACATCATCAATATCGGCATCGGCGGCTCCGACCTCGGTCCGGTGATGGCCTATGAGGCGCTGCGCCACTACAGCCGGCGCGACCTGCGTTTTGCCTTCGTCTCGAACGTGGACGGCAGCGACTTGGCCGAGGCGACGCGCGCCCTCGATCCGGGCGAGACGCTGTTCATCGTCTGTTCTAAGACCTTTGAGACGCTGGAGACGCTGACCAATGCGCAGGCGGCGCGAGCTTGGTGCCTGGCCCATTTCAAGGACGAGAAGGCGGTCATGCGCCATTTCGTCGCCGTCTCGACCAACGTCGAGGGCGTGGCGCGGTTTGGCATCGCTCCGGCCAATATGTTCGAATTCTGGGACTGGGTCGGCGGGCGCTACTCGACCGACTCGGCGATCGGCCTGTCAACCATGGTGGCGGTCGGCGAAGATCACTTCCGCGCCATGTTGGCCGGATTGCATGCGATGGACCAGCACTTTCGCCATGCGCCACCGCAACGCAATCTGCCGTTGCTGATGGCGTTGTTGGCGGTATGGAACACCAACTTCCTCGGCGTCGAGAGCGTCGCCGTGCTGCCCTATGCGCAATACCTGAATCGCTTCCCAGCCTATCTGCAGCAGCTGACGATGGAGAGCAACGGCAAGCACGTCACGCGCGCAGGTGCGCCAGTCGGGGTGGCGACCGCGCCGATCTGCTGGGGCGAGCCGGGCACCAACGGCCAGCATTCCTTCTACCAGCTGCTGCACCAGGGCACGCGCCTGGTCGCCTGCGATTTCATCGCATTTTGTCAAGCGCTCGATCCGCTTGGAGAGCAGCAGGACCTGCTGGTGGCGAACCTGCTGGCGCAAACCGAAGCGCTCGCCTTCGGCAGCGCCGACCATGCGGCGCAGCCGTGGCGCGCCTGTGCCGGCAACCGACCGAGCAACACCATCCTGGCGACGCGCCTGACGCCGCACACGCTGGGCCAGCTGATTGCGCTGTATGAGCACAGCGTGTTCGTGCAGGGCGTCATATGGGACATCGATTCCTTCGACCAGTGGGGCGTTGAGCTGGGCAAGGTGCAGGCGCAGCGCATCATCGGCGAACTGGCTCCGCAGGCGGAACCGGCGCTGGCGCACGACAGTTCGACTAACACGCTCATACGGCGCTACCGGCGGCAGCGGCATATATGAGACATCCACCGTCGCGCCGCATGTGCCCAGAAAGTACGCCATGAATATCCATCCATTGGCCGGACAGGTCGCGCCTTTAGCGATGCTGGTCGATGTGCCGCGCCTGGTGAGCATGTATTACACCAGCTTGCCCGACCCCGGGGTCGCCGCGCAAAGAGTGGCGTTCGGCACGTCCGGCCATCGTGGCTCTTCGTTCCAGACCAGCTTCAACGAGCGCCATGTGCTGGCCATCAGCCAGGCGATTTGCGAGTATCGCGCGCGCCAGGGAACCAGCGGCCCGCTGTACCTCGGTATCGATACCCATGCTCTGTCGGTGCCGGCCTGCGCCAGCGCGCTTGAGGTGCTGGCGGCCAACGGCGTGGACGTGATGCTGGCCATGCATGACGAATACACGCCGACGCCGGCGGTGTCTCTGGCGATCTTGATGCACAACTGCGGCCGCACGAGCTACCTGGCCGACGGCGTCGTCATCACGCCGTCGCACAATCCGCCCGATAATGGCGGTTTCAAGTACAACTCGGCTAATGGCGGGCCGGCTGACACCGACGTCACCGACTGGATCGGCAAGCGCGCCAACGCCTTCCTGGAATGCAACATGGCGGGCGTCAAGCGCATGCCGCTCGAACGCGCGCTACGCGCTGGCAACACCCACCGCTACGACTTCATGGGCGCCTATGTCGACCAGTTGGGCCAGGTGGTCGACCTGGCCCTGCTCGGACAGAGCGGCGTGCGCATGGGCGTCGACCCGCTCGGCGGCGCCGGCGTGCATTACTGGGCCCGCATCGCCGAGCAATACAAATTGGACTTGACGGTGGTGAGCGACGTGGTCGATCCGACTTTTCGCTTCATGACGCTGGACTGGGATGGCAAGATCCGCATGGATCCGTCGTCGTCGTACGCGATGCGGCGCCTGTTGGGGCTGCAGCAGCGCTTCGACGTCGCTTTTGCGTGCGACACCGACCACGACCGCCACGGCATCGTCACGCCGGGCGCCGGCTTGATGAAGCCTGATCACTACCTGGCCGTCGCCATCGATTACTTGTTCCGGCACCGGGCGCGCTGGGGCGCAGGCGCGGGAGTGGGCAAGACGGTGGTCAGCAGCAGCATCATCGATCGCGTCAGCGCGCGGCTCGCCCGGCCGCTGTTCGACGTGCCCGTCGGTTTTAAATGGTTCGCCGCCGGCCTGTACGACGGCGTGCTCGGCTTCGGCGGTGAGGAGAGCGCCGGCGCGGCTTTCCTGCGCATGGACGGCACGGTCTGGACCACCGACAAGGACGGCCTGATCGCAGCGCTGCTGGCCGGCGAAATCAAGGCCAGGACGGGGCGCGACCCTGGCCAGCTGTACCAGGAGCTGGCACGCGAATTTGGCGATCCGGTCGGCGACCGGGTCGAGGCGCCGGCCACGCCAGCGCAGAAGCAAGTGCTGGCCAGCCTGTCTCCACACCAGGTGACTGGCAAGCAGCTCGCCGGCGAACCCATCACCGAGGTGCTGACCAGGGCACCCGGCAACGATGAGATCATCGGTGGCGTCAAGGTGGTCACCGAGCATGGCTGGTTTGCGGCGCGGCCGTCCGGTACCGAGGACATCTACAAGATCTATGCGGAGAGCTTCAATGGCAAGGATCATCTGCGCCAGATCGTCCGCGAGGCGCAGGTAATGGTGGACGCGGCATTGGCCGCCGGCGACACGCCATAGCGGCGTGCCGCCGTGCGGGACTCAGGCCGCCTGGTGGCGTAGCAGGGCGCTCGCGCGCAGGCAGACATTATCGACTGTGAAGCCATACTTGGTCATCATCTCGTCGCCGGGGGCCGATGCGCCGAATGTGTCCACCGAAAGCACGTCACCGCGCTCGCCGACATAACGGTGCCAGCCCTGGGACACACCCGCTTCGATCGCCAAGCGCACCGGCATTCCAGGCGGCAGCACCGTGTTGCGATAGTCTTGCGGCTGGTCGTCGAACAATTCCCAGCTGGGCATGGAGACCACGCGCACCTGCACGTTTTGCAGCAGAAGCGCCTGTTGCGCCGCCAGCGCCAGGTTGACCTCGGAGCCACTGGCAATCAGGATCAGTTCTGGCTTGCCGTTGGCCGCCTCGGAAAGCACATACGCGCCGCGCAGCAATCCCGCAGCCGATGCGCATTGTGCACGGTCCAGCGTGGGCAGCGCTTGACGCGTGAGCGCCAGCACCACCGGGCACTCACGCGATTGCAGTGCCACCCGCCACGCATAGGCCGTTTCATTGGCGTCGGCGGGGCGGATCACGATCAGTTTCGGAATGGCGCGCAGGCTGGCCAGTTGTTCGACCGGCTGGTGCGTCGCGCCGTCCTCGCCGAGCGCGATGCTGTCATGCGTGAAGATGAACACCACGCGCAATCCCATCAGCGCGGCCAGCCGGATGGATGGCCGCATGTAGTCGGAAAAGACCAGGAAGGTGGCGCAGTACGGGATCGCGCCGCCGTGCGCGGCGATGCCGTTCGAGATCGCCGCCATCGCATGTTCGCGCACGCCGAAATGCAGGTTGCGCCCGGCATAGTCCCAAGGGCCGCCGTCGGCGCCCTGGTGGTCGGGCGCAACCAGGTCGTCCGGTTCGAAGTCACCCCTGTCCTTGAGCGCCGTGTAGGTCGACGGATCGAGGTCTGCCGATCCGCCGATTAGCGCCGGAACCAGCGCGGCGATGGCGTTCATGACTTTGCCAGAGGCCACCCGCGTGGCCATGCCCTTGGCGTCGGGCGCAAACTGCGGCATGCCGGCTTCCCAGCCGTCGGGTAGTGCGCAACCGCCTTCTGCCAGCAACTGATCGAGCGCCTCGGCCTGCTCCGGATACTGCTTGCGATAGGCTGCGAGGCGCAGTTGCCAGTCGGCGTGCTGCTCGCGGCCGCGCTGGCCAAGCCTGTGGAAATGGTCACGGACTTTTTCCGGCACGTGGAACGCCGGCTGCACTGGCCAGCCCAGCTTGAGTTTGGTCAGGCGCACATCCTCCAGGCCCAACGGCGAGCCGTGCGCTTCGAAGCTGTCCTGCTTGGGCGAGCCGTAGCCCAGGTGGGTGCGTACCAGGATCAGCGAAGGGCGGTCCGTCTCGGCACGCGCGGCGCGCAGCGCCCGCTCGACGGCGTCCAGGTCGTTGCCGTCGGCCAGCGTCTGGGTGTGCCAGCCATAGGCGGTGAAACGGGCGGCGCAGTCGTCGGTGAAGGTGATGTCGGTGCCGGCCGACAGCGTGACGCGGTTGTCGTCGTACAGGTAGATCAGTTTGCCCAGCCGCAGATGGCCGGCCAGCGAGGCCGCCTCCGCCGCCACCCCTTCCATCAGGTCTCCGTCACTGACCAGGGCATACGTATGGTGGTCGATCAGCGTATGGCCGTCGCGGTTGAAACGGGCAGCCAGGTTCGCCTCGGCGATGGCCATGCCGACGCCGTTGGCGAAGCCCTGGCCAAGCGGCCCCGTCGTGACCTCGACGCCGGGCGTCACGCCGCGCTCGGGATGGCCGGGCGTGATCGAACCCCACTGTCGAAACTGGCGCAGCTGCGCCATCGGCAGCGCGTAGCCGCTTAGGTGCAGTAGACTGTAAAGCAGCGCCGAGCCGTGCCCGGCCGACAGGACGAAGCGGTCGCGGTCGAACCAGTGCGGGGCGTCCGGATCGTGCTTGAGCAGTCGGGTCCACAGCACGTAGGCCATCGGTGCGGCGCCGAGCGGGAGTCCCGGATGGCCGCTGTTGGCTTGCTGAACGGTATCGACCGCGAGGAAGCGCAGGGCGTTGACACTGAGCAGATCCAGTGCGGGATCGGAAACCGATGCATTCATCTGGCAACTCCTTGTTGGTGTTTTGGTCATGCTCCGGCCTGGCGCGGAAACGCCTGGGCACCTTCAATGACTGTAGCAGTTGTCTTCGCCGCACACCGTGCGTTGAGCAACATAGCTTGCGTGTGCGACAGCGTACAGATGTTGGCGCGCATTGGGACTAAGGTAGCCTCATGATCGTACTTGACGACATGCCGCCAATGCACCTGATAACAGATCCGGACGCGCCGGTGCCGCAGGAGCAACTAATCTTGAACAGCCGCTAACGGTCCGAACCGAACCCCGACTATATCAAGGGATATTTGCGCTGCGTGCCACTCGACTGGCACGGCGCTGTATGGCATTTGCATGCAACGCGGCACGCCCGGGTTGTGGATGGACGGCCACCCGCAGTCCAGCCTGGCGCTGACACTGGCCGACGATGGCCGGGTGCACAACGTCGTCTTGCGCATCGCCGTTGGCGAGCGCGCCGGCGCTGAGGTGGCGCGGCTAAGTGATGATGGGGAGGCAGGCCATGGACAAAGCTGAAGGCATGGAGCGGTCGGACGCGCTGGTGGTTTTCGGCGCGACCGGCGACCTGGCCTACAAGAAGATTTTCCCGGCGCTGTATGCGCTGGCGCGGCGCGGCAAGCTCGACATACCGGTGATCGGCGTCGCCGCCAGCTGCTGGGACGAGGCGCAGTTTCGCCAGCGTGCCCGCGATAGCGTCGTCGCAGCCGGCCCGGTCGAGGACAGCAGCGCACTGGAGCGCATGCTTGCGCGCCTGCGCTATGTGAGAGGTGACTACCAGGACCCCGCCACCTTCAGCGCGCTCAAGTCCGCGCTTGGCTTGGCGCTGCGCTCGGCGCATTATCTGGCGATACCGCCGTCACTGTTCGAGATCGTCATAGGCGCCCTGGGCACAGCGGGACTGGCCGGGCAAGCGCGCGTTATCGTCGAAAAGCCGTTTGGCCGCGACCTGGCGTCGGCGCGCCGGCTCAATGCCGCCGCGCGCGCGGTGTTCCCGGAGGACGCGATTTTCCGCATCGATCACTTCCTGGCCAAGGAAGCGATCATGAACCTCCTTTACTTCCGCTTCGCAAACGCTTTTCTCGAGCCGATCTGGAACCGCAACTACGTGGCCAGCGTACAGGTGACCCTGGCCGAATCGTTCGGCGTAGAGGGGCGCGGCAACTTCTATGAGAGCGCCGGCTGCCTGCGCGACGTGATGCAGAACCACCTGTTCCAGATTGTGGCGCTGCTGGCCATGGAACCGCCCAGCTATCGCGGCTTTGGCGCAGTGCATGGCGAGACTGCGGACGTGCTGCGCGCCATGCGCCCGCTGGCACCGTGCGACATCGTGCGCGGCCAGTACCAGGACTACCGCGCCGAGCCGGGCGTGGCACCCGACTCCGACGTCGAGACTTACTGCGCGCTGCGCCTGCATATTGACTCGTGGCGCTGGAGCGGGGTGCCGTGGTATCTGCGCTCGGGAAAATGCCTGCCCGAGTCGGTGGCCGAGGTTGTGGTCTTGCTCAAGCCGCCGCCGCAGGCGCTGTTCGACGACACGGTGCTGGGCGCCGGCCCCACCAATTATCTGCGCTTCCGCCTCGCGCCCAATTCGGCGGTGGCGCTGGCGGCGCGCGTCAAGCGCACCGGCGAGCTGTTCGTCGGCGACCAGCGCGAGCTGTACTTGGTCGACGCGCATCCGAACGAGGAAACACCGTACGAACGTCTGCTTGGTGATGCGATGGCGGGCAGGGGAGGGTTGTTTGCGCGTGAGGACGCGGTGGAGGCGGCATGGGCGGTGGTCGATCCTGTGCTGGCCCAGCACGCCCGGGCCTTGTTTTACCCGCGCAACAGCTGGGGACCGTCGGAGGCCGACGCATTGATCGCCGCAGACGGTCATTGGTTCAACCCGGAGCCGGCCGTGCCGGCGCAGGCAACAGGGAGTGTCCAGTCATGAATCACACACTATTAAGCGCGACCGCGCGCCTGATGACGGCCGACGGCAAGGGATTGCTCGCGATGGACGAGAGCAATCCGACCTGCAACAAGCGATTCGCCGCGCTCGGCATCGCGCAGACCGAGGCGATGCGGCGCGCCTACCGCGACCTGATCGTGACCGCGCCGGGGCTGAGCGGCAGCATTGCCGGCGCCATCCTGTGTGACGAGACCATCGGCCAGCAGACCCTGGCTGGGGTGGCGTTCGCGCAGGCATTGGCCGACGCCGGCATCGTGCCCGGCATCAAGGTCGACGCTGGCGCCAAGCCGTTGGCCGGACATTCCGGCGAACTGGTGACCGAGGGGCTTGACGGCCTGCGCGAGCGCCTGGCCGCGTACTGGCAACTGGGCGCGCGCTTTGCCAAGTGGCGCGCGGTCATTACGATTGGTCACGGCTTGCCGGGGCGGGCCTGTATCGCGGCCAACGCGCACGCACTGGCGCGCTACGCGGCGCTGTGCCAGGAGGCTGGTCTGGTGCCTATCGTGGAACCCGAGGTGCTGATGGATGGCGAGCACACACTTGCCCACTGCGCCGCCGTGACCGAACGCGTACTGCAGGTGGTGTTCGCGCAGTTGCAGGAGCAGAGTGTACTGCTCGAAGGGCTGGTTCTCAAGCCGAACATGGTGCTACCGGGACTCGCTTGCACACAACAGGAAGGCGCCGGCGTCATCGCCGACACCACCGTGCGCTGCCTGCTGCGCACGGTCCCGGCCGCGGTTCCGGCGATCGCTTTCCTGTCGGGTGGGCAAGCGCCAGAGCAGGCGTCGGAGCGGCTCAATGCCATGCACGTGGGGCGCGCTGCGGTGCCTTGGGCGCTGACGTTCTCTTTCGCGCGGGCGATCCAGCAACCGGCGCTGGCCTTGTGGCGCGGTCAGGACGCGAACGTAGCTGCGGCGCAGCGCGCGCTGGTTCATCGTGCTAACTGCAATGGCGCTGCGCGCGACGGCCGCTACAGCGCCGCGATGGAAGGCGAGGGCACCTAGCACACCATGGGACAGAAGCAAAAAGGCGCTGCGCTGTGGCGCCATCTAATCCGCCGGGGGGCGCATGAGCTTCACCTTGCTGCCTGGCATCGACATTGACGGTCAGGCCCAGGGTTGGGCCTTCCTGACCGACTTGCAGCGTAATTCTTTTGGCTACTTCCTGCAGGAGGTCAGCGCCAAGACAGGTCTGGCGCGCGACAAGACGCGGCCGCACTGGCCTGCCAGTATCGCGGCCACCGGCCTGGCGTTGACAACCTATCCGATCGGTGTGGAGCGCGGCTGGATGTCGCGCGCGCTCGCGCTCGAACGCACGCTGACGACGCTGCAATTCCTGGCCGTCAGCAAGCAGGGTGGCGCAGCGGACGCGAGCGGCCACCACGGTTTCTTCTACCATTTTTTGGATATCGACAGTGGCAAGCGGGTCTGGGACTGCGAGCTGTCGAGCATTGATACCGCGCTGCTGATCGCCGGCGTGCTGACGGCGGCAGCTTATTTTCAGGCCGATACGGACGACGAGGCGCAAGTGCGCAGCCTGGCCGACCGCCTCTACCGACGGGTCGACTGGAACTGGATGTGCCATGGCGGCGAACTGGTGTGTCACGGCTGGACGCCGGAAGGCGGCTTTTTGCCGTGGCACTGGGAGGGCTATGACGAGGCGTTGATCCTGTATGTGCTCGCGCTGGGCTCGCCGACTCACCCGGTCGCGCCAGCCTCTTATGCGGCCTGGCTGCGCAGCTACGAGTGGCGCGACATCTATGGCATCGAGCTTCTCTATGCCGGCGCGCTGTTCATCCATCAGATGTCGCACATCTGGATCGATTTTCGCGGTATTGCCGACAGCTTTATGCGCGCGCGCGGCATCGATTATTTTGAGAACAGCCGGCGCGCCACGCAGGTCCAGCAACAATATGCGATGCGCAACCCGCTCAACTTCGATCAGTACGGACAGTTTTGCTGGGGCTTTACGGCCTGCGACGGTCCAGGCGCGGTGAGCCGAAAAATAGACGGCATCGAGCGTACCTTCTACGGCTACGTGGCGCGCGGCGCGCCGTATGGGCCAGACGACGGCACGCTGGCCCCATGGGCGGTGGTGGCCAGCCTGCCGTTTGCGCCCGACATCGTGCTGCCGACCATACATGCTTTCGCCAAGCGCCGCCTGCATGAGGCCAATCCCTACGGTTTCAAAGCGTCGTTTTGCCCGACATTCGGGGAGGGCAGCGGCGTGTGCAGGGAAGCGGGCTGGGTTTCTCCCTACCATTTCGGCATCAATGAGGGGCCGACTGTGGTCATGATCGAGAACTACCGCAGTGACCTGGTCTGGCGTTTGCTGCGCCAGTGTCCGCCCATCATCTGTGGCCTGCGCCAGGCCGGTTTCGACGGTGCCTGGCTGGCGACGGCGACATTGCGAAACGAACGCATGGCATCGCGGTGATCGTGCTATAACAATTATTCGGCGTGATAAGTCAACGAGGGTGTCGTGCCGGTGAGCAACGAACCCACAAGGAGAATGGCCAGATGAATACGCCCGCGCTCACGCCCGACCTACTTCGAAAAATGAACGCGTACTGGCGCGCCGCCAACTACCTGTCCGTAGGCCAGATCTACCTGTACGATAACCCGCTGCTGCGCCGGCCTCTGGCCCTGGCCGATGTCAAGCACATGCTGCTGGGCCACTGGGGTACCACGCCAGGTCAGAATTTCATCTACGTGCACCTGAACCGCGTCATCAAGCAATACGACCTGAACATGATCTATGTGTCCGGCCCCGGCCACGGCGGCCCGGCCCTAGTCGGCAACACCTATCTGGAAGGGAGCTACAGCGAGATATATCCCGACATCAGCCAGGACGAGGCCGGTCTGCAAAAGCTATTTCGCCAGTTCTCTTTTCCCGGCGGGATACCAAGCCATGTGTCGCCCGAATGTCCCGGTTCGATCCACGAGGGCGGTGAGCTCGGCTATTCACTCAGTCATTCCTTCGGCGCCGTGTTCGACAATCCGGACCTGGTCGTCGCCTGCGTGATCGGTGACGGCGAGGCCGAAACCGGTCCGCTGGCGACCGCCTGGCATTCGAATAAATTCCTCGACCCGGTTGACGATGGCGCGGTGCTGCCCATACTGCACTTGAATGGCTATAAAATTTCGAATCCAACCTTGCTAGCACGTATTCCGCGCGCCGAACTCGAACAACTGTTGCGCGGCTATGGCTGGACGCCGCTGTTCGTAGAGGGCCATGAACCCGAGCCAATGCACCAGGCGATGGCGGCCGCGCTTGACACGGCCATCACGCAAATACGCCAGTTTCAATTGCAAGCGCGCAGCGGTGCCAGTGGCGAACGGCCGCGCTGGCCGATGATCGTGCTCAATTCGCCCAAGGGGTGGACCGGTCCAAAGCGCGTGGATGGCCATAAGGTCGAAGGTAGCGTTCACTCGCACCAAGTGCCTATCTCGGTGTCGGCCACAGCGCCGCCAGAACATCTGCAATTGCTGGCCGACTGGTTACACAGCTACCGGCCGCAGGAGTTGTTCGATGCGCAAGGCCGGTTGCTACCGGAACTCGCCGCGCTGGCGCCGAGCGGCACCCGCCGCATGGGCGCCAACCCGCACGCCAACGGTGGCCTGTTACTGAGATCGCTGCACATGCCCGACGTTCGCGAGTATGCGGTTGCGGTGCCGGTGCCCGGCATACCGGGCATCGGCGACACCCACGTGCTGGGACGTTTCCTACGCGACGTGATCGCGCTCAACGAAACGCCGCGCAATTTCCGCCTGTTCGGACCCGACGAGACGCTGTCGAATGGCCTGGAGGCGGTGTTCGAGGTCACAGCGCGCCAATGGAACGCTGAACTGCGCGACGACGATGAATGGCTTGCGCAACGCGGGCGCATCATGGAAATGCTCAGTGAGCACCAGTGCGAAGGCTGGCTCGAAGGCTATCTGCTGACCGGCCGCCACGGCCTGTTCAACTGCTACGAGGCGTTCATCCACATCATCGACTCAATGTTCAACCAGCACGCCAAATGGCTGAAGGTATCGGCGGGCCTGGCGTGGCGCCCCAGGATCGCCTCGCTCAATTACCTGCTGGCCTCCCACGTCTGGCGCCAGGACCACAACGGTTTCACCCACCAGGACCCCGGTTTCATCGACCATGTGGTTAACAAGAAAGCCGAAGTGGTACGCGTCTACCTGCCGCCGGACGCCAATTGCCTGCTGTCGGTGATGGACCATTGCCTGCGCAGCCGCCATTATGTGAATGTGGTGGTGGCCGGCAAGCACCCGGCGCCGCAATGGCTGGATATGGAAGCGGCGGCGCGCCACTGCGCCGATGGTATCGGCATCTGGCAGTGGGCCAGTAATGACCAGGGCGTTGCGCCCGACCTGGTGATGGCCTGCTGTGGCGACGTGCCCACGCTGGAGGCGCTGGCTGCGGTCGCGTTGCTGCGCGCGCAGCTGCCCGAACTGAAGATACGCTTGGTCAATGTGGTTGACCTGATGCGTCTGCAGCCGCAGTCCGAGCATCCGCATGGCTTGAGCGATCGCGATTTCGACGAGTTGTTTACCACTGACAAGCCGGTGATCTTCGCCTTCCACGCTTATCCGTGGTTGATCCACCGGCTGACCTATCGCCGCGGCAACCACCGCAATATTCACGTCCGCGGCTACAAGGAGGAGGGCACCGTGACTACCCCGTTCGATATGACGGTGCTCAACGAGCTCGATCGCTTCCATCTGGCGATGGATGCGATCGACCGGCTGCCCCAGACCGGCGAGGCGGGGCTATCCCTGAAGCGACAGTTCAAGGACAAGCTGGCCGAACACCGGCGCTACATTACGCTGCACGGTCAGGACATGCCGGAAATACGCGAATGGACGTGGGGCGCGGCGCTGGACGCGCGGAGCGACTGCAAATAGCTGTTTTTCAGCTATGATGCGCCCATGTTCCAATAGCGCCCCGCCTCCCAATACCGCGCAAGCGCCCGAGCCTGTGACGTCAACCAGCGTACTGCGCCAGTTCCGTGTGCTATTCAACGCCGTGCGCTGCCATTTAAGGCGTCGACTCTGATCTGGCCACTTTCCGTAATGGCGTCATCATCGTTGTGCTGTCGGTGTTCGTGGTTTAGATGGGCAAGCGGACCAACCCCTCTGGAGCTTTCGTCGAAAACTTGGCTGTTCCTTGGATTATCTGGCCTTGCTACTGGCGCGTCTTGGGTGTGTTACTTTTGGGCACTCAAGATAGGAGATGCATCTAAGGTCGCACCGGTTGACAAGCTCAGTCTCGTTCTGGTGGCTGTGTTTGCGTGTGCGTTCTTGGACGAACCCTGTCGCTCCTCCAATGAGTGCAGTAGGAGCGAACAGGGAAAGCGGAAAAATCGGGCCCTAAGCTAAATCAGGTGCTGTTACCGCGAGTATCAGACTGCACGAAACGGCAAACAGGGTAAGGCCAGAAATATCACATAAGCGAAAAAGTCATAAAGGATGGCCTGCTTATGATCTCCGAATCTGGGGCACCGGGATTCGTCTAAAAATCCTCAATAACGGCTGCAAGCCGTTAACTTCGTGACGCCGTTTCAAGTTGCAGAACAACTCAATGTAATCCAAGTTAAGCACTGTTGACGCGGCCGTTGGCATTCTGTGCTCCATCGACCGGTTGAAATCAACGTCTGGTAACACACAGACGCATTGATCGCGAGCGCCTACCATCATATCTTGCATCTGATGTCTTGCATCTGATGTCTTGGCGCCAACACCCCACACCGCCATCCGACTCGGATGCTTCAATTATCAGGTTATTGGGGCACCTGCGGGAGTTGCCATGATGCATGATTTTCTAGTTAAAAACCGGGCCGAACTTGAGCGGCGTTGTCGTGAGAAAGTTTCAGATCGCCCCAATAGAGCACCGAACCAGCAACAGTTGGAACAAGGTATTCCAATGTTCTTAGACCAGATCATACGGACTCTGCAAGCGGAGTGCCGAGGGGCTGGGGCCGAAGCTATCGCCGTGTCAGGTCCTTCGTCCGGCGATCCTGAGCGTCACGCCGAAGTGGGCGTCTCGGCTGCCATTCATGGCGCTGATCTCTTGAAATTGGGATATACGATCAACGAGGTAGTTCATGACTACGGTGACCTTTGTCAAGCCATAACCGATCTTTCGATTGACCTCAACGAGAAATTTAGCATCGACGAGTTTCGAACGCTCAATCGTTGTCTGGACAACGGCATAGCTGATGCCGTGACCGCCTTTAGCGAGCATCGTGACCTAGTGATTGCCGACGGGCAAGCGTTGGAGAACAATGAACGCTTGGGCTTTTTTGCTCATGAACTGCGCAATCACCTGAACACGGCAATGCTCGCACTGGCGGCAATCAAGTCGGGCAAAGTTGGCTTGGTCGGCCCCACCGGAAGCGTGCTTGATCGCAGCTTGGTTGGTCTGCGAGGACTGATTGACCGCTCGCTCGCTGAGGTCCGCATCGGCCCGGGAATGATCTTGCATCGATCTGACTTCAGCCTTGCGAGCTTTATCGGCCAGATAAGTTACTCGGCTAAATTGGAAGCAGAATTGCTGAGCTGTGGTTTTCACGTTGAGCAAATATCCTCGACGCTGATGGTCGATGCGGACAAGGACTTGCTCTTTTCGGCAGTCGGAAATCTGCTGCAAAACGCGTTCAAATTTAGTGGGAAAGATGGGGTAGTCAACCTCAGCGCTGGCGGTGGGTCGGACACAATCCGGATCAAAGTTAAGGATAGTGGACCTGGGCTGAGCGAGGAAGACGCGCGGGACATGTTTTTGCCATTCACGCAAAGCGGGGCCAACAAGAGCGGGCTCGGACTTGGACTGTCCATTGCCCGACGAAGTATCGAGGCGAATGGCGGGACGCTAACGTGCCAAAGCAAGCTCGGCGAAGGTTGCTTATTCATTATCGAGTTGCCATTTAACTCGGGGTCGATAGATACATCTAGCTCATAATCATGGCCATTGCAGCAGCGATGATCCAGCGCACTTCGTGGCCATTGCAATATAGCAACAGAAGCGTATCTATCGATGCCCGCTTTGGGGCGTAAGTCGGCCTGTCCACGTAAGCATAATTTCATTTGCAGCTGGCGTGAGGTCGTTGGGATGGAATGCAAGCGGCCGCCGTCAATTGCCAGATCACCGATTATTCTAACTCGGTCTGGCGCGCCGCACAGATGGATCCGATTGAGGCATTAAGGCATGAATAGCATCAAGCGCGCTTCCTCGGCGATCATCCATTGTTCGTCGGTGCGGATAATAAGCACTTTTACGGCGCTGGCATCGGCAGAGATCACGGCGGCATTGATCAGGTTGCTCGGTTCGTCGATGCGAACACCAATGTGCGCCAAACCGGCGCAGATCCGGGCACGCGCCGCAGCCGAGTTTTCCCCTATTCCACCAGTAAATATAAGTGTGTCGACTCCGTCGATGGCGCCCGCCATCGCGCAAATCGCTTTGCGGGCTTGATAGCAGAACAAGGCGACCGCTTCGGCGGCATGCGCATCGCCAGGGGCATCGGACAACAGTTGGCGTAGATCGCCGCTAGTGCCGGACACACCTAACAGACCGGATTCATGATTAACCATGTGATTGAACTGGGCCGGCGTCATCTGGTCCTTGCGGGAACAATACCATGCGATACCGGGGTCGAGATCACCGGAGCGGCTCCCCATTGGGATACCGCCGGCCGGCGTCAAACCCATGGTCGTGTCGCGTCCCTGTCCCCCCTCCACAGCGGTAATGCTGGCGCCGCCCCCCAAGTGCGCGAGAACGACTTTGCCTGCGGCAGCCTGCGTGTCAACCAGATTGGCGAGTTGCTTCATCAGGTAAGCACATGAAAGACCGTGGAAGCCAAAGCGTCTGATACCCGCATCGTAGTACCGACGGGGAATCGGTATTATGCTCGCCACCGGCGGCATCGCCGAATGAAAGGCACTGTCGAAGCAGGCGATCTGGGCCACGCCCGGAAAATTCCGGTGCAGCTCTTCGATGAGATGGAGCTCCTGCGGCAAATGATCTGGGTCTGCCGTCACCGAATCGTAGAGCGAAGCGAGCAATGCCTTGTCGATCGGCCGGCTCGGCGCGCGGTGCGCCCCGCCATGTACCACCCGGTGTGCAATGGCGGCAAGCGAGGATGGCGCGAGCCGTTCGACCAGCCATTCCATGAGCACTTCCACCGCAGTGACCCGGTCGGGAATGGCAAACGTGCGTTCGAGCGCATCGGTGCTGGCGTCACCGTGCACAATGAAGCAACTATGGATGCTCCCGAAGTCGCGGATTTCGCCATTGAAGACCGGCGTGAGCGCGGCATTGAGCTTGAACAGGCCGAACTTGATGCTGCAAGAGCCGGCATTGATTGCCAGGATATGCGTCTCGCCGGGGATGACCATGGGGTTTCCTCATCGTGAAAGTAGGACACACCACACCGAATGTGACGGGAAATCGTCAAGGCGGGCGATTCAACCTTAGCACTTATCGCCTTGCTAGCGCGCGCAATACGATGCCCGGCGCACGCTCTGCACTGTGCAGTGTGCGTAAACGAACAGATAAGGCGGCGCTTTGGGCATAAGCCTGGTGAATCCGCTGTCCAATCGCCCAGTGCCGTTCCCAGGGTCTGAGAAAACATGATGGTTACTCAATAGAGGGGCGGCCGGGACTCGTGTAAAATTCCCAACACCCAATCTAACCACATGATTTATTGTAGGATTCTGGTTCTATAGTTCATCGGCGGCACGATTCTTTCCAGATCGAGCGTGTAATCGCCGTAACGGTTGATGTGCTCTGTTCTATACGGTGCCAGCCCGGCCAGGATTTCTTCATTGATAGGTAACCCTTCCCCCTGCATTTCTTTCAAGGTATAGTGGATCCCGAATCTGAGACGATGGTTTAAGCTGTGGTCCGTGAAAGGATGACAGCAAATGAGTGAAGGTAAAAAACGTCGGGTACACACGGCCGAGTTCAAGGCGAAGGTCGGTCTGGAGGC
>NZ_PEBS01000093.1 GCF_002869965.1 Janthinobacterium sp. ROICE36
GTGTATCGATGGTTTGCGACCGGACCCTTCGTTCCAGTTCGGCACGGTCTTCCTCGCTCAATATAATCGGCGCCGCAGTCAGCATTGCTCACCTCATCTCAAACTCAATATGTAGATGATAGCGCAGTCTTTAAATAGTGCAACCATTTCGCAAGCAGTACACTAGTGCATGCGCTGTTCAGGGTGACGGCGGCGAACAGGACGAGAGGGTAGAGTACTTTCATGGCGCCTCCAGAGTGGTTGAAACAAGCATGGGCTCACTGTATGGCGAATGTGCACAGCGATACTTGCCCCAACGCAATCTAGAGTGACGCCTGGCGAGGAGGCAGGTCCTAAAGCCCCGCTTCCTTCCAGGCAGAAAACCCCAGCCGCTTCAGCAGCCGGCCCGACAGCCCGCAGCTCCAGCAGCTGATCTGGATTTGCCTGTGGCTTGCCGGCCCCTGCGCATGCCAGGCTTGCTCGGCGTAGTCCAGCAGCGCGTCGCTGAGGGCAGAGTAGTCGGCCACGGGCGGCAGCCGTGTCATCAGTTCGGACACGCCGTGGGTCGCCTCCTTGATCTGCAGCAAGCCGGCCAGCAGGGCGCGCAGCACGGCGCCGTCGATCTTGCTGCTCGCTTGCGTGAAACGCTGCTGCCAGCACGGCTTGCGTTGTGGCCACAAGGCCAGCAGCGCAGGCACGTCGGTCGGCTGCAGTTGCCCGATCAGCTCGGCCGCTTCGAGAAAGAGGTCGAGGCGGTCGTATTCATCGTCGTCGCTGCACAGCAGTTCATCGAGTTCGTTTAACAGGCTCATGCCACCACGTTCGTGGGCGCGCCCCGCTCGAACGCTTCCACGTTGCCGATCAAGATGTCGGCCAGTTTCTGCATGGCTTCCCCGCTGGCCCAGGCCGTGTGCGGCGTGAGGATGAAGTTGGGCAGGCGCAAGTTCAACAGCGGATTGTCGGGCAGCGGTGGTTCCTTGGATAACACGTCGAAGCCGGCGCCGGCGATCACGCCGTTCGTCAATGCTGTGGCCAGCGCCGCCTCATCGACCAGGCCGCCGCGTGCCGTGTTGATCAGGAGCGACGTGGGCTGCATGCGCGCCAATTCCTCGGCGCCAAGGATATTGCGCGTCTGATCCGTCAAGGGCAGGTGCAGGCTGAGCACGTCGGACGTGGCCAGCAGCTCGTCGAACGTCACTTGCGTCACGCCATCGTCTTCGATGGCAGAACGGTTGTGCACGATGACTTGCATGCCGAAGGCGCGCCCTAGCCGCGCCACGGACTTGCCCAGCGCACCGTAACCGAGCAAGCCCAGGCGGCTGCCGGCCAGGTCGCGGATCGGGTGGCCGAACAGGCAGAAGCGGTCGGACGCCTGCCACAGGCCCGCTTCCACGTCCGCGCGATAAGCGACCAGCTGGCGGCGCAGGGCCAGCATCAGGGCCAGGGTGTGTTCGGGCACGGTGGCGCGCGCATAGTCGCGGATATTTGCCACCACGATGCCCCGTTCGCGGCAGGCGGCCAGGTCGAGGATATCCGTGCCGGTGGCGGCCACGGCGATCATTTTCAAGTCCGGCAACTGGGCCAGCTCGGCTGCGCGCAGCGGCACTTTATTTGTGATGGCGATCGTGGCGCCTTGCAGTCGGGAAACTGTCTGTTCGCTGCCCTTGCTGTGCGGATACTCTTCCCAGCTGTGCGCGAAGGCGGGCGGACGCACAGTGGCGATCAGGCTGTCGCGGTCGAGAAAGACGATGCGGTGCGGCGATATGATTGCTGCGGTCATGGCTGGGCCTCGGTCTGGGTGGCGCGCGCGCTGGCAAGGCTGCTCTTGCCCTTCAGTTGCGTGGCCGGGTGGTTGATAAACATGTCGGCGACCCATTCGACAAACACGCGCACCTTGGCGGACAAATGGCGGTTGGGCGGATAGATCACGTGGATGGGCAGCGGGTCGGATTCCCATTCATGGAGCAATTCCACCATTTTGCCCTGTTCTATCAGCGGCGCAAGCATGAAATGCGTCATTTGCACGATACCCAGGCCCGCCAGGCCGGCCGCCGCGTAGGCGTTCGAGTCGTTCAGGGCGATCTGGCTGGGCATGGACATCTGGATGCGTTCGCCAGCGCGCGTGAAATCCCATTCAAACGTTTTACCCGTCTTGGCGGAGAAAAAATTCACGCCTTGGTGCTGCGCCAGGTCGTTCGGGTGCAGCGGCGTGCCATAGCGCGCCAGGTAGCCGGGCGCGGCGCAGGTGATGAAATGCAGCACGCCGACCCGGCGCGCGATCAGGTTCAGGTCGCCCAGCTCGCCGCCGCGCACGGCGCAATCGACGCCTTCCTCGATCAAGTCGACGGGACGGTCGCTGCAACCCAGTTCCAGCGAGATGTCCGGGTAGCGGGCGAAAAAGTCGGGCAGGGCGGGGATGATCAGTTCGCTGGCCAGGGCCGTGGGCGCGTCCACGCGCAGCCGTCCGCTGGGGCTCAAGCGCGTGCGCGACAGCGATTCCTCTGCCTCGCGCACGTCCGACAGGATGCGCACGCAGCGTTCGTAATAGGCGGCGCCGTCGGAGGTGATGCTGACGTGGCGCGTGGTGCGGTTGAGCAATTTAACCGACAAGCTCGCTTCCAGCGACTGGATCAGGGTCGACACGGTGGCTTTCGGCAGCTGCATGTTTTCCGCTGCGCGCGTAAAGCCGCCCGCATCGACGACTTGGATGAAAACTTCCATGGCTTGCAGCTTGTTCACTTGATTTCCTATCACTTTATGCACGATTATTCAGAATCCTGAACAATCAATTCGTCATTGCACTCTTTATCAGATTGTAGATCAAGTCTATAGTTGTTGTACTGCAGCATAAGTGATGCCGCAGAAAGTACAACAGGAGAGATCATGGCTCATCGGAATGGAAACTTTGCAGTACCCGCGCTGGTTGCGGTTGTGCTTGCTCTGGCCGCGATGGTATCGACGGATGCCTACTCGTTGGCGGCGCAAAGCGAAGCCAGTGCTTATAGCGCCCTGACCCATGAGATGGGCGGCGTCGCCCTGTTGTGCCTGAACGACACCGTGCTCGATGTTGCCGTGCAGCCGGTGGTGGCGCAATGAGCTTTGCCGAGACCGCAGCCGAACTGGCACCTGATCAGGCGCTGAAGATACGCGACATCCAGGTGCAGGGCGCGCAGGATGCGCTCGCTGCCCGCGTCTACACGGCCGGCGTGCCGGGCGCCAGGCAGTCCAGCCTGATCGTCTTCTTCCATGGCGGCGGCTTTGTCGACGGCGACCTGGACGACGCGGACGACTTCCTGCGTTGCCTCGTGCTGAGCAACCCGGACCACGTGGTGCTGGCCGCGAACTACACGCTGGCGAAGGTGCGGCCATTCCCCGCCGCCGTGGAAGACGCGCATGCCGTGCTGCTGTGGGCGAAAAAGAACAAGTCCAAGCTGGGCTGGACGGGCAAGCAGATGGTGGTATCGGGCATCGAAGCGGGCGCCAACCTCGCTGCCGTGTGCGCCATGATGTCGCGCGACCGGGGCGGACCGCCCCTTGCGGGCCAAGTGCTGATCATGCCCATGCTCGATCCGGGCCTGTCGACCTGCTCGATGCGCACCTTGCCCAGTTGTCCGGACCTGGCGGAAGTGGCGGACCAGTGCGCCGCCGCCTATCGCGGCTACCTGCCGAATGCCGCTGATCGTACCCATCCGTACGCGTCGCCATTGCAGTCGAGCCGCCTGAAGAACCTGCCGCCAGCCTTGATATTGTCCGGCGAAGACGACCCATTGCGCGACGAGGCTGAACAATACGGCAGCAAATTGATCGCCTGCGGCATCAAGACCACCGTGCGGCGCATGGCCGCCGCCCCGTTGCAAGACGCGACAGCCCGCAATGCGTGCGCGTGCAAGGTGCAGGTATTGAGTGAAATCGCCAGCTTTGTCGCCGGACTGGGGCAGGAACCCGAGTCATAAAGCCGTCATCGGCAGCACCGCAAAAAAATTACACTAATCAGTTTACTTTTTGAGTTTCGGTTGCTACACTATGCAGTGTAGTTCCCATCTTGCCTGAGTTGTGCACTCGCACAGCCAGCTTCGTCGTCTCCGTCCGCTTTTAAGCAGTTGGCGGCCTGTTTACCTTTGATCGAGCGCCGTCGGGCGCCATGGCACCACCATTCACTTTTTCAGTTGGGTTGCTTGCTGCCGCCCATACCATTAGAAATTTTCATAAAACAGGGAAATAAAATGAAAAACGTTCAACAATTTTCCACCTTAGGTACACTCCTCAAGCCCCTGGCTGCCTCGCTGGCGCTGGCAGGACTGGTGGCCGTGAGCCTGGCCGGCTGCGATACGGCCAACAGCAAGGTGCCCGACGCGCCAGCGGCCGGCGGCCCGCCCATCTCGGCCGCCGCCGTCGTTGAAAAACAGATTACGGAAACGCAGGAATTCTCGGGCCGCCTGGAAGCGATCGAGCGCGTGGAAATCCGCTCGCGCGTCGGCGGCTTCATCACCTCCGTCAACTTCAAGCCGGGCAGCGAAGTGAAAAAGGGCGAGGTGTTGTTCGTCATCGATCCGCGTCCATTCCAGGCTGAAGTGTCGCGCGCCGAAGGCACGGCCGCCTCGGCCCGCGCCAAGGCGGAACTGGCCAAGCTGGAACTGTCGCGCGCTGAAAAGCTGCTGGCTGAAAAAGCCATCGCCCAGCGCGAATTCGATGAAAAAGCGTCGGGCTTGAAAGAGCTGGACGCGAATGCCCGCTCGGCGCAAGCCGCGTATGAAGCGGCCAAGCTGAATCTGTCGTACACGCAGGTGCAAGCACCGATCAGCGGCCGTGTCAGCAAGGCCGAAATCACCGTCGGCAACCTGATCGACGCGTCCGCCATCCTCACCTCCGTGGTCTCGACGGACCGCATCTACGCCAGCTTCGACGGCGATGAAGATACGTATCTGCGCGTGGCCGGCACAGCGCAAAAGGGCACGCCCGTCACCGTCAAGGTGGGCCTGGCCAACGAAACGGGCTTCCCGCATGAGGGCAAGCTGGAATTCGTCGACAACCAGCTCGACCCGGCCACGGGCAGCGTGCGCATGCGCGCCACCTTCGCCAATGCCGAGCGCCAGCTGGTGCCGGGCCTGTTTGCGCGCATCCAGCTCGACGGCGGCAATGGCCCGCACGCGCAAAGCACGGCGCTGTTGATCAGCGACCGCGCCGTCGGCACGGACCAGAGCCGCAAATACGTCTACGTGGTGGGCGCCGACAACAAGGCCGAATACCGCGCCGTCAAGCTGGGCCCGAACTCGGGCGGCTTGCGCGTGGTGCGCGAAGGCTTGAAAGCGGGCGAAAAAATCGTCGTCAACGGCTTGCAGCGCGTGCGCCCCGGCGCGCCGGTGACGCCGCAGATGGTGGCCATGGATTTCGACCCGACGGCGCCGGTCGCCCCTGCGAAACCTGAAGCAGCCAAGATCGCCGCCAAAGCAGCATCGACTTCCAAGGAATAAACATGAATTTTTCCCGCTTTTTCATCGACAAGCCGATTTTTGCGGCGGTGCTGTCGATCGTCATATTCGTGGCCGGGCTGCTGTCGATATTCGGCCTGCCCATCTCTGAATATCCCGACGTCGTGCCGCCATCCGTGGTGGTGCGCGCGCAGTACCCGGGCGCCAACCCGAAAGTGATCGCCGAAACCGTGGCCGCGCCGCTCGAAGAGCAGATCAACGGCGTCGAGAACATGCTCTACATGTCCTCGCAAAACACCTCCGATGGTTCGATGATGCTGACCGTGACCTTCAAGATCGGCACCAACGTCGAGCAGGCCGAGACGCAGGTGCAGAACCGCGTGCAGCGCGCCTTGCCGCGCCTGCCCGAGGAGGTGCGCCAGATCGGCGTGACGACCGTCAAGTCCTCGCCCAACCTGACCATGGTGGTGCACCTGGTTTCGCCTAACAAGCGCTATGACGATATGTATCTGCGTAACTACGCGGTGCTGAACGTCAAGGACCAGCTGGCCCGTTTGTCCGGCATGGGCGACATCCAGATCTTCGGCGCCGGCGACTATGCCATGCGCATCTGGCTCGACCCGCAAAAGGTAGCCGCGCGCGGCATGACGGCCAATGACGTCGTCGACGCCATCCGCGAGCAAAACGTGCAGGTGGCCGCCGGCGTGATCGGCGCTTCACCGGCGAAGAACTCGGACTTCCAGCTCACCGTCAATACCCAGGGCCGTCTGCAGACGCCCGAGGAATTTGGCGCCATCATCGTGCGCACGAATGCCGACGGCGCCGTGACGCACCTGAAGGACGTGGCGCGCGTGGAAATGGGCTCCAACAGCTATTCTCTGCGTTCGCTGCTGAACAATAATCCGGCCGTCGGCATGGGTATTTTCGAAGCGCCGAATGCCAACGCGCTGCAACTGTCTTCCGACGTGCGCGCCAAGATGGAGGAACTGAAAAAAGACTTCCCGCAAGGCGTGGAATACCGCATCGAGTACGACCCCACGCAGTTCGTGCGCTCGTCCATCGAAGCGGTGATCCATACGCTGCTCGAAGCGATTGCCCTGGTGGTGCTGGTGGTGATCATCTTCCTGCAAACCTGGCGCGCCTCCATCATTCCGCTGCTGGCCGTTCCCGTCTCCATCGTCGGCACCTTTGCCGTGATGCTGGGCTTTGGCTTCTCGATCAACACCCTGTCGCTGTTCGGCCTCGTGCTGGCCATCGGTATCGTCGTCGATGACGCCATCGTGGTAGTGGAAAACGTCGAGCGCAATATCGAGGAAGGCCTCTCGCCGCGCGACGCCACCATCCAGGCCATGAAAGAGGTCAGCGGTCCTATCGTCGCCATCGCCCTGGTGCTGTGCGCCGTGTTCGTGCCGATCGCCTTCGTCCCCGGCCTGTCGGGCGAGTTCTATCGCCAGTTCGCGCTGACCATCGCCATTTCGACCGTGATCTCCGCTTTCAGCTCGCTGACCCTGGCGCCAGCCCTGTCGGCTGCGCTGTTGAAACCGCACGATGCGCCGAAAGACGCGCTGACGCGCGGCATGGACATGGTCTTCGGCCGCTTCTTCGCCTGGTTCAACCGTTTCTTCGGCCGCGCTTCGCACCGCTATGAAGCGGGCGTGAAGGGCGTATTGGGCCGCAAGAGCGCCTCGCTGGGCGTGTATGCGCTGCTGGTCGTTGCCGCCATCTTCACCTTCAAGTCCGTGCCGGCCGGCTTCGTGCCAGCGCAGGACAAGCAATACCTGGTGGGTTTTGCGCAATTGCCCGACGCCGCTTCGCTGGACCGCACGGAAGATGTCGTGCGCCGCATGTCCGACGTCATCAAGTCGGTGCCTGGCGTTGAATCGACCATCGCCTTCCCCGGCCTGTCGATCAACGACTTCACCAATGCGCCGAACGCCGGCATCGTGTTTGCCACCCTGAAGCCGTTCGACGAACGCACCACCAAGGAGCTGTCGGGCGGCGCCATCGCGGCCGAGATCAACAAGCGCCTGGGCGGCATCCAGGACGCCTTCATCATGGTTTTCCCGCCACCACCGGTCAACGGGCTGGGTACCATCGGCGGCTTCAAGATGATGATCGAAGACCGCGGCAACCTCGGTTACGACGCGCTATACAACGCCACGCAGGCACTGGCCGCGAAAGCGTACCAGACGCCGGAACTGGCAGGTGTGTTCTCGGGCTACCAGATCAACGTGCCGCAGCTGTTTGCCGACGTCGACCGCGTGAAAGCCAAGCAGATGGGCGTGCAGCTGCAAACGATATACCAGACCTTGCAGATCAACCTCGGTTCGCTGTACGTGAACGACTTCAACCAGTTTGGCCGCACCTACCAGGTGCGCGTGCAAGCCGATGCCGAGTTCCGTTCGCATGCCCAGGATATCGCGCAGCTGAAGGTCCGTAATAACAAGGGCGAAATGATCCCGCTGTCGTCGTTGATGCGCGTCAAGGATAGCTATGGTCCTGACCGTGTGCAGCGCTACAACGCCTATGCCGCAGCTGATTTCAACGGCGGCGCCGCACCTGGCGTGTCGAGCGGTCAGGCGCAGGTCGCGCTGGAACGCATCGCCAAGGAAGTGCTGCCGCAGGGGATTTCGTATGAATGGACGGAGCTGACCTATCAGGATATCTTGTCCGGCAATACGATGATCTATGTCTTCCCGCTGTGCGTGCTGCTGGTGTTCCTGGTGCTCGCCGCGCAGTACGAAAGCTGGACCCTGCCGCTGGCCGTGATCCTGATCGTGCCGATGTCCATCCTCTGCGCGCTTCTTGGCGTGAAACTGACTGGTGGCGACAACAACGTGTTTACCCAGATCGCCCTGTTCGTGCTGGTGGGGCTGGCGTCGAAAAATGCGATCCTGATCGTGGAATTTGCCCGCGAACTGGAAGAGCATGGCCGCAGCGTCGTGCAAGCGGCGCTGGAAGCGTGCCGTCTGCGGTTGCGTCCGATCCTGATGACGTCGATCGCCTTCATCATGGGCGTGGTGCCCCTGGTGTTCTCGCACGGCGCCGGTTCGGAAATGCGCCATGCCATGGGCGTGGCGGTATTCGCCGGCATGCTGGGCGTAACCTTCTTCGGCCTGTTCCTGACGCCCGTGTTCTATGTACTGCTGCGCACCCTGGCGCAGCGTTTTGAGAAAAAACCAGCCACCGCTGTCGCCAAGCCTGCCGCCGCGCCAGCGCTGGACCTGGAAGGAGATATATATTGAAAACCAAGGAAATCATCTGGCGTGTCAAGCCTGTGTTGACCGCCATGGCAGCCGCCGTGCTGCTGGCCGCCTGCGCGGCGCCGGAGTTCAAGCAGCCGCAGATCGAGACGCCGACGGCGTTCAAGGAAGTGCAAACCTTGCCCGCCGTGCAGACGGCGGCCGACGGCACGCGCTGGAAGCAGGGCGCGCCAGCCGAGCGCCAGGCGCGCGGCGAATGGTGGCTGGCGTTTAACGATCCGGCTTTGACCAGCCTGATTAATGAGGCCACGCAGGCCAACGCCAACCTGGCCGTGGCCGCCGCCCGCGTCAAGCAGGCGAGGGCCATTGCCGGCATCGCCGAAGCGGACCGTATCCCGCAAGTGGGCGTGAACGTGGGCGGCCAGCGCAACCGCGCTTCCTCCGTGTCGCTCGGCTTGCCGAACGGCGCGCCGGTGGCAGCCACGAATGTCTACCAGGCCAACCTGACGGCCAGCTACGAAGTCGACCTGTTCGGCCGCGTGGCATCGAACGTCAGCGCCTCGCGCAGCGATGCGCTGGCCGTGGAAGCGACTTACCGCTCGGTGCTGCTGTCGCTGCAGGCCGACGTGGCGCAGACCTACTTCCAGTTGCGCGCCACGGACGCCGAGCTGGCGACCCTGGAACAGACGGTGCGCCTGCGCGAGGAAAGCGTGCATGTGAACCAGCGCCGCTATGACCTGGGCGACATCGGTGAATTCGATTTGTCGCGTGCCCGCACGGAGCTGTCGACCGTGCGCGTCGAAGCCATCGGCTTGCAGCGCCAGCGCGCCACCGGCGAGCATGCGCTGGCCGTCCTGCTGGGCAAACCGGCCGCCAGCTTCACGGCGACCGTCAACCCGCTGCAAGACAGCGGCTTCCTGCCCGTGATCCCGGCCGGCATGCCGTCGTCCCTGCTGGAACGCCGCCCCGACATCGCGTCGGCGCAGCGCACCATGGAAGCGTCGAATGCGCGCATCGGCGTGGCGAAATCGGCCATGTTCCCCGCCTTGAGCCTGAACGCCTCCGGTGGCGGCGCGTCCGATACCTTCTCGGACATCTTCAAGTGGAGCAGCCGCTCCTGGCTGCTGGGTGCCCTGATGTCGATGCCCATCATCGACGGCGGACGTAATAAAGCTGCCGTGAGCCGTAGCGAAGCGCAGCTGGAAGAATCGGTAGCGACGTATCGCCAGAGCGTGCTGGTGGCGTTCGCCGAGGTGGAAGACAACCTGGCCGGCTTGCGCATCCTGTCGGGCCAGACGCAGCAGATCGACGAAGCTGTCGTGTCGGCGCGCCGTTCGGCCGACCTGGCGCAAAAGCTGTACGACGCGGGCCGTTCCAGCTACCTCGATTTGCTGGATGCGCAGCGCAACCTGGCATCCATCGAGCGCAACGCCGTGCAATTGCGCGGCAACCGCGCCGTCACCACGGTGGCGCTGATCCGCGCGCTGGGCGGCGGCTGGGGCGAAACGGAGCCGCAGGTCGCGGCCAACTGATTTCCGGCACCGCGGGCTGGCATTCCCGGCCCGCAGCAAGGAAAACATCGTGAAAACGGCGTCGTGCAAAGCACGCCGCCGTTTTTTTTGTTTTCAGTCATTTGAATCCGTTTGCGGAGCGGCCGCGTAAGTACTCCTGCAATCATGCAAACGCAGTCATCCAGGAGATACCATCATGCGCACATTCGTTCCCGCAGCACTGTTCATCACTTCCATGCTGGCCGCCAGCGCCCCTTTTGCCGCCGACATGACGACCATGGTGGGTGGCCAAAGCATGTATCCGTCCAAGGACATCGTCGATAACGCCGTCAATTCGGCCGATCACACCACCCTGGTGGCTGCCGTCAAGGCTGCAGGCCTGGTCGATACCCTGAAAGGCAAGGGGCCATTTACCGTGTTCGCGCCGATGAATGCGGCGTTTGGCAAGCTGCCGGCCGGCACTGTCGAGACACTGGTCAAACCGGAAAACAAGGCGACGCTGACGAAAATCCTCACTTATCACGTGGTGCCCGGCAAATATGACTTCAAGGCGCTGGCCAAGGAAATCAAGATGCATGATGGTAAAGCCACCTTGCCCACGGCCAGTGGGGGCAAGCTGATGTTCGCCATGAACGGCATGCACAACATCGTGGTGATGGATGAGGGCGGCAATAGCGCCAACATCAGCACCTATGATGTGTATCAATCGAATGGCGTGATCAATGTCATTGACACGGTGCTGATGCCGAAATAAATAGAGGAAAAAACGAACGAAAAAAAGACAGGGAAACCCTGTCTTTTTGCCTGCTGCGTCCGCGATTACTTGGCTGGCGCTGCTGCCGGTGCGGAAGCTGCCGCTGTGGCCGGAGCTGTTGGCGTTGCCGGTGCTGCTTTCTTCGCCTTGTGATGCTTGGCTTTCTTGTGCGTCGCAGGCTTGACGGCGGCTGCCGGTGTTTCGGCCTTGGCGACAGGGGCGACGACAGGAATCGGTGCTACTGGAGCGACTGGCGCGACGGCTGGCGTTTGGGCGAAAGCGGCGGTGGCGAACAGGCTGGCGATCAGGGTGGCGATGACTTTTTTCATTTTAATATCCTTGGTGTGTGGTCAGTAAAGTGTGTCGGAATTATTTGGCTGGAGCTGCTTCAGCGGCAGCCGATGCCAGTTTTTCGTCAGCCTTGGCCTTGGTTTTCTTGGCCTTGTGATGTGCCTTGGCTTTCGTCGTGGCGGCTTCCGCTTTGGCGCTGGCTACGTCCGTCTTTGCGGCAACGACGGCTTTCGCTTCTTTTGCATCTGCTTTCACGACGGCTCGTGCTTCCTTGGCGTCCGCTTTCACGACGGCCTTGGTGTGGGTCGCTTCTACTTTGGCTGGAACCGAGGCTGCTGCGGTGGCATGCGCTGCAGGAGCTGCTGGCGTTTGAGCAAAGGCAGCGGTAGCGAACAGGCCGGCGATCAGGGTGGCGATAACTTTTTTCATGGTGCAGTCCTCAGTGGTGGTTTGTCTGGTATGTCTGTTGGTGCCTGAGCATACAACGCGCCCCCGGAAGCTTGCGTTGACGGTCATTACAAACGCTTACATCTGCGTTGCATCCGCCTTCAGGATGGCCTGCAGGATGTCTTCCGAACGGCGCTGTCCATAGCCCTTGCCATAGGCGCGCGATGCGATGCTGACCACCATGCGGCGCGCGGGGATCACATAGATCTTGTTGCCGCCATTGCCCGAGGCGAAATGCACGGCGATCTTTTGTCCGCCGATGTCCTGCGTCTTCGCGTACCAGAAATAGCCATAACTGTCCGCGTAGCGGTCGACTGCGCCGATGGCCACGCGTGGCGCCAGCGCGGCCTTGATCCATGCGGCATCGATCACCCGCCGGCCATCGACGACGCCGTCATCGAGCACCATCTGGCCAATCTTTGCCGTGTCGCGTGCGCGCAGCGACAGATTGCCCTGGCCTTTCGGGTGCTTGGCCACGTCGCGGCCCCAGCTCCAGCGGGAGATGCCTAGCGGCGCGAACAAGACCCTGGCGGCATAGTCTTCCAGGTCGGCGCCGCTGGCGTTCTCCACCACGCGCCCCGCGATGTAGGCACCCAGCGAGTTGTAGCGGTAGGTGCTGCCCGGCGCCGTGGCTGCCGGCACGCCGCGCACGAAGGCAGCGGGATCGGACGCCGCATCGAGCTTGTCTTCATTGCCCGGCGACTGTTCGTCTTCGTCAAAGGCAGCCAGGCCCGAACGCATGGTCAGCAAGTCGTCGAGGGCGACCTTGCCGGCGGGGCTGTTCGCCGCTTCGGGCCAGTAGTCGCCCACCGTCTTGCTGGTGGCCAGCGGTCCCCGCGCCACGGCCGCGCCCACCAGCAGCGCGGTGATGCTCTTGCCGGCCGAACGGATGTCGTGCAGGGTCTCGGCCGTCTCGCCGTTGTAATAGCGTTCGGCGACGATGGCGCCCTCGCGCAGCACGACGACGGCGCGCAAGTCGCCATGGCTGTCGCGGTCCTGGGCTTGCAGGACTTGCGCGATGGTGGCGGGAACGCTGTCCTGCGCCAGGGCGGTGCAGCTCAGGAGGAGGGAACTCGATAGCAAAAAGTTCAGGCGGCGCATGGACAGCTTTCGTGGCGATGGTCGGATTGCCAGTGTCGCTCATGTGTGGCGCTTTGTCGCGTGCAAGCTGGCCTGTTCGATGAAGTTCGCATGAAGGCGCGGCGGAAGCGGCGGCATGCAAAAAGGACAGCCGAAGCTGTCCCTGGTAGTGCCGGCGAAGTGGCCACGCCAGCGCAGACCCGGCGGATGCGCTTGCGTGGCTGTATTCGCGATTATTTCGCTGGTGCTGGCGTTGCCGGCACGGTTTCTGCCGCTTTCGCTGCATCCGCTTTCACCTTGGCTTTGCTGGCCTTGTGATGGGCCTTGGCCTTGGTGGCTTTGGCATCGGCCTTGGCGCTGGCGACATCGGCTTTCGCGTCGGCGGATGCAGCAGCCACTTTGGCATCGGCTTTCACGACAGCCTTGGTTTCCTTGGCTTCTGCCTTGACCACGGCTTTCGTGTGGGCCGCTTCCGCCTTGGCAGGCACTGCCGGGGCGGCAGGGGTTTGGGCGAAGGCTGCGGTAGCGAACAGGCTGGCGACGAGGGTGGCGATAACTTTTTTCATTTTATTTTCCTGGCGAGTGGTGAGCGATGGTGTGTCGAGGATTACTTGGCTACTGCTGGTGCTGCTTCAGCGGTGGCCGAAGCCAGTTTTGCATCGGCCTTGGCCTTGGTGTGCTTGGCCTTGTGATGCGCCTTGGCTTTGGTGGTGGCGGCCTGCGTTTTTGCGCTGACCACTTCCGTTTTTGCGGCAACGACGGCTTTCGCTTCTTTTGCATCTGCTTTCACGACGGTTTGTGCTTCCTTGGCGTCCGCTTTCACGACGGCCTTGGTGTGGGCCGCTTCCACTTTGGCGGGAACCGAGGCTGCTGGCGCTGCGGGCGCTTGAGCAAAGGCAGCGGTAGCGAACAGGCCGGCGATCAGGGTAGCGATTACGTTTTTCATGGTGCAGTCCTCAGTGGTGGTTTGTCTGGTACGTCTGTTGGTGTTGGGATGATTCCCGTGTCACTGAGCATAAAACGCGCCCCGGAAGCTTGGCGTTGACCTTGTTTACATTTTCTTACAATCAGGTGTTTTAAAAGGCGTTGCTGTGTGATGCGGACATTAAAACGGAAAAAGACAGCCGAAGCTGTCTTTTTGAGTGGCGCAGAACATGCGCGGAACTGATTATTTGGCTGCTGCTGCGGTCGCTTCAGTTTTGGCTTCGTCAGCTTTGGCCTTGGCTTTTTTCGCTTTGTGATGGGCTTTGGCCTTGGTGGCGCTGGCGTCAGCCTTGGCGCTGGCGACATCGGCTTTCGCATCGGCGACGACGGCGGCTTCCTTCGCATCGGCTTTCACGACGGCCTTGGTTTCTTTCGCTTCTGCTTTGGCCACTTCCTTGGTGTGCTTGGCCTCGGCCTTGGCAGGCGCGGCTGGCGTTTGAGCAAAGGCTGCGGTAGCGAACAAGCCGGCGATCAGAGTAGCGATTACTTTTTTCATGGTGCAGTTCCTCGAGAAGTGGGTTGTAGTTCAGGAGATGCATTTCCCCTGTCACTGAGCCAAAAACGCGCCGTCTGGCAATTGCGTTGACACGCCATTACAAATACTTACACTTGCCGTGTGACCGCCTTGCCGCATGGTCTGCGTCGCGTCGACGCACTCGGTTAGCTGGCGTACCGCGTCGGCCTGGAATCGATGCCAACGTAACCGCATGGCGCCGCCATGAAAGCCACCTTGAAAATCTATCAAGCCAAGCGCAATTTCGCCGTCACGCCTGAGCCGGCAGGCGGCGGCGAGGTCGCGGGCGAGGTGCTCACCTTCGTGATCCAGAAGCACTGGGCCAGCCGTTTGCACGATGATTTTCGCCACTGGCTGAAATCCGCTCGCCGGGGATATGCACGAGGCCGGCGCTGATGGCGCCTTTCCACAATGCACGCGCCATCGCCTAGTTCCCCACGTTACCGGAGGACTGCTCCTTGTTGTCGTTCATGCCGGCCTCCGTGGAAACGCAGATCCAGTATCGGCGCGGCACCAGCGTCCAACGCTGCGTTTGCTAACAGAGTGGCGAAAGCAGGTGTAAAGTTATATGATGATTGACATAATTACGGGAGGGCAGCATGAAAGTGAGCAGGGAACAGGCGGCGCTGAACCGCGAGCGCATCGTCGACGTGGCGGCCAGATTGTTCCGCGAAAAGGGGTACGACGGCATCGGCGTGGCCGACCTGATGAAGGGCGCAGGCCTCACGCATGGCGGCTTCTATGGTCACTTCGCGTCCAAGGAAGACTTGATGATCGAGGCGTGCCAGCATGCCTTGAATCAGTCGCTGGAAGGCTGGCGGGCGAAGATCGCCAGCGACCCGCAGCATGCCTTGCCGGCGATTGTCGGCAACTACCTGAGCACCAGGCACCGCGACCAGCCGGGCGGCGGCTGCCCGGCGGCGGCCATGGGCGTCGATGCGGCGCGCATGTCGCCCGGCGCGCGCCCCGCGTTTACGCAAGCCGCGCAGCAGCAGTTCGCGCTGCTGCAGGATGTGCTGCCCGATGGCGCGCCGGATGGCACGCAGGAGCGGCGGCGCCAGCAGGCGATCGCCACGTTTGCCGCCATGGTGGGCGCCATGGTGCTGGCCCGTTCCGTCGATGACGAGGCCCTGTCGGCGGAAATCCTCGATGCCGTGAAGGCGCAATTACTGCCAGACTGAGCACGGCAGCCAAGTACCCCCCCTGTCAGCCGGCCTCGTCGCATGATAGGCTTCGGTTTTCAGAATTTGGGATTTCATCATGCTGCTCTGGCTCAGACAATACCGGCGTCCTCTGTTGGCCGGGGACATCACTGCCGGTATCGTTGTCGCCATGATGATGGTGCCGCAAGGCATGGCCTACGCGCTGGTGGCCGGCTTGCCGCCCGTGGTGGGCATTTACGCCAGCATCTTGCCGCCCGTGCTGTACGCCTTGTTCGGCAGCAGCATGACGCAATCGGTGGGCCCCATGGCCATCGTCTCGCTGATGACGGCTGCCGCGCTGGCGCCGCTGGCCGACCCCGGTTCCTCTTTATATATCGTCCTGGCCGCCCAGTTGGCCTTCATCAGCGGCCTGGTCCTGTTGCTGTGCGGCGTGCTGCGCCTGGGCTTCATGGCCAGCTTCCTGTCGCGCCCCGTGATTAGCGGCTTCAGCAATGGCGCCGCGATCCTGATCATCTGGGGCCAGATCACGCCCTTGCTCGGTGCCAGCATTCCCCACTGGCATGCGCCCAGCCTGGTCCTCGGGCTGTCTGGCCTGCTGTTCCTGTGGCTGGCCAAGCGCTACGCGTCGCGCCTGCTGCAGCGCTGCGGCTTGCACCCGGTAGCGGCCGATGTCGGGGCGCGCCTGGCACCGATGGCGCTGGTGCTGGCCGGCATCGCCCTCGTCGCCTATGGGGGCCTGGAAGCGATGGGCGTGCAGACGACGGGCCACGTGCCCAGCGGCTTGCCGGGCCTGAACCTGGCCACCTCAGGCGCCCATTGGCGCACCTTGCTGTCGCCGGCGCTGCTGATCGCCTTCATCATTTTTTTAATGAGCATGTCCGCCGCCCAGACCCTGGCGCAAAAGCGGGGCGAAAAACTGCACACGAACCGGGAGTTGCTGGGCCTGGGCGCGGCCAACGTGGCCAGCGCCCTGTCGGGCGGCTTTCCTGTCACGGGTTCGATTTCCCGCTCGGCTGTCAATTTCCAGGCGGGCGCCAACACGCCGCTGGCCAGCATCATCACGGCGGGCTTGCTGGCGCTGGCGCTGGTGGCGCCCACGGGCTGGCTGGCGCTGCTGCCACTGCCCGTGCTGGCAGCCACCATCATCTTTGCCGTCAGCAGCCTGCTCGATTGGGATACCTTGAAACTGTCGTGGCGCTACGACCGCAGCGATGCGCTAGCCCTGCTGGCGACCACGGCCGGCGTGCTGGTGCTGGGCGTGGAAGCGGGCGTGGTGATCGGCGTGCTGCTGTCGATGGGCACCCTGATCTGGCGCGCCAGCCGCCCGCACATCGCCGTGCTGGGGCGTATTCCGCATAGCGAGCATTTCCGCAACGTGGAGCGCTACGAGGCGCAAACCTTGCCCGACGTCTTGCTGCTGCGCATCGATGCGGGCCTGTTCTTCGGCAACGTGGAAGCCGTCACCGAGCGCGTGGAAGACGAATTGCGCGGCCATCCGACGGCGCGCCACCTGGTGCTGGTGCTGTCGGCCGTCAACCAGATCGACAGCACGGCCTTGCTGGGCTTGATCGAACTGAATAGCGCGCTGAGCAAGCGCGGCATCAGCCTGAACCTGGCCGAAGTGAAGGGCCCCGTGATGGACCGCTTGCGCCAGAGCAGCCTGTTGCAAGACCTGAGCGGCAAGCTGTACCTGAGCACGGCGCTGGCGACGGCTGATTTAAGTGGAGAACATGCATGAGGATGGAACTGAATCTGCATGGCGAGCCGCATGTAATGGATAGCCTCCTTGCGCTGGAACAGGTGCTGATCGACGCGCGCGCGCTGGCGCAGTGCGAACTGTGGCTGACCCTGGCCACCGAGGCGGAGCAGGGCCCGGCCCTGTGCATGCTGCGCAACGGCGGCAACGCGTGGCTGATGTATCTGTCGGGGCAGGATGACCTGAGTTTTCACTCGCTGGGCGACGAGGAGGCAGACGGTGTTTGCAGCTACCTGCTGGCCAATGGCCAGGTGGACGAGTATCCGGAAGCCTGGTGCGTGGAGGTGGAGCAATGCCAGCGGGCTTGCATCGCGTTTTTCAAAACTGGCGGCGCGCGGCCGGCCGGTATCGCGTGGGAAGCGGATTGAGATGCTGCAAACCACGCAAACCATCATCGCCGATATCGACAATGAATTGCTGGCCGCGCTGGACGCCAAGGCAGGTTTATTGACGCTGCGCGTCATCCTGCTGCGCTACCACGCCAGCGGCGTGACGGCGGCGCAGGTGGCAGCCTTGCTGCATGAACTGCGTCCAGCCACGCAGGAGGGCCCGCTGGAAGACGTGATACTGGACGTCCTCGACATGGTGACGGGCTGGTGCGCGCCGCAGTTGCGCGTATGGGACGGGGCAGGGGAAGACTATGCATCCTGAAAAGTTCAAGCAGGTGGCGCGGCTGCCGCCCGCCGAACGCCATGCCTACTTTGTACGCAAGGTAGCCGATACGCAAGAAGTGTGGGGCTTGCAGCACGACGGCTGGGCCACGGCGCAAGCCGGCGGCAAGGTCGTCATCCCGTTCTGGCCGGAAGCGGCCTTTGCGCAAGCGTGCGCCAGCGGCGAGTGGGAGCATTTCCAGCCGCGCGCCATCGCGCTCGGCGATTTTTTGGCCAAGTGGTTGCCTGGCATGGCGAGCAATGACGAGCTGGCTTCGGTATTTTCAGTGCCGCAAGGCGGCGCCAGCATCGTGGCGCCGGCTGATTTGCTGAGGGATTTGCAACATGAGTCAGAGCAATATGAATGAGCGCCTGGACGCCTGGTACGACGGCTCGGCCATCTGCCTGATCGCCGTCGGCGCCCACGGCGACCCGCTGGATCTGGGCGACGACGAAGTGCGCGCGCTGATCGCGAAGCTGCAGCACTGTCTGGCCGAGTCCGAAGCTGCTGCCACGCAAGACTGACGGCTCAGTCGGCCGCCAGCACCTTTTCCATCGCCACGCTGGCCAGACTGATGCCGCTGGGATGCGCATACGCTTCCTCGCGCAAGCAGACAAAGCCGGCGGCCCGGTAAAACGGCACGGCGTTCAGCGATGCGGACAGGTGCAGGCGGACGATGCCGCGCTGGCGCGCCAGCAGCTCCAGCGCGGCCAGCAGCCGCTTGCCGATACCCAGGCCCGCACGGGCCGGATCGACAAACACGGCATCGACTTCCTGCTTGTCCAGGTCCAGCATGGCGTAGCCGGCGATGGCCTCGCCCTGCATCGCCACGATGCCGCCACCGGCAGCCAGCATGGCGGCATAAGCGTCCGGCACGGGCGAGGCCGTCCATACGGCGATCTGTTCCGGTGCATAGTGCGTGGCACAACCGACGCGCACGGCCACCGTGCGCAGGGCCCACAGGGCGTCGATGTCGGCTGGCAGGGCGGGGCGAAGATGAATCATCATTGAGTCTTGAGAAAAGCCCATGCTAGCGCAATGCCGCCACATGCGCCAGCATGCTTTCTTGTTACTGCGCGGGTTTATCCGGATCGATATAGTAGGAACCGGGCGGCGCACCCGGCACTTTCACCCGGAACTTCAAGCCGGACAGCAGCTTGTCCCACAAGGCGATGGCTTCTTCGTCCGTCAGCGACGCGGCTTCGGCGGCGCCTACTGTGTTGTAGGCAACCTTGGTGTACATATGCACCCCCAGCACAGATGGATTCGCGACATCGCGCGGTTTGCCGACCAGGGCCCATTCAAAATCGTGTACGCCATCTGTTCGTCGTATCAGCGATTCTTCGCCCTGCCAGTGCTGGACGTTGCGTTTGCCCTCGCGTAGCAGGGTTCGCTTGGGATACCGATTGCCTTGCCGGTCTTTTGCTTGCTGAATTCGGTGAATTAAGGAGAGGTCACCTCTCACTTTCCTTTCGAACTCAGCAGATGAGTAATTGTCAAGACCGGCCTGGTTATATACGCGTTTAACGAATAATTCCGGCTTTTTCTCCTGCCATTTCTTCATCGCCTGAATCGGTGTTGCGTTATCCAAGGCGCGCTGGGGAATGTTGTGGTTGTAGAT
>NZ_PEBS01000094.1 GCF_002869965.1 Janthinobacterium sp. ROICE36
TTTACTGAAAAACGAAAAGACAACCAAGGCCGGCATCGCTACCAAACGCTTAAAAGCTGGCTGGAATGCCGACTATCTCGCCAAGGTCTTGGGCTTGCCGACCTGATGCTTCATGCAATCGCCCTGGTGGACTGGGGGAGATGCTTTGTTGCATTCAGAGAAATCTGATAAGCTCCCGTGAGCATACCCGATTAATCCGCGCCGAGCATGTGTAATGGCACGCGGCGGCACGGCCGCGCAGTCGGGCACCATGGAGACAAGCATGTTTTTGGATCACCCCACCATCACGGCGACGAACAGTTTTACCGAGCCTGACCGCATCGAGCGGCTGACGCGCGTGTACGGTTACACGGCGGCGCTGGCCGACGTGGCCGAGAATGTCGGATTCATTGAAAAAGTGGCGCAAATCCACGATCACAAGGGCACCCTCATCGTGTTTTGGCACGAGGCGCCCAGCGAAGTGGAAAAGCAGTATTTCGTGCAGGCGTGGGCCAGCAAGGTCGGCGACGGCAGCACGAATGTCGAACACGAAATCTGACCTGGCGCGCCGCGCCTGCGCATCGATAGCGTAGCCCATGGATATCAAGACCCTGGTACTGACCCTGGCACTCGGCAACCTGAGCCTGTGCGCGGCCCTGTTCTTCTTCGAGTACGAGCGCAAGAAGTCGCTCAGCATGTCTACCTGGGCGGTAGCCAAACAATGCCAGGCCGTGGCCTGGTGTCTGCTGTATTTCCGTGTTGTGCTGCCCGATGTGCTATCCATCTTGCTGGGCAACAGCCTGCTGTTTGCCGGCATGGCGCTCGACGCGGGCGCGCTGTGGCAGGCGGCCGGACGCAGCGGCTGGCGCCGCACCATGCTGCCGGCGCTGGGCCTGTCGGTGGCGCTGTTTGCCGCCTGCTACCTGTTTGATGTGGCGCCGCTGCTGCGCAGTGCCGGCGGTTCGCTGATCGTGGCCGGCTTTTTCCTCGCCGGCGTGGCCGCGCTGTGCCTCAAATGGCAGGAGGCGAGCATGCTGCGCCGTTTTCTCGTCGTCAGCATGGGCGTCCTGTCGCTGCTGATCGCGGCGCGCGGCGTGCTCGCTGCCGCCGTGCCCGATTTTGACGCCGAGCTGCTGCAGCTGGCCGGTTTTGGCGCCCTGTATCTGATGATGCTGACGAACGCCTTCGGCTACCTGCTGCTGTCGCGTGAAAAACTGGGCGGCGAACTGGCGCGCCTGGAAGTGCTCGACGCGGCCACGGGCGTGCCGAACCGGTGCGGCTTTTACCAGGCGCTGGCGCCGTGGATGGCGCTGGCGCGCCGGCCCGGCTTGCCGACGGCGCTGGTGGTACTCAATATCGACCATTTCAAGCGCGTCAACGACAGCTATGGCCATCCGGTGGGCGACGCGGTACTGAAAACCATCGTCGACACTTGCCGCCAGCAATTGCGCGACAGCGACCTGATGGGCCGCCTGGGCGGCGCCGAATTCGCCATTCAGCTGCCGCGCACGACCCTGGTCGATGCGCTGATGGTGGCTGAGCGCATCCGCGTCGCCGTCGAAGTGCTGCCCGTCAAGACGGAGCGCGCCGTGCTGCAGCTGACGGCCAGCCTGGGCGTGACCACCATCCGCGCCGAAGACAGCACCGTCAGCCTGTTCAAGCGGGCCGACGAGGCGCTGCAGGCGGCCAAGCAGGCAGGCCGCAACAGGGTGGTCGAGGCGCAGGGCGCCAGCACGCTGGACGTTTAATCCAACTTACTTCTTGCGCGAGCCCAGCCAGCTGGGTTCCTTGCCGCATTCCTTGCTCAAGAACAAGGCGTCCAGGCCCGGATCGCAGCGCCGGTCAGGGGCCTTCATCGGCTCCACGCTCAACCATTCACTGCGGGGCAGTATCTTTTCTTCGCGTGGCGCCACCGGTGGCGCGGGCGGCAGGCTGTCTTGCCACCGCGACTCTGCGGCAGGCGCTGGCGGCGTGTCCGCGTATGCGGCGGCGCACAGCAAGCTGCCCGCCAAGACGCACATGTGCACGGCGGCGCTCTTTACTGAAATCATGGTTTATCCTTGCTTGGTGCCGGGAAGGCGTACCCCGCAGTATGACGGCAGCCGGACGCATAAAGACTAGAAACTGCAACGGTATGTTACCAAAGGGACTATAGTTACTTGCTGCAAACAGGTGCATTGCAGCACGGTGATGCGGCGCGGGGCAGCGGCAGCCAAACGTGTACATATCCTAACTTTCATTTAAGCTAAGCAAGTTATGCTAGGCCGCGTACGCCAGGCTTGCCTTTGCCGTTCGCACCGCACCCTCTTTTTGACTCTTGCCAGGCCCATCATGAAAATGCTCAAATCCCTGCCTGTATGGCCGCTTGCCGCCCCCCTTGCCGGCTGGCTGTTCCTGTTCGGTTCCACCTTCAATGTCGGCGGCGCCTACCAGATCCTGCTGGTGGCTGGCCTGATCGGCAGCGTGCTGGCCGCCGTGTATCACGCGGAAGTGGTGGCGCACCGCATCGGCGAACCGTATGGCACCCTGGTGCTGGCATTGGCCGTGACCCTGATCGAGGTGGCGCTGATCGTCTCGCTGATGCTGGCCGGCGGACCGGAAACGACGGGACTGGCGCGCGACACCGTGTTTGCCGCCATCATGATCATTTTGAACGGCATCGTCGGCATCTGCCTGCTGCTGGGTGCCGGGCGCCACCGCGAGCAGACCTTCGGCCTGCTGGGCGTGAGCGCGTCGCTGGCCACCTTGGCGGCCATCGCCATCCTGACGCTGGTGCTGCCGAATTACACCTCCAGCGCTGCCGGACCATATTACAACTCCAGTCAGCTCATTTTCATCGCCGTCATCTCGCTGGTCCTGTACGGCACCTTTGTGCTGGTGCAGACGGTGCGCCACCGCGACTACTTCCTGCCCAAGGAAGCCGTCGGCGACGAAGAGGTGCATGCGGCGCCGCCGACGCCCACGGTCGCCTGGGTCAGCGCCGGCGCGTTGCTGGTGTGCCTGGGCGCCGTGGTGCTGCTGGCCAAGTCGCTGGCGCCCGCGCTGGAGACGGCGATTGCCGCCATGGGTGCGCCTAAGACCCTGGTCGGCATCGTCATCGCCGCCATCGTGCTGCTGCCCGAAGGCCTGGCCGCCGTGCGCGCCGCGCGCGCCAACCGTTTGCAAACGAGCTTGAACCTGGCGCTCGGCTCCGCACTGGCCAGCATCGGCCTGACGATACCCGCCGTGGTGGTGGTGTCGCTGGCCACGGGCCTGACGCTTACGCTGGGACTCGATATCAAGTCGACTGTGCTGTTGTTGCTGTCGCTGATGGTCGCCACACTGTCGCTGGGTACGGGCCGCACCACGGTCATGCAGGGCACCGTGCACCTGGTGATTTTCGCCGTGTATCTGTTCACCACCATCGTGCCGTAAGCTGCCGCACGGCTGCCGTTTTGTCACTATCCTGTCACGCCGCTGTCATACGATGGGGGTAGTGTGGTAGGATTTTTAAATCGTCTAAATGATTTATATAGTTTAGTAACTGATTTTGCCAACTTTTTCAGTTGGTACAGCAATGACAAGACAAGAGGCCAGTATGTATGCAGCGGTGGACCTGGGGTCCAATAGTTTTCGTTTACACGTCGGCAAGCATGATGGCGACACCATACGCGTGGTCAAGAGCGTGCGCGACCCGATCCGCCTGGCCGCCGGCCTGGACGACAATGGCGACCTGACCGAGGCGGCCATGCAGGCGGCGCTGGCTTGCCTGCAGCGCTTTCGCGCTATCCTTGCCGGCTATGAGCTCGATGCCGTGCGCGTGGTGGCCACGTCGGCCATGCGCGTGGCGCGTAACGGCGCCATCTTCCTGCCGCTGGCCGAGCAGGCCATCGGCTACCCGATCGAAATCATCTCGGGCGAGGAAGAGGGGCGCTTGATCTACATGGGCGTGGCCAATGCGCTGGCGATTCCTGGCGAACGCCGGCTGGTGATGGATATCGGCGGCGGCTCGACCGAACTGATACTGGGGCGCGGCAATGATATCGAACGGGTCGAATCCTTCAGCCTGGGCACCGTCAAGCAAAGCCTGTCGTTCTTCATCGGCGGGCGCATCGACGCACCGTCCTTCGAGGCGGCCATCCTGTCGGCGCGCAGCCATTTCGAGGATGGCGCGCCACCATTCGGTCCGCAGCACTGGAAGACGGCCTACGGCTCTTCCGGCACCATCCGCACCATCGCCGACATCATCGCCCGCAACAAGCTCGGTGATGGCTTGCTCAGTAGCACCAGTCTCGATGCGCTGGCGCGGCGCTTCATCGAACTGGGCCACACCAGTCGCATCGACATGCCCGGCCTGCGCCCCGACCGCGCCGGCACCATTGTCGGCGGCCTGGCCATCTTGATCGGCCTGTTCCGCGAACTGGCCATTCCCGTCATGGCGCCCATCGAGGCAGGCTTGCGCATGGGCGTGATGTGGGATTTGTACCTGCGTTCGACCAAGCGCGATCGCCGCGAACAGTCGGTGCAGGGCTGCATGGAGAAATTCCATATCGACCAGCAGCGCGCCGGCCGGGTGGCCGAGCAGGCACTGGCCATGTACGCGCAGCTCAAGCCCACCTCCGATGTGCTGGTGAAATGCCTGCGCTGGAGCAGCCTGCTGCACGAAGTGGGGCTGGCCGTGTCGCAGACGGGCTACCACAAGCACGCTTCCTACATCGTGGAAAACGCGGATTTGCCCGGTTTTACCACGCGCGAACAGAAGACCATGAGTCGCTTGATCCTGGCGCAGAAGGGCAATTTGCGCAAGATCGGCGAAGTGCTGTCCGACCCTGATTTCGCCAAGGCCGTGCTGGCGCTGCGCCTGTCGATTTTGCTCATGCATGCGCGCATCGAAGCCGATTTCAGCGAACTGCGCCTGCGCATGAAGAGCCGCATCGAGCTCGACATCAAGCGCGGCTGGGTGGCGCACCATCCCACCGTGTCGTTCTGGATCGAGAAAGAGCAGGAATTCTGGGATGAGGTGGGGGTCGATTTCACCATCCGCGCCAGCGCCTAGAAGGGCATGCCGTGTGCATGACTTGATATGTAGCATGCAAGATTTATAAAAACAGTATATATTGTTTATATTATTTATTAGATTGGATAATCCATGACCAAAACCGTCCCAGTGAAAAAAGCCGACAGCGCGCCCGCATCGATGTTCCCCACCAGCGCATCGATCAATGCGGCATCGGCCAAGGCCGCACCGGCCGCCAAACCTGCTGCCAAGCCGGCAGCCAAGCCGGTGGCAAAAGCTGCAGCCAAGCCAGTGGCCGCCAAGCCTGCCGTCGCCAAGGTGCCCGCCGCCAAGCCAGTCGCCAAAGCCGCTGCCAAACCGGCCGCCAAGGTTGCTGCGAAACCAGCCGCCAAGGCCGTTGCCAAGCCGGCAGTGAAAGCCGCCGTCAAACCGGTAGCCAAAGCGGCCGCCAAGCCGGCCGTCGTGAAAAAATCGCCTGTCGCCAAGGTCGCCGCCGTCAAGGAAAAAGCCCGCAAGCCGAAACTGGTGCGCGACAGCTTCACCATGCCGGAAGCTGAGTATGAAGTTCTGGGTCAGGTCAAGAAAGCTTGCCTGAAAGCCGGTTTCGAGATCAAGAAAAGCGAATTGCTGCGCATCGGCGTGGCGCTGATCAGCCAGATCGACCTGGCGACCCTGCAAAACGTGCTGGCCGGCTTGCCGCAGCTGAAAACGGGCCGTCCGAAGAAGGACTGATGGCGCAAGCGGAGGGGCCGCCCATCCGCTCGCCCATTCTGGTTTACCATGGGGGCTGTGATAGTTCTCCCATGGTTGCCATGTCAGAAGAAACCAGTATTGAACGCGCCGGCTTGGTCGAGCGCGCCATCGTCCGCCACCACGCGGGCGACGCCACTGCCGCCATCGACCACGTCGCCGAGGAAATCCCCGTCGCGCTGGTTTTCAATGGCATTTCCCACGTCGTCATGATGGCCACCCCGCGCGACCTGGAAGCGTTTGCCTACGGCTTCGCGCTGACGGAAGGCGTGGTCGCTTCTGCCGGCGCCATCTTCGACTGCGAAGTATTCCTGCGCGCTGATTCCGCCGAAGTGGCTTTGAGCATCGCGCAGGAGGATTTCGTGCGCCTGAAGGACCGGCGTCGCGCGCTGACGGGCCGCAGCGGCTGCGGCGTGTGCGGCATCGACAGCATCGACATGCTCGACTTGCAGCCCGAAGCGCTGCCGCCGTCCCTGATCCAGGTCGACTTGCCCGCCGCGCTGGCGCGCGCGTCGAGCGCCTTGCGCGAACACCAGGCGCTGATGCGGGCAACGGGCGGCGTGCATGCGGCCGCATGGTGCACGCCCGACGGCGATATTGTGCACGTATTCGAGGATATTGGCCGGCATAACGGCCTCGATAAACTGATCGGCCACCTCGCGCTGCACGATATCGACATGCGGCGCGGCTTCGTGTTCCTGTCCAGTCGCGGCAGCTACGAGCTGGCGCGCAAGGCGGCGCGCATGCAGATTCCCCTGCTGGCGACCATTTCCGCCCCCAGTTCGCTGGCCATTGCCATCGCCACGCAGGCGGGCATGAAGCTGGTGGGCTTTTGCCGCCAGGATGCGTACGTCGATTACACGCCCGGCATCACGCTTTAAGTTCACTACGGGTCAGCAGCACCGGCACGGACTTCGACGTCGGCGTGCCGGCGCCGTCCGCCGTGCTGGCCAGCGGTACCAGCGCGTTCGTCTCCGGGTAATACCCGCCCAGGCAGCCGCGCCGGATGTCATACGCCACCAGCCGGAAGCCATCGGCACTGCGTGCCACGCCATCGTCCCAGGCGCCGATCAAGTCCACCAGGTCGCCGTCGGCAAAGCCCAGCATGACGATATCTTCCTTGTTGGCGAAGACGACCTTGCGCATGCCGTACACGCCCCGGTAGCGGTCATCCATGCCATAGATGGTGGTGTTGTACTGGTCGTGCGAGCGGGTGCTCATCAAGACCATCAGGCGTGCGCCATGGCGCGCGCGGGCGCGGTGCAGCGGCGTGTCCAGCGGCAGCGGTGCGACGAGGAAGCTGGCCTTGCCGCTGGCCGTCTTCCACACGCGCTCGCGCGAGGCCACCGTCAGATGAAAGCCGCCTGGAATGGCCACCCTGGCGTTGTAGTCGACAAAATCGTCAAACACCTTTTCGATGTCGTCGCGGATGCGCGCATAGTCGGCTGCATACGCGCGCCAGTCCACCAGGGCGCTGCCGACCGTCGCTTCGGCCATGCCGGCCACTTCCGAGCGCAACTGCGGCGAGGCGGGCGCATTGCGGCCGTACGAGATATGCACCATGCTCATCGAGTCTTCCACCGTCACGCCTTGCGCTACGCCGCCCTGCAGGTCGATTTCCGTGCGCCCCAGCGTGGGCAGCAGCAGGGCTTCTTTGCCGATGACCAGGTGGCTGCGATTGAGCTTGGTGGCCACCTGCACCCTCAGCGCGCAGTTGCGCAGGGCGGCGCAGGTGACGGGCGTGTCGGGCGTGGCGGCGGCGAAATTACCGCCCAGCGCAATGAACACCTTGACGTCGCCGCGCTGCATGGCGGCGATGGTGGCCACCACGTCGTGGCCGTGCGCGCGCGGCGGATGAAAACCATACACCTGGCCAAGGCGGTCGAGGAAGGCCGCCGTGGGTTTTTCCTCGATGCCCACCGTGCGGTCGCCCTGCACGTTGGAGTGGCCGCGCACGGGACACAGGCCGGCACCGAGCTTGCCGATCTGGCCGCGCAACATCATCAGGTTCGACAGCATGCGGATGGCCGCCACGCTGTGCTTGTGCTGCGTCAAGCCCATGCCCCAGGTGGCGATGGTGCGCTGGCCCTTGACGAAGATGTCCGTCAATGCCTCGATCTGCGCGCGCGCCACGCCCGACTCCTGCAGCCGTTGCCACTTCTCCGCGCGCAGGTCGTCGCGGAAAGCCTCGAAGCCGCTGCAATGCTGCGCGATGAAAGCGTGATCGATGACGGCCGGGGAGCCGCTGGCCTGCGCCGCATCGTCATGCTCGACGACGCGCTTGGCGACGGCCTTGATCAGAGCGAAGTCGCCGCCCAGGGTCGGCTGCACGAACAGGCCAGCCAGGCGCGTGCTGCCCAGAGTCGCCATTTCCAGCGCGCTTTGCGGGTCCATGAAGCGCTGCAAGCCCCGTTCGCGCAGGGGATTGATGGAAACGATGCTGCCGCCACGGCGTGCGCATTCGCGCAGTTCGCCCAGCATGCGCGGGTGGTTGGTGGCGGGATTCTGGCCGAAGATCAGGATGGTGTCGGCCAGTTCGAAGTCGTCCAGTGTCACCGTGCCCTTGCCGATGCCCACCGTGGCCGGCAAGCCGCGGCTGGTCGCTTCGGCAGCGACGGCCTTGGCACTGTTTTCGCAAAAGGCAAACGTGGAAGCGTGGTTGCGGTCTGGTCAGGCGCAGCCGGGGCAATCGAAGCCGTCCGGCTGGTTGTGCGCCAGCAGGGCTTTCAGATTGCCTGGCGCCACCCGTTCCTCGCGCAGGCTGATGGCCACGTGTTTCAAGGCGTCCCAGCCGGCGGCCGGCCTGGTGTAGGGCGTGATGCGGGGTGCGTCCTGGTCTTTCATCCTGTTTTGCTGCTGGGCGAGTGTGGTAATTATGCACGATCCCCGCATGACATTAACTTGCGTCATGGAAATGACATTCGGCTGTCATTTTCCTGACATATTAGACAAGTACGCTGGAGTAGTCTTGATCACAGGGGGATGAAACCATGCAAAACATAATCGCGTCACACGAAGCCAAGGGCCGGCCGGTCCAGCTGGTGCTGAGCCAGGCCACGACAGCGGCGGAATTGCGCGAAGTCCAGCGTTTGCGTTACAAGGTGTTTATCGAAACCATGGGCCTGACGTCGCTGGCCAATGCCGATGGCCTCGATAGCGATGAATTCGACGCGCATTGCGATCATCTGATCGTGCGCGACGCCGATACCCTGAAAGTGGTGGGCACTTACCGCGTGCTGAGCGCGGCCAAGGCAGCCAAGATCGGCCGCCTGTATTCGGAAAACGAGTTCGACCTGAGCCGCCTGAAAAACCTGCGCGGCCGCATGGTCGAAGCGGGCCGCGCCTGCATCCATCCGAAATACCGGGGCGGCAGCGTGATCATGCTGCTGTGGTCGGGCCTGGCCGAGTACATGCGCCGCGAGCGCTGCGACTATCTGGTCGGCTGCGCCAGCATCAGCCTGGCCGATGGCGGGCATAACGCCGTCGCCGTGTACCAGGCGCTGGCGGAAAAGCACATGGCCCCAAGCGAATACCGCGTCACGCCGCACCTGCCTTTCCCCATCCACCAGGTGGAGGCGGCGCACAAGCCGCAAGTGCCGCCGCTGATCAAGGGCTATCTGCGTTCGGGCGCCTGGATTTGCGGCGAACCGGCCTGGGATCCTGATTTTGAAAGCGCCGACATGTTCATGATGATGCCACTGGCGAATCTGGACGAGCGCTACGCGCGCCATTACGGGGTAGTGCCTGGCTGATGTCGGGCAGTGAGGGCTGCGCTGGCTGGCCCCAGCCAGCGTGGCAGGCCCAAGCTGCCTGTCGGCAGTGAACTGGCGTGGCACAGTAGCGGTGGCGCCACGTCGGCCGGGCCGATATCGAGGGCGATGCGGGGCGGTGGGCAGAACGGCAGAGTGAAAGCAGGGAAGGGGAGCGGATGGGCAGAGAAACGGTCAGCATGGTTTGGGCTGGGTCTCTTCGCTATCGTGCTCGGATGTTGTTTTGTGAGCCAACTACGCGAATTTCAGGGCAAAAATACATGGCGCCGGGGACCTGGGTGCCTGGCATGGCATGACAACAGCGGGTGGCTCAGTGGACTGGCGTGGCGGACAGTTCCTTCAGTTCGCGGATGGTGATGTCCGATTTTTCATGCATGCGCAATAAAATCGTTGCACCGACCGACAGTTTGCCGTGACGAATCTTGCTGATGATGGGGGGCTGGACTTCCAGAACACGGCACAGTTCCGCATCATTTTTCAGGTTCATCTTCTCGATCAGGGTATCGAGCAGCTTGTTGGGCACAAAACTCGATGGTTCGAGCGCACGCGCCCGGTTCATCGCTTCAATCATTTCCAGCTTCTTTTGCCGAACGTTCATATACTCCTCCTTCAGTTTATGCAAGGGACGAGACCACACATTGCGGTCCCGGCTATAGTTCGTCATCGCAGTACGGCTGTCCGGATGACGTGACAACATTCGCATTGAAACATTGATAACCAGGCAAGTGTTTTCAATAATACTACGATAACAAAACTTGTGACAGATGGTTGGTTAAATTAATTGATTGTTTGATTAATTTGCTTGACGATTGTTGTATTTTGTAAGCCGTTCTTCGTCAGGATCATGGTTCTGTCCGCCATTTCGGCGGCGGCCAGCGAATGCGTGACCATGATCGCGCAACTGCCGTTGGCCTTGATTTCTGCGCGCAGCAATTGCAGGATGCTGTGCGCCGTATCGGGATCGAGGTTGCCGGTAGGCTCATCGGCCAACACCAGCGCCGGCTTGTGCACGAGCGCGCGGGCAATGGCCACGCGCTGCATTTCGCCGCCGGACAGTTGCTGCGGAAAGTCGCCGCCGCGTCCGCCCAGGCCGACCGCCTCGAGCATGCTGGCGGCACGCTCCTGGGGCAGTCCGTTGAGCAGCAGCGGCAGGGCCACGTTTTGCAGCAGGGTCAGGTGCGGCAAGACGTGGAAGGCCTGGAATATAAAGCCCATGCGGGCGCGACGCAGCCGGGTGGCGGCGGCGTCATCGAGGCTGGACATGGCAATGCCGTCCACCAGGATAGGGTGCGCTTCGGCACCCGCATCGGGCGTATCGAGACCGGCGATCAGGTTCAGCAAGGTCGACTTGCCGACGCCCGAGTCACCCATGATGGCGATGAATTCCCCTGCCTTGAAGCGGCAGGAAATGTTGGCCAGCACGGGACGGGCATGGGCATAGGACTTAGACAGATGGCGCAATTCGAGCATGGTGTTAACGGTTATCGTAAAGGGAGGCACGCGGGGGAGAGGGGGGCCTGGGAACTGCAAAGGGGCGCGGATTATTTGGCCGGCAATGTGTAGTATACGACAGGATTATCCTTTTTGCTTGGCAATACCAATTTTGTGTGCACACTGCTGGTTTAACCTTACGTTAGCTGTCGCACTGCTGGCTTGTGCGGATTCCGCTATGATGGGAAAAAATCATCGGCAATGGCGTCCTCCATGCCCTGCGCGGCAGCAGGCAGAACGCGCGCATGCCAGGTGCCAGCCCAGCAAGCCCTTCGTGAACCTTGATAGACGACGCCAGCCCATGACCATGCCACTCGCGCAACAGCATTCAGATTTGTCTCCCTCCAGCAACATCCGAGTGGCCAGCGCCACTCCTGCCACGATAGTCGAGATCAGCAACGGCCTGCTGGCGCGCGAAGCCTGGACCTCGCCCAAGTACCTGTACGACGCGCTGGGCTCGAAACTGTTCGAAGCCATCTGCGCCTTGCCCGAGTATTATCCGACGCGCACCGAGGCGGCCATCTTCGCCCGTCACGGCGCCGAGATCGCGCACGCCGTGGGGCCTGGCAGCACCCTGATCGACCTGGGGGCGGGCAATTGCGCCAAGGCCGCCAGCCTGTTTCCCCTGCTGCACCCGGCCCAGTATGTGGCCGTGGATATTTCCTATGACTTCCTGAGTGAATCGCTGAGCCGGCTGCAGCAGCGCTTTCCGCACATCGAGATGACGGGCCTGGGCCTGGATTTCTCCAGTCGCCTGGACTTGCCCGACAGCGTGCGCGAGGTGCGGCGATTGTTCTTCTATCCCGGCTCGTCGATCGGCAATTTTGCTCCTGAGCAAGCGACCGCCTTCCTGCGCCGCCTGCGCGCCAATGCGGACGGCGATGGCGGCCTGCTGATCGGCGTTGACCTGATCAAGGACGACGCCATCCTCGACGCCGCTTATGACGATGCGCTGGGCGTCACGGCCGCCTTCAACCTGAACATGCTGCGCCACGTGAACGGGCTGATCGGCGCGGACTTCGACGTGCGCGCCTGGCAGCACCATGGCTTTTTCAATGCCGACGAGCGCCGTGTCGAAATGCACCTGGAAGCGCGCAGCGAGCAAGTTGTTCATTGGAAAGGTGGCCAGCGGCGCTTCGCGAAAGGCGAGCGTATCCATACAGAAGACAGCTATAAATACACGCGCGCAAGCTTCGTCGGCTTGCTCGAGCAGGCGGGGTTTTCCACCGTGCAAGTCTGGACGGACCCGCAGCAGTGGTTTGCCGTCATTTATGCGCGCGTGATCCGGGATTAAGAAGGGAAAAGATGCTGATCGATCATTACAACAAGGTGCGCCAGCACTCGCTGCTGCTGGCCGAACCGTTGTCCGACGAGGATTGCGGCGCCCAGTCGATGCCGGACGCCAGCCCCGTGAAATGGCATCTGGCGCATACCACCTGGTTTTTCGAAACGTTTATTCTGGAAAGCATGGAAGCGGCGTTCATGCCATTCCACCCCGCCTTTCGCGTGCTGTTCAATTCCTACTACAACGGCGTGGGCGAGAAGCATCCGCGTGCCCAGCGTGGCTTGCTGACGCGCCCCGGCATGGCGCAAGTGCGCGCCTACCGGATCGATGTCGATGCGCGCATCACCCGCCTGCTGGCGGGCGAACTGGCGCGCGACGAGCGCGAACGCCTGACCATGCTGCTGGCGCTGGGCCTAGAACACGAGCAGCAGCACCAGGAGCTGCTGTTGACGGACGTCAAACACCTGCTGGCGCAGAGCGCCCTGTTTCCCCCTTATCTTGACAACGCCGCGCCGCCAGCGCCGCAAGCTGCACAGTCCACCGCCTGGCTCGCGTTTGACGGCGGCCTGGCGCAGATCGGCCATGCGGGCGATGGTTTTTGCTTCGACAATGAATTGCCACGCCATCCGCAATACGTGGCGCCGTTCGAGCTGGCCAGTGCGCTGGTGACGAATGGCGAATTTCTCGCCTTCATCGAGGCGGGCGGCTACCGCACGGCGCACTTGTGGCTGGCCGAAGGCTGGGACTGGGTGCGCAGCGGCCAACTGGCGTGTCCGCTGTACTGGCAGTGCGATGACGCCGGGCACTGGCAGGAATTCACTTTGTTCGGGCTGCGCCCGCTCGACCTGCAGGCGCCGGCCACGCATTTGTCCTTGTTCGAGGCAGATGCCTATGCGCACTGGGCTGGCGCGCGCCTGCCGACGGAAGCGGAGTGGGAAGTGGCGGCACAGGGCGTCGCGGTGCAAGTGGGGCAGCTGCATCCGGCCGCAGGTGCGCCGGGTGCGGGCTTGCGGCAAATGTTTGGCCACTGCTGGCAGTGGACCAGCAGCAGCTACGCGCCGTATCCCGGCTACCGCACGGCGCCGGGGGCGCTGGGCGAGTACAACGGCAAGTTCATGCTGAACCAGTATGTGCTGCGCGGCTCGTCGTGCGCCACGCCGGCCGGCCATGCGCGCGCCAGCTACCGCAATTTCTTCCCGGCCGGTGCGCGCTGGCAATTTTCCGGCATCCGCCTGGCGCGCCAGGTGGAATAGTTTGCTTACTGCAAGCGCGGAACGGATGGGGCAGGGCGGGCTGGCGCCTTGGCGCCGGCGTTTTGCTCCAGCTTGAACTGGCTGACGAGGGTTTCCAGTTCGCTCGCCTGTTCATGCATGGCAGCGGCTGCCGCGGCCGCCTCTTCCACCAGGGCCGCGTTTTGCTGCGTCGTCTGATCCATCTGCATGATGGCGGCATTGATTTGCTCGATGCCTTCGCTCTGCTCGTGGTTGGCGACGCTGATTTCACCGACGATGGCGCTGACCCGGCCCACGCTGGCCACCACTTCATCCATCGTGGCGTCCGCCTGGCTGACCAGCTGCGCGCCCTGGCCCACCCGGTTGACGGAGTCGGCAATAAGTTCCTTGATTTCCTTGGCGGCGGCTGCCGAGCGCTGCGCCAGGTTGCGCACTTCGGACGCCACCACGGCAAAGCCGCGTCCCTGTTCGCCGGCCCTGGCCGCTTCCACGGCCGCGTTCAGGGCCAGGATATTCGTCTGGAAGGCGATGCCGTCGATGACGGCGATGATGTCGACGATCTTGCGCGAGGAAGCATTGATGGCATCCATGGTGCCGATCACTTCCGCCATGGCCGTGCCGCCGCGCTGGGCGATGTCTGATGCCGAGCGGGCCAGGCTGTCGGCCTGGCGCGCATTGTCGCTGTTGCTGCGCACGGTGCCCGTCAGTTCGATCATCGATGAGGCGGTCTCTTGCAGCGCACTGGCCTGCGCTTCCGTGCGGGCCGACAGGTCGGCATTGCCGCTGGCGATCTGGCTTGACGCCACGGCAATCGTGCCCGTGCCGCCGCGCACCTGCCCCACCAGGTTGGCCAGGTTGGTATGCATGTCGCGCAGCGCCTGCAGCAACTGGCCCGTTTCATCCTTGCCGTCGGCCACGATTTTAATGCTCAGGCCGCCTGCGGCCACGGCTTGCGCCACGCGCAGGGCATACGCGATCGGTGTGGTGATCGAGCGCGTGACCCGCCAGGCAAAGAGCACGCCCAGCAGCAGGGCGGCCGTGCCCAGGCTGGCCATCAGTACATTCGCTGCTGAAATATTGCGCTGGATTTGCTGGCCGCCATGCACGACCACTGCGCGCTGGATTTCGTTCAGGCGGTTCACCGTCTTTTGCAACTGATTCAGGGCGGGCAGGGTATCGTCGCGCACATGCACGGCCGCTTCCGCCCGCTGCCCCGCCACCAGCAGCTTGTCGGCCTGGCTGAACGAGACGACATAGGCCTTGCGCTGCTGCTTCAGGGTGGTCAGCAGTTCCTTGCCTTCAGGCAGCACGATCAGACGGTCGAGGATGGCCAGCGCATCGCTGATGGTGGCCTTGTTGGCATCGATTTCGCCGTGGATGGCGTTGGCGCGGGCGGGATCTTCATGGATGAACAGTTCCAGCACCAGCGCCGCGTTCGAACGGGTGGTGCTGCGGATGGTGGCCATGGCGTCGGCCTTGGCCCAGTCCTTCTCGATGATGGACTCGCTGAGGGCGCCGATTTTATCCAGTCGGAAAAGGCCCGTACCCACCAGCACTGCCATCAGCAGCAGCACCACGCCAAAACCGGCACCCAGGCGCATGCCTATCTTCATATCCGTCAATTTCATACTGATTCCCTCGGTAGCTAATGATCTGTCTCCGGTGGTCTTGTTATGAAACGATTATACGGTCGGTGATACCTGATTTGCACTATTAATTGCTCAGCAGAAATGAAGAAGCGGCACGGTGATCAAGCCGTACCGCTTTTACTCCCTACGAAGGATGCCCGGGGCGTGCTCAGGCGGCGCTGGCCGCCGCCTCGGCTGCTGTTGTTTTTTCGGCGTCCGTTTGCGCGATGCGGCGGTTCACGGCCGACAAGACAGCTTTGAACGAGGCGGTGACGATATTGCTGTCGATGGCGGCGCCGAACAGGGTCGGGCCGTTGTCGAGGCGCAATTCCACGTAGCAAGCCGCTTGCGCATTGGCGCCGGAGCCGATCGAGTGCTCATGGTAATCCATCAGCTTGATGTCCAGGCCCAGCGCATTGACGAAGGCGTCAATCGGGCCGTTACCGCCGCCTTGCAGGGCCAGCGGGGTCTGGCGGTGCGACAGGCTGATGTCGATCTGCACGGATTCATCGCTGCTGGTGTCTTCCACCATGCGGTGCGCAGCGTAGGCGTACGGCGCCGTCTGCTCCAGGTATTCCTTCTGGAAGATTGCATGGATATCCTGCGCGGCGATTTCGCGGCCCGTGGCGTCGGCCACGGCTTGCACGGCGCGCGAGAATTCGATCTGCAGGCGGCGCGGCAAGACCAGGCCATATTCCTGTTCCAGCAAATACGCCATGCCGCCCTTGCCGGACTGGCTGTTGACGCGGATCACGGCGTCGTAGCTGCGGCCCAGGTCGGCCGGGTCGATGGGCAAGTAGGGCACTTCCCAGATGCTGTCCGGTTGTTGCTTGGCAAAACCTTTCTTGATCGCATCCTGGTGCGAGCCGGAGAAGGCCGTGAACACCAGATCGCCCGCATACGGGTGGCGCGGGTGGACGGGCAGCTGGTTGCACTCTTCCACGCATTTGCGCACGGTATCGATGTCGGAGAAATCCAGGCCCGGGTGCACGCCTTGCGTGTACAAGTTCATCGCCAGGGTCACCAGGTCGACGTTGCCGGTGCGCTCGCCATTGCCGAACAAACAGCCTTCCACGCGGTCGGCGCCTGCCATCACGGCCAGCTCGGCTGACGCGACGGCCGTGCCGCGGTCGTTGTGCGGGTGCACGCTAATGATGATGGAATCGCGGCGCGCCAGTTTGCGCGACATCCATTCGATCTGGTCCGCATATACGTTGGGCGTGCTGCATTCCACGGTCGACGGCAGGTTGACGATCATCTTGTTGGCCGGTGTCGGCTTCCAGATGGCGCTGACGGCGTCGCAGATATGCTTGGAGAAATCGAGCTCGGTGGTGGAGAACGATTCCGGCGTGTATTCAAAGCCCCATTCCGTTTCCGGATGCTGCGCCACCAGCTGTTTCACGAGGGTGGTGCCGGTGGTGGCGATCTGCGTGATTTCTTCGCGCGACATGCCGAATACCACCTTGCGGAATACGGGCGCCACGGAGTTGTACAGGTGGACGATGGCGCGCTTGGCGCCGACGACGGACTCCACCGTGCGGCGTATCAATTCTTCGCGCGACTGCGTCAGCACGATGATGGTGACGTCGTCCGGGATGCGGCCTTCATCGACGAGCTTGCGCACGAAATCGAAATCCGTCTGCGATGCTGACGGGAAACCCACTTCGATTTCCTTCAGGCCGATGGCGATCAGCATCTCGAAGAAGCGCAGCTTCTTTTCCGCGCTCATCGGCTCGATCAAGGACTGGTTGCCGTCGCGCAAGTCAGTGCTCATCCAGATAGGCGGTTTGCTGATGATCTGGTTCGGCCATTGACGGTCGGTCAATTTGACGGGAGGAAAGGCGCGGTATTTGGAAGCTGGATTTTGCAACATCATGATCGGGTACTCCTGAAGATGGGGGGGAATCAATGGTTGTGGCGCAAGCTTGCCGGGCGGCCACGCAACACTAGGCCAGGCAAGCGGTCGGTAGCGGTAGCAGAGCGGCTGCGATGCCAGCGGGGGCGGTCGCAGTGGGGATTACGTGTACGAATGGGGATGGTGCAAACATCATCAAACCTTCCAGGGTTTTTGAAACACGCCGGCGTGTGGCCAGGCGAAGCAATGCGGCAAACTTATGCGCGTGCTAGCAGTAGTCGCGATAGCGACAGCAGGGAAGGGGAGGAATGTTTGAAGGAGGACATGCACTTAATGTAAGGGAAGTTGGGCTGGGCTGTCAAGCGTTTCCGTTTTACCGCTTATTTACAAGTAACGCACGTGCGCCGCCTCGTCCGGCGCATCCTGCCCCATGCGTGCCAGGCAGCGCTGCAGGATGGCTGCATCGGCGGGCAGGCGTGCGGCGAAGGCGTGCCAGCCGACCAGTTCCAGCTGTTGCGGCATGTCCACCAGGCCCGTGATGGCGTCCCAGAAAGCGTCCCAATTCATGCCATAGATGGAAGGAAAGGCTAGCGCGGCCGCCAGGCCGGTATGCAGCTGGCGCGCGGTGTTGATATCGCTCAAGTCGATGCTCACCAGGGCTGGCCTGTTCACACGATGCCCTTGAGCAGGTTTTGCAGGTTTTCGCGCATGCCGCCCACCACGGTTGCGTGCTGTTCCAGGATGGCGGGCGCATGCTTGAACGGCGCCGGGTCGAGATACAGGCGCGGCAAGTCGGCCACGGCCACGCCGCGTGGGCCGCCGCGCAGGATTTCGTCCATATGCTTGTTGATCGAGTTGATGGCTGCCTGGATGCGTGGCGTGGCTGACGCGGCCAGGCAGGCGGCCAGCGCCGTATCGAGGTCGGCGCGCGCGGGCGCTTGCGGCAGCACGGTCGCGGCGATCTGTTCCAGCGGCGACATGTTGACGGCCGGCTTGCGATACGCGCGCAGGGTATCGAGCGCCATCAGCCGGTGCAGGCCGCCGCGCTGCAGCCAGTCAAGGATGCGCGGCCAGGGCGTGCCCAGCAGGGCTGCCGCTACACCCCATTGTCCTGTCACGGGCGAGCCGACATTCGCGTCGATCCAGTCGATGGCGGCCGGGTTGCCCGTGTAGGCCAGCAGGATGGCGTTCGACGAACGCAGGGCGGGCGCCTGCGTGGCCAGCACGCAAGTCAGCCAGGCGAGGGCGCCGTCGCCGTCGCGGTTGGCCAGCTGCTGTGAAAAAGGGGCGCTCAAGGCGCGGCTGTCGGCAAATTGATGTTCTGACATAGTGGGAACAAGTAACAAACCAGGCGCCAGTCTAGCAGCAGGGCAGGTGAGGGTGTAAATAATTTTGTGTAAACGGTCATTTGGCAGGACACTGCCGCCACCAAGGAGAAACAATGACCGTTGTAAAGCGTAACAAGCGGGCCAAGCCCGACCCGGAACTGCTCAAACTGGCCGACAGCTTGCTGGCCAACTACCAGAAGCCCGAGGAT
>NZ_PEBS01000095.1 GCF_002869965.1 Janthinobacterium sp. ROICE36
GTCAGGCGCAGTGCCGCGTCTTCCAGCGTCAGGCCCTGCGTCAGGACCAGTTTTACCGCTTCTTCACGAAGCTCCGGTGTGTAGGTTTTTGAGCGTGTCATAAGTTCTCCAGTTGGTGAAGTTTACCTAACTAGAGTGTCCGAAAAAGTCAGGGTACCTCACCAAACCAAAAACTCAGAACTGGTTCATGGTGTTGTCTTTACCAGCTGCTTTCAGCGCAGCTTCGCCGCTGAAGTAATCCTTGTGATCGTCGCCGATGTCCGAGCCGGACATGTTTTGATGTTTCACGCAGGCGATGCCCTGGCGGATTTCCTTGCGCTGCACGCCGGCAACGTAGCCCAGCATGCCCTGGTCGCCGAAGTATTCCTTGGCCAGGTTGTCGGTCGACAAGGCAGCCGTATGGTAGGTCGGCAGGGTGATCAGGTGGTGGAAGATGCCGGCTTCGCGGGCCGAATCGGCCTGGAAGGTGCGGATTTTCTCGTCGGCCGTGATCGCCAATTCCGTCTGGTCGTATTCCACGCTCATCAGCTGGGCGCGTTCGTAGGCGGACACGTCCTTGCCGTCGGCCTTCATGATGTCATACACCTGCTGGCGGAAGTTCAGGGTCCAGTTGAACGATGGGCTGTTGTTGTACACCAGCTTGGCGTTCGGGATGACCTTGCGGATTTCGCTGACCATGCCGCCGATTTGCGCGATATGTGGTTTTTCCGTTTCGATCCACAGCAGGTCGGCGCCGTTTTGCAGCGAGGTGATGCAATCGAGCACGCAACGCTCTTCGCCGGAACCGGCGCGGAACTGGAACAGGTTGCTCGGCAGGCGTTTTGGACGCAGCAGCTTGCCTTCGCGCTTGAGGATGACGTCGCCATTGCCCAGCGCGTCGGCCGATACTTCTTCGCAGTCGAGGAAGGCATTGTATTGGTCGCCCAGGTCGCCTGGTTCATTGGTGACGGCGATCTGCTTGGTCAGGCCGGCGCCCAGCGAATCGGTGCGGGCGACGATGATGCCGTCGTCCACGCCCAGTTCCAGGAAGGCGTAGCGGATGGCGCGGATCTTGGCCAGGAAGTCTTCATGTGGCACCGTGACTTTACCGTCCTGGTGGCCGCATTGTTTCTCGTCCGATACCTGGTTTTCGATCTGGATGCAGCAGGCGCCCGCTTCGATGAACTGTTTTGCCAGCAGGTACGTGGCTTCCGCATTGCCGAAACCGGCGTCGATGTCGGCGATGATGGGCACGACGTGGGTGATGTGGCCGTCGATCTTGGCCTGGATCGCTTGCTTGTCAGCAGCTTGGGCAGCGTCCAGCTGGCGGAACAGACCGCCCAGTTCGCGCGCATCGGCCTGGCGCAGGAAAGTGTAGAGTTCGCGGATCAAGCTGGTGACGGCGGTTTTCTCGTGCATCGACTGGTCTGGCAGCGGGCCGAACTCGGAGCGCAGGGCGGCGACCATCCAGCCTGACAGGTAGAGGTAGCGGCGGTCGGTGCTGTTGAAGTGCTTCTTGATCGAGATCATCTTCTGTTGACCGATGAAACCGTGCCAGCAGCCGAGCGACTGGGTGTACTTCGATGGGTCCGCATCGTAGGCAGCCATGTCGTTGCGCATGATCTTCGCCGTGTAGCGGGCGATGTCCAGGCCGGTCTTGAATTTGTTCTGGGCGCGCATGCGGGCGGCTGACTCGGGATTGATGGCGTTCCATGCGCTACCTTGTTGCTCTTTCAAACCGGCAACAGCCTTGATGTCGTCTTGATATTGGGACATGTGTATCTCCTAAAGAAAAACTAAGTTTGAGAAAATCGTCGAGTGCGCCACAACGTCTTGTCGAAGCAAACTGCATGACTAAATAGTAGGCCGATTCGTGTCGATTTTCAAGTCTTATATAAGACATATAACTTAAATTTAATCCTTGTTTTTCAATGACTTAATTTATGTATTTTGCGATGTGAAATGAATTTTCAAAAAGTGAGAGAACTAATGCCTGAGCCTGCTGCTTGAAATTTCGCGATGTGAAACGTCTTTTCAGAATTTGGTGCAGCGCGACAAAATCGGGGCGTAAAAAAGCCACCCTAAGGTGGCTTGCGCCGCAGGCGGCTGATTTACCGTCCCACGGTCTGCCGCTGGTCCTTGATGAACAGTGCCGTCAGCATGCCCACCACGCACACGCCGATCACGTAATAGGCGGGGCCCAGCACATTATTTTTCAGCATCAGGGTCACGACCACGGGCGTCAGGCCGCCGAAGATTGCGTACGACAAGTTGTAGGAAAACGACAGTCCCGAGAAGCGCACCTGGGCCGGGAACGCTTGCACCAGCACATAGGGCACGGCGCCGACGACGCCGACGCACAGGCCCGTCATCGCATACAGGGGTAGCAGCAGGTCGGGGCGGCTGCCGATGGTGGTGTAGAAAATGTAGGTAGTAATGGCCAGCAGCAGAGAGCCGACGAAGATCACGCGCTTGCCGCCCAGGCGGTCGACCAGCATGCCGGCGATGATGCAGCCGAAAGCCAGGCACAGGGTGGCCACGGTGTTGGCGACCAGGGTGGTGCGCGGCGCGATGTGGTGGATCTTTTGCAGCAGGGCAGGCGTCATCAGAATGACGACGACGATGCCGGCCGACAGCATCCAGGTCAGCAGCATCGATACGGCGACGGCGCCGCGATGGCTGCGCAGCACGGATTTCAAAGGCATTTCCGTCGACAGGGCCTTGCGCTGCTGCATTTCCGCGAAGACGGGGGTTTCATGCAGCCAGCGGCGCAGATACATGGCGCCGAAGCCGAAGATGCCGCCCAGCAGGAAGGGATAGCGCCAGGCGCCATCGGTGATTTCTTGCGGCGTGTAGACAGTGTTCAAGCCTGTCGCGACGAGCGAACCCAACAAAATACCGACGGTCAGGCCGGCCGTCAGCGTGCCGCAGGCAAAGCCCGTGAAACGGCTGGGCACGTGTTCGGACACAAACACCCAGGCGCCCGGCACTTCGCCGCCCACGGCCGCGCCCTGGAAGACGCGCATCAGCAGCAACAGCAGCGGGGCGGCCAGGCCGATGGTGGCGTACGTGGGCAGCAGGCCGATCAGCAGGGTCGGCACGGCCATCATCAGGATGGAGAGGGTGAACATGCGCTTGCGGCCCAGCAAGTCGCCGAAGTGGGCCATGACGATGCCGCCCAGCGGACGCACCACGTAACCGGCGGCGAAGATGCCGAAGGTTTGCAGCAAACGCAGCCATTCCGGCATTTCCGGCGGGAAGAATAGCTGGCCGATGGCGTTGGCAAAGAAGACGAAGATGATGAAATCGTAGAATTCCAGCGCGCCGCCGAGTGCGGCCAGCGACAGGGTCTTGTAGTCTTGTGAGGTGAGGGGGCGGCTTGCTGCGTTGCTTGCGGCGGTGTCGGAGGTAGGCATGTGTCTCGTTCTTGTGTGTTATTGGAGATTGCCAGATCTAGCATACGCATTTCCGCCGCGTGAGTAAACGCGGGGGTATTGGGGAGTCGCCTCAGCTGTGCTTAATACAACGCCACTATCATCGGCGTTGACTTCATTGGAAAGGACACACAATGCACATCATGATCGTGGGCGCTAGCCGGGGCCTGGGACGCGCGCTGGTGGACGGGTTGCTCGCTGACGGCCACAGCGTCATCGGCGTGTCGCGCCAGCAAGCTGCCGACTTGCCTGCCGGCCAGGGCACACAGCTGCAATGGATCGCGGCGGACCTGGCCAAGCCCGCCGAGGCGGTCGAACGCATCGCGCACGCAGCGCCCGCCGCGCTGGACGCGGTGATCTACAACCTGGGCGTGTGGGAAGAAAAGGCCTTCAGCGATGGCTACGCTTTCCTCGACGATGCGGACGATGCCATCGTCGATATGGTCAATACCAACATCACGGCGACCATTTTGCTGCTCAAGCGCCTGGTGCCGCGCTTGCTGGCCAGCAGCAAGCCGCAGCTGATACTCACGGGGTCTACCTCTGGCCTGCGCCAGAGCGGCCGCCCGGAAGTGACGTTCAGCGCCTCGAAATTCGCCCTGAACGGCATCGCCGATGCCTTGCGCGAAGGTTTCCGGACGCAGGGACTGGCCGTGACGGCGCTGCAGTTGGGCTATCTGAATACCTACGATGGCTTGTCCGTGCCGCTGGCGGACGCTGCTGCGCGGGGCGAAGGCGAACTGATCCCTGTGCATGACGTCGTTGCCGTCGTGCGTATGCTGCTGAGTTTGTCGAATGCCTCGTTCGTGCGTGAACTGGTGCTGCCGGCGCTGCGCGACGAGCGTTTCTGACGGTGACGCGTCTGTGCCGAGCATGGGTTTGCTTGATGGTGCAGCGCTCGCTTGCGCAAAACTATGCAGGCACTCTGCGCACGCAACGCGCGTAGCCGTCACACTCGCGGGCGGTCTGATAGCTGACGCCCGTGTCAAAATCCTTGCACCAGGCTTCGTCCTCGATGTCGCCCGGCTCGCCCGACCAGTGCCAGTTGGGCCGGAATGCAGCTTTCAGCGTCGCATACAGCAGTGTCTGCTCGCGCCGTCCCGGCAAGCTGTGGCCCAGGCTGGCAGCCCAGCTTGATGCGGCTTGCCATGACTGGTACTCCAGCTCGCACTCGTCCGGCTGCAGCAGCAAATGGTAATCGGGTGCGCCATCCGCGCCGAGGATCAGGCCGGCGTAGCGTTCGCCCTGCCGCAGGGGGACGCACGCGGCGACCGATAGCGGCAGCTCGACCCGGCGCACGGCACAGGCGCGGCCGGCGTAGGTCTTGCGATAGTTGTACTGGGTGCCGTTGTCGAAATCGTGGCTCCAGGCCAGGCGGGGCAGGATGGCGTCCGCTTCCGACGACCAGTACCAGGCATCCGGGAAAGTGTGTCCCAGGTTGGCGTGCAGCAGGGCCAGTTCGCTGCGCGTCGGCAGGCAGGCGCCGCGCGCCGCAGCCCAGTCTAGTGCGTCTTGCCAGGGCAGGGCATCGGCTTCGCCGGGCAGCAGGAACAACTGGTAGCTGGCGGTGGCGTCCTGGCCAGGCATGATGCCAGCGTAGCGCTCGCTGGCGATGGCGCCCAGCACGCCCGGGCAATGCGCGAACCAGCCATCGTCTTCTTCCTGGGCAATAAAATCCGCGATCAGCGCTTGCTGCGCGGGCGGTGCGGCGGCCAGCAAGGTGTTGAAGCAGGTGATGGTCGAGGCCTTGGGCGTGCCCGCGCCGTTGGCGATACCGACGAGAAAGTCGCCTGCCCAGTCCGGCAAGGTGGCGATCAAACGTGGCAGTTCCTGCAGCAAGGCAGCGCAATACGCCCTCTCGCCGAAGCGCCAGGCGGCGCGGTTGGCCGTCTGGTAGGCGCCGTAATCGTGCTCGGCTTGCACGGACTGAACAATGGCCAGCGCGTATTGCGCGCCTTCCGTGCCCGTCAGCGCATCGAGCATGGCGCAGTAGCGCTGAAAACGCCGCTGGGCTGCATCGGGTGGCGTGGCGCTGTCGCCATCCTGGACGATGTTGCCCACAATTAAAAGTTCGGCTTTCCAGCGTTCAAAGGCGGTCGGCATGGCTGTGGCTGGTGAGAGTGGCGTCGGCCATTATTATGCCCGGACCATGGGTGTTTCAGCGTGCCGATTGAACATGCTACAGTCCATCTTTGCCGCCAGCGGCGCGGCGCCCCTCTGGATTTTGCTCGATGCCCACCTGGACTTCCCCGCCACAACTCGTCGCTCTCGCTGCCTTCTATGCGCACGCGCAAGCCCGGCCGGATGCCTTTAGTGACGCAGCCTTTCTCCAGACCGTCAAGGCTGCCCACTGGCCCACCAACTGCTGGAGCTATATGGAAGCATCGTTCGCCATCATCGCGCCCGCCTGCCTGCTGCGTCCGCATTTGACCGCCGAGCTCATCGCATGCCCTATCGACGCCATGATCGCCGGCGGCCTGGAAGATGCGGGGCAAGTCATTGCAATCGGCCTGGAGTGCGCCACGCGCGAGGCGCCATATGTGGTGCCCAGCGAGGAGGGCAGGCGCTGGCTGACGCAGGTGTGGCCGGGACTGGGGGAGGTGGTCGAGACCGTGTTTCAGGCCAGGCTGCTATTGGCGCTGGCCGATGACGATGACGATGATGATGATGATGAATAAGCGATGAACAAGCGCTGACGCTAGAGGCCGAAAGGCGGTGTGCCTTGGGGGATACCGAACTACTGACACATAGCATCGCGCGCCAGCTAATTGAGCGTGCCTTCGACGCCTTCGAGGCCAGCGGCGCGACGCTGCTGTTCCTGGAGTCGAACAGCAAGCTGGCGCCCGCCATCCGCCTGTACGAAAGCAGCGGTTTTCAGCACGTGGCGCGGCCTGCGGGCGACGCGCATTACCAGCGCGCCGACGCCTACATGGCGTGGCAGGGCAGGTAGCATACGTGAGGGCGCCACGCGGCGCTCCCCGTCGGCCGTCTCCCGCGTTACAATACGTGCACCCATAACGGAACTCAGGTTCCACTATTCGAGACGCCGACACCGCATGCCTTCCTTCCCGATGCCCTTCCCGCAGATGATCGTCCCACCGGAGCCCACCCAGGCGCGCAGCAAGCAAGCGTTCGAGCGCTTGCTGCTGGTGGGCGAACAGTTGCTGGCGGAAAACCGTTTCGATGAAATTGGCGTGGCCGACCTGGCCAGGCTGGCAGAAACATCCGTAGGCACCTTTTACCGCTTGCTGGGCGACAAGGACACCCTGAGCCGCTTGCTGCTGCAGCGCTTTTTTTCCGACATAGTGGAAAAGGTCGAGACCCTGACGGAGCTGCGCCAGTGGGAAGGGCGCAGCCTGGAAGACTTCATCCGCGCCATGGTCGCCATGTTCGTGGCCGTGAATGGCGGACGCAGCGGCGTCTTGCGGGCCTTGATCACGCGCGCGTCGCAGGATGCGCAATTTCGCGACAGGGTGCACCAGATCAATCATTTGATCTCGCAACGCACGGTCGCCGTGCTGGCCAGCAAGTCGGCCAGCATCCGCCACCCGAACCCCACGCAGGCGATGATGGTGGTGCCGCCCGTGCTGCTGGGCATCCTGAACCAGCACACCTTGACGGGTTCGCTGTCCTTTTTGTCGGGCGCGGCACTGGAAGATGAACTGGTGCGTGTTGCTTTAAATTACCTGACTTGAGATAAGCTAAGATATTTAGCGATTTAACTTGAAATCGGAATTCTGATTCCGTATTATGTTTTCCAACAGCAGGAAAACATATTCCTGCACCTGAACACAAAGCATGTTCAACAGCAAGGAGACAGAATGCGGCGTCACACGACATCTGATGTTACATTGCATTACCTCGACCTCGACCTCGATCCCGGCACAGAGACAGGGCAGGACGAGCCCGTGTTTTTGTTGCACGGCCTGGGTTCCTGCGCCGAAGACTGGCGCCCGCAAATCGACGCCCTCGGCAGCAGCTATCGCCTGATCGTGCCCGATATGCGCGGCCATGGCGCCAGTCCCGCGCCTGGCAGCGACTGGCAGATCGGCGACTTTGCCAACGACCTCTTCAACTTGATGGACCAGCTCGACGTGCCGCGCGCGCACATCGTCGGCTTTTCCCTGGGCGGCATGGTGGGCCTGGAAATGGCCAATCGCGCCCCGGATCGGGTGGCCAGTTTGTGCCTGATCAATTCCCAGCCCTTCCAGGGCCGCAAGCCGGCGTCCTTGCTGTTTGCCTACTGGCTGCGCCGCACGGTGATCGCTACTCTGGGTTTGAAGCCCATGGGCAAGATCATCGGCAAGAAACTGTTTCCCGAGCCATCCCAGCAGGCCCTGGTCGAGCGCTTCGCCACGCAAATGGCGGGCATGGACAAGCGCGCCTACCTGGCCGCGCTGGACGCCATTTTCCACTGGGATATCGAACTTCATTTCCAGGCCCTGGCCATGCCCGTCTTCATCATGGCGGCCGACCAGGATTACACGCCCGTCGCCAGCAAGCGGGCCTTTGCCGCACAGTTTCAGCAGTGCGAGATCGCGATTATCGCGAACTCGCGCCACGCCACGCCCCTGGACCAGGCGCAGCGTGTGAATACCTTGTTGCAGTCCTTCCTCGCCACACATTCAAAATAAACAGGCCACTTGCCGCAAGGGCAGGGGGCCGGGAAACAGTCATCGCAGGGCAGGTGCTCGCTACGCGCGCGCGGGTACCGTTACGTCTTGTGATCCTGGCATCCGGCCGTCTTCCCTGGTGGTAAGCAAGCCTGACATTGGAGACGCTATGAAACTTGCTTTGAAATTAATGCCCGCCGCCCTCGCTCTTGCCGGTGCCTTCAGCTTTTCCACCCAGGCCCTGGCGCAGGAGGCCGCCACGTCTTCCGCCGCCAGCGCCCAGAGCGCCAGCGAAGCCAGCGATGCGAAAGAACGCATGGAAACCGTGACGGTCTCTGCCCGCCGCCGCGAAGAGCGGCTGCAGGACGTGCCGCTGGCCGTCACGGCGTTTTCCGCCAAGGCCCTGGAACGGGCGAATATCCAGAACCTGGCCGACTTGCAGGAGCGCGTGCCGAACCTGACCGTGTACGCCTCGCGCGGCACCAACACCACCCTGACAGCCTTCATTCGCGGCGTGGGCCAGGCCGACCCTGTCTGGGGCGTGGACCCGGGCGTGGGCATTTATTTTGACGACGTCTACATGGCCCGTCCGCAAGGCGCCCTGCTCGACGTGTTCGACGTGCAGCGCATCGAAGTGCTGCGCGGACCGCAAGGCACCTTGTACGGCAAGAACACCATCGGCGGCGCCATCAAGTACATTTCGCGCCCCCTGGCGAAGGAAAACGGCGCCTCGGCGGAAGTGGGCCTTGGTAATTACAAGCAGCGCAACTTCAAGGCCGCCTTCAACCTGGCCAATGAGAACGGTACCTGGCGCGCGCGCCTGGCCGCTGCCAAGCTGGACCGTGACGGTTTCGGCCGCAACACCTTTAATGGCGAACAGGTCAGCGACCAGGACAGTACGGCAGCGCGCCTGTCCGTCGGTTACTTTCCACAAGACATCCCTTTGACCGTCGTGCTGAGCCTGGACGCCACGGACGATAAGTCGGGCGTGCGCGGTTTCCAGCGCATGGGCGTGAGCGCTTTCGACCCGCTCAGGCGGCCGGCCAGTACCAGCGCCTACGATATCCAGAGCGGCATGCCGGGCAACAACTTCACGCACAACCGGGGCGGCTCGCTGGTGGCCAACTACACGCTGTCGAACGAGTGGTCCGTGAAAGTGATCGGCGCCAAGCGGCGCAGCACATCCGAGCAAACCATCGACTTCGACGGCTTGCCGCAGCCCATTGCCGACGTCTTCGGCGACTCGCGCGACGAGCAGAAGAGCCTGGAATTGCAGGCCTCTTACAGCGGCGACTATGGCGCCGGCGTGATCGGCCTGTACCGCTTCGAAGGCACGGCCGGCGGCGGCATCTACAACAACTTCCTGGGGCGCCAGTTCACGGCGGCCGTCAGTACGGTAGAGACGGACAGCACGGCGCTGTACACGGACTGGACCTGGCCGCTGGGCAAGGTGTGGAGCATCAATGCAGGCTTGCGCCACACGCGCGAGGAAAAGCGCGCCATCGTGCTCAACCGCGCCTTTGCCGACGTGGGCTTTACGCGGCCCATCCAGACGGCGGCCGACTTCGACAAGTCCTTGTCGGTCAGCAATACCTCGCCGAAAATCTCCGTGCGCTACGAAGCGTCGAAGACGACAAATTTCTACAGCAACCTGTCGCGCGGTTTCAAGTCGGGCGGCTACAACGTGCGCGCCAACAACCTGGTGGTACCCGATTCGGCGCGCCCCTACAAGGATGAAAAACTCGACGCGCTGGAAGTGGGCATGAAGTACGCGGCGCCGGACGATACGTTTGACGTCAACGTGGCCTTGTTCACCAACCGCTACAAGGATATCCAGCTATCCGTCTTCACCAGCTATGTGCAGCCGGGCGGCGTGCCGGGCTTTTATGGCGATTTCACGAATGCGGGCAAGGCCACCGTCAAAGGCGCCGAGTTCGAATTCTCGTGGCGGCCGAATCGCCAGTGGGAAGTCAACGGCTTCCTCGCCCTGCTCAATGCCAGTTATGACGAATTCATGAGCGGCGGCAAGAACATTGCGGATACGCAAAAGTTCAGCAACACGCCAGCCCGGCAAGTGGGCTTGAACCTGACGCGCACGGACCGCGACGTGTTTGGCGGCGCGCTGCGCAGCATGGTCGGCTATGGCTACCGCAGCAAGGTGTATCCGACCACGGATTTGAGTGCAACCCTGGCGCAGGGCGGCTACAGCCTCTGGACGGCGGGCGTCGTATGGGAAGCGCCGAAGCACTGGACCTTCAGCCTGCACGGCAGCAACCTGGGCAATAAACGCTACCGCACGGATGGCTACAACATTCCGGCCGTGTTCATCCTCGACGGTTTTTATGGTCCGCCGCGCCAGATCATCGCCAAGGCTGGCTATAAATTTTAAGAAGTTGTAGAAGTACCGGCTTGATGTGTATCAAGCCGGTTCGTTGTCGCTGTTTTCGTTCTTAATAACAATCAGGAGACTGGCATGGCACATCTGCATCAGCAACTGCGTCACGTGTTATCTGTAATCATCGCCGCCTGCGGCTTGCTGGCCGCGCTGCCGGCTGCCGCCGGGCAGTGGGACTTCGGCCTGTACGCGAGCCTGTGGGGGGCACGCGAATACCAGGTCTGGCTACCGAGCAATTACAATCCAAACACGCCGCTGCCCGTGGTGCTGATGCTGCACGGCTGTGGTTCCGAGCCCAACAGCATGGCCGCCGTCAGCCGCTACAACCAGCTGGCCGACAGCGAGAATTTCATCGTCGTCTATCCGCGCCAGAACGTCACGGCCAATCCCATGCGCTGCTGGAATTTCATGTTGCCGCTAAACCAGGAGCGGGGCACGGGCGAGCCGGCCGTGCTGATGGGCATCTTGAACAAGGTCAAGAGCAAGTATGCGGTGCAGGATAGCCGCGTGTATGTGACGGGCATCTCGGCCGGTGGCGCCATGGCCTCCATCATGGCCGCCTGCTACTCCGATGTGTTCGCCGCCGTGATGGTGCATTCGGGTGGCATGTACAAGGGCGCCATCGGCATGCTCACGGCCGCCGATTCGCTGTTCAACGGCAGTGCCTTCGCCCCGAAAGTACGCGGCAAGGATGCGTGGCGCTGCTCGGGTTCGCCGCGCAGGCTGATGCCGACGATGGTGTTCCACGGCACGTCCGACATCGTCGTCAACCCCGTCAACGGCGAGCAAACCATCGAGCAATTCCTGCAGACCAGCGATTATGGCGACGATGGCCTCGACAATGACAGCGTGCGCTACCGTGCCGACAGCATCGTGCGCCAGACGGTGCCGTACGGCCGTAGTTACTCCATCGACACGTATCTGCACAACGGCGCCGTCATCGCGCAAAAGTACACGGTGGAGGGCATGAATCACGCGTGGAGCGGCGGCCCTCCCGGCTGGCCGTTCAGCGACGAACTGGGGCCGGACGCCACCGTGATCAGCTGGAATTTCTTCAAGAATTACCAGCGCTGATGGCCTGAGGAACTGCAGCTTGTACAACGGGGCGCAGCGATTGCGCCCCATTTTTTGCCTGTGAAAAATCCCATGCCTGCTTGCCGCCTGCTGTCCTGTCTTGCTCTTGCATTGCTGTCCGCTTGCACCAGCGTTGGTCCGCCCGTGCCATCGGCGGCCTACGCGCAAGCGTTCGAGCGTGCCGCCCAGCAAGACAGCATGCGCAGCGAATGCAACTGGAACGTGCGCTATGCGCCCGTCGCACCCAAGGACGCCAGCGTGGCGCAACTGCAGGCCATCGCCACGGCGCGCCTGGCGGCCTTGCAGCTGGCGCCGGCCTGGTCCTTGGCCATGCCAGGCAGCGAGGCGTACGTCTTTAGCGACTCGGAGCAAGACCGCGCCGGGCTGCAATTGTTGCTCAGCATCGTCTTGCCCGCCATGAAACGCTATCCTGCCGGCGTCTTCGCGCGCACGGGCTTGCGTCACGTCGTGCTGGTGAAGGACTTGAGCGTGGACGGCCAGCGCCGCCTGGCCATGCCGGCGCCGGAAATCGACAGCGTCGTCTACGCCGACAACCTGCTGGCCGCGCTGTGTCCGTCCGGCATGGAGCTGCGCGTGCACCACGAGTATTACCATTTCATCGAATACCGCCTGTTCAACGACTTCTATTACCGCGACCCCGCCTGGCTGGCCCTGAACCCACCCGGCACGGCCTACGGCCAGGGCGGTGCCACGGCTTACGGCAAGGGTTTTCAAAACCTGGGCCACCCACAACCGGGTCTCGTCAGCCTGTACGCAGCCTACGGCCCCGAGGAAGACAAGGCGGAGGTGTTCGGGTGGATGATGACGCCGGCGTACACCGTGCGCTTGCAGCAATGGACGGCGCTTGATCCCGCCTTGCTGGCCAAACGGCAAAGGTTGATGGAAGTATTAGGAACCTTGGCAGGTTCTTACTAAATATCAAGTATTTCCCTGCCCTCCCATGGCATTGTCGGCTCTCCAGCTTGATGTAGGAACGAGGAGAACGCCATGGACGGTGATGAGTTGATATCGGGTACCCAGCGTCCCTTGCGCCTGCGCCTGGGTATCTCGCCCAAGGTGCCTGCCGGTGTGCTGATACCGCAGCGTATCGCAGGCAGCGAGGCCATTTGTTGCGGGATCGAATACCGCGTGCTGTGCGTCTCGACGCATGCCGACTTGCCGCTCAGTAGTTTGATTGCCTTGCCGGCCGCTATCGATATAGTCACCGACCAGGGGCAGCTGCGCAGCATCTGCGGCCTCGTCACGCAAGCGAGCGCCGGTGACAGCGATGGCGCGCTGGCCAGCTATCAGCTGGGGCTGATGGACGCCTTCGCCATCATGGAAAAACGCTGCAATACGCGCGTCTTCCGGCGCCTGACGGATATCGAGATCGTCAAGACCCTGCTCGATGAGTGGATACGCAGCAATACGGTGCTGGCGCATGCCTTCCAGTATGCGTTTGCCGATTTCTTCGAGGCGCAGACGTATCCACAGCGTGAATTTGTCATGCAGCACAATGAATCCGATGCGGCCTTCGTGCGGCGCCTGCTCAAGCGCAGCGGCGTCGCCTGGTTTTTTCGTGCCGAGGGCAATACGAATGCACATGCCGAGCCGGCACATACCCTGGTGTTATTCAACCACGCCGATGGCTTGCGAAAGAACATGGCGGACACCGTGCGCTATCACGCGGACCGCGCGACGGAACAGCGCGACACCCTGACGTCGTGGAACGAAGTGCGAAAGCTGCAGTCGGGCAAGGTGACGCGCCATAGCTGGAATGAGGAACATCCGCGCGCGCGGCCGTTCATGACAGCCGATGCCTTGGGCCAGGGGCAGCAGGGCATGCATGGCAATGCCATTGCCGCCACCCTTGATGATTATCGCGTGCTGCCGCCGCGCGCGGGCATGGATCATGATGCCTTGTGTCAGCTGGGCATGTTAGCCATGCAGCAGCACGATTACGAGAGCCATTGCTTTCATGCCGAAGGCAGCGTGCGCGACCTGTGTCCGGGTGAATACTTTACGCTGGCCGAGCATCCGGACGTTGACGCCTTGCCAGCGGCCGCGCGCGATTTTGTCGTCACGTCGCTGCACGTGGCGGCGCAAAACAATTTACCCAAGGAGCTTGCCGCCCGGGTGGCACGCCTGTTTGCGCGCAACCGCTGGCTGGCCGATGAGGCATTGCTGCCGCAGCGCGAACTGGCGGCGGCCGTGGACGGTGGCGACTTGCGCATGCGTATCGAACTGACGGCAGTGCGGCGCGGCGTGGCCATCGTGCCGGCCTACGACACGCGCAGTGATTTGCCGCCAGTCACCATGCAAAGCGCCATGTGGTAGGGCCGGCGAATGAGGAAGTCCATTGCGATGCGATGGGCCGGGTCAAGGTGCGCTTTCCCGCCACGCGCAAGCTGGACCATGAGCATGCAGGCGGCACGGGCGCCTCCGACACGGATGCCGATTCGGCCTGGGTGCGCGTTGCGTCGAGCTGGGCGGGAAACGGACCTGGCAGCATGCAGCAATGCGGCTACCTGGGCTTGCCCCGCGTAGGCAGCGAAGTCTTGCTGGCTTTCCTGGGCGGCGATCCGGACCGACCTGTCATCGTGGGACAGTTGTACAACCATAATGCGCAGCCGGTTGCCTTGAGCAAGGCGGGCGACCTGCCTGGAAACCGTTATTTGTCCGGCATCAAGAGCCGCGAGATCAAGGGCACGCGTGGCAACCAACTGCGCTTTGACGATGTGCATGGGCAAATCAACGCCCAGCTTGCCAGCGATCATGGTTCCACCCAGCTCAACCTGGGCTGGCTGACGCAGGACCGGCGCAATGGCCAAGGCGACGCGCGCGGCGAGGGCGCCGAGCTGCGCACCGATGAGCAACTGGCGATGCGGGCGGGCAAGGGCCTGCTGCTCTCTGCCTGGAAGCGCCTGAATGGCGATGGCGGGCACATGGCACGCAGCGAATATCTGGGCCTGATGGAAAACTGTCTGGAATTGTTTCGCTCGTTGGGCAGCTATGCTGCCACGCATCAGGCGCTGGAGAACGCGGACGAAGCGCAGCAGGAGTTGCAGCAAAGCTTGAAAAGCTGGGAAGGCGGCAGCAATACGCAGCCCCGTGCCGAACTGGGTGGTGCGGCGGCGATTGCCGTCACGGCGCCGGCCGGCATCAGCTTTGCCAGTTCGAAGGCCATCGTCAGCTATGCCGTCAGCAATATCGATACGGTGGCGCAGCAGCATCTGCAAGCGGTGGCAGGCCAGCGCTACAGCGTGAACGCCGGCAAGGGCATCTCGCTGTTTGCCCATGCGGATGGCATCCGCGCCATCGCCAACCATGGCAAGTTCTTGCTGCAAAGCCAGCATGACGACATGGACCTCAACGCGGAAAAAAACCTGAAGCTGACCGCCAGCGAAGGCAAGCTGACGGGCATGGCCGATGAAATCGTGTTGATCTCCAAGCATGGCGCTTTCATCCGCATCGCCGACGGCATCACCTTCGGCAGCAAGTCGCCGCTGAACTTTAATGCGCCCAATTTCGTCTTCAATGACCCGCAAAGCATGGAGGTGCAATTGCCAAGCTTTACCGAGGGCAAGGCTGACCAGCAATTCATTTTTCAATATGAGGGCGACGACAACGCCGTCGATGGCGGGCCGCAACAACCGCAGTTGGCGCCGCAGGCGCACTTTGCCGTGAAGCTGGGCGATGGTTCATCTGCCGATGGCCGCAGCGACGGGGGTGGCAAGACGGACGTGCTGGAGCGCGCAGCGATGCACCTGGCCGCCATCGAAGTGTTCAACAACAAGGATTGATGACGCCAGGAGAGTGCGATGGGCAGCTATCCGAAAGTACCGTACGTGGTGGGCGAGGAAGTGGCGCTCCTGCATTGCGAACGCACCGTCTGCAAGAAGGTGAAAATACGCCGCAACTTGCCGGGCAATATCATCGTCATCCATGGCGTCAACGATGTGGGTGTCAGCTACAAGGCGGTGGAGCACGGCCTGTGCGAGGGCTTGACGCAAAGGCTGGGGCGCGGCTTTACGCCCGCGTCGTATCGCATGCCCGTGGCGGCGGACAAGGACAAGCTGGAAGATGACCCAGATGCCGTCTTCTTCAAGCGCACGATCACCAAGGATATCAACAGCCCCGTGATTCCGTTTTACTGGGGCTACCGTGAAGTGGGAGAGAAATGCCGCACCGTCAATGGCCAGTTTGTTGACCGCTACGGAAACCGCCTGGACAAGGATCTGTCGAAGGAAGGTGGCCCTTTCGGCAACGCCACCAGCAGCTTGCCCGACATGTGGCGTCCGGGCATGTATGCGCCTGCGGACCCGATGGGCGATGCCTTGCGGCCACTGAAAACGGCGCCCGGGCGCATGTATATGGTGCTCGCGGCGCAGCGACTGGCAGCACTGATTTCCATGATCCGCGATTACGACGCGGATGATACCGTCAGCATCGTTGCGCACAGCCAGGGTTGCCTGCTGTCGCTGCTGGCGCAAGCCATGCTGATGGAGAAGGGGTTGGCGCCGGCCGATAATTTGATACTCACGCATCCGCCATACAGCCTGGTGGACAGCCTGCCTCTGCTGATGCGAGGTGCTGCTTGGTTCGATGGCGGCGAGGATGCGGCGATGAAGCCCTATTACCATTTGCTCAGTGGTGCGCAGACCATGGGTGCGCGCCTGAAGACATTGGTGAACATAGTTTCCGGCGTGGTGAAGGGGAACGGCCAGGCTTGCAAGCCGCCGTTTGCCGAGCTGAAAAAGGACGAATATCGTGGCATGGTCGGCAGCCGCTGGCAGAGCGCCGACGACCGCGACAACCGCCGCAAGGTTTATCTGTATTTTTGCCCTGAAGACATGACGGTGGCGCTCGATAACATCCAGGGCATAGGGTGGGATGGCGTGCCCGATCATGCATCGGGAAGTGAATTGGTGGAAGAAGAGGAGACATCCAGTCTTGATGGGTACAGTATTTCCTCCGGACATACCAAGATAGTGGAACACAAGCAGGTACGCGGCGCGCTGGCGGAACTAGGTGGCAGATTTTATCAGCGGGTATTCAGCAACAAGACCCGGCTGGATCCGGCCACTGGCAAGACTACGGTGTCGTTGGTAGGCAAGCCGCCACCTTTTGACTTTCCGTTGCGCCTGCCGACGGAAACGGAGCAATCGCACGTGGAGGTTTCTCTGCGAAAACACCGCGCACAACATCAAGCGGTGGCCTGGCCTGTCAATACCCGGTTGAGCAAGACGGAGCAGCGCAATGGCATTCGTACTATCACGGGCGAAGCATTGAAGCAGCCTGTAGCCGCCGACCTGCGCGGCACATCGCAAATCGATCCGGTGAATATCCCGGCTACGTCCATGATGAGAAATCGTCCTGTTGCCGATCAGGGACCTGCGGACGAAGTCGATCCCTGCGATGCATCAGTGGCACTTACCAGCGGAAGCGGCCTGCATGCAACCGCCGAGGATCGCCCGGATCCGGCCGGCTATCGCCGTTTCCCAGAGCGCGATGAAGCCATACGCGGGGCTGAATTGGCCTTGATGACGGCTGCCTATAACAAGGAAAAGAAACTCGATGGCAAAGGACCGCTCGATCAACGCAAGGTCATTGCCGCTACACGCTACACGGAAGGAAATGTCTTGGCAACCATCCAGGAAAGCCCGAATGAGGCACGCTTGCGCTGGCAGCGGGAAGTCAGTGCCAAGTCCTTCCACAGTTCGATTATCGGAAGCGCCAACAATCACAGCCAGGTGTCAAGACCGGCCTGGTTATATACGCGTTTAACGAATAATTCCGGCTTTTTCTCCTGCCATTTCTTCATCGCCTGAATCGGTGTTGCGTTATCCAAGGCGCGCTGGGGAATGTTGTGGTTGTAGAT
>NZ_PEBS01000096.1 GCF_002869965.1 Janthinobacterium sp. ROICE36
GGGTGGGATGGGCCAGTTCGCTGTGCAGCTTGTCCATGTCCAGTTCTTTTTCCCATTTCGATACGACGATGGTAGCCACGCCGTTGCCGATGAAGTTGGTCAGCGCGCGGCATTCGCTCATGAAGCGGTCGATGCCCAGGATCAGTGCCATGCCGGCCACGGGAATCGTCGGTACCACGGCCAGGGTGGCTGCCAGCGTGATGAAGCCGGCGCCCGTGATGCCGGAGGCGCCTTTCGAGGTCAGCATCGCCACGCCCAGGATGGTCAGTTCTTGCCAGATGGTCAGGTCCGTGTTGGTGGCTTGCGCTACAAACAGGGCAGCCATGGTCATGTAGATATTGGTGCCGTCCAGGTTGAACGAGTAGCCGGTAGGCACGACCAGGCCGACCACCGGTTTCGAGCAGCCCAGGCGCTCGAGTTTTTTCATCAGTGCCGGCAGGGCCGATTCAGACGAGCTGGTACCGAGCACGATCAGCAGTTCTTCCTTGATGTACAGCAAGAAACGGCCGATGGAAAAGCCCGTGTAGCGGGCGATGGTGCCCAGCACGACGAAGATGAACAGGAAGCAGGTCAGGTAGAACGAACCCATCAGTTTAGCCAATGGAATCAGCGAAGCCAGGCCGTATTTGCCGATGGTAAAGGCCATCGCGCCGAACGCGCCGATGGGAGCGACTTTCATGATGATGTTGACCATGCCGAAGATCGCATGCGACAGGTCGTCGATCAGCTTGGTGACCGGACGGCCGCGTTCGCCCAGCAGGGACAGCGCGAAGCCGAACAGGATGGCGATCAGCAGCACTTGCAGGATGTCGCCCTTGGCGAAGGCATCGACGAAGGTCTTCGGGATGATGTTCATCAGGAATTCCACCGTCGTCAAGCCTTCGGTGTGCGTGTATTGCGCGATCGACTTGGCGTCGAGGTGGGCCGGATCGGCGTTGAAGCCGGCACCCGGTTTCAGGATATTGGCAACCAGCAAACCGATGGCCAGCGCGAAGGTGGAGACCACTTCAAAGTACAGCAGCGCCTTGCCGCCTACGCGGCCGATCTTCTTCACGTCCTGCATGCCGGCAATGCCGGAGACCACGGTACAGAAGATCACGGGGGCGATGATCATCTTGATCAGTTTGATAAAGCCGTCGCCCAGCGGTTTCATGTCGACGGCGTTCGATGGGTAGAACACCCCCAGCAGCACGCCTGCCACGATGGCGAACAGCACCTGGACATACAGGATTTTATAAAATGGTTTTTTCACGAGTGGTCTCCTCTTGCGGGTTGATGCTGCGATCATCCGCCCATTGCCGGGCCGGCTCAATTGTGGATAACCGCAGATATGCAGTTTCGCTATATCGGGTATTCCACAATGTGGCGCATGTTGCGGCGCAGCATTTCAGCCGTGCGCTTGGAGCATTGCCCGCGCTGCGCTACACTGCCGTAGCGTCGCGCGCGGGACACCCCTTGGCAGGCAGAAAGCGGTGCTCTTTTTATATCAAATAAGGAATCGGCATGATCGAAGCGAGCATCAAATCCGTCCAGTGCATCTCCCCCGCAGGCTTGCATACCATGTCGTACAAGGAGTGGGGTGCGTCCGACAATCCGAACGTGCTCGTCTGCGCCCATGGCGTGACGCGCGTGGCGGACGACTTCGACAACCTGGCGCGCGCCATGGCCAGCGACTACCGCGTCATCTGTCCCGACGTGGTGGGACGCGGCCGCTCGGGCTGGCTGGCCAATCCGCAGTTCTACCGCGTGCCGCAATATGTGAGCGACATGGTGACCCTGCTGGCGCGCGTGCTGGCGAATGGCGAACGCCAGACGGTGGACTGGTTCGGCACTTCGATGGGCGGCTTGATCGGCCTGGGCCTGGCCTCGTTGCCGGACAGTCCGATCAGCAAGCTGGTGCTGAACGATATCGGCCCGACCCTGGCGCCGGAAGCCTTGCAGCGCATCGGCGACTACATCGGCCAGGATTTGCGTTTCGAGACGTTCGAGCAAGGTGCCAGGTTTGTGCGCGATGTGTCCGCCAGCTTCGGCCCGCATACGGACGCGGAATGGCATAAACTGGCCACCGATGTGTTGCGCCAGGATAAGGATGGCCATTGGCGCCGCCACTATGATATGGGACTGGCCATGCCGTTCCGCTCGGCCACGCCGGAATCGGCGGCCAGCGATGAAGCCATGCTGTGGGCCGCGTATGATGCCGTGCGCTGCCCCACCTTGCTGGTGCGCGGTTCGGAGTCCGACCTGCTGTCGCACGCGACGGCGCAAAGTATGCTGGGCCGCGGTCCGAAGGCGCAGCTGGTGGAGATCGAAGGCGTGGGCCATGCGCCCACTTTTGTCCACGATGACCAGATCGCCATCGCGCGCAAATTTCTGCTGGGCAAGTAAATAGTGGTAAGTAATAACGCTGTACAGATTTTGACACAACCGAAAGAAGAAGCATGGAAATTACACGACTGCACGTAGGCAAACGCCTCTCCGAAGTAGCCATACACAACAACACCATCTACCTGGCTGGCCAGATTGCCGAAGACACGACGCAAGACATCGTCGGCCAGACGCGCGAAGTGCTCGCTCACGTCGACCGTTTGCTGGCGGAAGCGGGCAGCGACAAGACCTGCATCCTGTCGTGCCAGATCTACATTGCCGACATGAAAGACTTCCCCGGCATGAATGAAGTGTGGGATGACTGGGTCGCGTCCAGCCACACGCCGCCGCGCGCCACCGTGGAGGCGAAGCTGGCCAATCCGGCATGCCTGGTTGAAATCGTCATCATCGCTGCAGAGCGCTAGGTTATCCAGTTATTTAGTTTTTAAGTTGATAAGGCATCACATGGTTTCCATCTCGGCCCCGAATAGCGTCACCTCGGAACAACTGGTAGAGGGCTTGAGTGCGCCGGACAGCGCGCGCGTGCTGGACGCGCTCGCGTATGCCACCGAAGCGTATGGCGACAAGCAGACCTTTGCCGGCCGCGCTGCGCTGGACTTCGCCATCGGCGTGGCCACCACCCTGGCTTTCCTGCGCAGCGATGCGGAAACGCGCATTGCCGGCCTGATGTTCGAGCTGACGATGCTCGAGCCGGATACGGCGGCCGATATCGAGCCGCGCTTTGGCAAGCAGGTGTGCGACCTGGCGACAGGCGTGCGCCAGCTGATCCGCCTGCGCGCGCTGACCCAGGCACAGCACGGCAGCGCTGCCGGTCGCGGCAAGAATGCGGCACAGCAAGCCGTGGCCCAGGTGGAAACCTTGCGCAAGATGCTGCTGGCGATGGCGTCCGACATGCGCGTCGTGCTGGTGCGCCTGGCCGCCTGCGTGACGACCTTGCGCTATTTCGCCGAACTAAAGCTGTTCAATGAAATGACGCGCGAATATGGCAAGGAAACGCTGGACCTGTACGCGCCGCTGGCCAACCGCCTCGGCATCTGGCAGTTGAAGTGGGAACTGGAAGATTTGTCCTTCCGCTTCATCGAACCGGAAGCGTATAAACGCATCGCCAAGATGCTGGAAGAAAAGCGCATGATGCGCGAGGGCTTTGTTTCCTCGGCGATTTTGCGCCTGCAGACGGAACTGGCTTCGGCCGGCATCCAGGCGGAAGTATTTGGCCGCCCGAAACATATTTACAGCATCTGGAACAAGATGCGCGGCAAGGAACTGGACTTTACAGCCCTGTACGACGTGCGCGCCTTCCGCGTCATCGTTGCCGACGTAAAAACCTGCTACACGGTACTGGGCGTGGTGCACAATATCTGGACCCCCATCCCGAAAGAATTCGACGATTACATTTCGCGGCCGAAACCCAACGGTTACCAGTCGCTGCACACGGTGGTGACGGCCGAGGATGGCCGCCCGCTGGAAGTGCAAATCCGCACGAATGAAATGCACAGCTTTGCCGAGTACGGCGTGGCCGCGCACTGGCGCTACAAGGAAGAGGGCGGCTCGAACTTTGCCGGCCAGAAATACGACGAAAAGATCGCCTGGCTGCGCCAGTTGCTGGCGTGGAAGACGGAAGTGGCCGACGCTGTCGTGGGCCAGGAAGAAATCCAGCGCGAATGGGTGGAAAAGCTCAAATCGGCCACCCTGGACGACCGCATCTTCGTCATGACGCCGCAGGCGCGCGTGCTGGAGTTGCCCGTCGGCGCCACGCCCGTCGACTTTGCCTATCACTTGCACACGGATGTGGGCCACCGCTGCCGTGGCGCCAAGGTCGACGGCATCATGGTGCCCCTGAATACCCAGTTGAAAAACGGCCAGACCTGCGAAATCATCACGGCCAAGGGTGCGCCTGGCACGGCCGGGCCGTCGCGCGACTGGCTGGGCACCGGTTACGCCGTCAGCACGCGCACGCGTTCCAAAATTCGCGCCTGGTTCCACGCCATCGACATGCAGGAAACCCTGGCCCACGGCCGCGCGCTGGTGGAAAAATCGCTGCAGCGCGAAGGCAAGACGGCCGTCAATCTGGAAGCGCTGGCGCAAAAGCTGGGCTTTGCGAAAGTCGACGAGCTGTTTTTGTCGGTGGGCAAGGATGAATTCAGCCTGCGTCACGTGGAGCAGGCGCTGCACGACAATGGCGAAGTGGTGGTGCCGGAAGACGCGGTACTCGTCGGCAAGAGCCGCGCTTCCAGCGTGGAGCAGGGCGCCAAGTCCGGCGTGCTGGTGGTGGGCACGGAAGGCCTCATGACGGTGCTGGCCAAGTGCTGCAAACCGGCGCCGCCGGACAGCATCGTTGGCTTCGTCACGCGTGGCAAGGGCGTCTCGATCCACCGCGCCACCTGCAAGAATTTCGAGGAAATGCGCGCCAAGTCGCCCGAACGGGTGATCTTCACGGAGTGGGGCAGCACGGGCGGGCACGATACCGTGTATCCGGTCGACGTTTTCATTCTGGCCGGCGACCGCCAGGGCTTGCTGCGCGACATCTCTGAAATTTTTTCGCGCGAAAAGATCAACGTGATCGGCGTCAACACCCAAAGCGCCAAGGGCCAGGCCCGCATGACGTTTACGGCCGAGATCAGCGCGACGGCGCAGTTGTTGAAGGCATTAAATGTGATCAAGGACGTCAGCGGCGTGCTTGAGGCGCGGCGTAGTTAGTTTTGTTGAACCCCAAGAGCAGAGGCCGGGGTCAGACCCCGGTATTTGCCGTTGGGTTAAATTAATGCGTCTTGTCACCCGCATGCAGTCCCGCCATCGTGGCCGTTTCAGGCTGCAGAGTAATATGGTCGATGCCATGCTTGGCCAACAGCATCTTCTTGATCGCCCGCAAGACCTTTGGCCAATGGTCGAGGTGCTCGATTTCCACGTGGCCGATCAGGGCCGGCTGGCCCGGCGACATGTCCCACACATGCAAATCGTGCACGGCAATCACGCCGTCCACCTGTTCCACATCCGTGCCCACTTCGATGTAGTCGATGTGCATGGGCACGCCTTCCATCAGGAAGTGATAGGACTCGCGCAGCACGCCGAACGTGGATTTCAAAATCAGCAGGGACACCAGCACCGACAGCAGCGGGTCGATCTGCATCCAGCCCGTGAAGTAAATCACGGCGCCGGCGATGATGGCGGCGACCGAACCGAGCAAATCGCCCATCACATGCACGAGAGCGGCACGCGTGTTGACGCTTTGCTTGTCTTTCGACAATACCCCCGCCACCACCACGTTGATCGCCAGGCCGATGAAGGCGACGATGAAGACCATGCCGCCCTTGACGGCTTGCGGGGCGGAAAAGCGCAGCACGGCTTCATAGCAGATCCAGCCCACCACGCACAGCATGGCCAGGCCGTTGACGAAGGCGGCCAGCGCCTCGGCGCGGCCAAAGCCGAACGAGTGGCGCGGCGAAGGAGGGCGGCGCGCGATGATCTGCGCCAGCAGAGCCAGGCCCAGCGCGGCCGCATCCGTGACCATGTGGCCCGCATCGGAAATCAGGGCCAGCGAATTGGACAGGAAGCCGGCCGCCACCTCGATGCCGGCAAATGACAGTGTCAGGCCCAGCGCCCACGCGAGGATGCTCTGGCTGCGCCCCTCGAACGAGTGGGTGTGCTTGGCGTCACCCTTCAGGTGGGCGTGCAAATGGGTGGCGTCGTGTTCGGTGTGCGTCGGCTGCATGGAATGCTTTGTGGAATGAGGTTGGCGTCAGTGTAATTGAAAAGCAACAACATAGTCGGCACGTAAAAAAACCTGCAGGCCACGAGGCACTGCAGGTTCTTGATGGGGCAGACAACTTTACTGCGTGGCCGTCTCGCCAAACTTGCCTTCGCGGAAATCCTGCACGGCCTGGAACACTTCCGCCTGGGTATTCATGACAAACGGGCCGTACTGCGCGATGGGCTCGTTCAAGGGCTGGCCGGCGACGAGGATCACGCGGCCGCCTTGTGGCGCCTCGATGCGCACGCCGTCGCTGCCCGGCGTGTTGGCGAAGATGGCCATGCGCAGGGCGGGCACCGTCTTGCCATCGACCTGCACTTCGCCGCGAAACGTGTACAGGAAGGCATTATGGCCAACCGGCAAGGGCTGCTCGAAGCTGCTGCCGGCCGGCAAGTCGATGTCCAGGTACAGCGGTTCCGTCAGTTCGCGCTGCACGGCGCCCGCCACGCCATGGCTCTCGCCGGCGATCACTTGCACGGCCACGCCGGCGTCTGTCGTGTAGCGGGGGATGTCGCTGCTGGTGAAATCACGGTACCACGGCGTGCGCATCTTGTCGCGCGCCGGCAGGTTCAGCCACAGCTGAAAACCTTCCATCACGCCTTCTTCCTGTTCCGGCATTTCCGAGTGGATCACGCCGCTGCCGGCCGTCATCCATTGCACGCCGCCCGAGCTCAGCAAGCCTTCGTGGCCCGCGCTGTCCTTGTGGCGCATGCGCCCCGTGATCATGTACGACACCGTTTCGAAACCCCGGTGCGGATGCTCGGGGAAGCCGGCGATGTAGTCGTTCGGCTTGTCGCTGGCAAAGTTGTCGAGCATCAAGAACGGGTCGAGACGGCGCTGCAACTGCTGCGTCAGCACGCGGTTGATCTTCACGCCGGCGCCATCCATGACGGCCTGGCCGGCGATCACGCGCTCGACGGCGCGTGCTTGCTTGACGGTGTTGGTATCGCTCATTGCTTTCTCCTCTAGGCCAGGACGGTACCACTGCACCGCCCCTTTCACTGCTGTGGATTACACCAGAATCGCGTTGATCTCGGCGTCCGCTTGCGCCTGCGCCTTGGCCACGGCTTCCGGGCCCATGCCCATGCCTTCCGAATACACATATTGCACGTCGGTCAGGCCCAGGAAACCGAACATGGTGTTCAGGTAAGGCACCTGGCTGTCGTGCGCGCTATCGCGGTGCAAGCCGCCGCGGGACAGGCCCACATAGACTTTCTTGCCCGTCAGCAGGCCCACGGGCCCGTTTTCCGTGTACTTGAAAGTGACGTTGGCGCGGGCAATCGCGTCGAACCAGCTTTTCAGTTGCACGGTGATGCCGAAGTTGTACATGGGCGCGCCGATGACGATGACGTCCGCTGCTTGTACTTGCGCAATCAGCGCATCGTCCAGGGCGATGCGGGCCGCTTGGCTTCCCGTGCGCTTGTCCGCTGGCGTGAACAGCGCTTGCAGGGTCGGCTCGTCGAGCACGGGGTGCGGCGTGGCTGCCAGGTCGCGGCGCGCCAGGCTTGCTTGTGGATTGGCCGCTTGCACGCGGGCAACGATGGCGTCAGCCAAACGGGTCGAGGCGGAGCCGGTGCTGCGGGCGCTGGAATTGATTTGCAGGATGTTCATCTTGTTTTCTCCGGGTGAGGTGTCTTGCGATGGATGAACTATAGCAATTCCAAAATTGATGCGGAAGACGTTAAAATGGATAACATTAATCCACTCATGGAACAAACTTATGGATATCGATCCCGGAGATTTGCTGCTGTTTGCCAGAGTGGTGGAATGCGGCAGTTTCAGTCGCGCCGCCATGCGCGTGGACTTGCCCAAGTCGACCCTGTCGCGCCGCATCTCGCTGCTGGAAGCCAGATTGGGCGAACGGCTCTTGCTGCGCACCACGCGCAAGCTGGCGCTGACGGAGTTTGGCGCCAGCCTGCTCGAGCATGCGCACAAGGTGGTGGAAGAAACAGAGGCGGCCGGCGCGCTGGCGCAGCACCGCCAGGCGGGGCCCAGCGGCTTGCTGCGCATTTCCATGCCGGCCGACTTTGGCGACGCGCTGATGCGGCAGGTGCTGGCCGAGTTCGTGCGTCGTTACCCGGCCATTTCGCTGGAGCTGGACTTGTCGGCGCGCCGCGTGGATTTGCTGGAAGAAAATTTTGACTTGGCCATCCGCATGGGCAACTTGCCCGACGATGCCAGCCTGTCCGCGCGCCGCGTGGCGTTCAGCACCCTGTCCCTGTATGCCTCGCCGCAATACACGAGCGTGCACGGCTTGCCCGAGCACCCCGACGATTTATATGGCCATGATTTGCTCAGCTTGCCCCGCGCCGTGCATGGCCTCGTGCACTGGACTTTGATGCGTGGCAAGACGACGTGGGAGCGCGATTTGCCCGTGCGCCTGCTGGCGAACTCGCCGGAATTGCTGGTGCGCATGGCCTGCACGGGCGTGGGCATCGCGGCCAGCACGGACCGCTTTGCCAAGACCTATGTGGCGACGGGGGAATTGGTGCGCGTGCTGCCGGAGTGGAGTTTTCCGCTGGTCACGGGCTGGGCCGTGTTTCCCGGCCGGCGGTTGATGCCGGCCAAGACGCGCGCATTCCTCGACTTGATGGAGGAAATGTATCAAACGGATGCGCCCGTGTAGGCGCGCGTCCCAGTGGCTTACTTGGGCACGTTGGCCATGACTTCGCCCAGTTGCACGGGGCCGGCCGCTTGCCAGTTGGCGTTGAAATTGATTGTGCCTTGCGGGAACAGCATGACGACGGTGGAGCCGAGCAGGAAGCGGCCCAGCTCTTCGCCCTGTTTCAGCGTCACATTGTCGTTGGCATAGCTCCAGTCGCGCACCTGGCCCGTGCGGGGCGGATTGACGACGCCGTGCCAGACGGTGGCCATGCTGCCGACGATGGTGGCGCCCACCAGGGTCATGACGAAGGGGCCGTTGGCCGTGTCGAACACGCATACGACGCGCTCGTTGCGGGCGAACAGGCCGGGGATGCCGCGCGCCGTGGTCGGGTTGACGGAAAATAGTTCGCCGGGAACATAAATCATGCGCGTCAAACGGCCATCGCAGGGCATGTGGATGCGGTGGTAGTCGCGCGGGCTCAGGTACAGGTTGGCGAAGCTGCCATGATCGAACTGGGCTGCCAGGGCCGCATCGCCGCCCACCAGGGCCGTGGTGCTGAAGTTGTGGCCCTTGGCCTGGAAGATCTGGTCCTTGTCGATGTTGCCGAACTGGCTGATGCGGCCGTCGACGGGGCAGACGTAGTCGGCTGCCGCCAGCGGACGGGCATCGGGGCGCAGCGCGCGCGTGAAAAAGTCGTTGAAGCTGGCGTAGTGCGTGATGTCCGGGTCCAGCGCCTCATCCATGTTGACGTTGTAGCGGCCAACGAACCAGCGGATCAAACGCGTCGTCATGGCGCCGCCCTTGGCACCGGCGATCCGGCCGGCAAAATTGGTCAACGCTCCCTTGGGCAGCAGATATTGAGGCAAAACGGCAAGACGGTCAGACACGATGGGGAGCCTTTGACGGGGTGATGGGAAATGGCGAAAACGCATTATAGCGGCGATGTGGCGCGCAATGATATGTACCGTATGCAAGGGTACCTAGGACTGTCTGCCGCCGAATTTAATTTGCCATAGGGTATATTTTCAGGAAACTGTGTCATAAGAGCAAAATTGTCGCACAATACAGCGGCCGTTTTTTAGCTTTTAGCCATTTTTATTCAGCCAACTTTTTTTAGCCAGCTCATGATGCCACGCCGTTGCCTCCGCCTCACCGTTATTGCCTCCGCCGTCTTGTTTGCCTGGAATGCCCAGGCCCAGCAATCCGAAACGCCGGCCGCCGTCGAGGCCGCCGCCGTGCCGCTGAAGGCAGAGAAGGCCGCCGCGCCCGCCTTGCAAACGGTCGAAGTCAAGGGCAGCGGCTATGATCCGCGCCGCGACGACACGGCCAGCAAGATGGTCGTCAGCAGCGAAGAAATCCTCAAGTATGGCGACACGAATGTCACCGACGTGCTCAAGCGCTTGCCCGGCATTACCGTATCCGGCGCGGCAGGGCGCTCGGGAGGCGAAATCCGCATGCGGGGCCTGGGCAGTGGTTACACGCAGATATTGCTCAATGGCGAACGGGCCCCGGCCGGTTTTTCGCTCGACACCCTGTCGCCGGACGTGATCGAGCGCATCGAGATTTTGCACGCGGCCAGCGCCGAATACAGCACGCAGTCGATCGCCGGCACCATCAACGTGGTACTGAAAAAGGCCGTCAAAACAGCGCAGCGCGAACTCAAGCTGGGCGTGCAGGGCAGCGACGTGAGCTTTTCGCCCAGCGTCAACGTGCAACTGTCTGACCGCGACGGCAATTTCTCGTATTCGCTGGCCGGCTCGCTGTACCGCTACGATTACCATTACGACAATCCCGGGTTGGAACTCGGTTATGCGCCAGACGGACGGCAAAACCTGCTGCGCCGCACGAGCGGCACGGGCGATGGCCGTTCGGAAGGCATCAACCTCTCGCCCCGGCTGAACTGGTCGTTTCCGGGCGGCGATAACCTGACGGCACAGTTTTTCCTGAATGCGGGGCGCAGCGATAACCGCAGCCATCAACGTACCGACACCGTGCTGGGCTTGCGGCCCGATTACGACACGAATGACGGTACCTCAGGTAACCACTATGTTTTTGGCCGCGCGGACCTGACCTGGGTGCGCAAGCTCGATGGCGGCGCCAAGCTGGAACTGGGCCTGCGCGCCAGCGCCACCAGCAATACGGCCGACAGCCATCCGCTCGGCTATATCGATGCCGTGGGGCTGGTGCTGGACCGCAACGTGCGTGTCGAAGCGACATACAGCAGCTTGTCGTCCACCGGCAAGTATTCCCTGCCATGGATGCCGGGCCATGCGCTGTCCATGGGCTGGGATGGCACGCTCAGCCAGCGCGAGGAGCAGCGGCGCCAGCGCGAGCTGGCCTTGCCGGGCGGCCGCCAGCGCGTCGATAGCGACGAGCATTTCGATGCCGACATCAAGCTCCTGGCCTTGTATGCACAGGATGAATGGGACATCACGCCGCGCTGGTCCATGTATGCGGGCGTGCGCTGGGAAGGCATCGACACGCGCAGCGCCGGCGATACCTTTGCGGCCGTGCAGCAGCGCAGCAGCGTGTGGAGCCCGTTGCTGCAAACCCTGTGGAAACTGCTGGATACCAAGGGCGACCAGGTGCGCCTGGCCCTGACGCGTACCTACAAGTCGCCATCGACGTCGAACTTGATTCCGCGCCGCAGTGTCTCGACAAATAATAGCCAGACGGACCCCGACCGCGAAGGCAATCCGAACCTGAAACCGGAGCTGGCGCTGGGCATCGATGCCTCCTACGAGCATTACTGGGCCGAAGGCGCCTTGCTCAGCGCGCGCGCCTCGGCCCGCCGCATTGACGGCTACACGCGCCAGGGTTTGCTGTTCATCGACGAGCGCTGGGTTTCCACGCCCGTCAACGATGGCCGCGCGAATACGCAGACCTTGGCGCTGGAAGCGAAGTTCCCCCTGCGCGCCGTGATGGCCGCGCCCGTGCCGGGCATCGACTTGCGCGCCAGCGTCAGCCGCAACTGGTCGCAGGTGGAGCAGGTGCCGGGACCGAACAACCGGCTCGACCAGCAAACCCCCGTCAGCGGCAACTTTGGTCTCGATTACAAGACACCCGGCGGCATGCTGACCACAGGGGGCAGCTTTAACTTCCGCAATGGCGGCCCCGTGCGCATCACCGAGCGCCAGAGCGCCTACACCTCGCCGCGGCGCGACCTCGACATTTATGCGCTGTGGAAATTCGATGCGAAGAACCAGCTGCGCCTGGCTGTGTCAAACCTGCTGGCACAAGACTTCGAAAGCGACACCAGCTATACGGACGCCAGCGGCACGATAGCCCGCAACAGCATTTCACCAAGCTCGCCGCAGGCGCGCGCGACCCTGGAAATGAAGTTCTGACGGGTCTGTTTTCTGGGTGAAACTCCGGCCGGCATCCCCGCTGGCCTATAATCTCGGCAATCGCGCGCGCGGCCAGTCCGTGCGTGCCACCTTTTCCTTTGCCAAGATTGCTTTCCCCATGACGTTTTCCTCCCTCGGCCTGATCGATCCCCTGGTCCGCAAACTCGATGAGCTCGGCTATGCCAAGCCCACGCCCGTGCAGGCGCAAGCGATTCCTGCCGTGCTGGCGGGGCGCGACCTGATGGCTGCCGCCCAGACGGGCACGGGCAAGACGGCCGGCTTTGCCGTGCCGCTGCTGCAGCGCCTGACTTTGGACGGCGTGGTGGCGCCGCAGTGCGTGCGGGTGCTGGTGCTGGTGCCCACGCGCGAACTGGCCGAGCAAGTCTATGCCAGCTTCCGCAGCTATGGCGGTAACTTGCCGCTGCGCAGCTTTGTCGCCTACGGCGGCGTGCCCATCGAGCCGCAGATCAGCAAACTGCGCAAGGGCCTCGACGTGCTGGTGGCCACGCCGGGCCGCTTGCTGGACTTGCAGACGCAGGGCGCCGTCAAGTTCGAGCAAGTGCAGACGCTGGTGCTGGACGAGGCGGACCGCATGCTGGACCTTGGCTTCGAGCGCGAGCTCGATATATTGCTGATGACCATGCCCAAGCAGCGCCAGACCCTGCTGTTCTCGGCCACCTTCTCGGACGCCATCCGCGCCATGGCCAAGACCATGTTGAAGGACCCCGTCTCGGTGGAAGTGAGCGCGCGCAATAGCACGGTGAAAGCCGTGAAACAGTCGGTGATCGTGTGCGACAAGAAACGCAAGCCGGAACTGTTCTTGCACCTGCTGAAGAAAATGCGCTGGGGCCAGGTATTGGTCTTCGTCAAGACGCGCAAGGGTGTCGAACTACTGGTGAACACCTTGCTGGAGCAGGGCGTGCGCGCCGATGCCATTCACGGCGACAAGACGCAGCCGAACCGCTTGCGCGCGCTGGCCCGTTTCAAAGCGGCCGAGGTGCAAGTGCTGGTGGCCACCGACGTGGCCGCCCGCGGGCTCGATATTGAGCAATTGCCCGTCGTCGTCAATTTCGACTTGCCCACCGTGGCGGAAGACTATATCCACCGCATCGGCCGCACGGGCCGCGCGGGCGCCTCGGGTGTCGCCATTTCCCTCGTCTGCGCCGACGAGGTGGAATTGTTGTCGGCCGTCGAAGCGCTGACCCGGCAAACCCTCAAGCGCAACGAGGAGCCCGGTTTCGAGGCGGAACACCGCGTGCCGGGCACGTCCGCCGGTGGCACCATCGAGAAGAAAGCCGTCAAGGTGCTGGCGCCGAAGGCGGCCGAACGGGCCAAGAAGCGCCGCTTTTATAAGTAGTCGGGGGCGCAAGGCGCGCTGCATGGATATGGCATTCGTGCCATCATGCGGCTATGACTTCGATCCCTTTGTTCCCGCTCAATACGGTGCTGTATCCCGATGGCTATCTGCCCTTACAGATCTTCGAGGTACGCTATCTGGACATGATACGTCAGTGCATCATGGGCGAACAGCCGTTTGGCGTGGTGCAACTACTGGACGGCGCGGAAGTGCGCAAGCCGGGCCAGCAGGAAGCCCTGGCGCCCGTCGGTACCATGGCACGTATCGTCGATTGGGCGGCGCCGTTGTCGGGCTTGCTGCAAATCAAATGCATGGGCATGCAGCGCTTTCATATCCTTTCCAGCGAGCAGCTGAAGCACGGCTTGTGGATGGCGCAAGTCGAAACCTTGCCGCCCGATAAAATCATTCCCCTCCCGCAAGAGCAGCAGAACGTGGCCGACGCGCTCGGTGCCCTGATCCGCACCTTGCAGGAGCAAAAGATCCCGCCCGAACAAATGCCGCTGCAGCCGCCTTACCGGCTCGACGAGTGCGGCTGGGTGGCGAACCGCTGGTGCGAGCTGCTGTCCCTGAGCTCCATGCAAAAGCAATTGCTGCTGAGTCAAGACAATCCCGTGCTGCGCCTGGAACTGGTGCAGGACATGCTGACGGAAAATGGCTTGCTGGAAGAGTAAAACACCACAAGCCGCATGCTTGCACACACTTCCGTTGTGCAATTGCAATTTCTATTGAGAAATACTTTACGCTTTGCCGCCACTGGCATAAGATAATGCCCTTGGGCAAGATTGCCCTGGGCAACACTCAAGAGTACACGACAATGGCAAAAGTAAGCGCGGAACAGATCAATGCGGCAATGGATGCGATGGCGGGCGAAGGCCAGGCCATCACGGTGCGCGCCTTGCGCGAACGACTGGGCCATGGCGCTTGCCTGGGTACCATCAGCAAGCTCTTGCAGCGCCGCAAGGCCGGCGCGCAGCGCCAGATCGCTGCCGCCGCCGAACTGTCGCCCGTGCTGCAGCAAGCCATCCTCGATTATGTAGGACAGGAATTAAGCGCCAGCCACAGCGCGCATGAAGCCGAGATGAACGACAATCAACAGGAATTGATGGACCTGGCCAGCGAGAACGAGCGTCAGCAAGAAATGCTCGACTTGCAAGCGGGCGAGCTGGAAACCTTGCGCGAGGAGCTCGAACGCGAGCGGCAAGTGGCCAACCAGGCCCGCACCGACCTGGCCAAGGCGCAGCTGCGTCTGGAAGGCTTGCCGCGCCTGGAAGAGGCGGCCGAGCAGGCGCGCATGGACCTGGCCAAGGCGCAGTTCAAGCTCGAAGGCATTCCCCGCCTGGAAGAGGCTGCCGAAGCGGCGCGCGCCGAATTGATCCAGGCCCAGCTAAAGCTGGAAAGCCTGACGCGCGTGGAAACGGAACTGGCGGCCGCGCGCCTGGAACTGGAAGCGGAACGCGAAGAGCTGGGCGAAACGCGCGCCGAGCTGGACGAAGAGCGCACCTTGCGCATCAAGGCGCAGCAGTTCATCGTCGATCCGATATTCAAGACGCCTGTGTAGGAACACCTGAGCAAACCTGCTGCGCGTCGGCATAGGCGGCTTGCGATGCGTCGTGGATAGTGTGTCATGCTGGCCTTGCTGGCTTAAAATGGCGCACTGTCGCGCCATGCTGCGCGGCGCCTGATCGCAAAGAAGGTTTATGTCTGTAGAAAACGAAGTGCCGCCCCAGCTTGCGGCCACCCCCATACCGCCGCGCGCACTGCCGCTCAGGCCTCCAGCCGAGTTCGCTTCCCCCGAAGCGGCACTCGCGCGCAAGCAGGCACGTGAAGACAAGGATGCGCAGGTGCGCGGCGTCACGTCCATCGAGGCCATGCGCGAGGCCATCAAGCAGGCGGCGCGTGACCTGCCCATCATCACCGAGGTGCCGCGCCTGGGCATGCTCGATGCGGCCGCCTTCCGCGCGCGCGCCGCGCTGGGCCTGCCATTCCTGATGCGCGGTCTGGTGCAGCGCTGGCCCTTGTCCAAGCTGGAGCCAGACATCTTGCGCCAGCAGTTCAGCCACTTGCCCGTGCGCGCGCGGGTGGGCGACTACATCAACACGGCGTTTGCGGCCGACCGCGCCATGCAGGACATGTCGATGGGGCAATACCTGGACCTGGTGGCAGAGGGCAAGTACGCGCTGCCGCCGTACCTGGGCAACCTGGAATTGCGCGAATTGAACCGCTTGTGCCACTGGCCCACGTATTTCGACAAGATGGGCCCGCCACGTTTCTGGGTGGGGCCGGCTGGCACGGTAACGCCTTTGCATTGCGATTACGACGACAATATCTTTGCCCAAGTGTGGGGCCGCAAGCGCATCTTCCTGTCGCCGCCGCACCACGACGCCTTTCTGTATCCGCGCGAGGCGAACGCCATCCTGTTCGGTTCACCCTTCGACCCGGAAGCGCCCGACTTCCAGCGTTTCCCCCTGGCGCGCCAGGCCAACATGATCGAATGCCTCGTCGAGCCGGGCGACATGCTGTACGTGCCCGCCGGCTGGTACCACCAGGTACGCGCGCTGACGTTTTCCCTGTCGTCGAACCGTTGGGCCAGGGCCGTGCCGCTGGCGCTGCATGGCGGGGAAATTAAGGCGCGCCACAGCCTATGAGCAACAGCATCGGCCTTTCGCGCTCTTCGGCCAGGGCTGGCTGCTGCGCCACCTGTTCGTCTGTCGGCCCCCATTCTTCCACCTGTTCCAGCTGGAAACCGGCGTGTAGCAAGGCATTGATGGTCGTGCCCAGGGTGCGGTGCTGCTTGATCACGCCGGGCGCCAGCCAGTCCGAGATGCGCGGGCCTTGCTGCTGGTAGCTGTCGACGGGCCAGCGCTTTCCGCCTTGCGCATCGGTCAGCCAGCCGGGCTGGCGCGGCGCCATGAAGATCGGGTGCTCGATGGAAAATACCAGCTTGCCGCCTGGCTTTAAACTCTGGCGGATGGTGGCCCAGGGCGATTGCATGAAGGGTAGGTGCTCGGAGTGACGATAGGGTGAAATATTGCTTGTAAACACGTTGAGAAAGGCGTTTACTCTCGGTATTTGGACGCGTAAATGGCAAACGAACCGATCTC
>NZ_PEBS01000097.1 GCF_002869965.1 Janthinobacterium sp. ROICE36
AGTTATGCCTGATGACCATAGCAAGTTGGTCCCACCCCTTCCCATCCCGAACAGGACCGTGAAACAACTTTGCGCCGATGATAGTGCTGCAACCAGTGTGAAAGTAGGTTATCGTCAGGCTTGTTATTCGTAGTAGAAGAAAACCCCACCGGACTCCGGTGGGGTTTTTTTTCGTCTGACGCTTTGTTTGGGACGGCTGTAAGCGGCGTAAGCGGCCAGCCGCCCCACCGGTACAGCGTGTTCAGCGTTGGGTAGAGTCCGGGAATGGCAACAGCGAGTCGATCTGGCTGTTGGGGCACGTCGGGAGACGTTCCAATACGCTGGCCAGCCAGCCAGCGCGCCGGGTCAAGGCCGTTGAGTTTGGCGGTGGCGAACAGGCTCTGGATAGCGGCAGCGCGGCGGCCGGCCCGTTCCGAGCCCGTGAACAGCCAGTTCTTCTTGCCGATGGCAATCGGGCGGATGGCGTTCTCGACCGGGTTGCCGCCGCCTGACGTGCGCGGTGACACAGATAGGTGTTGCAGCTGTTCCAAATTGATACACGGGCGGTCGGATGTGGGGCATGTACGCATGGCATGGCATTTGCTCTTCTAGGATATTCACTAAAAACCAAGGAGACCAGCATGACCTATTCGATTCGCACCCTGCTCGGCGTGGCGGCCGCGGGCGCCGTTGCCCTCACTTCCCTGCTGACATTGCCGCATGCCTATGCGCACGGCAATGTCACGCCGCAAAGCGTCGATACCACGGGCTTGCCCAAGGTGGGCGACAAATGGCTCGAGCAAAACCCGTATCGGGGCAACAAGTTGGCCTTGACGGTGGGCACTTCCGCCTACAACCAGAATTGTGCACGCTGCCACGGCATCGAGGCCATCTCGGGCGGCATCGCGCCTGACTTGCGCCAGCTCGACCGCGATTGCTTCGGTATCAAGAATGAGACAAAGAAACAGGCTTGCTACAAGGAAACGGACAATTATTTCCTGGCGGCCATCCGTCACGGTAAAGTACGCAATGGCGCCGTGTACATGCCGCCGTTCGAAGGCGTCTTCAACCAGGAAGCCATGTGGGCCATCAAGACCTATCTGGAAACCCGCCGCGAGCCTAACTGAGTCGATTGATCACCAAGGAGTCCCATGCGTTCATTCCAACTCCCGGGCACGCGCGCGATGATCTCGCTCGCCTGCATGGCGCTGTGCGCAGCCGCGCCAGCGCGCGCCGACTGGCAAAAAGTGCAGCAGTCGGGCAGCCTGAAAGTGGCTGTCTACAACGACTTTGCGCCATTTTCCGACAAGGGCACGGGTATCGATATCGATATTGCCGAAGCGCTGGCCAAAAAGCTGGGTTTAAAACTGAGCTTGCTACCCTTTCCCTCCGGCGAAAACCTGAACGACGATTTGCGTAATATGGTGTGGAAGGGCCATTACCTCGGCTATGGTCCTGCCGACGTGATGCTGCATGTGCCGATCGACAAGAAGTTGATGGCGGATAACGACAAGGTGGAAATATTTGCCCCGTATTACGTGGAAACCGTGCGCCTGGCGCGCAGCGCGCAAGCTGTGCCGCAATTCGATGGAGTTGCTTCGCTGGCCGGCAAGCGTATCGGCGTGGAAAAGGTGTCGATCGCAGCCATGCTGATGCTGGGTGAAGACAATGGCAAGTACCGCGACGACGTGCGTATCTTCGACACGGCGGCCGAAGCCTTGCAGCAATTGCAGGCGGGCAAGCTCGACGCCGTGCTGGCCAACCGCTCGGAAATCGAGTCGGTGCTGAAAAGCGATCCTGCTTTCCCCTTGAGCGCAGTGGCGTTCCCCCGTTTGCCACCTGCCGGCTGGGCCGTGGGCCTGGCCGTCAGCCGCCAGCAACTTGACGTGGCCAAGTTGCTGCAGGCAGCCATGAACGAGATGGCCGCCAGCGGCGAATTGAAAGCCATTTTTGAGAAATATGGCGTGCAGGAAGCACGGCCGTAAAGTAGCTTGCTCTAGTTTAAAAGCCCGCGCATCGGAAGAGGCGCGGGTTTTTTGTCATGGGAACGCCTGAAAAATGTTCAGGGCAATGCAACGCGGCCATGGATTTTTTCTCAGGTGTTCTTAAAAGGAGTACTGGGCGCTAACGCCTAGCAACCAATTGCGTCCCGGCGCCGCTTCATAGTAGCGCTTGTTGCTGTCGCCGACGATGACGGAACCCACGTAGGTCTTGTCGAAAAGATTGTTCAGGCGGGCAAATTCCTTGAAGCGCCAGTTGCCCGCGCTTTGCTTGGCGTTAACCCTGGCATTGAACACCGTGTAGCCTGGCGCCGGTTTTTCGCTGTTGCTGTCTTCCGTGTACACCTGGCTGCTGGCCACGCTTTCCAGCGCCGCGCCGAAACGGTCGAGCGTGTCCTTCCAGGCCAGTTCCGCGAACAGGTTGGCGCTGGGCACGCCCGGCAAACGGCTGCCTTCGCGCACGCTGCCAAATGCCTGGTCATACACCGCGTGCAGGCTGGTCAGTGCTATTTTTGACATGAAGCCAAATGGCAGGCTGGAGTCGAGCGATACTTCCACCCCCTGGCGCAGGGTCTTGCCCCCATTGCGGTAGCTGGTGCGTCCGCCGCTGGAACTGTCGACCACCAGTTCGTCATTCGTCTTGATCTGGAACAAGGCCGCGTTCACATGCGTGTTGTTGCTGATCCTGGCCTTGACGCCCGCTTCCAGGTTGCTGCTGGTGGCCGGTTTCAGCTGGTAATTGAAGCCGCCACCCGTGCCCGAATAAAACAGTTCGTTCAGGGTGGGCGCTTCGAAGCCGCGCGCGGCGCTGGCGTACACATTGACGTTCGGCATCAGTTTATACAGCAGACCCAGCACGGGCGTCGTGTGGCTGAACTCCAGGCTGCCGCTGTCGTTGCCATTGCTGAGGTAGTGGTCGTCGACCGCCACTTTCATCTTGCTGTAGCGCACACCTGCACTGAGCAGCCATGGGCCGCTTTGCCATTCCATCTGAAGATAAGGATCGAGGCTGGAGACGACATCCTGCTCGTCGCGGCGCAGCTTGCCCTTCACGCCAAACGTGTTACCGATGTAATTTTCATAACCGGTGCGGTCATCGCTGGAGCGGCCGTAATCGATGCCGATGGTGGTGCTCAGCCTGCCGCTGGCCAACTGGCTCACGTGCAGCCAGTTACTGTCGATGCCGTAGAACTGGCGCTGGAAGTCGACCACGCCGCCCGAATGGCTGGCTGGTGCCTGGAAACCCTTCGTGAAGGCCTGGTACTGGATCACGTCGCGGTTGCCGCCGTAGGCTGTCACGTGCAGGCGGTCATCGCCGAACGATTGTTCATACGTGGCGCCGATTTGCTGGTGATCGATGCTCTTGCGCGTGTTGTAGCGTTCGGCCAGGGTGCGCTTCGGATTTTGCATATCGCTCGCGTCGATTTCGCCGGCGCGCGGATCGCGGGCAAACGTGGGCCAGGTGGCGCCCAGCGGATCTTGCGTATTGCCCTGGTGCAAGCTGTTGGCGACGATGGTCAGCTTGCTGTCCGCATTGGGTTTGACGGTGATCTTGCCGAACGCCTGTTCGCGCGTGGCGGCGCTGTGGTCGCGGAAGCCATTCGTGCGAAAGCGCGAACCGTCGAGCACGTAGCCGATGCCGCCTGCCTGGCCTTGTGCCGTCAGGTCCACCTTGCTGGTGCCGTAGCTGCCGCCCGTCACGTTCAATTCGACGGACGGGGGATTTTCCCCATCCCTGGAAAACAGCTGGATCACGCCGCCCGAATGGTTGCCGTAGATGGCAGAAAATGGCCCGCGCAGCACTTCGATGCGCTCGGCGGTATCGAGATTGAAGGTGGCGGCCTGGCCCTGGCCATCGGGCATGCTGGCGGGAATGCCATCGCTGATCAGCTTGACGCCGCGCACGCCGAAGGCCGAGCGGGCGCCGAAGCCGCGTGACGAGATTTGCAAGTCTTGCGCGTAGTTCTGGCGGTTTTGTACGACCAGGCCGGGCACGGTGGCCAGCGCTTCCGACGCGTTGACGCGGATTTGGCCATCCTGGATGCGGGTGCTGTCGACCACGTCGATGGACGCCGGCACTTCCTGGCTGGGGTGGGCGATGCGGCTGCCGCTGACGACCACCGTGTCCATGAATTGCCCGGCGGCCAGGTCAGCGGTCTCGGCGGCGAAAACGTGCGGAGCCAGGGTGGCGCTGCCAGCGACAAACAGGCTGGCAATGGTGTTCAGGCGGAAACGATGCTGCATGCGGATTCTCCAATGTGAATAAAAGCCTGCTTGAGCGCGTGAGCGGCGCAGGTCTGCATAGTCTTATCAAGCAATATGCCTGCCATGTCTCCATTGGTGGGCTGAAATTATACGCGTGTCAGTGGCACGGCGTTTGCATGCAGCAAAGTGCAGAGGCGCCGATACCGCGCGCTTTCCCCTCGTTTTGCCATTGAAAAGGTGATTATGCCCAACTTCTTCTCGCGCTTGCGCCTGGTTTGCTGGCTGCTGCCTGCGCTTGCCAGCAGCGCCATCCAGGCCGCTCCGTTTGCCTATGTGCCCAATGAAAAATCAGGCACCCTGAGCGTGATCGACACGGCGACCGACCAGGTGGTGCGTCAGATCGCCGCCGGCAAGCGTCCGCGCGGCATCGCCGCCGACCCCGCCGGACGCCAATTGTTTGTCACGGATGCGGCCAGCAGCGCCTTGCTGCTGATCGATAACGCTGCAGGCACGCCCGTGCGCATGGTGGCGTTGGGCAAGTCGCCCGAAGGCGTCAGCGCTTCCCATGACGGTCGTTACGTGGCCGTGGCCGTCGAAGAAAACAATAGTGTGGCCTTGCTCGATGGCCAGACGGGGACATTGCTCGCCGACATCAAGATGCAAGGACGCAACCCGGAACATGCCGTGTTCAGCCCCGATGGGCACTGGCTGCTGGTCAGTGCGGAAGAGGCCGAGCAAGTCGATGTCATTGACGTGGCGCAACGCCGCCACGTGGCTTCCATTGCCGTGGGCCTGCGGCCGCGCGGCATCGGTTTCAGTCCGGACTCCAGCCGCGCCTACGTGGCGTGCGAACTGGTCAATGCCGTATATGTGATCGACATGGCCGCGCGCGAAACGATTGCCACTATTCCAGCGGGCAAGAATGCCAACGGCATCGCCGTCCATCCCAGCGGCAAGCAGGTGTATGTCTCGAATGGCACGGACGGCACGGTGATGCTGATCGACACGATCAGCAACCAGGTCACGGCCACCATTGCCGTCGGCAAGCGCCCGTGGAACATGGCCATCACGCCCGATGGCAGCAAGCTGTACGTGGCCAATGGCCGCTCGAACAGCGTTTCCGTCATCGATACGGCCAGCGCGCGCAAGGTGGCCGATATTGCGGTGGGCGAATTGCCATGGGGCGTGGTGATTCGCTAGGCAAGCTGGAACAGGTGTTCCAGTCTGGAACACCTGTTCCATTGTGCAGCGACGAACGCGCGGCGCGGGGAAAGGCGGGCGCTGGCCCGAATGGGAACAGGATGCGCCGACTTTGTTCAAAACGCACGCACAGTCTCCTGGGCTGCACGACCGGCGTGCGGCGGCGATCAAGCGCATCGATATGGCCGCTATGCCCTTGTAACAAGGGTAAAACCCGCTAAGTTGGTAGTGGGGCGGCGAGCTGGCACGGCATTTGCGGAAGACCCCATGTACTCACCCCATCTGTACCAGGACGTTTGATCTTAATCATAGCAATTTCATTTACAGCAATTCCATTCTCATAACCCGATAGAGGACGACATGAATCTCGCAGACATCAGCAAACTGGGCGTAGCCAATCCCTTCAAACAACGCTATGACAATTACATCGGTGGCAAATTCCTTGCACCAGTAAAAGGTGAATACTTTCCCAACATCACACCGATCACCGGCTTGCCGTTTTGCGAAATCGCCCGTTCCACGGCGGAAGACGTCGAACTGGCGCTGGACGCCGCGCATGCCGCCAAGGATGCCTGGGGCAAGACTTCACCTGCCGAGCGCGCCAATATCCTGAACCGCATCGCCGACCGCATCGAACAAAACCTGAGCCTGATCGCCACGGCGGAAACCATCGATAACGGCAAGCCGATCCGTGAAACGATGAATGCCGACATTCCGCTGGCCATCGACCATTTCCGTTACTTCGCCGGCTGCATCCGCGCGCAGGAAGGTTCCGTCGCGCAAATCGATGCGGAAACCTATGCCTATCACTACCATGAGCCGCTGGGCGTCGTGGGCCAGATCATCCCGTGGAATTTTCCGATTCTGATGGCCGTGTGGAAACTGGCACCGGCCCTGGCCGCCGGCAATTGCGTCGTCTTGAAACCTGCCGAGCAAACGCCCGCCTCCATCATGGTGTTGATCGAGCTGATCGGCGACTTGCTGCCACCGGGCGTGTTGAACATCATCAACGGTTTCGGCCTGGAAGCGGGCAAGCCGCTGGCGTCGAGCAAGCGCATCGCCAAGATCGCCTTTACGGGTGAAACGGGTACGGGCCGTTTGATCATGGGTTACGCGGCGCAAAACCTGATCCCCGTCACCCTGGAGCTGGGCGGCAAGTCGCCGAACATCTTCTTTGAAGACGTGATGTATGCCGATGATGATTATTTCGATAAGTGCCTGGAAGGCTTCACCATGTTTGCGCTGAATCAAGGCGAGGTGTGCACCTGCCCATCGCGGGTGCTGATCCAGGAATCGATCTACGAAAAATTCATCGAACGGGCCTTGACGCGCGTGGCCGCCATCAAGCAGGGCAACCCGCTCGATGCGAGCACCATGATCGGCGCCCAGGCTTCGCAGGAACAGCTGGAAAAAATCCTGTCTTACCTCGACATCGGCCGGCAGGAAGGCGCCGAAGTGCTGGCTGGCGGCGAGCGCCATACGCAGGCGGGCGACCTGGAGGGCGGTTACTACGTGCGTCCGACCGTATTCAAGGGCAACAACAAGATGCGCATCTTCCAGGAAGAGATTTTCGGGCCCGTCGTGTCCGTGACCACCTTCAAGGATGAGGCCGAAGCGCTGGCGATTGCCAACGATACCTTGTATGGCCTGGGCGCCGGCTTGTGGACGCGTGACGGTTCGCGCGCCTTCCGCATGGGTCGCGCCATCCAGGCGGGCCGCGTGTGGACCAATTGCTACCACCTGTATCCAGCCCACGCCGCATTCGGCGGCTACAAGCAATCGGGTATCGGCCGCGAAAACCACAAGATGATGCTCGATCACTACCAGCAAACGAAGAACTTGCTGGTGAGCTATAGCCCGAAAGCGCTGGGCTTCTTCTAAACCGGCACAGGCGCCGCACCTGTTGCGCAGGTGCGGTGCGCAGAAAGGATGCCATGAGTGCAGCAATTGCCCGGGTGGTCGCCACCGTAGCGGCGCTGGAAATGATGGACAAGTTGCGTCAGCGTCACGGCCCGCTGATGTTTTTCCAGTCGGGCGGCTGCTGCGATGGCAGTGCGCCCATGTGTTACGCGCTGGGCGAGTTCGATGTCAGCGATACCGATATCTATCTCGGCAATTTGAATGGCACACCGTTTTACATGGGAATCGAGCAATTCGAGTACTGGGAACATACCCAGTTGATTATCGATGTAGTCGACGGCAATGGCGGCATGTTTTCACTCGACAACGGCACGGGCAAGCGCTTTTTGACGCGTTCGCGCCTGTTCACCGATGAAGAGTGCGCGTTGTTGCATGCCCAGCCGCATGAGCACCGCAAGACCTGATACACACATACTAAGAAAACAGAGGGAGATGATTGTGCAGAAAAAAATCATGGGGGTAGTCGTCGGTTTGAGCCTGGTATCGCTGGCTTCGTTCGTTCACGCAGCGGACGCGGGCAATGTTACCAGCGCCATGCTCGACAACACGGCAAAGAATCCGGCCAGCGTCCTGTCGTTTGGCATGGGTACGCAGGGCCAGCGCTATTCGCCGTTGACGCAGATCAATGACAAGACCGTGGCCAAGCTGGTGCCGGCCTGGTCGTTCTCGTTTGGCGGCGAAAAGCAGCGCGGCCAGGAATCGCAGCCGCTGATTCATAACGGCAAGATGTTCGTCACGGCATCATATTCGCGCATCTTTGCCGTTGATTTGAAAACGGGCGCCAAGCTGTGGAAGTATGAGCATCGCTTGCCGGACGGCATCATGCCGTGCTGCGACGTGGTCAACCGCGGTGCCGCCCTGTACGGCAACCTGGTGATTTTCGGCACGCTCGACGCCTACCTGGTGGCGCTGGACCAGAACACGGGCAAGCTCGTCTGGAAGGAAAAGGTCGACGATTATGCGGCCGGTTACTCGATGACGGCCGCGCCGCTGATTGCCGAAGGCTTGCTGCTAACGGGCGTATCCGGTGGCGAATTCGGCATCGTGGGCCGGGTCGAGGCGCGCAACCCAATGACGGGCGAGCTGGTGTGGAGCCGTCCCACCGTGGAAGGCCATATGGGCCACCGCTACGACAAGGATGGCAAGGCCATCGACAACGGCATCTCGGGAACGGTAAACAAGACCTGGCCGGGCGACCTGTGGAAAACGGGCGGCGCCTCGACCTGGATGGGCGGCACCTACGATCCGCAAACCAAGCTGGCCTACTTTGGCACGGGCAACCTGGCACCGTGGAACAGCCATTTGCGTCCCGGCGACAACCTGTATTCGTCGTCCACCGTGGCGCTCGACGTGAAAACGGGGCAGATCAAGTGGGCATATCAGAATACGCCCAACGATTCCTGGGATTTCGACGGCGCCAACGAGTTCGTCACCTTCGACATGGATGGCAAGCGCTACGGCGGCAAGGCCGACCGCAACGGTTTCTTCTATGTCATCGATGCAAACAACGGCAAGCTGCAGAACGCCTTTCCGTTTGTGAAAAAAATCACCTGGGCCAGCAGTATCGACCTGAAGACGGGACGGCCGAACTATATCGCAGCCGGCCGCCCTGGCGACCCGACCAAGGGAGAAGAGGGCAAGAAAGGCACGACCGTGTTTGCCGCGCCCGCTTTCCTCGGTGCCAAAAACCAGATGCCGATGGCGTACTCGCCACAAACCAAGCTGTTCTATGTACCCGCCAACGAATGGGGCATGGACATCTGGAACGAACCGATCAGCTACAAGAAGGGTGGCGCTTTCCTCGGTGCCGGTTTCACCATCAAGCCTTTGTTTGACGATTACATTGGCGCCATGCGCGCCATCGATCCGAAGACGGGCAAGATCGTCTGGGAAATCAAGAACAACGCGCCGCTGTGGGGTGGCGTGATGAGTACGGCCGGCAATCTGGTGTTCTACGGTACGCCGGAAGGCTTCCTGAAAGCCGTCGATGCGAAGACGGGCAAGGAGCTGTGGAAATTCCAGACGGGCTCCGGCGTCGTGGCGCCACCCGTCACCTGGCAGGATGGCGATAAGCAATATGTGGCCGTCGTATCCGGCTGGGGTGGCGCGGTGCCGCTGTGGGGTGGCGAAGTGGCCAAGAAGGTCAACTTTCTGGAACAGGGCGGTTCCGTGTGGGTCTTCAAGCTGGCATCGAAGTAAGGGGGTGAAACGCCCGGGCCACTCGGATGGGTGTCTCCCTGTCCGCCGGGCGCTTTCTTTTTTCTGACGGCCCGGGCCGTCAGTTTTTTGTTTACCTGTATCTCCGCTACGCTTACTTGCGGTCAAAAAATGAACACCGTGCGTGGCAATTGATCCGCTGCTGCACAGGATAAATACGCTTTTTCTCTGTCTCCCTCTGAGCCGTGCTGGGCACGCTTATTGCCAAAGCTTGAGGTACATCAATCACTGGTGTGCACACTAAAAACAGAGAAGAAAGAGGAGACGCAATGAACACATTGAGCAAGCTGTGGAGCCTGGGTATCATGACAATCGCAGCGATGGGGCAGGCACAAGCCGTCGATATCAAGGCGGGCGACTGGACGGTATCGGTGGGCGGCATCGTCAACGCCTACTACACGCAAGTATCGTGTTCGGGCGATGCGGTGGGCGGGCTGGCGCTGGGCGGCCAGGCGCTCGGTTGCGGCGGCGAGAAGGACCGCACCACCATCGGCAACGGCTTGCTGCCGAATGGCTTGATCACATCGGCAAGTTCGCGGCTGGGCGAATACGACGTGAAAGCCTTGATCGGCATCTACAACTCGACGGCCACCGACAGCGCCATCAGCCAGAACAGCGTGGTCGATGTGCGCCAGGCCTTCTTCACGTTCGGCAACGCGGAAATGGGTACCTTCAAGCTGGGCCGCGACTACGGTATCTTCGGCGCGAATGCGATCCTGTCCGACATGACCTTATTGGGCTCGGGCGCACCGGTGCAGGCGACACAGCGGGGCAGGGTGACCCTGGGTCATATCGGCGCCGGCTACACCTATCTGGGCAACTATGGCCAGATCATGTACAGCTCGCCGAAGTCCAGCGGCTTTGGTGCCGATGTGGCGCTGGTCAGCCCCGTCTCCGATACGCCCATCGTGGCAGGTTCGACCTATTCTTCAAAGTCGAGTCCGCAAGTGCAGGCGCAACTGACGTATGCGCAGGAAGGCTTGAAAGCCTGGCTGGGCGTGAAGTCGCAAAAATTCACTTCGAAAACGCCAGGTGTGGATGACTTGACCATGCGCGGCGTGGAAGTAGGGGGGGCATACCAGATGGGTCCGGCTGGCGTATTGCTGAACTTCCAGGGCGGCAAAGGGCTGGGCATCTTGTCCGATGCGGACCAGGGCGATACCAAGTCGAAGAACTGGCTGCTGCAAGGCACGTATAAAACGATGGACAAGCTGAAGCTGGGCTTGTCCTACGGCATCAGCAAGAACGACGACAACACGGCCGGCACGGGCGGCTTGAAGTCAAACGCCAACCTGACCCTCGGTGCGTATTACTCGCTCAACAGCGCGATCACCCTGGTGGGCGAGCTGGGCCAGACGCGCTCGGAAGGCTTTGCCGGTGACGAAGCGAAGATGAATGGCGTGTCGCTGGGCGGCATTATTTTCTTCTAACTCATCAACGCGGCGCCTTGTGACAGGGCGTCGCACGGAGCGTGGTGCATGCGGATAATGCGATTGTTCATCGGATGCTGGCTATTCCTGTTCATTCTGGGACAGGCGTGGGCGGGCGTGCTGACCAAGGCCGAGCTGGTGCGGCGTTTTCCTGCGCCCATCGTCGTGGGCGACAAGGAGGCCGATTTGCCCGTCTGGCCCTTGTTCCGGCAAAACGCCACGGTCACCGAACTGGTCGGCTACGTTTTTGAATCGGTGGACCTGGCGCCCATTCCCGGTTTTTCCGGCGTGCCCGTCAACTTATTGATCGCCATCAATCCGCAGGGCGATTTTCTGGACGTGTCCGTTCTGTCGCAGCACGAACCCGTGTTTCTCGATGGCCTGGGCGAAGCGCCCCTGTTTCAGTTCGTTAAACAGTATCAGGGCTTGTCGCTGAAACAGAATATCGCTATCGATGCCAGGAAGAAACGCGCGCCAGACGCCACCCACGCCGATATCGACGGCGTGTCGAAGGCTACCGCCTCCGTGCGTATCATTAACCAGAGCGTGCTGGCATCAGCCTTGAAAGTGTCGCGCAAAAAACTTGGCTTCGCGCAAGGCCGCGACCCCGACCAGATCGCCCACATCCGCATGGAGGTGTTCGAAAAACTCAGCGCGGCGCAGATGCTCAAACAAGGCTTGATCCAGCATGTACGTCTGAGCAACAAGGACGTGGAAACCCTGTTTGCCGGCAGTGCCGGCGCGGGACTCGATGCGCAGGCCACACGGGAACCGGACGGCGTGTTCATTGACCTGTACCTGGCGTATGTGTCCGTACCCACGGTGGGACGCAATCTGTTGACGGAACGCAGCTGGAACACATTGCGCAACCGGCTTGACGAGGGCGACCACGCCATCCTCGTCATGTCGCGCGGGCGCTACAGTGTGCTGGGTGACGATTTCGTGCGCGGCACCGTGCCGGACAAGCTGTTGCTGAAGCAGGATGGCTTGCCCATCGACATGCGCGACCTGGACCTGGAACTGCGCTTGTCGGAGGGCGCAGCGTTGCCGACGGAAAATATCGCCGTCTTCCGCATCATCAGCCAGGCGGGGCTCGATGCGGCCAGCCCGCTGGCATTTTCTCTCCCCATCACGCGTAACAAGGGCATTGTGTATCCGGAACGCATCGCCCGCAACGTGGACTTCAACTATCGCCTGCCTGCCGATTTTTATAGCGCGCCGCAAGGCGACGATGCCACGTGGCGCGGCACGTGGAAGAACCGCAAGGCTGAGTTGCTGCTATTGATCGCCGGGCTGGCGCTGCTGGCCGGCGCTTTGGCCTGGCAGAAACGCCTGGTGCGCGATGCTCGGCAATTTACCCGGTTTCGCAAGCTATTCCTGTTGTTTACTATCGCTTTCATCGGCTACTACGCGCAGGGGCAGTTGTCGATTGTCAATATCACGGGCGTCATCCAGGCTCTGCTGGCGGGGCGCAGCCTGGGTTTTTTCCTGTTCGACCCGATGACGGTGATCCTGTGGGCTTTTGTGCTGCTCAGTCTGTTTATCTGGGGACGGGGCACGTTTTGCGGCTGGCTGTGTCCGTTTGGCGCCCTGCAGGAATTGACGGGCAAGCTGGGTCAGTGGCTGCGTTTGCCGCAGTGGAAGATCAAGGCGCGCCACGCCGGGCGCTTGAAATGGATCAAATACGGCGTGCTGGCGGCCATCCTTGGCAGCAGCATGTTTTCCAGCCAGATCACGGACAAGCTGGTCGAACTGGAGCCGTTCAAGACGGCCATCACCCTGAACTTCGTGCGCGCCTGGCCCTTCGTCGCGTATGCCGTGGGCTTGCTGCTGCTCAGCAGTGTTTCCTACAAATTCTTTTGCCGCTACCTGTGCCCGTTTGGTGCGGCGCTGGCGCTGCTGGGACGCTTTCGCCTGTTCAACTGGATTCCCCGTCGCAAGGAGTGCGGCACGCCCTGCCAGACCTGCCGCCACCGTTGCGAGTATCACGCCATCGCGCCCAGCGGGAAAGTCGATTACGGCGAGTGTTTCCAGTGCATGGATTGCGTGGTGATTTACGCCAGCGATAAAAAATGTGCCCCCTTGATGCTGGAAATCAAGCGTGCCCGCAGCACACCCATAGTCCTGGCTACGGCAGAGGAGAGCAACAATGCAGCGTAGAACCTTTATTTCCGCAGCGATCGGTAGCGTGGCCGGCATGGCGGGCTTGTCATTGCCTGGCAGCATGGCGCGCGGCACGGCCGTGGCGTCCGGCGTGCGGCCTTATCAAGGCGCCGCGTTGGCATTTGGCACGACGATCGCCGTCACGGTATTGCACCACGATCAGCACCAGGCCGAACTGGCGATTGAAGACGCCTTGCATGCGGCCAGCAATATCGACCGGCTGTTGAGTATTTACAGTCCGGCCAGCCAAATCTTCCAGCTGAATCGTGATGGCCGCCTGGCCCGGCCGCACGCCCATTTGCTGGCCGTGCTGTCGCAGGCGCAAGCCTTGTCGCAATGGAGCGATGGCGCGTTTGACATCACCGTGCAACCGTTATGGCAGCTGTTTCGCGCGGCGGCAGACCAGGCAAGCTTGCCGACGGAGACATTGCGTCGTGCCGCGCAAGCGCGGGTAGGCTGGCGGCAACTGGCGTGGGACAGGCACGAAGTGCGTTTTCTTCAGCCTGGCATGGCACTGACCTTGAATGGCCTCGCACAAGGCTACGCGGCAGACATGGCGCTGGCGGCCGTGCAGGCACGCGGCATACGGCATGCGCTGCTCGACACGGGCGAGTTCATTGCGTGCGGACAGCGTTCCGTGCGTCGTCCCTGGATCTTGGGCATCCAGGACCCGCGCGACGGGGAAATCCTGGCGGTCACTCTGAAAGTGGAGGGGCGCAGCGTGGCCACGTCGGGCGACTACGCATGCACGTTCACGCCCGACTTCGTGCATCAGCACATCTTCGACCCATCGAAGGGCGATTCGCCGGGCGAACTGGCCAGCGTGACCGTGCTGGCACCCACGGGCTTGCTGGCCGATGGCTTGTCGACGACCTTCATGGTGACGGGGGCCGCGCGTGCGCATGCGATGGCCGCGCACATGCGGGGCGTTGACCTGATGACCATCGACAAGTCGGGGCGGCGCAAGATGTCGCCTGGCTTTGCCCGTCTACTTTAGGCTATTTCAGGTGCGGCACCTTGCGATAGATCGTGTTGCGCGATACGCCCAGGGCCCGTGCGGTGGCCGAGACGTTGCCGCCATGCGCGTCCAGCGATTTGAGGATCGCGCTTTGTTCCATCTCTTCCAGATTGGCGCCGGCGGCGATCATGCGGTCCGTGCTGGCGCTCGCGGCATGGGCTTGCGTCATCTCAATATCGTCGAGGAAATCATCAGGCATGTGGCGCAAACAGATTTCATGTTCGTCGCCTGCCATGACGATGGCCGTACGCAACAAATTGGTCAACTGACGGAAATTACCCGGCCACTTATGCTGGTGAAACAGGCGCAGGATATCTGGCGCCACCGTGTAGCGCGTGTCGGGCGCTTCCGTCGCGAGGATTTTTTTCACGACCGTGTCCAGGTCGGTGCGCTCGCGCAGCGGCGGCAGTTTGACCACCAGGCCATTCAGCCGGTAATACAAGTCTTCGCGAAACAAACCCTTGGCCATGCGTTCGCGCAAATTGTGATTCGTGGCGCAAATGAGTTCCACATTGACGGTGATCGATTTGCTGCTGCCCAGCGGTGTGACCATGCGTTCCTGCAGCACGCGCAACAGGCGCGCCTGCAAGCCAAAGGGCATGTCGCCGATTTCATCGAGGAACAGGGTGCCGCCATTGGCTTGCAGGATCTTGCCGATGGCCCCCTTCTTGCGTGCGCCCGTGAACGCCCCGTCTTCATAGCCGAACAGTTCAGACTCGATCAGGGTTTCCGGGATCGAGGCGCAATTGACGGCGATAAACGGCCCCATGGCGCGCGGCGAGTCGTTGTGGATGGCTTGTGCCAGCAATTCCTTGCCGGTCCCCGTTTCGCCCATGACAAGAATCGGAATGTCACGCCCTAATACCTTGTTGACCTTTTCGATCACCAGTTCCAGTTGTGGATCGCCCGTGCGAAGGTAGCGCAGACCGGACAGGCGGCGTGCCGCATTGGCCGCATGGCTGGCTGGCGCGGGAACCTGGGCCGGCACGGTGTTGATATCGCTATGATCGGTGCTGGCAGTAAAGCCATGTTGGAACACGCCATTGGACAAGCGCAACTGCGCGCGCCCATACACGCGCACGCCGCTGTGCATGCACAGGTTCAGCAAACCGGGTGAAGCCGTTCGGTAATGCTCGTACAGGGCAGACACGGGCAAGCCGAACAGTGAACTGAAGGTATGGGATTGCAGCGCGGCGAATGACAGGCCCAACTGGAACAAACCGTTTTTATTGGCGGACAAAAACCGTCCGCCCGGCGTGAATGAGGCGATGCCTTCCATCAAGGTGCCGATGAACTCGGGACGCGCGTGGAAGTGCACGGTGATGGCGTCCTCGAAAGTGGCGGAAAACAGCTGATTCTCGATCATCAGCGCCGACATGCGCACTAGGGCCATCGTATGTTTGTGAAAGCTGCGCTGATCGCTGGACACGTCCAGCACGCCGATGACCTTACCCCTGTGGTCTGTGATCGGTGCCGCAGAGCATGTCAGGAAATGATTGGCGGCCAGGTAATGCTGGTCCGCATGGACCAAAGTCGGTACTTTTTCCGTGATGGCCATGCCGATGGCATTCGTGCCGCGGCTTTGTTCCGACCATGCCACGCCCGGCTGCAGCGCCACGCGGTTGGCTTTCTCCAGGAAGTCATCGTCACCCAACGAATGCACGATCACACCGTTGGCATCCGTCAAGATCACCATATTGTGCGTATTGACGATTTGCTGGTACAGGGTTTCCATGGCGGGCAGCGCGTGCGTGTGCAGCATGCGATTTTGCTCGATCAACAATGACAGATCAGATTTGCCGGCCGGCGTAAAGTCGGGCGTGGCGGTGGGCGACAGGCCAAAGGCGACTGAGCGCTGATGGGACGTTTCGATGATGACGGGGACGTTGTCCTGTCCTGACGGCGTGGCGTTCCCATCCGCTATGGACGAAAACGGTGCGCTACGATAAGTAGCTGACGGTTGATACATGATCTCGTTGCCTCCGTTGGGCCCTGTACTGCGGCGCTCTTTTGAATATCGAGAGTGTTCCATAATGTAGCACCTGTCACAGATGGGAGCAAAGCAAAGCGAACCGGGCTATCCCCAGTGTTGCTGCCAAGCCCAGAGTTGCTTCCCTCTGTGGACAATGCATAGGCCTGTATAAGCAAGTGCGGTGCCAGGGCTGTTTCACGGGGCTCAAAAATAGCCCTTGCAGGGCGTGCGTGGCAGGGCTATAATTCGCCCCCTCGCTGAACGATGCATGCAAATGCTGAATGAGGCGGGTAAAAAAGAAGGTTGACGAAATGCTGAAAAAGCTTCATACTCTTCCT
>NZ_PEBS01000098.1 GCF_002869965.1 Janthinobacterium sp. ROICE36
ATCCTCGGGCTTCTGGTAGTTGGCCAGCAAGCTGTCGGCCAGTTTGAGCAGTTCCGGGTCGGGCTTGGCCCGCTTGTTACGCTTTACAACGGTCATTGTTTCTCCTTGGTGGCGGCAGTGTCCTGCCAAATGACCGTTTACACAAAATTATTTACACCCTCTATTTCTCTGGCTTAATGCACCAGAGCATCCAAGCACGCTGCTGTTGGCCGTCGCCACCATTTTCGCTGAATATGCCATTTGGGCGCTCCCGGCCATCCTTGGGCTCGGCTGGCTACGCGGAAGCGAACATACCCGCAAGGTTTTGCTCGAAGCGACCGCGTCAGGTCTAGCAGGCTTGCTCATCAACCAGATCATTGGGCTGGTTTCGCAACATCCACGTCCTTTCATGATCGGTCTGGGGCACACCCTGATTCCCCATGCGGCTGATTCTTCGTTCCCGAGCGACCATCTGACGCTCCTATGGGCCGTCGCCTTTAGTTTCCTGATGCACAGCAGCTCACGTGTGGCTGGCCTGGCACTGGCATTATTGGGGCTGCCTGTTGCTTGGGCGCGTATCTATCTCGGCGTTCATTTCCCGCTGGACATGGTGGGTGCGGCCATGGTCGGGGTGCTGAGTGCGTGGCTGGCCTTTCGTGAAGTACGCATGTATTTGCCCGCCGCTTACCGCCTTACCCTGAGCGTTCATCGAAGTCTCTTCCGAAAACTCATCCAAATTGGATGGGTGCGCAAGTGATGGGCCTATGGCTGGCCTAAGTTTGGCCGGTCAAACTTGCCCCAAGAACAACCAGCCCTTGCAGGAAACAACGCCATGAATACGCTGACCATGCCTTCCACATCAAATTGGCTCAACAAAGTCCCCGAAGTGACGCTCTCATTCTGGGTCATCAAGATCATGTCCACGACGGTCGGAGAAACAGGAGCCGACTTTCTGGCTGTCAATGCTGGCTTCGGCCAAAGCATGACTCGCACAGTGATGGGCGCGCTGTTGGCTGTTGCCCTAATCATACAGTTACGAACGCGGCGCTACACGCCCTGGATTTACTGGCTTTCGGTCGTGCTGGTCAGCGTGGTGGGCACCCAGATTACCGACCTGCTCACCGATGGGCTAGGCGTGAGCCTGTATGTCAGCACGTCAGCATTTGCCGTGGCGCTGGCAGGAATTTTTGCGGTTTGGTTTTGGGTGGAACGTACTTTGTCCATCCATGAGATTTTCACACGGCGCAGGGAGTTGTTTTACTGGTCTGCCATCCTTTGCACGTTTGCACTGGGCACGGCGGCAGGTGACTTGGCGACCGAAGCGATCGCTCTGGGCTTCACATGGGGGGCGATGTCATTCGGCATATTGATCGCTATCACCTATGCGGTATGGCGCATGGGCGGCAACGCCGTTCTGACCTTCTGGATAGGCTACATCCTGACTCGCCCCTTCGGTGCCGCACTTGGCGACCTGCTGACGCAGGCCAAGGCCTATGGGGGCCTCGGCATGGGTGCCATGTGGACCAGTGCTCTATTCCTAACCGTGATCGTGATGCTGGTGGCCGTCGCGCAGTTTAGCGTTGGCAATCGCATGAATGCACAAGCCGTCGAATAAACTCTATCGAAAAACTCAAGGAGAAATCATGCGCCATCTGCATTCGCTAACTCACTCCGTTACCACACTATCGGCCATCGCTCTTTTGGCCCTTGCGGCTGGCTGCTCAAAGTCTACCAACACCGGTACGGCAGGCTCTGTTTCATTAAAAACAAGTCAGGCTACTTCTGCACTGCAGGCAAAGACTGCATCCAAGCTTGGGGATCTGTCTGCGTTTCGGACCATCACCGCAGAGGTTGCTGCCCTCGTCGACAAAGGCGATCTGCCAGCTGCTAAAACGCGGATCAAGGAGTTGGAGGTCGCATGGGACTCGGCGGAAGCAGGCTTGAAGCCCCGTGCAGCGACTGACTGGCATATGCTCGACAAAGCCCTTGACCGCGCCCTTAGCGCCCTACGTGCAGATGTGCCCAGTCAAATCGACTGCAAAAAAGCTTTAGCTGACCTGGTGACCATTTTTGACTCCCTCCAAGCCAAGCACTAACTAGCAAACAGGAATTGAGATGAATATTTCAACCGAAAAAGCATTAGGCAAAGTCCCTGAAGTGACGCTCGCTTTCTGGATCATCAAGATTGCAGCCACCACGCTCGGCGAAACAGCTGGCGATGCCGTTTCGATGTCCATGAATTTGGGGTACCTGATTGGTACTGCTATTTTCTTGGCGGTATTTCTGACAGCGGTATTTGCGCAAATCAAGGCCAAGAAATTTCACCCCTTCCTTTACTGGGCAACCATCATTGCAACTACCACAGTCGGCACGACGCTGGCTGATTTTGCAGACCGATCACTTGGTATCGGGTACGCTGGTGGCTCGACCTTACTTATAGCTTTGTTGTTCGGTTCCCTATTTATATGGCATCGAACACTAGGCTCAGTGTCGGTCAGCACGCTCAGTTCGCCGAAAGCCGAGATATTCTACTGGGTAACTATCATGTTTTCTCAGACCTTGGGAACGGCACTGGGCGACTGGACAGCCGGTACCGCTGGCTTGGGCTACACCGGCGCCGCTATAGTGTTCAGCGTCTTGTTGGCACTGGTTGTTGCAGCTTACCATTGGACAAATGTGTCGCGGACCCTGCTTTTTTGGACAGCATTCATTTTGACTCGACCTCTCGGTGCCGTGGTGGGGGATTTTTTGGATAAGCCGCTCAGTGCAGGCGGCCTGGCTCTGAGTCGTTACTCAGCATCAGCGGCATTATTCGCCTTCATTTTGACTAGTATTTTGCTATTCAAGCAAAGGGCTGCCAGAACAGCGCATTGAATTATCGGTATAAGAAGGAGGAATAATGCGAGTCTTGCTGGTCGAAGACGACACCATGATTGGCGAAGCCATCCAAGGGGCGTTGAAAGACGCCTCTTATGCGGCCGACTGGGTAAAAAACGGTCAAACTGCCCTTACGACATTGGGTTGCCAGCACTATGACCTGGTGCTGCTCGACCTTGGACTGCCTGGCAAGGATGGGCTGGAGGTGTTGACCAACATCCGCGCCAAGGACAACCCCGTTCCACTGCTCATCATCACCGCCCGTGACGGCCTCGATGATCGACTGCGCGGCTTGGATGGCGGGGCCGATGACTACGTGCTCAAGCCCTTTGAAATGGCCGAACTGCTGGCCCGCATGCGCGCCGTGCTACGACGCAAGGGAGGCAGCGCAACGCCCATACTCAGCAACGGGGTTGTCTCGCTTGATCCAGCCACGCGAGAGGCCGCAGTCAACAGTAGTGCCCCGGCGCAACTCTCTAACCGTGAGTTCGCGTTGTTGCAAGCATTGCTGGCACGCCCCGGTGCAATTCTTTCCCGCAGTGATCTGGAAGACCGTATCTACGGATGGGGCGAAGAGGTGGAAAGCAACGCGGTCGAATTCCTGATCCATGCACTGCGGCGCAAACTGGGCGGAGAAATCATCAAAAATGTCAGGGGGGTTGGATGGATGGTTTCAAAAAACGTTTGAACGAGTCAGTCCAGTTCAAGCTGTCGTTTTCGCTGTCGCTGGCCATTTTGGTCATCGCATTGGTGGCTGGCTTATTTTCATTCGTATCCGCATTCGACGAAGCCCACGAATTGCAAGACGATATGCTGCGCCAAGTTGCGGCGCTGTTTGATCAGCAACACCTCCCGCTTACACATTTTGGAGACGATGGACGCGCCAAAGACAGCGATGAAGAGTCCCGGGTCATTGTCCAGTATCTAGCAAATGGCAGAAAGGTGATCGGAAAAGGTGAGACCGGAGCACCGCTGCCACTACCAATCACGCTACCCGATGGTCTGCATACGCTTGAAGTTAACGGAGAACCGTTCCGTGTATTGGTTAAAACAACGTCCAACGGCGAGCGTATCGCCGTAGCGCAGGAAACTGGCGTTCGCGATGAAATCGCACGCGTCAGCGCTTTGCGCACTTTGATGCCGTTGCTAATTCTGGTTCCAATCCTGCTTTTGATCGTGGCTGATCTTGTGCGTAAGATGTTCCGGCCCATCGCTTCTTTATCTGCGGAAATCGACCAACGCGCCGAACAAGAATTGCATCCAATCGAAGAAAAGCATCTTCCTGCTGAAGTACGACCGTTCGTGGTGGCAATCAATAGTCTACTTGCCAGAGTTGAGAAAGCGATGGAAGCACAGCGCCGGTTTGTCGCGGATGCGGCGCATGAGCTTCGCTCTCCGTTAACCGCCTTGTCACTGCAAGCCGAGCGGCTGGCCGAGGCAGATATGCCTGACCTTGCACGTGAACGTCTCAGGACATTGCGCCGAGGCATCGAGCGTGGTCGGAACCTATTGGATCAGCTTCTCACCTTGGCCAAGGCTCAGTCTGCGCTCGACCGACCCGAGTCGCCCGTATCAGTGCAGGACGTCTATCGACGTGTTCTGGAAGATCTTATGCCACTGGCAGAAGCCAAACACATTGATATTGGTGTCGAAGGAGAACAAGACGCCCTACTCTGGGTTAACGAACTGGACATGATTGCCGTCGTCAAGAATTTGGTTGATAACGCCATCCGTTACACGCCGACCGGCGGCAGGGTCGATCTTTCTGTCGCCGAGGAAGAAGGTCGCGCAATATTGCGAGTCCAAGATTCAGGGCCAGGGATTCAAGTAGTAGAACAAGATCGGGTGTTTGCCCCATTCTATCGCATTCTTGGGAGCGATCAGGTCGGATCAGGTCTGGGCCTTTCCATCGTCAAGGCAGTCACGGATCGGATTGGCGCTGAGATTCAAATAGGATTCTCAGACGAAGTGACGCACTCTGGCCTATGTATCTGTGTGCTCATGCCGCTGGCTAAACCACTTTAAGGAAATATATGGCGACATCAACTGGCTGGTTCTATTGGACTATTCTATCCGCCGTATTTGCAGCACTGACTGCTATTTTTGCCAAGATAGGCATACAGGGAGTCGATTCCGATATGGCTACCTTGATCAGAACGGCGGTCATTATTGTCGTACTATCCGTGTTCGTGACTTACACGGGCAAGTGGTCCAATCCCTTCGAGCTTTCGCCGAAAACTTGGTTGTTTCTTGGACTGTCTGGCCTAGCCACTGGCGCGTCTTGGGTATGTTATTTCCGGGCACTCAAGATAGGGGATGCATCCAAAGTCGCTCCTGTGGACAAGCTTAGCCTCGTCTTGGTGGCTGTGTTCGCGTTCACCTTCCTGGGAGAACGGCTATCAGTCCGGGAGTGGTCGGGCATTTCGCTGGTCGCTGGTGGTGTTCTCTTGCTCTCCTTTAAGCGTTGACGTGTGCGATTGAGCTATGCTGCTACCGCACACCAAGATCACTGAACTGTCGATGGAAGCTGATGAAGTGCCAGGTTCACCCGGCACTTCACACATTTGAAAACCAGCGACACAGCCAAGGACAAGACCTTGCTGCTGACGACAATCCTGACCGATGACATCAATCCTGGGTTAACCAAAATGTCCGAGTCCTGCCTTGGCAATACCTTCCGCCAAGTTGTCGTGGCTACCCGTCGAAAGATCACGAGTTTGCTGATAACTCCCATACGCAATGCTATATATCTCATCACTTCGTCCGACAGATTACAGATGATGGTGCTTTACTAATGGATATGTTGTGGGTTTGGCTTCCGCGCTACAACGGCCATTTAGTGGAGTTGTCTCGAGGAGAGAACATTGAACGGTTCTAAAGCGGTATGCTTGGAACCACATGGACCAGTAAGAAAGAAAAGGGCTAGCATGTTCGTTAGCGGTTTGAACACCGTAGGCAATGGCGGCGCGATCCTTCAGACGTTAGCTCCAACCTCGTCAATCCATCGCTGGTCCTTCCAAGCATTCCATCTACCTGGGAACGTACGAATTCACCCTCAACACCCATAAACTCGGCGACATTGTGCGAATCCGCGATTTCGCCCCATGCAATCTTCTTTTTGACCAGAGTCATGAATGATCGTGCCGGTGATGGATGTCAGGATAATGGGGATGCGCATGGCGCAGCGGCAGATGCTGATGGGTGTGCACATGCGGCTCCTTGCCGTCCCAGCTGTCATCGTGCGTATGCTGGTGATGGGCGTCGTGGCTGTGCACATGCGTATGTAACAGCGGCTCATGCTCGTGATCGTGCTCATGATTTTCCGTTAAATGCAGCCAAATGCCTGCGGCCATCAACGCTGCGGCCAGCCAGAACAGCAGCCCGGGAATGTCGCCCAGCATGAACAAGGAGATGACCGCGCCGACAAACGGCGCCGCCGAGAAGTAAGCGCCCGTGCGGGCCGTTCCCAGGTGGCGCAACGCCAGCACGAACATCACTAGGCTCAAGCCGTAGCCGCAAAAGCCGACCAATCCTGCGTTCAGGGCAATGCTGACGCTGGGCAAGGTGTAACCCAAGGCCATGGCGATGGCCAGGTTGACGGAACCGGCTACTAGGCCCTTCAATGCCGCAATTTGCAAGGCATCGCTAGCGGACACCTTGCGTGTCAGGTTGTTGTCGATGCCCCAGCACAGGCAAGCGCCCACAATGGCGATCGCGCCCCAAGGCACGCCCAGTTTTGGCACCTGCTCCCAGGACAGCAGGATGCCAGCGGCGACGATCAGCAACATGCCAATGAAAATACGGCGGTCGAAATTTTCCTTGAAGACAAACCACGCCAGCATGGCAGTCAGCACGCCCTCGATATTGAGCAGCAACGATGCCGAGGAGGCAGGCGTCAGCGTCAGGCCGAACATCAGTAGGACCGGCCCGGCAATGCCGCCGAAGGCAATCGCCCCCGCGAGCCATGGCAAATCCGCAGTCGTGAGCGTGGCGGGTTTGTCCTTGGAGTTGCGGGTGAGCACAGCGCGCACCAAGAAACAGCCCAGCAAGCCCAGTCCGCTGCCCAGGTACAGGATTCCTGCCAGAGTGACGGGAGCGACCTGCCCTACCAGCGTTTTGGCAAAGGGCGTGCTGGCGCCAAACAGGGCCGCCGCCAGTAAGGCGTACACGACACCCTGATGCGTGCTGTGACTGGGTGAAGATGAAGAAAATGCCATACCATGCTTTCATAACGTATTGGTTTACTTAGTCTGCCAGTATGCACGATCCGGCACACCCTGGCAGCGCAACCCTCATTGCGGCCCGGTGAGGGGCCGCATGGTGCCTTACTTGGCGACCAGCTCGGCCTTGACTGTGTTCTTGTTCGTGAAGGTGATGCTGGCCTGGGCTCGGGTGCCCGCGGACAGCGGCACCGCCGTCTTGGCGATCATCGTATTGTCCGCGCCGGGCTGCAAGGCGACGTCGGTCTTGGTATTGCCCGTCATGATTGTCAACACGCCAGTTGCGCCTGCCGTCGCGTAATTCTTGCCCGCGCTTTTGGCATACACCGTGGCTCCCATCTTGCCGACCTTCAATTCGAGCTTGATCTGGGCCGGCGCCTCGTCATGATCGTGGTCGGTGTGGGCCCACGCGCCAGGTACTCCGGAAACGAGCAACAAAGTGGCCAACGTCAACATAACTTTTTTCATGCAATTCTCCATGGATGCGGCGATTTTGGTCGGCCTCGCCGCGATAAGCCGTCGTACATGGGCGCGGCACCGTATCATTAGCGCCGCACACAGCAAACCAATCGTATTACTTACTTTTTGTAAATGTCCGCGTAGAAACCGCTGGAGCGCAGCACCAGGGTCACCGGCTCGGCCGATTTGTTTTTCCAGTACCAGCCGTGCACACCTGTAAAGGGCGCGATGAGCGAGCCGCTGGAGCTGCTCACGCCCTTGTCGGCGATGAAGCTCTCGAACTCGTCTTCCCGCGCGTTGACCGGCTCGCCATGAAAATCATGGTTGACCACGGCGCCACCCTTCGTTTCCCAGGAATAAATCAGCGTTGCACCCTTGGCCAAGTGGGTTTTGACTTCCAGACCTTTGCCGGGAGCCAGCGTAATTTCCTGCTCGTCCGAGCGGTATGGCACGGTTTGCTTGGCGGCAATCGTTCGTGCGCGTGCCTCGCCGGGCGCCGTTACCTGCGAGCCCTGCGGTGCGGGTGCGCTGTCGGCAGCGGCGGCCGCCGGGCGATGCAAGGTGGTCAAGCCCAGCGCCTTGCCGATTCCAGTGGGATCGATGCCGTATTCGGCAGGCAGGATCGCGACCGTCAAAATGAGGCCGGCAACCAAGGCCGCCAAGCCGGTACCGCGCAACAGTTCTTTTTTAGCGACCGAAATGCCGCCGTTCATGGGTGTGGATGTCATGGGTCGTGCTCCTATTTGCTGAGAAAGCCGGTGAATTGGTAGCCGGCCAGAATGAGTCCGGCCGTCATCAGGACGAAATTGCCAGTGGCGGCATGCCGTACAAAGCTGGTGGTGCTGCGCCAGTAGCGCATGGAGATCAGGATCATGCTCAGAGCGAGCAGCTGGCCGATCTCCACGCCAACATTGAAGGCAATCATGTTCGGCACCAGGCCGTCGGCGGACAAAGCGAAGTCCTGCAGCTTGGTGGCCAGCCCGAGACCGTGGAAGAAGCCGAAGATCAGAACGGCCGCCCGCTTGTTCGGCTGGACGCCAAAGACCGTTTGGAAGCCGCCCAGATTGTCGAAAGCACGGTACACGATGGACAAGCCGATAATGGCATCGACAAAATAAGCATTGATATGCCAGCCGTTGATCACGCCCAGCAGCAAGGTAGTACTGTGGCCAATGGCAAACAGCGTCACATACAGGCCGATATCCTTCATGCGATACAAGAAGAAGATCACGCCGCACAAAAACAGCAAATGGTCGTAGCCGGTGACCATGTGCTTGGCCCCCAGATAAATGTACGGCAGGATTTGCATGCCGCTGCTGGCCTGCAGAAAACCTTTGTCCGACTCGGAAACACCGTGCGCCGCCGCGATGCCGGCGCACAGCCACAGTAAGGTGCCGGCGAGCCAGTGCCACCAGGCGCCAAGGCCCGGTCTGTTCAGCATCAATTTCACGTAGTGCTCCTGTTAAAAGTCATGGCATCGGGCGACGCCTGGAAAAATGTTTTACTCATGGTCCATGTCCCAGACCACATGCGCGTCGACCAAGACACCGTAATACGCACGCGCCGCAGCAACACGGGCTACCAGGGCATTTTGCTGGGCAGTGGTCGCCTGGCGTCGCGCCGTCAACAACGTGGGCAGATCGGCCTCGCCCAAGGTGTAGGCGCGTTGCAGCAACCGCGCGTTGTCGCGCATTTCCGTCGCTCCCGCTTCGGCCACCTGCCAGCCTTCATGCGCGCCTTGCGCGGAAGCAATCGCCACGGCGATGGCCCCGTCAAGGGCACGTCGCTTCAGTGCGACTTCGTGCTGGGACACCTCCATCGCCTGGGCGGCTCGCCCATCGCGCCCGGCCCGGTGCGCTCCAGGCAAGGGAATACTGAACATGATGCCGGTGATGCGCTCGCGCCCACCCACTTCCGACGCGGTGTACAGGCCGACGGTTGGGTCTGGCGTGCGCTCGGCCCGCATGCGCGCGCTGACGCCTTGCGCCTTGAGCAATTGCGCCTCGGCAATCTTGAGTTCATCACTCTGGTCGAGGATCCGTTCACGCCAAAACGTGGGCGACTCGACAAGTGGCAGCGATGACGGCAAGGTGGCCAACTCGCGCCGGAAGCCCGGAAAACGCGCATGTAGGCGCGCCCAGGCAACAGCGGCCGCCGTTTTGGCTTCGATACTGACGCGTTGCTGGTCGGCCAGGTCGCCACGCGCCAGGCTGGCATCGAGAGCGGCGGCATCGCCGGCCTTGACGCGCTTGTTCACTGCTGCAAGATTGTCGCTGGCCGCCTGCTGATGCTCAGCTGCCAAAACCAGCGCCTGTTCCGCGTGTGCCCAATCCAGCCACAGCCCCAACAATTCACGCGCGGTCTCGTGCAAAGCCTCACCATAGCGCGCCTCTCCCTCTTCCAGCAGCGCCTGGCCGATGCGACGATCCGCGCTTGCCTTGGCCGGCAGGCGCAGCGTGCGTTCCACGCCCGCATTCCACTCCTTGTAATGCGGGCCTGCTTCCACGGTACGCCGCTGGGCCGTGACCTTGGCCGTCCATTCATAAGGCGAGTCCTGCGCGAGCGCGGCATCCTGGCGTAGTATTTCGCGCCCGGCACGGGCTGCGGCCACCTCGGGATCCTGGTCCAGCAGGGGGCGCACCATCGCTGTCGGCAACAAGCCGGGCGTTGGCGGCAGTGGCGCGGCCTGGACCGCACCGGCCGCCAGCGCAATGAGTAGGCCAAATTTCATAGCACCTCCCCCGCTTCGGTAATGGGCGTGAGCCAGTAGCGCACACCGCCGCCCTGCAATATCTGGCGTAGCATGGACAGCACCTTTTCGCGATGCTCTTCCGGCAGGAGTGCATCGATGCGCGTCATCTTGGCCAAGCCCAGAACCTGCTCGGTGGCGCTGAGCCGATCGTGCGCCAGGCCGTGCGCAGCCGCCGCCGTGCTGGTAAAGAGGGAAATTTCACTTGTCATCAGCAGCGTGTCGAGCACGCGCTCTTCCAGCGCCGGAGGACACAGCAAGGTTAAACACAGGTCAGTCATGGGGTTTCTCCTGCTTCGCCACCGCGAAGCGCAAATAAAGAATGGGTAACAACAGCAGGGTCAAGGCGGTCGCCGTGATCAGGCCGCCGATCACCACAATGGCCAAGGGGCGCTGGATTTCCGAGCCCGGGCCGCTGGCGAAGAGCAGCGGAATCAGGCCAAAAGCGGTGATGGAAGCGGTCATCATCACCGGGCGCAGGCGTCGGCGTGCTCCTTGCACCACCAACTCGGCCAAGGCCATTCCCTCGGCACGCAGCTGATTGAAATAGCTGACCAGAACGATGCCGTTAAGTACGGTGATGCCCAGCAAGGCAATAAAGCCGACCGATGCCGGCACCGACAAATACTCGCCTGTGACCCACAAGGCGACGATGCCGCCCACTAGGGCGAACGGGATAATCGACAGTATCAGCAGGGCTTGGCGCACCGAGCGGAAGGTCGAAAACAGGACAATGAAGATCAATCCCAATGCCACCGGAACGACAACGCTCAAGCGGGCGGCCGCGCGCCGCTGGTTTTCGAACTGGCCACCCCAGGTGATGCGGTAGCCGGTTGGCAGCGTCAGCGTCTTGGCCACGCTTGCTTTGGCTTCGTTGACGAAACCCACCAGGTCGCGTCCGCTGACATTGGCAATCACCACGCTATAGCGGCTACCCATCTCGCGGTCGATCTTGACCGGTCCCTCGGCCCGTTCCAGCTTGGCGACGGTACTGAGCGGCACGCTGCTGCCGTCCTTGGCGGTAATGCGCACGGCGGCAAAATCCGTCGGTGACAAACGGACAGATTCGTCGGCACGCAGCAAGATAGGCGTGCGGCGATTGCCCTCGACCGCATGGCCCGCCTGCTGGCCTTCGATCTGGACCCGCAGCGCATCCTGGATTTCTTCGACGCTCAGACCCAATCGGCCAGCCTGCAAGCGGTCGACGGCCACGCGCAGGTATTGCACGCCATCGTTTTGCACTGTGTAGACATCCTGATTGCCTGGTATGGTTTTTAGAACAGTTTCCACTCGCGACGCAAACTGGTTCAGCTGCGCCAAATCGGGGCCGAAGATTTTCACGGCGATATCGCCGCGCACGCCGATGATCATCTCGCTCACACGCATTTCGATCGGCTGCGTAAAACTGTATTTAATACCAGGCAACTGGTCGAGTACCTTGCGGATCTCGCCCATCAGGGCTTCCTTGCTCTTCATGCGCCATTCGCCAGTCGGCTTGAGCAAGAGATAGGTGTCGGTTTGATTCAAACCCATCGGGTCGAGGCCGATTTCATCCGAACCAGCACGTGCCACCACGCCAGAAATTTCCGGCAGCGCTTGCATCAATGCCTGATGGACCTTGAGGTCCAGCGCGGCGCTTTGTTCAAGGCTGATGGAGGGTAGCTTTTCGATGCCGACAATCAGGTCACCCTCATCCATGGTGGGCATGAACGTCTTGCCCACCTGCGTGTAGAGCAAGCCGGCGCCGAGCAGCATGACCGCAGCGCCGATGGCAACCACCCGTTGCCGGCGCATGCTCCAGGCCAGCACGGGTTCGTACCAGGTCAGCAGCTTGCGCGGCAACCAGGGCTCCTGATGCGCCACATCGCGCAGTAGATACGAAGCCAGGACGGGAATGACGGTCAACGACAGCAACAGCGAGCCGGCCAACGCAAAGACGATGGCCAGGGCCACCGGGGCAAAGAATTTGCCTTCCAGATCCTGCAATGTCAGCAGCGGCAAAAACACGGTGATGATGATGACGATGCCGGAAGTGACCGGCACGGCCACTTCGCGCACCGCCCGGTATATAGTATGCAGACGGGGCAACTTGCCGGCAGTCGGATCGTGCGCCAGCCTTTGGACGATGTTTTCCACCACCACAACGGCCGCATCTACCAGCATGCCTATGGCAATGGCTAGGCCTCCCAGACTCATCAGATTGGCCGACATATTGAAGCCACGCATGAGAATGAATGTGATCAGCGCTGCCAGCGGCAAGACCAGGGCTACCGTCAGCGCCGCGCGCAAGTTGCCCAGAAACAGGACCAGTAGGACGACGACAATCACCGTCGCTTCCAATAATGCAGACGAGACGGCACCCACGGCTTTCGAGACGAGCTTTGCCCTATCATAAAAAACATTCAGGGTGACGCCCTTGGGCAAGGTTAGCTTGATCTCGTCAAGCTTCTTGCGCACGCCTTCGACCACTTGCTGCGCATTGGCGCCGGCCAGACCGAGTACCAGGCCCTGCACAGCTTCCCCTTTGCCGCTCTGAGTCACGACGCCATAGCGTGTCAACGCTCCGATACGCACGTCGGCGAGCGCGCCCACACGCAGTGGTGCCCCGTTCTGTAACGTGACGACGACCGCGCGCAAATCATCGAGGCTGGTAATGCTGCCTTCGCTGCGCACCAGCAACACTTCATCGCCCTCGCCGAGGCGCCCAGCCCCATCGTTGCGGTTGTTGGCGCGGATTGCTTCACTCAACTGTGCCAGGGTGACGCCGCCGGCCGCCATGGCTAGCGGATTGGGCACGACCTCAAAGGCGCGCACTACTCCACCCAAAGCATTCACATCAGCCACCCCTGGCACGGTGCGCAAGGCGGGACGGATCACCCAGTCGAGCAAACTACGGCGCTCGGCCAGGGAGAGACCGCCACCTTCGATGGTAAACATGAACATTTCACCCAGCGGCGTGGTAATCGGCGCCATACCACCACTGATGCCACCGGGCAAGTTCTCGGTGATGCCGGCAAGCCGTTCACTGACCTGCTGGCGGGCCCAGAAGATATCTGTGCCATCCTGAAAGTCGATGGTGACGTCGGCCAGGCCATATTTCGTGACCGAACGCAGGACTTTGGTCTTGGGAATTCCCAGCATTTCGACTTCGATTGGCACCGCAATGCGGCTTTCCACTTCTTCCGGCGTCATGCCGGGGGCCTTCATGATGATCTTGACCTGGGTACTTGAGACGTCCGGAAAGGCGTCGATGGGCAACTGGTTGAAGGCATACCAGCCAGCACCACCCAGCATCAACGCCGCCAGCAGGACAAATAGCCGTTGCGAGAGACATGCCTGAATCAGACGGGCTAACATCAGCTGCCTCCTTTTTCGCCCAGCCAGGAGCCTTTCAGGGCCACGACACCGGAGATGGCGAGATAATCGCCCGCCTTCAGCATCCCGGACACGCGCACGCGCTGCCCGGCGCTACTGACGACGGTCACCGGAAGGGCTTCAAAGCCATCCTTATTTCGCACAAAAACGTAAGCTTGCTTGCCGTCGTGTGCCAGAGCGGCCAGCGGCACGTCCCAGGCGGCAGTATTGGCGCTCAACGGCAATTGCACGGTGACCATTTCACCGGGCCGCAAGCCGCTTGTCCCAGCATCCAGTTCGGCGCGAATAGCGACCGTCTGGCTTCCGGGTGCGACGACCGGACTGATACTGACGATGCGTGCCTTGCTGTTGCGCCCCTCTATCTGCAAGGCGCCGCCGACCCGCCAAGCCGCAGATTCAGCGGCAGGCGCCTGGATGTCCAGTGCCAGGCGATCCACTTGTGTCAGGTGCAGCAAGGCGGTGGCAGGGTCGATTCGCTGACCCGGCTTGACCTCGATGTTGGTCACGATGCCGGCCTGTGTGGCCGTGAGCGTCAATCCATCCTCCAGCTTGCCGCTGGCGATAATGCGTTCGATAGACTGTGCCGACAAACCAGCTAGGCGCAGCGCGGCTTTGGCTTGGCGCAATGTCGCTTCGCTATCCTGTAGCACCGCCTGCGCCTCCTGCACACGGCGCTGGGCGATGATGCCCTCGTCGAACAAAGCCCGTTCACGCAATGCAGTCTGGCGAGCCAGGCCGGCACGGCTCGCAGCTTGCAACACTTGCAATTGGAGGGGGCCGAGTTCCTGACTGACCACGCGCAGCAGCGGTGCGCCACGCTTGACCATCTGATTCGGTTGCACATACAGCTGTACCGCCAGGCCCGCAACGGGCGAGCTGACGATTTGTTCACCACTGGCGGGCAACGCTACCTGCGCAGGCAGGCTCAGCACGACAAGTTCGGCATCGCGCTGCAAGGCTCGCACTTCAATATTGAGGGCCTTCATCTGCTGCTGCGTGACAGCAAAATTGGCCGGTCGTTCTGCGGCGAACGACGGCATGCAATATGCAAGTGCAAGCGCCAGGCACAAGGGCGAGAGTATTTTTCTTGTTTTCATGATTCTTTCCTGAATGAGACAGACAGGGCTACCGGGTAATCGAGGCCATGGCCCGCAGGCCAGGCAAGCCAACGTTCTCCAGGCGCGCCAGAGTGGCGGCTGTGAAGGAAGGCAGCACAGGTGAAGATGCAACGATGACAAAAACGCGCGGCGCATCAGGGCGTGCGTCTACTCCGGCAGATGCTTGATTGGGAGCGCAGGCTCCCGGTCTTACGGACGGAGTTAGGCTGTCAGCGCGTCGCTACAAGGCGGGCGGAACGGAGGGTCGTACGCTGGGAGCGGCAAGCGCAGGGTGACGAATTGCGGCGGGACATTGGCGTCCGCAGCCAGCATGGAAAAACCACCGAAGGCGGTATCCGGGAAAAACTGAAGGTGGTCGACGGCGTGCAAGGCCTGGTGTGTGGACTTGCCGAGCACCTCATTACCGCGATCTTCATGATCGCCGTCGCTCTGGCCCAGGTGGGCATGCTCATGTCCGCCCGCATCCTGGTCGAGCTGGCCGATATGCGCCATCTCATGTGCAAGGCGAACGCTGCTCCCCGTCCATGCGCCGCTGTTCGTCATGAACATGACGAACAGGAAAAAAGCGAGGTAGTTGGAGAGGGACTTGCGCATGCCCGGAATGTATCACGCCTGTCATGACTTTGCGAGGGCTACTTGCAAGAGAAAAATTTCACCACAACACATGAAAAACATTTAGTAAACAATCAGGTCGACATTTCTTAGAAGCATCTTAACATTCAGACACGCGGTAGTCATAAGCACCATCCCTCTACAATGCGTTCTGCTCTTTGTAAGCCTGCCGACCGATAGCGTGCCCTTCTTGATCACCGTTCACATCATGGCGCTGTTGTGAAAATTTAAAAAGTACAGGAACCTTTGATCGTATTCTAGTCAGCACAGGAAACAGTTCAATTCTGACAGGATTGTAATCCTGGCGTTAGACGACTGTCACCTTTCCAAGGTAGACTAAAGACAGAGAACGACGGGGATCTTCGCCATCCGCAGAACGTGGACACAGCAGTTGAACAAGTGGAAAAGTGATATGCGATTATTAGTGGTGGAAGACGAGCAAAAGGCGGGCGAATATATTCAGAAAGGTCTGAACGAGTCTGGCTTCGTGGTTGACTTGGCGAGAACTGGACCCGGGGGGGGTGTACTGAATTCTGTGTAAACGGTTTTTCGTGAGCCTGTCAGAAATTTTGTGTGAAAGAAGTCATACGATAAAATTTATCCCTGGAAAGGATACGTATGACCATCGACAAAGCCACACTCGACAAACTGCTTGAGGGCGTAGACCCGCACAACCCACA
>NZ_PEBS01000099.1 GCF_002869965.1 Janthinobacterium sp. ROICE36
AATACAGCGCCTGGAAATCATCGTTCATGTTGGCCAGGATGGCATCGACCAGTACTCGCAATTTGCGCAAGGGATGCGCATCCGGGATGCGTTCCTCCAACGAGCGGTAACTGTACAGAGAGTGCTGGATGACGTCGGTCTTGCGCATGATGGCGGTGGGAAAGTGGGGCTGATGAAACAACGTTTACCGGCCCGTGATGGTTGACGGGCACGGCGATTAATTCAACACCCTGTTAGTGGCCATGCCCCTTCTTCACCGTCTCAAAACTCTGCAGCACATGTTCGGCCATGCCATTCGCCAGCTCGTGTTCGCCAATAAAGACTTTGCCCGCGTTTTCCGCGCGCAGCAATTCCGCCTCTTCCTCGCTGTGCGTGCGCACCACCGTCAGGATGGCGGGATTCAGCGCGCGCGCCGTTGCTATCATGGCGCGCACGTGGAAGGTGTCCGGCGTGGCGATGACGAGCATGGTGGCGTGCGTGATGTGCGCCTGGATCAGCACGGCTGGTTCGCCCGCATTGCCGGCCACGGCCGGAATGCCCTGCTTGCGCAGCTGGTCGACGATGTCGCGGTTTTCCTCTGCCACGACAAAGTGGATACCCCGCTCCATCAGGGCGGCGGCGATGCGCTGGCCCACGCGGCCATAACCGACCAGCACGATCTGCCCCGACAGCTTTTCCTGCGGCACCGTCATCGGCAGTTCGGCCAGCGGGTCGGTGGTGCGTTCGAACTTGCGCGCGAAATCGCTGTTGCCGATCACGCGCAGCAGTGGCTTGGCCAGGCTGAACACCAGCGGGTTGAGGGCGATGGACAGGATGGCGCCGGCCAGGATCAGGCTTTGTCCTTCCTGCGGCATCAGGCCCAAGGAGAGGCCCAGGGCGGCCAGGATGAACGAGAATTCGCCGATCTGCGCCAGGCTGGCCGAGACGATGATGGCCGTTTTCGGCGGATAACGCAGGGCCATCACCAGCAAAAAGGCGGCGATCGACTTGCCGAAGATAATGATGGCGCACACGGCCAGCACTTGCAGCGGCTTGTCGACGAGGATGTTCGGCTCGAACAACATGCCGACGGAAACGAAGAACAGCACGGCGAAGGCGTCGCGCAGGGGCAGCGACTCTTCTGCGGCGCGATGACTGAGTTCGGACTCGCGCAGCACCATGCCGGCGAAGAAGGCACCCAGCGCAAACGACACGCCGAACAGCTTGGTCGAAGCATAGGCGATGCCGACGGCGGCGGCGATCACGCACAGGGTAAACAGTTCGCGCGAGCCGGTGCGCGCCACTTGCCACAAAATCCACGGGAACAGCTTGCGGCCCACCACCAGCATGAAGACGATGAAGCCGGCCACCTGGCCCAGCGTGACGGCCAGGGTGCGCCACAGGCTGACCTGTTCCGCGCCCGGCGCGACCGTGCCGCCCAGCGCACCGGCGAAGGCCGGCAACAGCACCAGGACCAGCACGGTGACCAGGTCTTCCACCACCAGCCAGCCGACGGCGATGCGGCCGTTCAGGGAGTCGAGAATGCCCCGTTCCTCCAGTGCGCGCAGCAGCACCACGGTACTGGCCACGGACAGGGCCAGGCCGAAGATCAGCCCGCCACCGAGGCTCCAGCCCCACCAGTGGGCCAGGCCCATGCCCATCGCCGTGGCGACGGCGATCTGCAAGATGGCGCCGGGCAGCGCGATCTTGCGCACATCCCACAAGTCGTCGATGGAAAAATGCAGGCCGACACCGAACATCATCAGCATCACCCCGATCTCCGCCAATTGCCCTGCCAGCTCTGCATCGGCGACAAAACCGGGCGTGGCCGGTCCTATCATGATGCCGGCGGCCAGATAGCCGACCAGGGCCGGCAGTTTCATGCGAGTGGCGATGAAGCCGAAGACGAGGCCGAACCCGAGGGCGGCGGCGATGGTGGTGATCAGACTGATGTCATGGGGCATGCGTGCTGGGTTCCTTATGGGGACGTGCGGATGGAAAAAGACGGTGTTCAGCGATCGAGTATAAACGCAACAAAGCTGCGGCTGGAATGTTACTGCCGCTTTTTTTTACAAAAAATTTGCGCACCATCTTCGTCCAGGTGGCCACGAACGCATGCCATCCACTGTGATCTGCGCCTAATTGAGGCAATCAGGCGCATCCCGCCCCAAACCCTTACACCTTGCGCACGACCACGCAGCCGATGGAGTAGCCGGCGCCAAACGAGCAGATGACGCCCATGGCGCCCGCCGCCATATCATCCTGATATTGATGGAAGGCGATGATGGAACCGGCCGACGAAGTGTTGGCGTAAGTGTCGAGGATCACGGGCGCCTCGTTGGCCTCGGCGTCGCGGCCCAGGATCAGGCGCGCGATCAGCAAGTTCATGTTCAGGTTGGCCTGGTGCAGCCAGTAACGGCTCACTTGCGCTACTTCCACGCAGGCCTTGGCCAGGGTGACCTTGATCATCTCGGCCGCCATCGGGCACACTTCCTTGAAGACCTTGCGGCCTTGTTGGCGGAACAATTTGTCTTCCTTGCCCACGCCGGATGCGTCAAAACGGTTGAGGAAGCCGAAATTGTTGCGGATGGCATTCGAGAAGCGCGTTTTGAGTTGCGTACCGATGATCTCGAACTGGTGCTGCGACACGGCCGTGTCCTTGGCTTCGACGACGATGGCGGTGCAGGCGTCGCCGAAAATGAAATGGCTGTCGCGGTCGCGCCAGTTCAGGTGGCCGCTGGTGATTTCGGGATTGAGCACCAGCACGGCGCGCGCCTGGCCGCTTTGCACGGCGGCCACCGCTTGCTGGATGCCGAAGGTGGCGGACGAGCACGCCACATTCATGTCAAAACCATAACCATCGATACCCAGCGCATCCTGCACTTCCACCGCCATGGCGGGATAGGCGCGCTGCATATTGCTGCAGGCCACCAGCACCATGTCGATGTCGGCCGGCGCGCGGCCGGCGCGCGCCAGCGCGTCACGCGCGGCGGCGACAGCCATTTCCGCCTGCAAGGACAGTTCGTCATCGCCCCGCTCCGCAATGCGCGAGACCATGCGGGCCGGATCGAGGATGCCTGCCTTTTCCATCACGAAGCGCGACTTGATGCCGGACGCTTTTTCGATGAAGGCCACGCTCGACAGGTCCAGCGCCGTTACCGTGCCCGCGGCGATCGCGTCGGCGTGATCGGCATTGAATTTTTCTGCGTAGGCATTGAAGCAGGTGACCAGTTCTTCGTTGGAGATCGAAAATGGCGGCGTGTACAGTCCGGTACCGCTGATGACGACTTGTTTCATGGTTAAACTTTCAAATTTGGCAATCGGCGCGTTGCCGATAAGTGAAGCAAATTTTACACAAACGGACTCGACTGTAGAGAGTTTCGTGCTGCGGGGGAGGGGGAAGTGTGGCGCAAGCTTGATTTTTGTCGCATAGACGGCTTACCGGGGGGCATTGCGCCCCCCTGCTGGCGGTGTTGCTTATTTCTTCTGTTCTTTCTTGATGTCGGCTTGCACCACCACGGGTTCGGCCTTGGCCAGTTGCACCGGTAAACCCTTCAGGTGGTTCAGCGCCTGGTGCAGCTGGAAATCGTCCTTGCTGCCAAATTCCAGCGGCTTGCGGGTTTTTTCCAGGGCGATGATGCGCAATTGCTCTTCCATCTCGTCGTTGACGGGCGCAGCCTTGGCGCCGTTGTTGGCGCTGCCTTGGTCGCGGTCGTTGCTCAGGTGCTTGGAGAGGTCCGCTTCGCGGATGCGCAAGCCGTTCAAGCCGTCGCCGTCCGCATTTTCATCGACCAGCAAGTCGGGCACGATGCCCGTGGCCTGGATCGAGCGGCCATTCGGCGTGTAGTAGCGGGCCGTGGTCAGCTTGACAGCCGTGTCGGCGGTCAATTGGCGGATGGTTTGCACGGAACCCTTGCCGAAGGTTTGCGTGCCGATGATGGTGGCGCGCTTATAGTCTTGCAGGGCGCCGGCGACGATTTCCGAGGCCGAGGCCGAGCCCGTGTTGACCAGCACCACCAGCGGCACTTTCTTGATAGCTGCCGGCAATTTTGCCAGCGCATCGCCTTCCGAACGGAAGGTATAGTATTCGGCGCGGCCGTAGAACACCTGTTTTGAATCGGGCAACTGGCCATTCGTCGAGACGATGGCCGCGTCCTTCGGCAGGAAGGCGGCCGAGACGCCGATGGCGCCCTGCAGCACGCCGCCCGGATCGTTGCGCAGGTCCAGCACCATGCCCTTGATGTTCGGGTCTTGCTGGTACAGGGCCGTGATCTGCGCGGCCATGTCGTCGACGGTCGGTTCCTGGAATTGCGACACGCGCAGCCAGGCGTAGCCCGGCTCGACCATCTTCGCCTTCACGCTTTTTTGATGGATTTCCTCGCGCGTGATGGTGAAGGCCAGCGGCTGCGGTTCATCCTTGCGGGCAATCGTCAGCGACACCTTGGTGCCCGGTTCGCCGCGCATGCGCTTGACGCTGTCGTCCAGGCTGACGCCTTTCACGGGCTGGCCATCCAGGCGAGTAATTAAATCGCCGGCCTTGATGCCTGCACGGTAGGCGGGCGTATCCTCGATGGGCGAGACGATCTTGATGTAGCCGTCTTCGCTCATGCCGATTTCAATGCCCAGGCCGACAAACTTGCCTTCGGAGCCTTCGCGCAGCTCGGCGTAGGCTTTTTTGTCCAGGTAGGCGGAATGGGGGTCGAGCGAGGCAACCATGCCGGAAATGGCGTCTTCCAGCAGTTTCTTGTCTTCCACCGGCTCGACGTAATCGGACTTGATCAGGCCAAACACATCGGCCAACTGGCGCAACTCTTCCAGCGGCAGGGGCGGCTCGACGGTTTTTTGCGCCATGGCCGAAAATTGCAGCGACACGGCGACACCGGCCACCACGCCCAGGCCGATCAAGCCGGTATTTTTGAGTTTGCCCATCATTGCACCTTTGCAGCTAGCGTGTCTTGCATAGGCGCCAGTCCCCGTGGAGCGGCGCTTTCCTGAAAGTATAGACCTGAATCACTGCCGGCGTGGACCGGTCGTGGAAAAAGCCTACCTGGGTCCAGTCTACGCGCGAAAACGGGGCTGTCAGCTTGCCATATGTTGCAGCTTTGTATGCGCTGTATAGTGCATCTTGAGGGGAGTAAGTATTTGTAAGAGTCGAAAAAAAGCGTGTGCGGCGGCCCTATAGTGGATTCGCATTCTCGACCCGAAGTGGTTTTGCCTGCATCTGCGGACGCAGGCTTTTTTTTATCTGCGGGCTCAGGCTCATTTAGACTGGAACTTCTTCTTTCCCCGCAGATAAAAAAATGTTAACTGATTTACAGGCAGGTGCCGCGCTCACAACGCTGATTGAAAAGTATCTGAGGGGGCGCGATCCGGATGCCGGCCTGCTGATCGACATCGTTCAAGATCCGTCACGGCAAGTGCCGATTAGGGTGTGCTCGAAGATATCGGGCAGTTCAACGACACGCAGTTCACGCAACAGGAGCTGGCGCTGATCGACGAGCTGCTGTATCTGTATGGATAAACGCGCCATGCGCTTTTCCAGGCCACGCCATGCGCGCGGGAATGGACAATGAAAGCCCCTTGAGCCTGGTCGAACTGAGCGGCGATCCCGGGCAGTCCGGGGGCAAGGATGGCCAAATGGCATGCTCGCGTGCTACATTCCTGCAGCGCCTGGCGCGGCGGGCTATCCGCCCGCAGCTATCTGCCCGGTCTTTTTGACATGCCCCATAAGGACAATTCGTGAATCGCTATCTCTTGAGCAGTCTGACCCTGACCCTGTTGGCTGCGTTTGCCCAGGCCGCCGAACCGGCATCCGCCGCATCCTCCGTGTCGGCACCAACCGTGGCGCCCAGTGTCGCACCTTCCGCGCCTGCCGCCGCTGGCGTCGTTTCCGGCATCGATGTGCAGTACATCGACCCTGCCGTGCGCGTGCAGGACGATTTTTTCACCCATTTGAATGGCAAGTGGCTGGCCACGACCGAGATTCCGGCCGACAAGTCGAGCTGGGGTTCGTTCGCCAAGCTGCGCGATGACACCACGCCACAGTTGCGCGGCATCATCGAAGCCACGCAACAGGACAAGCACAAGAAGGCCGGTTCCGAAGCGCAGAAAATCGGCGATATGTACGCCAGCTACATGGATGAAGCCAAGCTCGAAGCGCTGGGCACGAAGCCGTTGGCCGGCGAACTGAACCGTATCCGCTCGCTGCGCGACAAGAAGGGCGTGCCCGCCCTGATCGCCCACCTGAGCCAGACGGGGGTGTCAACCCCGTACGCCGTCTACGTGGGCCAGGATGCCCGTGCCTCGACGAAATATGCCGCCTACGTGAGCCAGAGCGGCCTGGGCATGCCCGACCGCGACTATTATCTGGAAGCCAAGCAGGCGGGCGTGAAAGAAAAATACCAGGCGCACGTGGAAAAAATGCTGGCCATGGCCGGCGACCAGAATGCCGCCGCCCGTGCCAAGGCTGTCGTTGCGCTGGAAACGGCTCTGGCCGAAGTGCAATGGACCAAGGTCGAGAACCGCGACCCCGTGAAACGCTACAACAAGACCGATATCAACAAGCTCAACGATCTGACCCCCGGCTACGACCTGAAGTCCAGCCTGGCTGCCTTGGGCATCGCCAACAAGGTCGATTACGTCATCGTCAACCAGCCGAGCTACCTGGCCGGCTACAACAAGGTGCTGGCTAGCACCGACCTGGACACCCTGAAAGCGTATTTCGAATGGCAGTTGCTGCGCAGCTACGCCAACTACCTGTCGAAAAACTTCGTCGATGAAAGCTTTGCCTTCTACGGCACGTTACTCAGCGGCGTGACGGAAAACCAGCCGCGCTGGAAGCGTGGCGTGGGCGCCGTCGAAGGCGTGCTGGGCGAAGCCGTCGGTAAACTGTACGTCGCGCAATATTTCCCGGCAGAGCGCAAGGCGCACATGCAGGAACTGGTGAAAAACGTGCTGGCCGCCTACAAGGACAGTATCGACACCTTGGACTGGATGAGCCCGGAGACCAAGAAAGAAGCGCAAGCCAAGCTGGCCAAGTTCACGCCGAAGATCGCGTATCCGAACAAATGGCGCGATTACACGAAGCTGCAAATCGTCCAGGGCGACCTGGTGGGCAACATGATGCGCGCCGCCAATTTTGGTTCCGCCCGCCAGGTGGCCAAGCTGGGCAAACCGATCGACCGCGAAGAGTGGGGCATGACGCCGCAAACGGTGAACGCCTATTACAGCTCGACGATGAATGAAATCGTCTTCCCCGCGTCCATCCTGCAGCCGCCGTTCTTCGACGCCAACGCGGACGACGCCGTCAACTATGGCGCCATCGGCGCCGTCATCGGCCATGAAATCAGCCACGGTTTCGACGACAAGGGCAGCCAGTCCGATGGCGACGGCAACCTGCGCGACTGGTGGACCCCGGCCGACCGCAAGAACTTCGCCGCCAAGGCCGATGCGCTGACCAAGCAGTACGACGGCTATAGCCCATTGCCGGGCTACAACGTCAACGGCGCGCTGACCCTGGGCGAGAACATCGCCGATAACTCGGGCGTGGCGATTGCCTATAAAGCCTACAAGATTTCGCTGGGCGGCAAACCGGCGCCCGTGCTCGATGGCTTGACGGGCGACCAGCGCTTCTACATGGGCTTTGGCCAGGTCTGGCGCAGCAAGATGCGCGCAGCACAGCAAATCGTGCAAATCAAGACCGACCCCCATTCGCCGGGCCAGTACCGCGCGAATGGCACCATGGTCAACCAGCCAGGCTTCTATGAAGCGTTTGGCGTGAAACCGGGCGACAAGATGTATGTCGCGCCGGAAAACCGCGTCATTATCTGGTAAACGTAACAAGCTTAATACTGTAGCAATAAAGAGACCGCCGCACGTGGTCTCTTTTGTATTTCTGCCAAAGTTCTTTCTCCGTTTTCGGCCGGTATGCTACAGTCAAAAACCGGGCCAGAAGCCCTGGGCGTTCTGACCCTTATGTTTCCACACAATACTGAGGACTAACTACTGTGAATCGATATTTGTTAAGTGCATTGACCCTGAGTTTGCTGGCCGGCGTGTCCGGCATGGCTGGCGCCGCTGATACCGCCAAGAAAACTGCTGCTGCGCCGGCTACCGCCACGGCCGCCGCGCCTGCGGCGCTGACGTCCGGCATCGCCATCGAATACGTCGACCCTGCCGTGCGCGCGCAGGACGACCTGTTCCAGCACCTGAATGGCAAATGGCTGGCGGAAACCGTGATCCCTGCCGACAAGTCGAGCTGGGGCAGCTTTGCCAAGTTGGCCGACGATACGCAAACGCAGCTGCGCGGCATCGTCGAAGGCGCTAGCGCCGACAAGGCCCGCGTGGCCGGTTCGAATGCCCAGAAGATCGGTGATTTTTATAATAGTTTCATGGATGAAGCCAAGCTGGAAAGCCTGGGCCTGACGCCCTTGAAGGCGGAGCTGGCGAAGATCGCCGCACTGCAGGACAAGGCGGAGTTGCCGGCCGTCATCGCCCATTTCAGCAAGCTGGGCGTGACCTCGCCTTACGATTTCGCCATCCACCAGGACGCCAAGGATTCCACCAAATACGTGGCCGACATCGTGCAAAGCGGCCTGGGCTTGCCTGACCGCGATTACTACCTGGAAGAGGGCAAGGCCGATACGCGCGCCAAATACCTGGCCCACGTGGAAAAAATGCTCAGCTTGTCCGGCGACGCGAACGCTGCCGCGAATGCGAAAGCCATTGTGGCCCTGGAAACGGACCTGGCCAAGGAGCAATGGAGCAATGTGCAGAACCGCGACCCCGTCAAGACCTACAACAAGGTGGAACTGGCGAAGCTGGCCGCCGTGGCGCCAGGCTACGACTGGGCCCGCTACCTGAAGGACACGGGCATTGCCGGCAAGGTCAATTATGTGATCGTCAGCCAGCCCAGCTACCTGAAAGGCTTTGCCGAGATCGCCAACAAGACGCCGCTGGACACATGGAAAGCGTATTTCCAGTGGCACTTGCTGCACGCCAACGCCGGCTACCTGCCGAAAGCGTATGTCGATGAAAACTTCGCCTTCTATGGCACGACCCTGACGGGCGTGACGGAAATGCGTCCGCGCTGGAAACGTGGCGTGGGCGCCGTCGAAGGCGCGCTGGGCGAAGCCGTGGGCCAGTTGTACGTGGAGCAATATTTCCCGGCCGAGCGCAAGGTGCGCATGGAAGCGCTGGTCAAAAACCTGATGACGGCTTACAAGCAAAGCATCGACAAGCTCGACTGGATGAGCCCTGTCACCAAGAAACAGGCGCAGATCAAGCTGGCCAAGTTCACCACCAAGATCGGCAATCCGAACAAATGGCGCGATTACTCGGGCCTGACGGTGGCGCAGGACGATTTGATCGGCAACATCCAGCGTTCGCACCTGCTCAACTACAACCGCGAATTGAACAAGCTGGGCCAGCCCATCGACCGCGACGAGTGGGGCATGACGCCGCAGACCGTGAACGCCTATTACAACCCGGAATTGAACGAAATCGTCTTCCCGGCCGCCATCCTGCAAGCGCCGTTCTTCGACGCCAAGGCGGACGACGCCGTCAATTATGGCGCCATCGGCGGCGTGATCGGCCATGAAATCAGCCACGGTTTCGACGACCAGGGTGCCCAGTACGATGGCGACGGCAATCTGCGCGACTGGTGGACCAAGACCGACCATAAAAACTTCGCCAAGAAAACCAAGCAACTGGTGGCGCAGTACAACAGCTTCAGCCCTGTCAAGGGCCACTTCGTCAACGGCGAACTGACCCTGGGCGAAAACATCGCCGACAATTCCGGCGTGGCGATTGCTTATAAAGCGTATAAATTGTCGCTGAATGGCAAGAAAGCCCCCGTCATCGACGGTTTCACGGGCGAGCAGCGCTTTTATGCTGGCTTTGCCCAGGTCTGGCGCATGAAGATGCGCGAAGCGCAGCAACTGGTCTTGCTGAAAACGGACCCGCACTCGCCAGGCCAGTTCCGCGCCAACGGCACCATGCGCAACCAGCCCGGCTTCTATCAAGCCTTCGACGTGAAACCGGGCGACAAGATGTATCTGCCACCGAAAGACCGCGTCATCATGTGGTAATACTGCTGCTCAAAGCCTGAGTTGCCAGCCGCCCCGCGCAAGCCGGGCGGCTTTTTTTGCGCCCGACATGGCCGTGCTACCGCGGAAGCAAGCTGAGCACAATGAGGGAAGTGTTGCGCAGCTAGGGGGTGATTTCCCTTGCTCGTTGACAACGAAGATTGAAGCGCCTATACCTGGATGAAAACAATAATCAACCTGTGTAGCGTCCCATGTGTCATCAAAAAGGAAACATTGTGAGAGACATATTTCGTACCAGCCAAGCCCGTTTTATCACCCTGTTCAGTCTTGTTTTTGTGGTGTTGCTGGTCATGACCCTGGCCGTCATCCATTTTTTCGTTACGCCGGACTTGAAACGCACCGAGGGCATGGTGGTCGGTTTTGATGTCAGTAAAATTTCCACCAGGATTACCGAGCAGCTGCGACAGGTGGAGGCCCAGCAGCGCAGCATCACCCAGACGGTGGCGCTGATGGACAGCGCGGCGATCGACGTCCTGTTGCCGGGGCTGGTTGACCAGTACTCCGACCCGAATGTGTTTGGCGGCGGCATCTGGCCGCTACCGAAAAAGCGCGATCCCGAGCGCGACAAGTTCAGCACCTTTTTCGCCCGCGACGCTTCCAACAAACTGGTCGTCAACACCCACTGGAACTCGCCGGAGTCGTTGAAGTACTTCGAGCAGAGCTGGTATCTGGGCGGACTCAAGTCGGCCAAGGGGCATTGCGACTGGGCCAAGGCTTACAAGGACGACGCCAGTGCGCAGCCGCGCACCAACTGCGCCATGCCGATCTACAAGGATAACGAGCTGTACGGTGTTTCCACCATCGACGTCACGCTGGGCTTTTTCAACCGCCTGGTGGCCGACATGGAGAAAACGATCCACGGCCAGATCCTGATCGTCGAACGCGACGGCAAGATCATCAGCAACAGTACGTATATCAAGGACGAGATCGTACTCAAGAAAGTCGAGGATCTGGCGTCCAGTTCGCCGATGGTGGCGGAAATCGGCCGCCTGCTGCCCAAGCTCGATGCGCAGGGCGTGGCCGAATCGGAGTATCGCAGCGACGGCACGCCCCACACGCTGTTCCTGAAGGCAATACCGGGTAGTCCGTGGGTGCTGGCGACTGGTTTGCCGACCAGCCGGCTGACCGAGCAAAGCGACCGTATCTTGAGCAAGCTGGGCATGGTGCAGATCCCCATCGCTTTGTTGCTGCTGGCCATGTTTATCGGCATCATCCGTCTGTTCATGGGACGCCTGGGTGTACTCAAGAGCAATATTGACGCCCTGTCGGCTGGCGACGCCGACCTGACGCGGCGCCTGCCGGGTGGCGGTGGCAGCGAGTTCAACGATGTGGCCGGCAGCTTCAACGCCTTCATCGAACGGTTGCAACTGATGATGCGCGAAATCGGTCGCAGCACCGGCTCCATTGCGCTGGCCTCGCGTGAAATCGCCAACGGCAACCAGGATCTGTCGGCCCGCACCGAAAGCCAGGCCAGTGCGCTCGAGCAGACCGCCGCGTCGATGGAGGAGTTGACCGGCACCGTCAGGCAGAACGTCAGCAGCGGCCAGGAGGCCAACCGTCTGGCGCTGGACGCCTCGCAGGTGGCGGCGCGGGGCGGCGCGGTGGTGACGCAGGTGGTCGAGACGATGGGCGCGATCGAACGCTCGTCGAAGAAAATCGCCGACATCATCAGCGTCATCGACGGCATCGCCTTCCAGACCAACATCCTGGCGTTGAACGCGGCCGTCGAGGCGGCCCGGGCTGGCGAGCAGGGCCGCGGCTTTGCCGTGGTGGCATCCGAGGTGCGCAACCTGGCGCACCGCTCGGCCACGGCGGCCAAGGAAATCGGCGCGCTGATCGTCGAATCGGTGCACAACGTTGACGCCGGCACCAAGCTGGTCGACCAGGCTGGCGCCACCATGCACGAGATCGTCGCCGGCACAGACAAGGTCGCCAACATCATCGGCGAGATTCTGCTGGCCAGCCAGGAGCAGGAAACGGGCATCGGCCAGGTCAACCAGGCCATCGTCCAGCTCGACGACAATACCCAGCAAAATGCCGCGCTGGTGGAGCAGGCGGCAGCAGCAGCCCATTCGATGCAGGAGCAGACCGGCAAGCTCGAGCAGATCATCGGCGCGTTCAAGCTGTAGCGCGACGCGCATCGACATCAAAAAAGCCGCCCGGTTCAGTTGAACCGGGCGGCTTTTTCACATCCGAAGCACCCCTGGGGCCGCTTCAACGCGCCGCCTGAAGCGGCATCGCGACTATTTCTTCACTTCTTCCACTGGTGCGCTAGCGCCGTCAGCGGCTGCGGCCGGTGCCGGCACTTCCGGTTCCTTGAACTTGCCGCCCGAAGCGTTGGCCATGTAGACGACGGCGCGCGCCACTTCTACATCGTCGAGGTCGGGATTGCCGCCCTTGGCCGGCATCGCGCGCAAGCCTTCGATGGCGTGTTTCACGACCGTATCGTAGCCCTGGGCCAGGCGGGCCGACCAGCTGCCCGCATCGCCAAACTTCGGTGCACCGGCCATGCCGGCACCGTGGCATGCCACGCAGGTGGCCGTGTAGACGGCTTCGCCGCCTTGCAGCACCTTCGGACCGCTGGCATCCTTGAAGGTAAAGCCGGCGTTGGCCACGGGGCTCAGGCGCTCTGCAATGGCTTCCGGCGACTGGCTGTCCGTACCGGCACCCGTCAGTTTTTGCGCCGTGACGAACTGCACCAGCAAGATGATGCCGATGACGGTGAGGAGAAAGAAGCCCGCTACGGCGGCAAGCAATTGTTTAGGCGTTTTGATCGCTGATTGTTGTTCGTTATGTGCGTCGCTCATGATGTCCTTAGTCCAGATTTGAAACTGATGGCCGTGTAAGGTAGCATTTTTACATGCTTGTATGTAAACCTTTATGAAACCCACAATTATAGGCACAAAAATTGAGCAGCGACATGCAATTGCCGACGATACGACAGTTTCCGTAGACGTAGGTAAAGAAAAACGGTATCCTTCGCATCACTTCAGAAATTCCCCCTACGCGGCTGTAGCTCAGTGGATAGAGTATTGGCCTCCGAAGCCAAGGGTCGTGGGTTCGATCCCCGCCAGCCGCACCAGCATTCATGCGCCTTTCAAGCAGATCAGCGTAATGGAACTTAGCTTCGAATCGTTTTTGGGAAAAGTTTTGGGAAAAATCCCGTGGAAACCTTCCTGATTTTGCGTACGCGGAGACAGCCAATTTTTCCTATACGTAACTCCTACAACTCTGGAGTTACGCTATGTCAAAAAAGCAAAACGGTCGCCTGGAAAAGCATATCTACGTTGAAGAGCGGAGCGGCTCGCTCCGCTTCAAGGTGGTTGTCCCTCCGTTCCAAGATTCTGCAACCTTCTCAACCATGGACGAGGGCGCGCGTTGGGCTCGTCGCCGACGAGTGGAATTTTTGGAGAGCAAAGCCTCCAACAAGGAACTGGCTTTGCCAGAACGGGTCCATGTTGTGTCGGCATCTTCCGGTTTCCCACATGTCCCCAAGGCCCCGCTTCCCATCAGGCTGTCGGATGTGTTCGACTCTTATCAACAGAATGACCTTCCAAAGCTCACAGGCAAGGACGCAGAGGCATCACGTCTGGAAAGGCTGCGAAAATGGTTTGGGGAGCGTACTGTCGATCAATTGGATGAGGCCCTCATCGACAAATGGAAGGCGAGCCGCCTTGCCGGCAAATTGGGCTCCGGACGCGATCCAAATCGTGCGGCTACCATGGCCACTTCCGACGGTGCAAAGCCGCTTACAAAGCATCAGCGTTACGCGCGCAAAAAGGCGGGGAAGGAAGTGCCAAGCCTGCCGATCTATCCTGTCAGCACCCAGACCGCCCGGCATGAGCTGAACCTGCTACGTCGGTCGGTGACGAAATATTTAGATAAAGAAAACCGTTGGCCTACGTATGGCGCATGGTGGCAAGCTCATTCCTTGATGCGGATGCAGCTTCCAGACGCTGCAGAGCCTCGCAATCGGCGCGTATCGGATAATGAGTTGCTGAAAGTGTTTAACAGTATCGAGGACATGACCTTGAAGTCGGCCATTCTGTTTGCGATATTGACGTCATTGCGTCGTGGTGAAATCGTTTCGTTGAGGTGGGAAGATGTCGACTTCCAGAGGATGGTGGTACGCCTGAGAAAGCCTGGATTCCTCACCAAGACGAAGGTTCATGCGAGAGAGGTTCCACTACTGCCTGGTGCTGTAAAGCTTCTGCAAGACCTGATCCCCAAAAAAAGTGGCTGTATCTTTCCCATGCCTGCAACTGACCTTAGTCATGGTTGGCGCGATGCAGCTGACAAGGCCGAAATTTATGATGCCAGGCTCCATGATTGCCGGCGCGAAGCGATTAGTCGACTTGTGGAGACTTGCCAGTTGAGGATGCATGAGGTCGTTTTGTTTTCCGGACATTCTGATATGCGTACCTTGGAAAAGCATTACCTGCGTTTGGACTCAGGCCGTATGGCGGCACGGCTGGCAGAGAACCTGGATGCGATCAACATGGCACCTTCCCTGTAACGTACATCACGAGTTTTCTTCCTATACTCTAATTTGGGGAGAAAATATGTACCTGACCAAGAAGGAAGTCGCCGAAGTGCTGCGTGTTTCCGTTCGTACCATCACTACCTACATGCAGCAAGGCGCGATTCCCAATCCGAAAAAGATCGGGGGGATTTTGCTCTGGGAGGAGGTGGAATTGCATCGTCGTATCAAGCATGCTTCGCCCAGTGCAGTCGAGCCAGAGCGCATCAAGCGTGGACGTCCGCGCAAGGTACTGTTTGCTTAACGTTACGAGCACCCCGTAATGGCCATGGAAATGGTTTCGCGGGGTGTTATGCGGAAGTCAGCTCATCTTTTGATAATTTTCAGGGCTAGTGCCAGCTTATGATACGGCAAGCTTGTCTACGTCATAGTCGAGATTCAGGAGTAGCTGAAGAGCTAACAGCCCATTGCTGATGATTCAAGCTTGGCGTTGGTCAAGGCCCAATGCCTGTCGTAGGGGGGTGTACTGAATTCTGTGTAAACGGTTTTTCGTTTAAGTCTGCGGTACCCGGTCTTCAAACTGGATGGCGAAGCGGTTCAGTGCCGCTTTCCAGTCCCGTATTGGCATCGTCCACTTCTTGCTA
>NZ_PEBS01000009.1 GCF_002869965.1 Janthinobacterium sp. ROICE36
ACAAACCACGTTCACTTTCGCCGCTTACAACCTGACGCGCATGGCGACGATCTTTGGCTGGCGTTTATCGGCGGTGGTTGGATAACTCCGTCCATAGAGTACGGAAAGCGCTAAAAAATGTCAAAAAACGGCCTGAAAAGTGGCTGAAAACTGCTTTTTAGGCAAAATGCGGCTTCCAGCCCGAAAAATTCGCATGTCTGGCGACAAAATCCGAAGGACTGGGGTCCTTTTTCAACACCCTGTTAGGAGCGCCGCGCGGCGGGGAGCTGCAATAGCAGCGCGGCGATGGCCACGGCGGCGGCGGCGGCGGCCAGCAACCACATGGGCCAGTTAAGCAGGAGCAACAAGCCGCCCGTGGTGGCGGCGATGGCGCTGCCCAGATACAGCGCCGATTCGTTGAGGGCGATGGCCAGGTTGCCGTCGCCCTGCCGCGCACGTACGGCCAGCAACCGCTGGTTCTGCGGCACTTGCAGGGCCCAGCCCGCCGCGCCCCACAGCGCAATCGGCGCCAGCATCAGCCAGGCCGACCAGCCTGCCGCCAGCGGCAGCGCGCACAAGGCCAACACCAGCAACAGCAAGATGAACAGCGTCAGTTTCGGTGCCGCCACTTTGTCCGCCCATGGCCCGACCAGTACGCTGCCAACGATCCCCCCCACGCCCCAGGCCCACAGGAAGGGCGTGGCGGAAATCACTGCACCGTGCGCAGACCATGCCAGCAACGGTGCAATAAACGTGTACATGCCCAGGCTGGCAATCGCCGCCAGCAGCGATACCATCAGGATAGCCAGCACCTGCCCGTCGGCCAGCAAGGCCAGCTTGCGGCGCAGCGGCATGGCCGATACCGTCGGCAGCGCGGGCAGCTTCCACAGCAAGCCCGCGAGCGCCAGCGCGCCGAGAATGGCGACCAGCCACAGGGCCGCCGTCCAGCCCAGCTGCTGCGCCAGCAGCAAGCTCAATGGCACGCCCAGCACCGTGCCGCCCGCCATGCCACCCATGATCACGCCGATGGCCTTGCCCCGCTGCTGCGGCGCCGACACGCGGGCCGCCGCCGCGATGCCCAGCGCCAGGTAGACACCGGCACCGATGCCGGCCATGGCCCGCCATGCCAGCAAACTGCTGAAACCGGACGCCAGCGCGCTGGCTCCGTTCGCCAGCACGAACACGGCCAGGGCGGTCAACAGGCCGGCACGCTGCGCGCGCGCCGGCAGCAAGGCGATGGCCAGGGGCGAGCCGAGGCCATAGGCCAGAGTAAACGCCGTCACCAGTTGCGCGGCCATCGCCAAGGAGACAGAAAATGCACTGGCGATCATCGGCATCAAGCCCGCCGTCACATACGACGCCATGCCCAGCGCGAACGCGCCCACGGCGATCAGGTAGACGGTGGCAGGCAACATGGTGGCGGCAGGCGCTGCGGCACCGGAAGAAAAATAGTCAGACATGGGCAAGCTTTCGGGAAGAAAGCAGGTATTCTGGAATACAATATAAACAATTACAATTTAACTGTTTATGCTATTACTGATAGCAACAGGCTCACAGGAAAGACAGCACCATGCGCACTTTGGCCCGCACCCGCCACGAACTGGCCGCCTACCTGCAGGCGCGGCGCGCGCGGCTGTCGCCCGAGGAAGTGGGCCTGCCCGGCGGCGGGCGGCGCAGGACGCCGGGCTTGCGCCGCGAAGAGGTGGCGGCGCTGGCCGGCGTGGGGCTGACCTGGTACACCTGGCTGGAGCAGGGGCGCGACATCGGCGTCTCCAGCGCCTTTCTCGACAAGCTGGCCGAAGTGCTGAAGCTGGACGGGGGCGAACGGCGCCACCTGTTCCTGCTGGCGCATGCGCGTCCGCCGGCCGAAGAGGGCAAGACGTATTGCGTGGTGCCGCCGCCGGTGCGCCGCTTGATGCACGAACTGGCGCATCCAGCCTATGTGCTCAACTTGCGCTGGGACGTGCTGGCGTTCAACGGGGCAGCCGATGCCCTGTTTGGCTTCGGCGTGCATGCTGCCGCGCGCCGCAATCTGCTGTGGCTCTTGTTTACCGATCCGCTGCTGCGCTCACGCTTCGCCGGCTGGGAAGAGCAGGCGCCGCTGATGCTGTCGAGCTTTCGCCGCGACTACGCGCGCGCCACGCAGGAAGCCGATATCCACGCGCTGGTAGAAGAACTGGAAAAAGTGTCGCCCGAGTTCAAGCTGTGGTGGCGCCGCCATGACGTGCATGCGCCCTGCGCCGGCGTGCGCCATCTGCACGTCGACGGCGAGCAGGTCGCCTATGAGCACACCTCGCTGACCATCGATGCGGACCGCCACTTGCGGCTGGTGGTGTATGCGCGCCAGCAGCCGCAGTGAACGGCAGCGCACAACGAAAAAACCGCTGACCCTCTTGCGAGGAGCCAGCGGCTTCGAAATGGTTGCGGGGACAGGATTTGAACCTGTGACCTTCGGGTTATGAGCCCGACGAGCTGCCAGACTGCTCCACCCCGCACTCGAATTATATACCAGATTGTTGCGCGGCGTAAAGGGCAAGAATTGACAATGTCATTCCTGCCCCGTCTTCCGGAGTTTGTCGTTGGGTAGCAATGAAAAAAGCCGCTGATCTTTTTCAAGAGTCAGCGGCTTTCAGGTATTGGTTGCGGGGACAGGATTTGAACCTGCGACCTTCGGGTTATGAGCCCGACGAGCTGCCAGACTGCTCCACCCCGCACTCGAATTATAAGGGCAAACGGGTGGCTTAGGCAATAGCTATCTCAACTTCTACTGCAATAGAGCCATTTAATGAAAAAATCCGGCCAATTGCCGATTGGCATTGTGTCCGCCTGTCACGCCACGTCGCGCGCAATCGGTGTACAGTAAGCGTTACACTAGACACCCATTTTCCTAAGCCCGCCCATGAAATTCTGCTCCGAATGCGCCCATCCTGTCAGCCTGTCCATTCCGGAAGGCGACAACCGTCCGCGCTATGTCTGCGCCAACTGCGACGCCATCCATTACCAGAACCCGAAAATGGTGGTCGGCTCGATCCCCGTGTGGGAAGAGGAAGGCCAGCTGCAGGTCTTGCTATGCAAGCGCGCCATCGAGCCGCGCCTGGGTTACTGGACCCTGCCGGCCGGCTTCATGGAAAACGATGAGACCACGTCGGACGCGGCCGAGCGTGAAACGGTGGAAGAAGCGGGCGCCAATATCGAACTGGGCCCCCTGTTTTCGCTGCTCAACGTGCAGCGCGTGCACCAGGTGCACCTGTTCTACCTGGCGCGTTTGCGCGACCTCGATTTCGCACCGGGCATCGAAAGCCTGGAGGTGCAGCTGTTTACGGAAGCCCAGATTCCCTGGGATGACCTGGCCTTCCCCACCATCCGCGCCACCCTGGAACTGTTCTTTGCCGACCGCGTGAAAATCCGCGAAGGCGGCAGCTATGGCGTCCATACGGGCGACATCACGCGCCCGATGGCGCGCACGGATGCCGAGTAAGCCCCTGCCACCTGCCACATTTGACACCGCATGATTCCCTGGCTCGACATCCACACCCCCTTTCCCGACGTCTCGCGCGCCCTGACGGACGAAGCGCCCGGCCTGCTGGCGGCCGGCGCCGACCTGTCGCCCGCGCGCCTGCTCGACGCTTACCGGCACGGCATCTTCCCCTGGTTTTCCGAAGGCCAGCCCATCCTGTGGTGGAGCACCGATCCGCGCATGGTGCTGATGACGGAAAACTTCAAAGTGTCCGACAGCCTGGCCAAGGCGATCCGCAAGGTCGAGCGCAGCGCCGCCACGGACGGGCGCTGGCAATTGCGCTTCGACGGCGATTTCGAAGCGGTGTTGCGCGCCTGCGCTGCGCCGCGCAAGGATGGCCCGGGCACCTGGATCTCGGACGAGATCATCGCCGGCTACACGGGCTTGCACAAACTGGGCTACGCGCACTCGTCGGAACTGTGGCTCGATGGTGAACTGGTGGGCGGCGCGTATGGCGTGTCGATCGGGCGCATGTTCTATGGCGAATCGATGTTCGCCCGCGTCACGGATGGTTCGAAGATCGCGCTGGCGCAGCTGGTGCGCTTTTTGAAGGCGCGCGGCGTGACCATGATTGACTGCCAGCAAGAAACAAAACACCTGGCTTCGCTGGGCGCGGCGCCCATTTCACGCGCGCGCTTCCTGGCCCACGTACGCAGCGCCATTGAAACAGCGCAAATCACCGACTGGCATGCTGCGCCGCCCGCATAAAAAAGCTATGATATCTGCACGCAGACATCCATTGCCGCGGCCAGACCAGACAGGATCAGCATGACGCACCTGAACGAACTACCGTTTGCCACCCTGCAGTTCTACACGACGGCACCCTACCCGTGCAGCTACCTGGACGACCGCCAGGCCCGCTCGCAGGTCGCCACGCCTTCGCACCTGATCAACAGCGACGTGTATTCGGAACTGGTGCGCAACGGCTTTCGCCGCAGCGGCATCTTTACCTACCGCCCGTATTGCGACGGCTGCCAGGCCTGCATCCCCGTGCGCGTGGTGGCGCAGTCCTTCACGCCCAATCGCAACCAGCGCCGCGCCTGGAGCCGGCACGCCGACCTGCAGGCGGGCGTGGCCAGCCTGTCCTTCCTTGACGAGCACTATGAGCTGTACCTGCGCTACCAGAGCACGCGCCACGCGGGCGGCGGCATGGACCAGGACAGCCGCGACCAGTACGCGCAATTTTTGCTGCAAAGCCGGGTCAACACGCGTCTGGTGGAATTTCGCGATGCCGAAGGCACCCTGCGCATGGTCAGCATCATCGACGTACTGGCCGATGGCCTGTCATCCGTCTACACTTTTTTTGATCCGGACGTGCCGGGCGCCTCCTACGGCACCTACAACGTGCTGTGGCAAATCGCCCAGGCGCGCGAACTGGGCCTGCCGTATATCTACCTGGGTTACTGGATCGCGCAAAGCTCGAAAATGGCCTATAAAATCAACTTCAAGCCGCTGGAAGCGCGCATCAAGGGGCAGTGGGTGATCCTGTAAATTAAACCCAACGGCAGACACTGGGGTCGTACCCTGAAGGTACGACCCCGGCCCTTGCTGGTGGGTTTGAATTGCCGCCTTACTTGCTCTTGTCCGGAAACGCCGGTCGTGCAGGCCGCGCGGGCGGATTCTTCGCCAGTTCGGCCTGGATCACCTCAATCGCTTTTTCCAGCTGCGGATCACGGCCGGCGATGACGTCGGCCGGCGTTTGTTCGACTTCGATATCGGGCGGCACGCCTTCGTTTTCCACGCCCCAGCCGTTCTCGCGCGTCCAGAATGCCAGATTCGGCGCCGTGATGAAGCCGCCATCCATCAGCACGGGGAAGCCCAGCACGCCCACCAGACCGCCCCAGGTAGCCTTGCCGATCAACGGACCCATATTGTTTTTGCGGAACATCCACGGCAGCAGGTCGCCGCCCGAACCGGCCGTCTCGTCGATCAGCATGGCGCGCGGCCCCTGGATGGAGGCCGACGGCGTCTTCATGTCGGCGCCATAGCGCATGCTCCACCAGGCGATTTCCTTCCTCTGCAGGATCTCGATGTAGTAATCGGCCACGCTGCCGCCGCCGTTGAAACGCTCGTCGACGATGATGGCCTGCTTGTCCGCCTGCGGGAAGAAATAGCGCTTGAAGTAGGTATGACCCAGGCCCGCCGTATTCGGCACGTACACGTATGCCACCTTGCCGCCCGTCGCCGCATTGACCTTGCGCATATTGCCTTCGATCCAATCGCGGTTGCGCAAGGCATCCTCGGTCGGCACGGGCACCACGGTGATCGTGCGCGCACCCTTGCCGTCGGCCGACGGCCCCACGGTCAGGTCGATGGCCTTGCCGGCCGTGTTTTCAAAGGCGCTGTACAAGTTAGTGGGCGGCAACAAAGGGCGGCTATCGACGGCCAGCAGAAATTCGCCCGCCTTCACGTTCAGGCCCGGCTCCGTCAGCGGGGCGCGCAGGGCCGGATTCCAGTTCAAGCCGCCATACACTTTCTTGAAGCGGTAATGTCCGTCGCTCACCTCGTAGTCGGCGCCCAGAAGCCCGCCCGGCACCTTCTTCGCCTCGATAAAATCGTCGCCGCCGCCACCGCGGTGGTGGCCCACGGCCAGTTCGCTGCACATCCACTGTATCAAACGATTCAGGTCGGCGCGGCTGGACAGCTCGGGCAGGAAGACGGCGTACTTGTCGCGCATGGCCTTCCAGTCCACGCCATGCATGCCCGGATCATAAAAGTAATCGCGATTGATGCGCCAGACTTCATTGAAAATCTGCGTCCACTCGGCGCGCGGATCGGCTTTTACCTCGATGGCGTCGACCTTGATTTTGCCTTCGCCCGGCACCAGCAGCTTGCCCGTGGCCGAGCCCATGGCCCACTTATCCTTCTGGCGGTACAGCAGCTTCTTGCCATCGGCCGACACGTCGAAATCGTCCGCCTCGGCCACCACGGTTTCCGCCTTGCGCTCTTTTAAATCAAAGCGCTGCACGGCCTTCTTGCCATCGCTTTCGCGCAGCAAAAAGATCTGCCCTGCGGCGCCGGCGGCCAGGCTGGAGAACTGCGCGGCCGGCAGCGGCAAGTCGACGATGCGCGTGGCGATGCCGTCGAAATCGATGTGGATCGGCGCCACGGGCGCCACCACCACTTTCGGGTCGTCGCGGCCCGTCTTCGGATCGACCTTCGGTTCGCTCTTCGCCTCCGGTTCGTCTTTCGTCGCCTCCTTCTTCGGCTCCGCGCTGGCCGCCTTTTCCTCGTCGCTTTCCTTGATCAGTGGCGAAGGCAGGTCGCGCCGCAGCACGGCCATCCAGACCGTGCGCGTCACCAGGTTGTCTTCATTCTGCTGCGAGAACCAGTTATTGCTGGGGCCTGCATTCGTCGAAGCGAAGAAGTACAGGTATTTGCCGCTCTTGTCGAACACGGGTTCGGCCACGTCGGACAGGCCATCGGTCACGGGCATGGACTTGTTCTGCTCGATGGAATAGATGTAGGCGCTGCGCGTGTAGGTGGGCGAATTGAGCGTGTAGGCCAGCCAGCGCGAATCAGGGGCCCACGAGGCGCGCATGCTTTTGTCGACGCCATACATCGGCTCCGTGGCTATTCTTTGCAGCTTGCCAGTGCCGACGTCGATCACGTACATGTTCCAGCCATTGTCGGCGAATGCAATCTTCTTGCTGTCGGGCGACCAGACGGCGTTGTCATAGAAGCCGCTGCCATGGAGCTTGAACTTGCGCACGGCGCCCTTGCCGTCCTGCGCCCGCACATGCAATTCATACTCGCCCGATTCGTCCGAGAAATACCCGACCGAGCGGCCGTCTGGCGACCAGATGGGCGTGCGCTCGTGGGCGCCGGCCGTCTGCGTCAGATTGCGCACGTCGCCCTTGTCGGCGGGGATGGTGACGATCTCGCCCCGGTATTCGAAGGCGACGCGCGCGCCCGACGGCGAAATCGACGCATCGCGGATGTATTTCGCATTCTTGACCCAGCGCGGGCGCGTCTGCCCCAGGTCGCTGGCCACGCCGATGGTGAGTTTATGCGCCTGGCCGCTGGCGATATCGAAGGCGTGCAAATAGCCGGCCTGCTCGTAGACGATCGTGCCGTTCGCCGCCGACGCGTTCAACACGGGAAAATCCTTGTGCTGCGTCAGCTGGCGCACGGCCTTGGTCTTGACGTCATAGGCAAACAGGTTGAATTCGCCGTTGCGGTCGGAGCGAAAGTACACGCTGTCGCCCAGCCACATCGGGTCGACGTCGTTCGAGCGGGTGCTCGGCTGGGGGATTTTTTCGATGGATTTGTCGCTGGACGAAAACAGCCACAGCCAGGAATTGGTGCCGCCCCGGTAGCGCTTCCATTGCTTGAAGGCGGGCGCCAACGGGTTGTACGCAATGCGCTTGCCGTCCGGCGAATACGCGGCGCGCGACGCGTTGGGAATCTCCAGCTGCGTTTCCACGCCGCCCGCCACCGGCACCGTCAACAACTTCTGAAAGCGGTTGTTGAAGGCGGCGCGGGGCGAGGTGAACATCACGGCCTGACCATCGGGCGTGAACGATTGCGCCAGATCAACACCCGGGTGGAAAGTCAGGCGGCGCGGCACGCCGCCTGCCGCCGCGATCACATACACGTCGACATTGCCGTCGATGCTGGCGCTATACGCGATCAGGCTGCCGTCGGGCGAGAACACGGGGTTGGACTTGTAGCCCAGGTCGGACGTCAATCGCCGCGCGCCGCCGCCGTCCAGGTTCGACAGCCACACATCGCCCGCATAGATGAAGGCGATATGGCGGCTGGAGACGGCCGGTTCGCTCAGCATGCGGGTGTCTTGGGTATTGGGCAGGGCCAGGGCCGGGTGGCTCAGCAGCAGTGCGCTGGCGGCGGCGATGGCCGTCAAGATGCGTGTCTTTTTCAATCGATGTCTCGCTTATTGTGTAAGAAAACAGAGGATGTCAACAGTCTGGGCTGGACTCAATATTGCTTGAGGCCAATGACAACTATACACCGGAGCCGGCGCGGAACACGGTAAAATACCGCCAATTACATAGCCGGCCGTCAGCCCTTTCCATTGGCCCGCACACCTACTCAAAGCGCCCCATGTCTGAAAAATTCCTGTACTCCCTCGCCCGCCCGCTGCTGTTTTCGATGGATGCCGAAGCGGCCCACCATCTCACCCTGCCCGCCCTGAAACGCGCCAGCGCGCTGGGCCTGACGAAGCTGGCAGGAAAACCTGCTCTTGATCCGCGCACGGTGATGGGCATCACCTTCCCCAATCCCGTGGGCCTGGCCGCTGGTCTGGACAAGGATGGCGCTTATATCGACGCGCTGGCCGACCTGGGTTTTGGCTCCATCGAAGTGGGTACCGTCACGCCGCGCGCGCAGGCCGGCAATCCGAAACCGCGCATGTTCCGCCTGCCGCAGGCGCAGGGCATCATTAACCGCATGGGCTTTAACAACGGCGGCGTGGACGCCTTCGTGGCCAACGTGCAGGCGTCGAAGTTTTACCAGAACCGCGCCGGCGTGCTGGGTCTGAACATCGGCAAGAACGCCGATACGCCCATCGAACGGGCAGCCGACGACTACCTGCTATGCCTGGAAAAAGTCTACCCCTACGCCAGCTATGTGACGGTGAACATCTCGTCGCCGAACACCAAGAATTTGCGCCAGTTGCAAGGCGCGTCGGAACTCGACGCCCTGCTGTCGCAGCTGAAGCAAGCGCAGGCGCGCCTGGCCGACCAGCACAAGCGCTACGTGCCGCTGGCCCTGAAGATCGCCCCGGACATGGATGGCGAGCAGGTGAAAAGCATCGCCGAATCGCTCACGCGCCACCGCATCGACGGCGTCATCGCCACCAACACGACCCTGTCGCGCAGCGCCGTCGAAGGCATGCCGCATGGCGCCGAAGCAGGCGGCCTGTCGGGCGCGCCCGTGTTCGAACTGTCGAACAATGTCATCCGCCTGCTGAAGGCGGAACTGGGCGACGCCCTGCCCATCATCGGCGTGGGCGGCATCATGCAGGGCAAGGATGCCTTGGCCAAGTTCGATTCCGGCGCGCAACTGGTGCAGCTGTACAGCGGCATGATTTACGCCGGTCCGGCCTTGATCAAGGATTGCGCGCGCGCGCTTCGCGGCAAACAGCCAGCATGATAGCGAAGGTCAGACTCGGTTCCAGCAGCCTGGAAGTGAGCACGATCTGCCTGGGCACGATGACCTTCGGCGAACAGAATTCGGAAGCCGAAGCGCACAGCCAGCTCGATTACGCGCTGGAACGGGGCATCAACTTCATCGACACGGCGGAGATGTATCCGGTGATGGCCAGCGCACAGACGCAGGGCAGCACCGAGCGCCATATCGGCAGCTGGCTGAAGAAAAGCGGCAGGCGCGGCGACATCGTCCTGGCCAGCAAAGTAGCCGGGCCGAACTCGCGCATGCACTGGATACGCAAGGGCAAGACGGACCACGACGCGGTCAACATCCGCGCCGCCGTCGAAGACAGCCTGCGCCGGCTGCAGACGGAGCACATCGACCTGTATCAATTGCACTGGCCCAGCCGCAACCTGCCCATCTTCGGCGCCAGCGTCTACAACCCACGCAAGGAACATGCCTCGGTCGCCATCGAAGATACTTTGGCCGTGCTGGGCAAGCTGGTCGAGGAAGGCAAGATCGGCCACATCGGCGTGTCGAACGAATCGTCGTGGGGCGTGTGCGAATTCATTAAGCAGGCCGAGCTGAAAGGCTTGCCGCGCATCGCGTCCATCCAGAACCTGTACAACCTGACGGCGCGCCATTTCGAGACCAGCCTGCTCGACGAAACCTGCCACCGCGAGAACGTCGGCTTGCTGGCCTACAGTCCGCTGGCGTTCGGCCAGCTGACGGCGAAATACCTCGACGATCCGCAGGCCAAGGGCCGCCTGACGCGCTTCCCTGCCGGCTGGAGTCCCCGCTACGTGCGCCCCGCCACCATCGCGGCAGCCAGCCAGTATGCGGCGCTGGCCCGCGCGCACGGCTTGACGCCGGCGCAACTGGCGCTGGCCTGGTGCTATACGCGCTGGTTCGTGGCCGCCACCATCATCGGCGCCACCAGCGTGCAGCAGCTGCAGCACAATATCGATGCGCATCAAGTCACCTTGTCGCCGGAACTGGTGGCGGCCGTCGACGCCATCCACGCCAGCGCGCCCAATCCGGGTCAGTAGACATGCGCCGCCAGGCCTGCAACGTTCATTCCCTATAGTCGTATTTATACAACAGCTACCCATTTACTGCTGTGCAGCATTGCAGCCTTGCCATGCCCGGTCGTATGCTGGACACAAGGCCATATGCGCTACTCGCGCCATTTTTACGTGCATCAGATATTTATTGCATATCGATAGACAGAACGATTCGTAAGCAGGCCGTTCGCCCGCTGATAGGCTGATTTCGTCACCGGACCGCCATGGTCCGCGCAACCACTAACCGAAGAGATATTGTCGATGAGTTCAAGCACCGCCCGCTGCCAGCTTCCCGCCCTCCCCGTAAAAACCGTCCTCGCCGCCAGCCTGATCGCCTGCTTCACCCTGCCCATGCATGTGCAAGCGCAGCAAGAGCTGCCGGCCGAAGGGGAATTGCAATCGGTGGTAGTCCCCGGCACCTTCGCCAAGAACCGCCGCACCATCGATTCCGAATCGCCGATCGACATCCTCACCTCGCGCGACCTGCAAAGCACGGGTTCGGGCGAACTGGCCACCGTGTTGGCGCGCCTGCTGCCATCGCTGAACTTTGCCCGCGCCACGGGCGCCGACGCCAGCGACGCCGTGCGTCCGGCCCAGCTGCGCGGCCTGTCGCCCGACCAGACCCTGGTGCTGGTGAACGGCAAGCGCCGCTACACTTCGGCCGTGGTCAACGTCAACGGCTCGCTGGGCCGGGGTTCGGCGCCCGTCGACCTGAACGCCATTCCCCTGGCCGCCATCGACCACGTGGAAGTGCTGCGCGATGGCGCGGCGGCCCAGTACGGCTCCGACGCGATTGCCGGCGTGATCAACATCATCCTGAAAAAAGGCGCGGCCGGCGGCGATATCGAAGTGGGCTATGGCCAGACGCAGGAACGCGACGGCAAGCAAAAATCCATCAAGGGTTCGGCCGGCTTCGCCCTGGGCGACGACGGCTGGGTGCGTGTCTCGGCGGAAGTGGCCGAACGCGATCCGACCAACCGCGCCGGCGCTGACTTCCGCAATCCGCTGGAACCGCGCTATGGCAAGGTCAACCAGCGCTATGGCGACCCAGAAAGCAAGCCGGCGACGATATTCCTCAACAGCGAATACCGCATCAATGACAATGTGGACTGGTACGCCTTCGGCAATTACGGCAAGCGCGACACCTCGGCCGCCGCCACCTGGCGCACGGCGCTGATCGCTGACCCAAATAATGCGAAGCTGTTCGTCCAGCGCACGCCGCTCTTCCCGGAAGGCTTCCTGCCGCTGCAAAACAGCACCCTGACCGACCAGTCCATCGTCACGGGCTTGCGCGGCGAGGCGGCCGGCTGGCGCTGGGATGCCAGCATCAATTACGGCAGCAACAAGTTCGAACTGGACCTGGACAACACGGTCAACCAGTCGCTGGGCGCAGCCAGCCCCACGCATTTCTATGCCGGGTCGCTGAAAAACGAACAAACGGTATTCAACCTCGATGCCGCGCGCGAATTTCCCGTTGCTTACTTTACGGGACCGCTGACGGTAGCCGTGGGTGCCGAAGCGCGGCATGAAAAGTACAGCATCGGTGCAGGCGACGAAGCGTCGTACACAGGCGGCGGCTCGCAAGGCTTTGCCGGCTTCCGTCCTGCCAACGCAGGCAGCCATTCGCGCCACAACGAGTCGATCTATGTGAACCTGGAAGCGGAAGCGACGAAAAACCTGTCCGGTGGCGTGGCCCTGCGCCATGAACGCTACAGCGATTTCGGCAGCACGACCTCGGCCAAGGGTTCGGCCCGCTATGCGTTCACCGATGCCCTGTCCCTGCGCGGCACCGTGTCGAGCGGCTTCCGCGCGCCATCGCTGGCACAGCAGTACTACACCATCACCACCACCAACTTCCAGGTCGTCAACGGCGTCAACACACCGATCGAGACGGGTACCTTTGCCGTCAATACGCCGCAGGCGCGCGCCCTCGGTGCGCAAGACCTGAAACCGGAAAAGGCCCGCAACTACAGCCTGGGCCTGCAATTCCAGCCCAGCCGCAACTTCACGACGACAGTGGATGCCTACCGCATCGACATCGACAACCGCATCCTGTTCTCGGCCAATCTGATCCTCAGCAATGCTTTGAAGAACATCCTGGCAGCACAGGGCACGCCGGTGGGTTCGGGACGCTACTTCACCAACGCCGTCGACACGCGCACGCAAGGCGTGGACATCGTCAGCACCTACCGCATCGACCTGCAAGACAAGGACCGCCTGGACCTCACCGTGGCGTACAACCATAACAAGAGCACGGTGCAGAAAATCGCCGACAATCCGGCCATCCTCACGGCCAACAACCTGAAACTGATCGACCGCCAGAGCATCGACCGCATCACGGTGGCGTCGCCGAAGGACAAGTTCAGCCTGGCCGCGGACTACGGTTTCGGCATCTGGAATGCGCACGGCGTCGTGACGCGCTACGGCAGCTTCACCGTGCCGCAGAACGATGTCAAGCTGGACCAGACGTATGATCCACAATGGGTGCTGGATGTGTCCGGTTCCGTGAAGCTGGGCAAGAACTGGCGCGTGGTAGCCGGCATCGACAACGTCAGCAACCGCTACCCCGCACAAGTGACCAGCAACGGCAACCTGAATGTCAACGGCACCCAGCCGTACAGCATCTTCGCGCCGAACGGCTTCAACGGCCGCTATTACTACGCCAAGGCGGGTTATAGCTGGTAATCGCCGGCAATAGCAACGCAGCACGGGAGGCATCTGCCTCCCGTTTTTTATTCCGGCATGCCCCCTTGGCGTATGGGTGGCCATCCTGGCAAGCAATCGGCTACCATGGACATTCCCCCACTCTGACGACGGAATACCATGCCCAGCTGGCATCTGACCGACGCCGCCCATCTGGCGGCGCGCCATCCCTACACTTTTTACAAATCGCCACCCGAGGCCATCGCCCAGGTGCGCCCCGGCGACGTGGTCAAGCTGATCTTCGCCTTCCACAGCGACGATACGCAAGCGCCGGGTGCCGAGCGCATGTGGGTGCTGGTGGAGACGCTGGAAGCGCATGGCCACTTCACGGGCAAGCTCGACAACATGCCCGGCTACATCGCCGATCTGCACGCCAAAGACCCCATCGCCTTCGAAGCGCGCCACATCATCAATACGCAACACGACGATGACGACAATCTGGTCAACCGTTATGCGGGCCTGTGTTTCGTCACAAAACGCGTGCTGGAAGACGGCGCGCCCGTCGGCTATCTGTACCGCGAGGAGCCGGACAACGACGACGACAGCGGCTGGCGCTTCACGGCCAACGACGAGAGCGACGACTACATCAACGACAGCGCCAACGTGGCCCTGGTATCGATCGGTGCCGTGCTCAGCGTGGATGACCGTTTCATCCGCCTGCTCGATGCTCCGGCCGGGTCGGCATATGCCTTCGACCACAGCACGCAACAATTCATGGCGGTTGAGGAATGACAAGCGATGAACTGAAGCAATTTTGCGCGGCCCTGCCCGGCGCGCAAGCCGTACTGTACGGTGCGCCGTCGAACATCCTCGTGCTTGAAGTGAGCGGCAAGAAATTTGCCTACTTTAAGACCAACGCACCGGAGCAGTGGCGCTTCAGCCTGCGGGTCAGCGCGGAACGCTTTATTGAACTGACGGACATGCCCGGCGTCAAACCGGCCCGCTACATGGGCCGCTTTCACTGGGTCACCATCGTCGATGTGACACGCTTCCCGGCCGATTACCTGGCCGAGCTGGTGCAAGATAGCTACGCGCGCGCCGTGGCCAGCCTGACGCGCGCGCAGCGGGCAACCATCGGCTAGAGGGCTTCCTCGCCCGCCATGGCGCGGTCGATGTCTGCGCGCGTCAGGTCCGGCGCCAGTTGCAGGATGAACTCGTAGGCGTAGGTGCGCAGGTAGGCGCCACGGCGCACCGCCAGGCGCGTCGTGTTGGTGGCGAACAAATGCGACGCCTCCACCGCCCGCAAGCCCTTGTCACGGCCGTGGTCGAAGGCCATCGATGCCACGATGCCCACGCCCATGCCCAGCGCCACGTATTGCTTGATGACGTCGGAATCCATGGCCGTCAAAATAATATCGGTGGCCACGCCCGCCTTGGCGAACGCGTCATCGATATGGCCGCGGCCCGTGAAACCCTTGTCGTAGGTAATCAACGGGTATTTCGCCAGGTCTTCCAGGCGGATAGGTGTATGTTCGAGCAGCGGGTGGCCGTCCGGCACGACGATCAAATGGCTCCAGCGGTAGCATGGGAACGACACCAGGTCGTGGAACTGGCTCAGGCCTTCCGTGGCGATGCCGATATCAGTCTTGCCTGACAGCACCCATTCCGCGATATGTTCAGGCGCGCTTTGTTGTAGCGCAATACGCACGTCGGGGAAGGCGGCGCGAAAGCCTTGCACCACTTTCGGCAGCGCATAGCGCGCCTGCGTGTGCGTGGCCGCCACCGATAAGGTGCCGCTGGTCTGGCCGCTGTATTCCAGGCTGGCCTGCTGCAGGTTTTCCGCCTCGATCAAGAGGCGGTCGACGATTTTCAAAATGCCCTTGCCCGGCTCGGTCAAGCCCGTCAAGCGCTTGCCGTTGCGCTCGAAGATGACCACGCCCAGCTCGTCCTCGAGTTCGCGTATCTGCCGGCTCACGCCCGGCTGCGACGTGAACAGGGCGTTCGCCACTTCTGTCAGGTTGTAGCCGCGGCGCGCCGCTTCGCGGATGGAGCGCAGTTGTTGAAAATTCATAGTGTTCCAGCCTCTCAGGTTCTTGTCGGTTCAACGAACACGTGTAATCGTTTCGGGCGCACGACCAAGGTCTCGCCCTCTTTCAGCTGCAGATGGGTAAAACGCTCGTTCGACATCACCGCTTCGATCAGTTCGCTGTTATCGACGCGCTGCAAGTCCAGCTGGGCCAGCGGGCCGATCGCATGGGCGCGGCTCAGCTTGACCACGATGCCTTCGGCGCCCTGCGTGTAACGGTCGATTTCCAGGTCGTGCGGACGCACATAGGCCGTGCCCTTGCTGTCGCTCACGCCCGCATAATCGGGCACGTCGAAGCTGGCGTCACCGGTGGCCATCACGCCGTCATGCACGCGGCCGTGGAACAGGTTGACGTTGCCCAGGAAGCCATACACGAAGGGCGAAGCCGGGTGGTTGTAAACTTGTTCCGGGGAACCGAGTTGCTCGACGGTACCCTTGCTCATCAGCACGACCTGGTCCGCCACTTCCAGCGCCTCTTCCTGGTCATGCGTGACAAAAATGCTGGTCACGTGCAAGTCGTCGTGCAGGCGGCGCAGCCAGCGGCGCAATTCCTTGCGCACCTTGGCATCGAGTGCGCCGAACGGTTCGTCCAGCAGCAGCACACGGGGCTCGACAGCCAGCGCGCGCGCCAGGGCGATACGCTGGCGTTGCCCGCCCGACAGTTGCGGCGGATAACGGTCGGCCAGCCAGTCCAGCTGCACCAGTTCCAGCAAGTCTTTGACTTTGCGGCGGATCTGGTCTTCCGACGGGCGCTCGCTGCGCGACTTCACGCGCAAGCCAAAGGCCACGTTTTCAAACACGGTCATGTGCTTGAACAGCGCATAGTGTTGAAAGACGAAACCGACTTGCCGCTCGCGCACGTGGCGGTTTGACGCATCTTCCGCATCGAGCAGCACCTGGCCGCTGTCCGGGTGTTCCAGGCCGGCGATAATGCGCAGCAAGGTTGTCTTGCCGCAACCGGACGGGCCCAGCAGGGCCGTCAGTTCGCCGGCGGGAAAGTCCAGCGAGATATTGTCGAGGGCGACGAAATCGCCGAAACGCTTGTGGATGTTGTTGACTGCGATGGTCATATCAGTGCTCCGTAGAACGTAAGGCGGAATCGTCGGCGTCGCTCTCGTTCAAACGCCACTCAATAAAGGCTTTCAAGGCCAGGGTCACCAGGGCCAACAAGGCCAGCAGGGAGGCGACGGCAAACGCGGCGGCGAAGTTGTACTCGTTGTACAGAATCTCCACTTGCAGCGGCATGGTATTGGTTTCTCCACGGATATGGCCGGAGACCACGGAGACGGCGCCGAACTCGCCCATGGCGCGGGCATTGCACAGGATCACGCCGTACAGCAAACCCCACTTGATGTTTGGCAAGGTCACGCGGCGGAAAGTATTCCAACCCGAGGCGCCCAGCACGAGTGCCGCCTCTTCCTCTTCGCTACCCTGCGACTGCATCAGCGGGATCAGTTCGCGCGCGACGAAAGGGAAGGTAATGAAGATGGTGGCCAGCACAATGCCGGGCACGGCAAACAGGATCTTGATGTCGTGTTCCTGCAGCCACGGACCGAACCAGCCCTGGGCGCCAAACATCAGCACATAGATCAGGCCGGAAATCACGGGCGAGACGGAAAACGGCAAGTCGATCAGGGTCAGCAGGATGCTCTTGCCGCGGAATTCAAACTTGGCGATGCACCACGAGGCGGCCACGCCGAACACCAGGTTCAGCGGCACGGCGATGGACGCCGTGATCAGGGTCAGCTTGATGGCGGAAATTGCGTCCGGATCGATGATGGCGGCGATATACGCTTCCCAGCCCTTCTTGAACGCTTCGGCAAACACGGCCACCAGGGGCACGATCAGGAACGCCGTCAGGAACAGCAAGGCGATGGTAATGAGGACGGTGCGTACCCACAAGGGTTCCAGCACGACGGGACCGACACTCGGTTCGAAACGGCGCGCTTTTGGCCGCGCATCTTCCACATTCGCCACCGCAGAGACATTGGTACTCATAATTTCTTCGCCTTTCCGCGTGTCCATGCTTGCAGCAGGTTAATCGTCAACAACAGCAGGAAGGACACCACCAGCATCACCACGGCGATGGCCGTGGCGCCCGCGTAATCGTATTGCTCCAGCTTGGTAATAATGAACAGCGGTGTGATTTCCGACACCATCGGCATGTTGCCGGCGATAAAGATCACGGAACCGTACTCGCCCGTGGCGCGGGCGAAGGCCAGCGCAAAGCCCGTCAGCAGCGACGGCAGAATCGTGGGAAAGATGACGCGGATAAACGTTTGCAGGGAATTGGCACCCAGGCTGGCGGCCGCCTCTTCGAGTTCCTTTTCCGCGTCTTCCAGCACCGGTTGCACGGTGCGCACGACAAAGGGCAAGCCGATGAAGGTCAGCGCCACCACCACGCCCAGCGGCGTGAACGCCACCTTGATGCCCAGCACGCCTTCGATGAACTGGCCGAACCAGCCGTTCGACGAATACAGGGCCGTCAGGGTGATGCCGGCCACGGCCGTCGGCAAGGCAAATGGCAAGTCGACCAGCGCATCGATGATGCGCTTGCCGGGGAATGTATAGCGCACCAACACCCAGGCCAGGATGCCGCCAAACACCACGTCCAGCAGGGCGGCGATCAGCGAGGCGCCAAATGTCAGCTGGTATGACGCCATCACGCGATCGGACGTGACGGCGCTGAAGAAGGCGTCCCAGGTCATGGTGAAGGTTTTCAGGAACACCGACGAGAGCGGAATGAGAACGATCAAGGCCAGGTAAAAGAGCGTGAAGCCCAGTGACAACTTAAACCCCGGCATGACCCGAAACGGCGCGCCGCGCGCCTTGACTGGCGCTGCTGATGCTGGTCCTGCAGACATAGAAAAACTCCTTCTTATTACATTTTTGAGTTATAGAGTGCAATATTCACATGCAATCGTTATAAAAAGAACTAACCATTTCTCATTTGCTTAGATGGATTTTGCATACTTGCTTGCAGAATCTGCGGGCGAAAAAAAGGGGTCGGACCTTGCGGGTCCGACCCCGGCTTTTGGGGTGGGGTTGGGGTGGGCACACACTAAACCCAACACCTTGACGGCTGGGGTCAGACCCGGCGGGGAAAAGCGTCCTAGTAGGACGCATTTTAATCGCGAAGCGACTGACCCCGTTCTTTCTTGTTCGGCTGCGGCGTCAAGCGCAGGGATGGTTTCGCAGCCGTAAATCCCTTCGGATATTTCTGCTTGATCACGTCCGGGTCTTGCACGGTCAAGGGGATGATGACGTCGTCGCCATCTTGCCAGTTACCGGGCGTGTCCACCGTGTAGCCATCCGTCAATTGCAGAGCATCGAGGACGCGCAGGATTTCATTGAAGTTGCGGCCCGTGCTCAGCGGATACGTGAGGATCAGCCGTACTTTCTTGTTCGGGTCGATGATGAAGACGGAGCGCACGGTGGCCGTGACGGATTGCTCCGGGTGGATCATGTCGTACAGCACCGACACTTTCTTGTCGACGTCGGCGATGATGGGGAAACCCACGACCGTATTTTGCGTCTCTTCGATATCCTTGATCCAGCTCTTGTGCGACTCGGCCGCGTCCACGGACAGGGCGATGGCTTTCACGTTGCGCTTGTCAAATTCCGGCTTGAGCTTGGCTGTCAGGCCCAGTTCCGTCGTGCACACGGGGGTAAAGTCGGCAGGGTGGGAAAACAGTACCACCCAGGAATTGCCGGCCCACGCGTGGAACTTGAGCGTGCCGATCGAGCTGTCTTGTTCAAAATCAGGGGCGACATCGCCCAGGCGTAAAGTCATCGTGATCTCCTTGAAAAGTTGTGTGGCGGGATGTTCGTCGAATCAGGCTGCCTGACGGTGGCGTTTATCGCTTTGCGCCAGATCAAACAGTGTTTGCAGTTGCGCCTGGCCGTAGACCCAGTCACCAAGGCGCGACTCGGCATTGATATGGCCCAGCGCACCGCCATCAATATACTGGCAATTCCAGCGCCGTGCCCACTGCGCCGCGTGCTCGGCCGTCATCCACGGGTCCGTCTGGCTGGCGATCAATATGCCGGGGCAAGGAAAGCGCTTTTGCGGCAATGCCTTGGCCACGCCAAACTTGTGCGGATCGGCAGGTCCCGCCAGCAGCACGCCAGCCACGCCGTGCGGGTCGCGGGCCAGGCTGTGCGCCGTCGTCAGGCAGCCGAAACTGTGGGCGACGATCAGGGTCGGGCGCGCATCTTGCCGCCGCACCTGGTCCAGGCGCGCCGACCAGGTGGCCAGGTCGGGTTCGTTCCAGTGGTCCTGCTCGACCCGCTCGAATTGCGGATACAGGCGCTGCCAGCGACTCTGCCAGTGCTCGGGACCGCTGTTATGCAAGCCCGGCACGATCAGTACCCGGTAATCGGAAAAGCTGCGCAGCGCCATGATGGATCCTTGCGTGATCGATGCCGGCAAGCATTGCCGCCTGCCGGTGAAGATTACTTCGGCTGATAAATCTGGTCGAAGATACCGCCATCGGCAAAGTGTGCCTTCTGTGCTGCCGTCCAGCCGCCGGCCACTTGCTCGATGGTGAACAGCTTGACCTTGGCAAACTGGGACGCGTATTTCTTCGCCGCCTTGTCCGTTGCCGGACGGTAGTAATTCTTGGCGATGATGTCTTGCGCTTCGTCCGTGTACAGGTAGTTCAGGTAAGCCTCGGCCACCTTGCGCGTACCGTGCTTGTCGGCAAATTTGTCGACGACGGCGACGGGCGGCTCGGCCAGGATGCTGACGGACGGCGTGATGATATCGAACTTGGTCGGGCCCAGTTCCTTGACGGCCAGGTAAGCTTCGTTTTCCCAGGCGATCAGCACGTCGCCGATGCCCCGTTCGACAAAGGTGGTGGTGGCGCCGCGCGCGCCGGAATCGAGCACGGGCACGTTCTTATACAGTTTGCCGAGGAAATCCTTGGCCTTGGCTTCGTTGCCGCCCGGCTGGCGCAAGGCATAGCCCCAGGCGGCCAGATGATTCCAGCGGGCGCCGCCCGAGGTTTTCGGGTTTGGCGTGATGACGGACACGCCCGGCTTGATCAAGTCGTTCCAATCCTTGATGCCTTTCGGATTGCCCTTGCGCACCAGGAACACGATGGTCGAAGTGTAAGGCGCGCTGTTGTGCGTCAAACGCTTTTGCCAGTCGGCGGCCAGCAGCTTGTGCTCGGCCAGCGCATCGATGTCGTAGGCCAGGGCCAGGGTCACCACGTCCGCTTCCAGGCCGTCGATGACGGCACGCGCCTGTTTGCCGGAACCGCCGTGCGATTGCTTGATCTTGACGTTGTCGCCCGTCTTGCCTTTCCACTCCTTGGCAAATGCCGTGTTCACATCCTAGTACAGCTCGCGCGTCGGGTCATACGACACGTTGAGCAGGGTGATATCGGCAGCCTGCGCCGCTTGCAGAATGGCAAACGCGCTGAGGGCGGCGGCAATGATGATTTTTTTCGACAGCATCTAAGATCCCCGTGTGGTTGAACTTCCAGAGCCACCAGATTACGGCGCAACGGCCGCAAAGAGAACGAAGCGTTTCGCGGTTTGATATGCAATTTCCGCATATGCACGGCGCGTAACGGGGATAAAGCAGTTAATAAAAATGGTTAAACAATACAACGGCCCAGGTAGCAAAGGCCAGGATGCAAGTCAGCAGCACGGCGGCGCTGCCGAAGTCCTTGGCGTTTTTCGACAGCGGATGACGCTCCAGCGAGATGCGGTCGACCACGGCTTCCAGCGCGGAATTGATCAATTCGATGATCAAGACCAGCAGCAGCACGCCGATCAGCAGCAGTTTTTCAAAGGCCGAGATGCGCAGCAGCAAGGCGATCACCGTGCCGACCACGAACAAACCCAGTTCTTGGCGAAACGCGTGTTCATGGCGCCAGGCCGCCTTCAAGCCATCGAGCGAATAGAAAAAGGCGGCAAAAATCCGTTTCAAGCCACTTTTGCTCTTGAATTCATTTACAGGTTGCATAGTTTTCCGTGGTCCAAAGTCCGTGCAGTCGCCAATTATGAGGGTCGGCATGAGAATTGTGACAATTTATTCGCTGAATATCTCGGAACATTTCACTATTTTTTCACATCATGGTATAAAGAAGAATGAATACTGCATTGCACCAAATCCATCATGAAAATTGAACCGGTCGCAGCTCCAAAGACGACGATCCAGGTGATCGAACGCATGGTCGCCCTGCTCGATGCCCTGGCCAAATATTCCGACCCGGTCAGCCTGAAGGAATTGTCCAAGGTTTCCGGCTTGCACCCCTCGACGGCGCACCGCATCCTCAACGACATGGTGCTGACGCGCTTTGTCGACCGCATCGAACCGGGCACGTATCGGCTGGGCATGCGCCTGCTGGAACTGGGCAATGTAGTGAAAAGCCGCCTCAGCGTACGCGAAGCGGCACTGGACTTCATGCGCCAGTTGCACAAGAAAACCCAGCAAACCATCAACCTGTCCGTGCGCCAGGGCGACGAGATTGTCTACATCGACCGTGCCTTTTCCGAGCGCTCGGGCATGCAGGTGGTGCGCGCCATCGGTGGCCGCGGTCCGCTGCACCTGACCTCGACAGGTAAGTTGTTCCTCTCCGTGGATGAGCCGAAAGCCATCCGCGCATATGCCACGCGCACGGGATTGGCCGGGCACAACAAAAATTCCATCACGGATCTGCAAAAACTCGAGCGCGAGCTGAGCCTGGTGCGCGAACGCGGCTATGCGCGCGACAATGAAGAGCTGGAGCTGGGCGTGCGCTGCATGGCCGCCGGCATCCGCGACGACTCGGGCAAGCTGATCGCCGGCCTGTCGATTTCCGCCCCGGCCGACCGCCTGCAGGATGAGTGGCTGGTCGACCTAGTGGAAACGGCGAACCAGATTTCCGTCACCTTGGGATTTATCCCACAGGATTAAAGCTGGGGTCTGATCCGACGGGTCAGACCCCGGTCAACGCCGCCATGGAATTGTCAACCGCCAGGCAGACTCATGTTGGCTGGTTTCAAGGCTTCCAGCCACTTGCGCATGCGCCCCGCATCGGCCGTGCGCGACTGTTTCCCCTTGGAATCGAGGAAGACCATGATCACGGCCCGTCCTTCGATGACGGCCTGCATCATCAAGCAACGTCCCGCCTCATTGATGAAACCCGTCTTTTGCAAGCCGATTTCCCAGCCGGGATTGGCCACCAGGCGATTCGTATTGCCAAACTGCATGGGCTGGCCGCTGGCTTCGACGATGGCTTTCGGGTCCGTCGAATACTCGCGCAGCAGCGGATGGCGGAAGGCGGCCATGGCCAGCTTGCCCAGGTCGCGCGCGCTGGCCACGTTCATTTTCGACAAGCCGCTGGAATCGACGTAATGCGTATCGAGCATGCCCAGCTGGCGCGCCTTGCTGTTCATGACGTCGACAAAGGCCGGCAAGCCGCCCGGATAATTGCGGCCCAACGCCGAGGCGGCGCGGTTTTCCGAGCTCATCAGGGCGATATGCAGCATATTGGCGCGCGTCAATTGTGAGCCCACCTTCAGGCGTGAGCTGCTGAACTTGGCGCGATCGACGTCTTCGTCCGTGATCGTCAGCAATTCATCCATGTCCTGGCGCGCTTCGACCACCACCAGACCCGTCATCATCTTGGTGATGGAGGCGATGGGCAGGGCCACATTGGAATTCTTTTCAAACAGCACTTCCGAATTGGCCTGGTCCAGCACCAGCGCCACGCTCGATTTGAGGTCGAGCGGATCGCGCGTCAGGTTCAGGCCGGCCAAGTCGCCCATGGTGGGCATCGGCGCGGCCATGGGCACGGCCACGCTGCTGACTTTTTGATAGATGACCTTGCGTTTGCCGCGCACCATGACGACCCGGCGCACGGTCTTGTCACGCGGCGCGGCCGTCGCGCCCTTGCGCAGCACGACTTTGACTTTCTTGGTGTTGTGTTTCTTGGAGGCTGAGGATTTGCCGTTCGCTTCCCTGGCGTGCACGGCCGCAGCCGGTGCCAACGCAAACAGCAGGGAAGCCAGCACACCCAGCGCAAGTTTAAACTTAGCCATTCGATAATTCCCCGTGAAGCTGTTGCCTTATTGCAGTGTAGCGAAATGCAGAGTAATCGCAAGCCAATTTAACAGTTGGGACAGTATTTATTGCAGCAACGAAATACAAATCATTGTCAATCAGCAAACAAACTCATCCTTAATCGACTGTTTGCTTGCGCAAATCGCTGGCGTGTCTATTTGTCCATGAATTTAACAAAGCCGGCCAGCGGCTCGCGTTCCGTGTTCAAGCGGTTCTCGATCTTGTCCGGATCGGCATAGCCGAGCGCCATGCCGCACACCACCATTTCGCTGGCCGGCACGCCCAGTTCCTCGCGGATGATGTCATGGTAGTGGATGAAGGCCGCTTGCGGGCAGGTATCGAGTCCCCGCGCGCGCGCCGCCAGCATGATGTTTTGCAAGAACATGCCGTAGTCGAGCCAGGAGCCCTGCTCCAGTACCCGTTCGATGGTAAAGATCAGGCCCACGGGCGCATCGAAAAACTGGAAATTGCGTCCATGCTGGGCCGCCATGCCGACCGTGTCGCCCCGCTGCAGGCCCAGCAGCTGGTACAGGTCCAGGCCGATCTTGCGGCGGCGCTCGATGAACGGCGCCGTCCACTGGCGCGGGTAATAGATATACGACGCCGTGCGCGCGGGCGCATCGGGCGCCTTGGGTGCGGCATAGGCATCGAGGATGCGGCGCGACAGGCGCAGGCGCGCTTCGCCCGACAGCACATACACTTTCCACGGCTGCATGTTGGCGCCCGAAGGCGCGCGCGCCGCCACTTCCAGGATGCGCGCAATATCGTCCTGCGCCACCGGCGTGGGCAGGAAGGCGCGGATCGACCGGCGCGACACAATGACGGCGTCCACCGCTTGCTGCGCCGACGGTGTTTCAGATGCTTGCTTGCTCACTGTCCTGCTCTCCCGCTTGTTATCTGCTTGTTCTCCAGCTGATGCGCTATTTCTTGACGACAAATACCACGCCGACCACGGCCACCAGCATGCCGGCGATGCCCAGCATATTAAATGCTTCGCCAAACATCAGCCAGGCCATCACGGCCGTCGTGGGCGGCGTCAGGTACAGCAAGCCCGTCACTTTCGTCGCATCGCTGCGACGGATCAGGGCAAACAGCAGGAAGATGGCGCCGATGGACAGCACAAGTACCGACCACAGCAAGGCGCCTATGAAATTCGCCGTCCATTGCACACTACTGAAATGCCCATCCAGTCCTTCGTAATACAGGGCAAACGGCAACACCACCACGATAGAGGCGGCAAACTGCACCACCGTGCCGGTGCGCAAGTCGAATTGAGGACAATGGCGTTTTTGGTACATGGTGCCGGCCGTCATCGACAGCAGCGCGAACACGCACAGCAGCACGCTGTCCACGGTCAGGCCCACGAGATTGATCTTGGCATACACGACGAGGGCCACGCCCAGCAGGCCAAAGAATAGGCCCAGCCACTGGCGCGGACGCACGGATTCGCCGATCAGGGGCGCGGCGCACGCCGTCAGCACGGGCTGCATGCCCACGATCAACGCGGACAGGCCGGCCGGCATGCCCAGCTTGATGGCGCACCAGACGCCGGCCAGATAGCCGGCCTGCATCAGGATGCCAGCCACGGCGATCTGGCGGAACTGTCCCACGGGCCACGGCGCGCGCAACAGCAGCACCAGCGGCAGCAGGATCGCCAGCACGCCAAGAAAGCGCAGCAACAAAAAGGTCAGCGGCGGCGCGTACGGCAGGCCAAACTTGGCAACAATAAAACCTGTGCTCCATAACAACACGAAGAAGCCGGGCAAGGCCATCGGCGCCAGGGTCGTCAAGAAAGGGGCTTTGGGGGCTTTGCCGCTGGTGCCAGCCGCGGCGGGAAGATTGGACATGGTATCAACACGGGAAACGGGATCGGCACGGGGGCGCTACGCCAGTGCGGGAGACAAAGTCTAGCATGCTGCGCCGCGATCGTCCCTGCCGCCCCTGGAAACGATAGTTTAAGCACAAACTATTGACACGTAGAAATCAAATATTTCCCTTTAGAAACAATGACTTTTGATGCAAATCTATTCAATTGTTGCATCGCACAAAAATCGCTTGACTTCGTTTTTTTTCACCGTAGAATAGGGTTTGTTGCGTTGCACAATTCTTGTTCAGCTTGAAAATTTAGATTCACCTGCTTTCCCAAACGGTACACGCAGCATCAAATTAACCAGATTTCGATTTTTTGGAGATTTATATGTTTTCAATTCCTGAGCAATTTTCGTCCGCTACCAAAACCAACCTGGAAGCCCAATTCGCCCTTTTCTCGTCGCTGACGAGCAAAGCCTTCGAAGGCATCGAAAAGATCGTCGAACTGAACCTGACCGCTGCCAAGGCAACGCTGGAAGAATCGACGGCTGCCGCCAAGCAATTGCTGTCGGCAAAAGATCCACAAGAATTCTTCTCGCTGAGCGCTGCTCAAGCCCAGCCTAGCGCTGAAAAAGCCGTCGCTTACGGTCGTCACCTGGTTGCCATCACGTCCGGCACCCAAGCCGAGTTCAGCAAAGCAGCTGAATCGCAAATCGCTGAAACCAACCGCAAAGTCCTGTCCCTGGTGGAAGAAGTGACCAAGAACGCGCCAGCCGGTTCGGAAAACGCCGTCGCCATGCTGAAAAGCGCCATCGGCAATGCCAATGCAGGCTACGAGCAATTCTCGAAAACCAGCAAGCAAGCCGTCGAAACCATCGAAGCGAACCTGACATCGGCCGTGAACCAGTTCACGCAAGCGGCTGAAAAAGCCGTTCCGCGCACGGCCAAGTAATTCTGGCGCGACCGCGACGGCGGTCCGCTGTTACCAGCTCCTCCAGGCATCCATCCCGCACCTCCCCGACGGATGCCATTATGCCCCAGCCCAGCTGGGGCATTTTTTATGCCTGAACACTTACTGAACGCGATTACTCGCCCAGATACGCCGCCTTCACGCGCGGGTCATCGAGCATGGCGGCCGCGTTGCCACCCATGGTGACGAGCCCGGAATCCATCACATAGCCGCAGTGCGCCGCTTGCAGGGCCAGGCGGGCATTCTGTTCGACCAGCAAAATCGTGATGCCTTCGGACGACACCTTGCGGATCACCTCGAAGATTTTTTCCACCATGATGGGAGACAAGCCCATCGATGGCTCATCGAGCAGCAGCAGTGTCGGATGGCTCATCAGCGCGCGCGCCATGGCCAGCATCTGCTGCTCTCCGCCCGACAGGGTACCGGCCATCTGCGCCGCCCGCTCCTTCAGGCGCGGAAACACGTCGAACCAGCGGGCGATATCGTCTTCGACACCCGCCTTGTCCGTGCGCGTGTAGGCGCCCATCATGAGGTTTTCGCGGATCGACATGCGGGTAAACACGCCCCGCCCTTCCGGCACCATGGCCAATTTCCTTTCCACCAGGTGAAACGATTTCGTGCCCTTGAGCGACTCGCCCAGGTAGCTGATCGTCCCCGCGACCTTGCAGGCGGGCAAGGTGCCCGTGATGGCTTTCAAGGTCGTCGTCTTGCCGGCGCCGTTTGCGCCGATCAGGGCGATCAGTTCGCCCTGATTGACTTCCAGGTCGATGCCTTTCACCGCCTTGATGCCGCCGTACGCCACGTGCAGGCCCGCGACCTTGAGTACATTCTTGTTCAAGCCATTCTCAGTCATGCGTGCGATCCCCCCAGGTAAGCCTCGATGACGGCCGGGTTTTGTTGTATTTCGGCTGGCAAGCCTTCGGCGATGCGCTTGCCATATTCGAGCACCGTGATGCAGTCGCACAGCCCCATCATCAGTTTCACGTCGTGCTCGATCAACAGCACGGTCTTGCCTTCGGCCTTGATTTTTACCAGCAACTCGCGCAGGGCCAGCTTTTCCGTCGCATTCATGCCGGCCGCCGGCTCGTCGAGGGCCAGCAGAGTAGGATCGGTGGCCAGCGCGCGGGCGATTTCCAGGCGCCGCTGGTCGCCATACGATAAGAAGCGCGCCGTGCGATTGGCAAACTGGGCGATGCCAACGAAATCGAGCAATTCCATCGCCCGCTTGCGTATGGACGCCTCTTCCTCACGCGCCGCCTTGTGGCGGAAAATGGCGCCGAACACGCCCTGGTGCGAGCGTACATGGCGCCCTACCATGACGTTTTCCAGCGCCGTCATGTCGCCAAACAGGCGAATGTTCTGAAAAGTGCGGGCGATGCCTGCCTTGGCCACCTTGTGCGGCGCAGACGGCGAATACGGCTTGCCGGCCAGCTCGAAGGTGCCCGTGTCGGGCTGGTACAGACCCGTGATGACATTGAAAAAGGTGGTCTTGCCGGCACCGTTCGGGCCGATCAAACCGTAAATTTGCCCCTGCCGGATGGTAATGCCCACGTCGGTCAGCGCCTGCAAGCCGCCGAAACGCTTATTCACGCCGGCAATGTTGAGAATGATCTGTTCGCTCATGCTAGCCCTCCCTTAAGCGGACACGACGCCGGTGGATTTATTCGGCTGGTCCACATCGTGGTCGGGCCGGTCCTCGTGCTTCGGCGATGGCCACAATCCGGCGGGACGGTTGAGCATGATCAAGACCATGGCCAGGCCGTACAGCAGCTGGCGCAGCACTTCCGCCTCGATTATCACGTGGCCGAACAGCGCCTGCTGGGCAGGTTCCACCACGTGGCGCAGCACTTCGGGTATCGAGGCGAGGATGACGCCGCCGAGGATCACACCGGGGATATGGCCGATGCCGCCCAGCACCACCATGGCCAGCACGGCGATCGATTCCGTCAGCGAGAACGATTCGGGCGAAACAAAGCCCTGGAACGAGGCAAACATGGCACCGGCCACGCCGCCGAACGAGGCGCCCATGGAAAAGGCCAGCAGTTTGACGTTGCGCGTGTTGATGCCCATGGCTTTCGCGGCGATCTCGTCTTCGCGGATGGCCACCCAGGCACGGCCCAGGCGCGAATGCTGCAGGCGCTTGGTGACGAACACGACGGCGATGCACAGGAAGAGGAACAAAAAGTAATAGGCGTTCACGGACGGCATGGAAAAGCCGCCGACCACGACGGTGCTATTGGTGCCCGCCTCGCCGGCCAGGTTGACGCCGAAGATGCGGATGGGATCGATCAGATTGATGCCTTGCGGCCCATTCGTGAAATTGATGGGGTCGTTCAAATTGTTCATGAAGATGCGGATGATCTCGCCAAAGCCCAGGGTCACGATGGCCAGATAGTCGCCGCGCAGCTTCAAGGTCGGCGCGCCCAGCAAGGCGCCGAACAGGCCGGCCACAAACGCGGCCAGCGGCACGATGAGCCAGATCGACAGATGGATGCCGTTTTCGCGGATTTCAGGCCCCATCAGCTGTACCAGGGTTGCACCCAGCACCGGATATTGATTCACCACCGATTCGAGCAGGATGGCGAACTGCGGCGACGCCAGCAAGGCCGTCAGGTAAGCCCCCACGGCATAGAAGGCGATATAACCGAGGTCGAGCAGGCCGGCAAAGCCGACGACGATGTTCAGGCCCAGGGCCAGCATGATGTACAGCAAGGCCATGTCGATGATGCGCACCCACGAGTTGCCGAACTGCGCGGCAAAAAACGGGAACACCATCAGCAGCGCTGCCAGGCCCAGCATGCCGGCGTAAGCCTTGGCGGGATTCTTTTTTGCGTCGAAATCGAGTAATGCCATGATTAATCTCCCAGTTTCACATCAGGCACGGTCGGCCACTCTTTCGCCCATGATGCCGGACGGGCGCAGGGTCAACACGATGATCAGCACGACGAAGGCAAAGATATCCTGGTAGTGGCTGCCGAGGAAACCGCCCGTGAGGTCGCCGATATAACCGGCGCCCAGACTCTCGATGAGGCCCAGCAAAATCCCCCCCAACATGGCGCCATAGATATTGCCGATGCCGCCCAGCACGGCCGCGCAAAAGGCCTTCAAGCCGGGGATGGCGCCCATGGAAAATTGAATGGATGCATAATTGGCGCCCCACATCACACCCGCCACGGCCGCCAACGCGGCGCCGATGGCAAAGGTGGCAACAATGACCTTGTCGGAATCGACGCCCATGAGGCCCGCCACGCGGGGGTTTTCCGCCGTGGCGCGCATGGCGCGGCCCATTTTCGTTTTTTCCACCAGCAACACCAAGCCGCCCATCGACAGGGCAGCCAGGGCCAGCAGCAATACTTGCGTTTGCGAAATCACGGCGCCGCCTATATTGATAGGGTCGGTCGACAGCAATTGGGGAAAGGGCAAGGGATTGCGCGTCCAGATCATCATGGCAAAGGTTTGCAACAGGATGGAGACGCCGATGGCGGTAATCAGGGGGGCGAGGCGGGGGGCGTTGCGCAGGCGGCGGTAGGCAACCCGCTCGATGATGATGTTGACCAGAATACAGATGGGAATGGCGCCGAGGATGGCGGTGGCCAGTTTCAAATAGCCGGGCCAGTCCGGCACATAGATGCCCAGCAGCTTGAGGATGGTCAAGCCCACCATGGCGCCGATCATGAGCACATCGCCGTGGGCGAAGTTGATCAGGTTCAAGACGCCGTACACCATCGTGTAACCGAGGGCGACTAAGGCATACATGCTGCCCAGCACCAAGCCGTTAATGATCTGCTGGATGAATGTATCCATGATTGCCCTATCAAATATGCATTTTTCGGGAACAACATCCGCCAGAACATGGGGTGCTGATACAAAAACGGCACCGGAGGAAGAATTCCTGCAGTGCCATCCCTGGACCGTTCTCACCAGCATGGTGCACGCACTCAAAACGGGCGTGACCTTGCTTAGTCATAACGACAACATATTCAAGCTTGAGGCAATCATAACGATCTTTTGCAAAAACTAAGCTTGGAATAAATCAATCATTTCCGAATTAAATTCGGTTTTGAGGTGCTTATTTCATTGATACTCAATTGCCCTACACACTCAGGCGACGTCGCGCTTGAGGCCATCGAGGCCTTTCGGCATCGGGAACGTGACGGCTTCCTGCACGCCGTCGAGCGGACGCACGCTCTTCACGCCGCACTCTTTCAAGCGGTCGATGACGGCTTGCACCAGCACCTCGGGTGCCGAGGCGCCAGCCGTCACACCCACGCGCAGCTTGCCTTCCAGCCAGGCGGGGTCGATCTGCGAAGCATTGTCGACCATGTAGGCAGGCGTGCCCATCTTCTCGGCCACTTCGCGCAAACGGTTCGAATTCGAGCTGTTCGGGCTGCCCACGACGATCACCACTTCCACTTGCGGCGCCATGAATTTCACGGCTTCCTGGCGATTGGTGGTGGCGTAGCAGATGTCGCCTTTTTTCGGCTCGGCGATGTTCGGATATTTCAGCTTCAAGGCCTCGATAATGTCGCGAGTGTCGTCAACTGACAACGTTGTTTGCGAAACATAGGCCAGGCTGTCCGGATTGGCAACCTGCAATGCCGCCACATCTTCGAGCGTCTCCACCAGATGCATGCCCATATCGGCCTGGCCCATCGTGCCTTCCACCTCTGGGTGGCCATCGTGGCCGATCATGATGATCTCGCGGCCTTCGCGGCGCATCTTGCCCACTTCCATGTGCACCTTGGTGACCAGCGGGCAAGTCGCATCAAAAATGCTCAGGCCGCGCGATTCCGCCTCGGCGCGCACGGCTTTCGACACGCCATGGGCGGAAAACACGAGCGTATTGCCAGCAGGCACGTCATCGAGGTCGTCGATGAAGATGGCGCCCTTGTTGCGCAAGTCGGCCACCACATAGGCGTTGTGGACGATTTCATGGCGCACGTAGATCGGTGCGCCAAATTGCTGCAAGGCACGCTCGACGATTTCAATCGCCCGGTCGACGCCAGCGCAGAAACCGCGGGGCTGGGCCAGTAACAGTTCTTTATCCATCGCTATTCCTTCACAACACCGAAATGAGCTTGACTTCAAAGCGCAGCGGCTGGCCGGCCAGCGGATGATTGAAGTCGAACAGGGCCGAGTCCTCGCGCATTTCACGCAGCACGCCGGCAAAGCGGCCGCCGCCCGGCGCGGCAAAGTCGACCAGGTCGCCGATCTTGTAGTCGGCGCCCGGCACCGAGTTCTCGTCCAGGGTGGCGCGCGAAACCGACTGCACCAGCTCGGGATTGCGCTCGCCAAAGCCTTCGCCGGCGGCCAGCTCGAACGTCTGGTGCGTGCCTTCAGGCAAGCCCAGCAGGCGCTGCTCGAGGAATGGCGCCAACTGGCCCTGTCCCAGCATCAAGGTAGCAGGATTTCCACTAAAGGTAGTGACAATATCAGTACCGTCAACAGTAGCAAGACGATAATGCAGGGTGAGGTAAGCCGCTTCGGTGACGACTGCTGGTTGCTCGTTGGACATAGTGAGTTTTCAAGTAGCTGATGCAAAACGATATTGTAAGCCACACTGGCCGCGCCTGCGCCATGGCTTCGTCAAAGAAGACCATGCTGGGGCACGCGCCGGTGACAAACAGGAGAACAGCATGGGCATCAAGGATTGGCCCGCCAGCGAACGGCCACGCGAACGCCTGATCGAGGATGGCGCGCAATCGCTGTCGGATGCGGAATTGCTGGCCGTCTTCCTGCGCACGGGCGTGCGCGGCAAGAGCGCGGTGGAACTGGCGCGCGACACGGTGGAGCACTTCGGTTCCCTGCGGGGCCTGTTCGGCGCCAGCCTGGTGAGTTTTTCCGCCGTGCATGGCATGGGCAGCGCCAAGTTTGCCCAGCTACAAGCGGTAATGGAACTGGCGCGGCGCGCCATCATCGAGGACTTGCAGACGGGCCAGGCGCTCAATTCGCCGCACGCCGTCAAGGATTACCTGCGCCTGACCCTGGGCAACCTGCCGCATGAAGCATTTCACGTGTTGTTTTTGGACGTCAAGAATCGCCTGATCACGGCCCGGGAAATGTTTCGCGGCACCCTCACCCATACCAGCGTGTACCCGCGCGAAGTGGTCAAACAGGCGCTGCTGCACAACGCGGCCAGCGTCATGCTGGCCCACAACCACCCGTCCGGCACGCCGGAACCGAGCGAATCGGATTTATTACTGACGCGCGCGCTGGTGCAGGCATTGTCGCTGGTGGACGTGCGCATCCTCGACCATTTCGTCGTGGCCGGGCGGCAAGTGCATTCGTTTGCAGAGCACGGCCAGATCTAGCGCAGACGCGGCATGGCAGCGGTCAATTATCAGTTAACCATGTGTAAACAAGGACATACGTGACCGCAGCAAGGCGCTTATCTAACAGTAAACAGCGCTGCTTACCAGTGCTCTTCCCTATGAAGAAAGGTAAAAGTCAAATTGTTAAATTATTTCAATACAACATGACACAATTGTTTTTCGCAAGTCATTGATAAATCTGCTTATTTTGGATATACTCTCGTTTTTCCAATTTGGAATATCTTTAAGGAGTGCGCCATGGCACGTGTTTGCCAAGTCACTGGGAAGAAGCCGATGGTCGGCAACAATGTTTCCCATGCAAACAACAAAACCAAACGTCGTTTTTTGCCTAACTTGCAGAATCGTCGTATTTTTGTTGAATCTGAAAACCGCTGGGTCTCCCTGCGTTTGTCCAACGCCGGTCTGCGCGTCATCGATAAAGTCGGCATCGACGCCGTATTGGTCGATATGCGCGCTCGTGGCGAAAAAGTCTAATTAGCAGAATAAGGGAGCTATCATGGCAAAATCAGGCCGCGACAAAATCAAGTTAGAATCGACCGCCGGTACGGGTCACTTCTACACGACTACCAAAAACAAGCGTACGACGCCTGCGAAAATGGAGATCATGAAATTTGATCCTAAAGCACGCAAGCACGTAACGTACAAAGAAACCAAAATCAAGTAATTGATATTGTGTTCTGTAAAAAGAGCCGCTCCGATGAGCGGTTTTTTTTCGTCCTGATTATTTACGCCACCCTCGCCCTTTGCCAAGGCGAAAAAAAACCCTGGAAACCAGGGTCTTGATATGCAGCAGCTTACTTATGCATAACTGCGCAGGCGCAAGGAGAAATCCTGCAGCGACTCGATGCCCGACGCTTCGGCGCGCGTGCACCAGTCTTGCAGCTTCTGCAGCAATTGCTCGCGCGTAAAGTGGGAACGCTCCCAGATGGCGCCCAGTTCCACGCGCATGTGGTGCATGGTTTCCAGCGCCTTGCTGTGCTGGAACAATTCAGATAACTGCTCGTGCTGCGCATCGGCCAGCTTGCCCGGCTCACGCTGCATCAGCTTGCGCGACGACTTGAGGAAACGCTTTTCCAGTTCGGCCTTGTTCTTCAGGTGTTCCAGCTCTTCCTTCCAGGCATGCTTGATCGATTTCGCATACTTGGCCATCACGTCATAGCGGTTGGCGATGACCGATTGCAAGGTCTCGAAGTCCGCTTCCAGCTTGCCGTGCGAGAACTTCGGTTCTGGCGCCAGCTTTTTCACCTTGGCCAGGCCCAGCATTTCCAGCGCGCGGATATACGCCCAGCCGATATCGATTTCATACCATTTCGACGACAGCTTGGCCGACGTCGCATACGTATGGTGATTGTTGTGCAACTCTTCGCCGCCGATCAGGATGCCAAACGGAATGATGTTGGTGGCCGCGTCGGCGCAATCATAGTTGCGGTAACCCCAGTAGTGGCCGATGCCGTTGATGATGCCGGCTGCCGTGATCGGGATCCACATCATTTGCACGGCCCACACGGAAATGCCGATCACGCCGAACAACACAAAATTGATGACAAACAGCGACACCACGCCCAGCCAGCTGTATTTGGTGTACAGATTGCGTTCGATCCAGTCCGTCGGCGTGCCATGACCGTACTTGGCCATGGTTTCCATGTTCTTCGATTCAGCGCGGTACAGCTCGGCGCCTTCCCAGAAGACTTTCTTGATGCCGCGCGTCACGGGGCTGTGCGGATCTTCTTCCGTATCGCACTTGGCGTGGTGCTTGCGGTGGATGGCCGCCCATTCCTTGGTGACCTGGCCCGTCGTCAGCCACAGCCAGAAACGGAAGAAATGGCTGGGAATTGCGTGCAACTCCAGCGCCCGGTGGGCCTGGTGGCGGTGCAGGTAAATCGTGACGCTGGCGATCGTGATGTGCGTGACCAGCATGGTGTACAGGAAAACTTGCCATGCGGACAGATCGGTAATGCCAGTTGCCATGAACTGCAAAACGTCGTGTAAAACGGAACTCAATGTCATTACTACTACTCCAAGTGGACAGGCATGCGCACGGTCGCTCCAGTGACTCCAGAGGTCCGGCAGAGTTAATTTTAGACGTAATTGTACGCCCTAATGGGTGCTATCAGGCAAAATCGGAGGCGGGCAGCGAGGTTATGGCTGGGTGCCGGATGGCGCGGACTCACCCTCTGCCGCACCCGCGAGCGGGGCAGGAGGCGTACCAACAATACGCAATTCGCGTTGCGGAAACGGTACACTGACCTTATGTTCCTGCAAGGTGCGCCAGATGGCGCGGTTCACATTCGACTTCACGCCGCCCGTGCCGTTTTCCGGATCCGCGATCCAGAAGCCAATCTGCACGTCGAGGCCGTCGGCGCCGAAACGCACGAGGGTGGCCGATGGCGGCTTGCTTTGCGACACGCGCGGCACCTTGGCCGTCGCCGCTTCCAGCAAGGGAAAGATGACGTCGAGATCCGTTTCATAGCCCAGCGACACAGGCACGCCCAGCCAGATCATACGATTGCTCAGCGACATATTTTGTACACCGCCGGATATCAGCATTTCATTGGGCACGATGGATTCAACGCCATCGGCACCCAGTAACACAGTATAGCGCGTATTGATTTGCGTGACTTTGCCCGTGAACTGGCCGACAGTGATCATGTCGCCGATGGTCAGGCTACGGTCGAGCAAGATGATAAAGCCGGACACAAAGTTCGCGGCGATCTTTTGCAAGCCAAAGCCCAGCGCCACGCCGAAGGCACCGCCAAATACGGATAGCACGGTCAGGTCGATGCCCACCAGCGACAGGCTGACCAGCACGGAAACGAGGATCAGCACGGCGCGCCCCATGCGCGACATCACCACGCGCAAGGAAGTGTGCAGACCCGGCATTTTCATCAGGCGCTCGTCGAGCGAGGTGCCGGCCCACATGGCCAGCACCAGCAGCACGGCCACCGAAACAGCGGCTTGCAAGATGGCAGCCACGGATACCTTGTTGCGTCCCAGCGGCACGACGATGCTTTCCAGGAATACATGCAATTCCGGCCACAGGCCCGTGATATACAGGGCCATGCCGGCCCACACCACGACCGTGAATATCTTTTCCAACAGCAACATGGTCGGGCTGATGTCGCCATGGCGGGCAAAAATGCGGCGCAGCACATAAAAACCGAAGCGCACCAGCGCCATCGAGGTGCACAGGGGAATGGCGATACTGAGCAGATTCACCGACTGGAACTTGGCCAGGAAATGTTGCGCAATGCCCAGCAGCATGGCCGCCAGCACGGGCGTCAGGATGCGGATGAAACTGTCCGTGCGCTGCAAGGTTTCCGGCGTAGCCGGGACAACGGCCGCTTCCGCCCGCTGGTGCAGGAATTCGCGCAACTGCCGCACCAGCAACCAGCTCAAGGCCAGGCAAGCGACGATGACCAACGCTTGCCACAGGATGGCCGGTTGACGGAAATCATTGACAAAATCAGTGATCAGGTTGAGCAGCGGGGTTTCGTTCATGGCAGATGGGGGCTGGAAGGTGGGACGGATGGACGGTGTGCCCATGCCGCCAGGCGGGCTGGCGGCATTGAAAGCGGCCACTGCAGGTGCAGCGGCCGCCCGTGACTAGCTTACTCGGCTTGTTCAGCGTCAACGTCGTCGGCCGGTTTTTCATCGGCGTAGACTTTTTTCGGCATGATCTTGCGCTCGAACACGGCGGCGAAAAAGCCGTCGGTATGGTGCAGGTGCGGCAACAATTTCAGGTAATCGCCCATTTCCAGCTCGATCTTCTGTTCCGCTAGCACTTTATTCATCGGCACCAGGGTGAAGTCCGGATGCGCGGCCAGGAATTGCTCGGCGATAAAATCGTTTTCTTCGTTCAGGAAGCTGCAGGTGGCGTACACCAGACGGCCGCCGCCCTTGACCAGGCGCGCCGCGCCGGCCAGGATGGCTGCCTGCTTGGCTTGCAGTTCGACGATGGAGTTCGGCTGCTGGCGCCATTTCACGTCCGGATTGCGGCGCAGGGTGCCCAGGCCGCTGCACGGGGCATCGACCAGCACGCGGTCGATCTTGCCGGCCAGGCGCTTGATCTTGGCATCACGCTCATGCGCGATCTGCACGGGATGCACGTTCGACAGGCCGCTGCGGGCCATGCGCGGCTTCAGCTTGGCCAAACGCTTTTCCGACACGTCAAACGCATACAAACGGCCCGTGTTGCGCATCAGCGCGCCCAGCGCCAGGGTCTTGCCGCCCGCGCCGGCACAGAAATCGACCACCATCTCGCCGCGCTTGGCGCCGACGATCTGCGACAGGATCTGGCTGCCTTCATCTTGCACTTCGATGGCGCCGCTCTGGAACAAAGGCATGTTTTGCAGCGAAGGCTTCTTGATCACGCGCAAACCCAGCGGCGCATAAGGCGTCGGCGTGCTGAGGATCGGTGCTTCGGCCAGGGCCAGCATCACGTCTTCACGCGTGGCCTTGAGCGAATTGACGCGCAAGTCCAGCGGCGCCGGCGCGTTCAGCGCATCGGTCAGCTTCATGGTTTCCGCTTCGCCGAACTGGGCGATCAGCTTGTCGAACAGCCAGGTCGGCATGTTGGCGCGCATGTTCGCCGGCATCAGGCTGCGGTCGATCTGCGTGATGCGTTCCAGCCATTCGACTTCTTCTTCCGTCAAGCCGCCCAGGGAGTCGGCACCGACAGCTTCGGCCAGGCCGAGGATGGTCAGGCGGCGCATGGTCGGGCCACTGCCCGCTTCGGCGAAATCGGTAAAGAACGATTTGTTGCGCAACACGGCATAAATGCCTTCGGCGATGGCGCCGCGTTCGCGCGAACCGAGGCGCGGATGGTCGCGGAAATAGCGCGACAGGGTGGTGTCGGCCGGGGCCGTGAAACGTAAAATTTCGCGCAATACTTCTTCAGCATTGGCAAGTATCGCTGGTGGCAATCTCATTGTTATTCTTCCTGTAATATTTTATTGAGGGTCCACGCGGACCTGGCCATGCTCGACCGACAGTTTATCGTCAATGAACAGGCGGATGGCGCGCGGGTAAAGCAGATGTTCCTGTACCAGCACGCGCGCCGATAAGCTGTCTTCTGTGTCGCCCGGCAAGACGGGGACTTTGGCGCTCGCCACGGCCGGGCCATGATCGAGCTCGGCAGTGACGAAATGCACGGTCGCGCCGTGTTCCGTCACACCCGCCTGGAGCGCCTGGCGGTGCGTCGCCATGCCCGGGAACAGCGGCAGCAGCGACGGGTGGATATTGAGCATGCGCCCCGCGTAATGCTCGACGAAGGGCGGCGTCAGGATGCGCATGAAACCGGCCAGCACGACCAGATCGGGGGCGTAGCCGTCGATCACGGCTTGCAGCGCCGCATCAAACTGTTCGCGGCTGGCATAATCCTTGTTGGCAACGACTGCCGTCGCTATCCCATGTTGCGCGGCAAAAACCAGTCCCTGGGCATCGGCCCGGTTACTGATGACGGCGGCAATCCGGGCAGGCCATTGCTCGGCTTGCGCCACGCGTACGACCGCTTCCATGTTGCTGCCGCGTCCGGAAATGAGGATAACGATATTTTTCATAGCGCGCATTGTACCCGCTATGGCGATACGAATCTAGAAAGGCCGGCATTATTGTTGCAACGCAACATAAGCGCCGGAGCGCCAGAGTTGCCCGGCGATGCCGATTGCCATCTGCATGGAAGGCCGGTTTTACGGCGCCGCGACAAGAGTAAGTATTTACTCGAATGAATAGAAGACGCGGAACGGCACTTTCTTCTCGGCCCAGTAGTCGGCCGCATCGCGAAACACGTCGAGCAGGATCTCGCGCGCTTCCTTGTCGAATTTTTGCGTATTTGGCAATTGCTCGAGCACCACCAGGAAGCCCGTTTGCGTACCGGCCTTGTGCATGGTGTCCGTCAGGCACAGGCGCAGGGCATCAAAATTCTTCGCCAGGTTTTTCGGAAACAGGAATGCTTCTGCAATAATGCCGATGACTTGTTGTTTGGTCTGTCCAGCGTTGCAATGCGCATATAAAAAGTGCTGCCCGAGACGAACCGCCTCGTCTTGTAATTCGGTCACGCGAAAGGCACGGATGGACTGGACAAGGTTGGGCGGCACGGTTAGTAACAAACTCATTTTTCCCTCAAATCGACCTGTTATGTATGGATTTTTTCTAGCTGTTCTTCTTATTGCATCCCCGCACGCGGGTCAATGCGCACGCGGTGATTCGATCTGTATCAACTTTTATGCGATTCAGTGCGATTTTATATAAGCCATACGCGTATTAGGGTAACGTGTTGTCCTGTATGAATCAACCCGAATATGATGTCAAACGCAAGATTTGTTACAAACCGCTGGTTTCAAGTCATCCAACATCATGTATCGATTGAAAGTGCATGTTACAGACTGTGGGGCAAGGGGCTTGGGCTGTTACATTTTGTTGCTATGCGAAACACTTGCCCCGGTCTGGCGGGATTACTATAGTCCCAAGTTGTAAAAAATACCCTGAAAGATTCTCTACATAATGAGGTTATAAATGAACTTGCAAGCCAAATTGATGATGTCAGCCCTTTGTATCGGCGCATTGCCACTCGCCCAGGCTGCCGACTTTGAAGATTTCGGCAAAGTCGTGCGCGTCGTGCCGCAAGTGGAACAGATCAATCGTCCACGCCAGGAATGCCGTACGGAATACGTGCAAGTGCAGGCGCCACCGCAGCAGCGCAGCGCTGGCGGCTCCATCGTCGGCGGTATCGCCGGCGCCCTGTTAGGTAGCCAGGTCGGTGGCGGCAATGGCCGCACGGCCGCCGCCGCTGCTGGCGCGATTGCCGGCGCAGTCGTTGGCGACCGTGTCGACAACCAGAACAACTACCAGGGCGGCATGCAGGAACAAGCCGTCAAGCAATGCCGCCAGGTCGACCACTGGGAATCGCGCAACAATGGCTACCAGGTCACCTACGACTACCGCGGCCGCAACTACACGAGCATCATGTCCTATGATCCGGGCGAACGTATCCGCCTGCGCGTGTCGATCGAGCCAGCACAGCAGTAAGCGCAACAAGCGGCCCGTAGCATGCCAGTCCCAGCGGCTGGCATTTTTTATGCTGCTACGGCACGGGCTATAATGCGGCACACTTTCAGGCCGCCTTATGCTTATCAAACGAAAATCCATCGAACAAGTCGAATCCTCGCGCCCCGCGCGCAAGCCCCGCTATGCCCCTGTCACCCTGTCCGAAATGGATGGCGTGCGCTATTTGCATTTCGGTACGGAATGGGTGCAGGGCGCCATGCGCATCCGCAAGCCGGACTGGCCGGAACTCGAATACGCGCAGCAAATGATGGCGTGGATGCTGTGGATAGCGCAACCGCAGCACCTCGTCCAGCTGGGCCTGGGCACGGGAGCGCTGACCAAGTTCTGCTACCGCCAGTTCCCGCAGGCGCAAGTGGAAGCCATCGAACTCAATCCCTCCGTCATCACCATCTGCGCCTCGATGTTCAAGCTGCCACCCAACGATGAGCGCCTGCACGTGCGCGAGATGGATGCGCTCGACTACGTCAACGACGACGCCAACCACGACACCCTGGACGCCCTGCAGGTAGACCTGTACGACGCCACGGCGCGCGGTCCCGTGCTCGACAGTGCGGATTTTTATTCCGCCTGCTGCGCCTGCCTGGCGCCGCACGGCATCATGACGGTCAACCTGTTTGGCGACCACCCCAGCTACGCGAAGAACATCAAGGCGATGAAGTTTGCGTTTGCACAGGTGATCTGCCTGCCGGAAGTCCATGATGGGAACGTAGTGGCGATCGCTTTCAAGACGAAAGTGGCACTCGATACCGAAGCGCAAGCAGCCCTGCTGGAACGGGCCAAGCAGATCGTCGCCGAGACCAAACTGCCCGCCAAGACCTGGGTCAAGGGCATCGTCAGCACTCTGTAAGCGCCGGCACAGCCACGCAAGGCCGGCAGCCCTGAAAGGCACCGGCCATGCCCGCTTCCCCTCCTCCTTCTCCCGATACGCCGCTGGCGTTGCCGCAACTGCTGGCCTGGCTGCAGGAAGACGGCTTGCTCGACGCGGCACAAGCGGCCGCCATCGTCGCCCAGGCCGCCCTGCTGCCGGCGCCCCCCTTGCATCCGCTGTGCAACATCGCTCACGGCGCGCTGACGCTCGACACCCTGTGCGCGTGGCTGGCACAACGGGCCAGCCTGCCGTACATGCGCATCGATCCCTTGCACATCGATTTCAGCCAGGTGGCCGACGTCATGACGGCCGGCTATGCGGCCCGCTTCAACATCCTGCCCGTGGAAAGCACGCAGGAGCGCATCGTCATCGCCACGGCCCAGCCCTACGCGCTCGCTTGGCAGGCGCAGCTGGGGAATCTGGCGCCACGCAAGCTGAGCCTGGTCATCGCCAATCCGCTGCACATCGCCGACGCCATCGCGCAATTTTTCAGCCTGGCCAGTTCCGTCAAGGTGGCCCAGCAAGCGTCCACGCAAGACCTCGCGCTGCGCCACAATTTCGAACAGCTGGTGGAACTGGGACGCAACAAGACCGGCCTCGACGCCAACGACCAGCATGTGGCGCGCATCGTCGACTGGCTGTGGCAATACGCGTTTGCCCAGCGCGCGTCCGACATCCATCTGGAACCGAAGCGCGACGCCGGCCTCGTGCGCCTGCGCATCGACGGCCGCCTGCACCAGGCCTATCAATTGCCGCCCGTGGTGCTGCTGGCCATGACGGCGCGCATCAAGTTGCTCGGACGCATGGACGTGGTGGAAAAGCGCCGCCCCCAGGATGGCCGCATCAAGACGCGCAATGCGCAGGGCCAGGAAATCGAGCTGCGCCTGTCCACCTTGCCCACGGCCTTCGGCGAAAAGCTCGTCATGCGCATCTTCGACCCGGAAATCGCCATCAAGAGCCTGTTTGACCTGGGCTTTCCGCCCGCGGACGCCGAACGCTGGCGCCAGCTGACGGCGCGCACGCACGGCATCGTGCTGGTCACGGGACCCACCGGCTCGGGCAAGACCAGCACCCTGTACAGCACCTTGAAGGCGCTGGCTGGCAGCGAAGTCAATGTCTGCACCGTGGAAGACCCGATTGAAATGGTCGAACCGGCCTTCAACCAGATGCAGGTGCAAACCCAGGCCGGCATCGAACTGTCGTTTGCCGATGGCGTGCGGGCGCTGATGCGGCAAGATCCCGACATCATCATGGTGGGAGAAATCCGCGACCTGGCCACGGCCGAAATGGCCATCCAGGCGGCGCTGACGGGCCACCTGGTACTGTCTACCCTGCATACCAACGACGCGCCCTCGGCCGTCATGCGCCTGCTGGAACTGGGCTTGCCCGCCTATCTGCTGGAAGCGTGCCTGATCGGCGTGCTGGCGCAGCGCCTGCTGCGCTGCCTGTGTCCGGGCTGCAAGCAGCTGGACGCCGCCACGGGCGAAGCTTCATGGCAGCGCCTGACGGGCGGCCAGCTGGAACGGCCGCAGGCCACGTACCGCCCCGTCGGCTGCGCCCAGTGCCGGCACAGCGGCTACCTGGGACGTGCCGGCATTTATGAACTGCTGAGCGTGACGGAAACGTTCGGCCAGTTGGTCAAGGCGGGCGCCGACCTGCACGCGCTGCGCCGTCAAAGCATCCTCGACGGCATGACGCCGCTGCGCATCGCCGGCGCACGCAAAGTCATCGACGGCACGACCAGCATCGACGAAGTGCTGAAGCTCACGGCTGCCCTGCATTAACTGGCCTGCAATTTCTCGCAGGAATGCTTTGCATTCTTTTTCAACTGATATATAATGCGGCCTCTTTCGGGTCGTTAGCTCAGCTGGTAGAGCAGCGGACTTTTAATCCGTTGGTCGCAGGTTCGAATCCCGCACGGCCTACCACGAATGCGCAGTACTAAAAAGCTCATCCTCACGGATGGGCTTTTTTCGTTTCCGGCCCTCGCGGTTATACTGGCGCTTCGTCTTGCCAGCCCTGAAAGAAACGCATGAAACCTGCCGCCACCCTCTTCCTGGCCGCCGCCTGCCTATCCGCGCAGGCACAAGCTCAACCGCCCATCGTGCTCGACGGCCAGTACAGCGCCCGCACTGATGAGATGAGCTTGCAGATCATCGGCAAGCGCGTCTGCTTCGCGCCCGACAAGGCGCAATGGGGCCGATTGCCCCGCCCTGCCGCCGCGCACGATGCGTGGTTCTGCTTTTCCAACGATGGCGAGGCGCGCCGGCTGCTGCGCGTGCCCGCGCGCCAGGCCGACAATTGCGGTTGGCAAGCCCGCGCGCGCATCGTCATCGATACCTATCAAGCGTATGTCGGGCAAGGCGATGGCAACGACATGGCGCGCCTGGCGTCGGTGGTGAAGGTGGCACAACCGAACGCCATCGCCTGCGAGTAATCAGTCCAGTTCGTATTCCTGCAAATAACGGGCAAACAAGTCGACATCGGCCAGCGGACAGACAAAACCCGCGCCCCAGTCGGCCAGCAACAGCTGTTCTTTCATGGGCAGCAGCAACAGCTCTGGCATGCCATCGCTGCACCACAGGTCGCACACGATGCCGCTCTCGTCCAGGCCGGCGAACAGGGTTTCCGTGCTGTCGCCGCCAAAGGCCAGCACATTCTTGCATTCCACGCGGTAACTGCTGTAGCCCGTGTAGACGGCGTCATACGGCGGCATGGTATCGGCCAGCGCCAAACGCAGCTGCCGGGCCGTGATGCCCAGCACGCGCAACGGCGACGGTGGCGCCTCGGGCACGTACATCTGCGTCCAGCCGGCGCCGCTGCGGTGCGCGTCGGCGAACGCCTGCTGCTCGCCCATCTGCGTCAAACAGTGCTGCAAATTATCGAGCGGCAGCAATTCGATCATGCAAAAATCGTCTTCGTGATAATAGGCTTCCCGCATGCTTCAATTCTCCAGCATAGCTTGCAGTTGTGCATTGCGCCGCGCCGTCAACAGGCCGGCCCAGGTATCGCTCGTCACGGACGGATAACGCAGGGCGCCGAAATTCATCCAGGCATCGCGGTAGGCCAGCCACAGGCGCTGGGTGGCGCGGATGCCATCCTTGCCCACCGCACCCGCATAGGTTTCCGCCGGCTTTTTCATCAGCTTGCCGTAGATGGCGTTGAGCCCCTTGTCGAGCGCCGCCACTTGCGCCTTCGACCTACTTGCCGGCAGCTTGCCCGCTTCGTACTCGCGCACGTCCAGCGCCAGCAAATCGAGTTCGGCCGTGCGGGCGGCGATGCTCAGGGCGGCGCGCGCCGTGCCGCTCAAGTCCGTTTCATGGGCTGCGCGCGCATCGGCAAACTTGTTCGCCGCCGCCTGCAGCTTTTGCAGCGACGCTTGCGCCACGGCCGGCATGTTTACACTGACTTTGCCTGTCGCCTGGGCGCGCACGCGCTGCTTTTGCCGCGCATCGATGGCGCTGCACACACCCATCATGTAGCCGCTGGTGATGTCGTCGCACCAGTCCAGCATGCCGCGCCCGCTGGCATTGATCTGCTGCAAATGTTCTATGCGTCCCTGCATCTCGGCCGGGGCCGCATCGATGCTGCACGCATGCTTGAGCGCCAGCAAGGGGTCTTTCTGCACACCCTGTCCATTTTGGTACAGCATCATCAACACGGCGCTGTTGTGCGTAGCCATGGCGCAATGTCGCGCGGGACGCCAGTCGGCAGGCTTGGGCGAGGACATACTCTTGGTATCGTAATACAGCTCGCTGGCCTGGCACTGCTGCAAGGCAGCCACGGCGGACGGCGCCGGCAGGTCGGCCGGCGGCGGCGCCGCATCCTTGACCTTCAGGCAAGTCGCATACCAGGCCGTGCTTTCCGCCTGCCCCACGCCCATGGCGCTGGTATTCGGGTACGGTGCGGGGGCCGCGGCAAGAAGCGGGGCAGCTACCAGGCAGCTCGCGCACAGCAACAGCGTTTTCAATAAGGGTGGACTAATTTTCATGGCAGGCCCAAGGTGGCATCAGTAAAACAACAAGTTTAACTGATCAGCCGGGGCGCGCGCGTCCGATACGCGGCCGTCCCGCCTTGTAAGTAATGGTACACAGGCTTGGCAGTGCAGGAAACGATGGGCAATAATGTTGCCCGTTGTACTTTTTTCACTTCCCGGACCACGCCCATGACCTCACCCCGTCTTCGCCGTTCCCTCGGCTCCCTGCTGATCGCAGCAGCCTGCGCCTCGCTGGCAACGACCATCCACGCCGCCGATACCACGCCGGCGTCGCCAATGGCCACCACGCAAACGCAAATTAAACATGCGATCACGCATGAGGACGTGTGGCTGATGAAACGCGTGGGCGCGCCCGTCGCCAGTCCGGATGGAAAGTGGGCCGTGTTTTCCGTCGTCGACAGCGCCTACTCCAGCCAAGAGCAATGGTCGGACCTGTGGATCAAATCGCTGCTTGACGACAGCCCCGCGCGCCGCCTGACCTATTCCAAAAGCGGCGAAGGCGCCGTGGCCTGGTCGCCGGACAGCCGCCAACTGGTGTTTGTCGCCAAGCGCGACGGCGATGAAGCGGGACAGATTTACCGCCTCGACGTGGCCGCTGGCGGCGAAGCGCAGCGCCTGACCTCGCTCACCCTGGGCGCGCGCATGCCGAAATGGAGCCCGGACGGCAAGCAATTGCTGTTCATCAGCGACATCTATCCAGGCAACAAGACGGAAAGCGACGTCAAGCAAAGCGCCAAAGAGCGCAAGGAAAGCAAGGTCAGCGCCCGTTCGTATGAAACGACGGCGCCCCGCTATTTCGACAAATGGCTGACCGACAAGCAAGTGCGCCTGTTCGTCATCGACGCCGAACCTAACGCTGTCTCACGCGATATCCTGTCTGGCACGCAACTCGTCACCCTGCCGGGCTTTGGCGGCGGCCAGGGCGACGAGGGACAATCGCTGGACGCCGTCTGGACGCCGGATGGCAAGGCCGTCGTCTTCAACGCGGCCACCAACCACGATGCGGCCCAGCGCGAAGCCGTCTATTCACAACTGTATTTGCTGCCCGTGATGGGCGGCGAAGCGCAGCGTTTGACGCAGGACAAACATAGCTACGGTTCCTTGAAATTTGCGGCCGACGGCAAGACCCTGTTCGCCTTGAGCGACGCGCAAACGCCAGGCAAGGTGTATGACGTGAAACGCCTGGCCAGTTTTGCCTGGCCAATGAGCAACCCTGCGCCAACCATCCTGACGGCCAAGCTGGACCGGTCGATTTCGCGCTTCGTGCTGCCCGAAGGCGACAAGCGCGTCCTCTTCAGCTACGAACATGCGGGCCTGGAAAAGCTGTACTCGATCGACGCCAAGGGCGGCGATGTGCGCGAGGAAGCATCCTTGCCAACGGGCAGCATCAATTCGCTGAGCAGCGGCGGCAAGGCCCTGGTGGGCGTGTGGGAGTCGTCCATCAACCCGCCGGAAATCTATGCCTTCAACGGCAAGCAGCCGAAGCGCCTGACGGCCTTCAACACGGACAAGGCAAGTAAAATCGACTGGCAGGCGCCCGAGCACTTCTGGTTCACCACGGCCGACGGCGGCCAGATCCACAATATGCTCGTCAAGCCGGCCAACTTTGATCCGAACAAGAAATACCCGCTGTTTACCGTCATCCACGGCGGCGCGGCCAGCATGTGGCGCGACCAGTTCGTGCTGCGCTGGAACTATCACTTGCTGGCCAAGCCAGGCTATGTCGTGCTGCTGACGGACTACAAGGGTTCCACCGGCTACGGCGAGGAATTCTCGCGCTCTATCCAGTTCGACCCGTTGAAGGGCCCGGGCGATGAAGTCAACCAGGGCGTCGATGAAGCCATCAAGAAATACGCCTTCATCGACGGCACGAAGCTGGCCGCCGGCGGCGCCAGCTATGGCGGCCACCTGGCCAACTGGCTGCAAGCGACCACCACGCGCTACAAGGCCATCGTCTCGCACGCGGGCGAAATGGACTTGATCATGCAATGGGGCACCAGCGATGGCGGTTTCGGCCGTGAGACGAATGCAGGCGGCCCCGTCTGGTCGAACCTGCCCGTATGGCGCGAGCAAAGCCCGGTCATGCAAGCGGGCAACCATGAAAAAGGCACGGGGTTTACGACCCCCATCCTGATCACCGTGGGCGAGCTCGACTACCGCGTGCCGGCCAACAATGCCTTGATGAACTTTGCCGTGCAACAGCGCCTGAACGTGCCGGCGAAATTGCTGGTCTTCCCGGACGAAAATCACTGGATCTTGAAGGGCGAGAACAGCCGTTTCTTCTACAGCGAAGTCGAGGGCTGGCTGGCGAAATATTTAAAGTAATCCTGCTGCACACTTCTTGCAAAGCCAGGCGCCGCTCATGCGGGCCTGGCTTTTTTCATGCAGGCTGGGCGCCGGCCACAGCCGCCTTCTGGCGCTGAATCGCCAGCACCATCAGCGCGGCCACCAGGCAGGCGGCGCCGGCTGCGAACAGGGCCGGGTTGTAGGTCAGCATCAGGGTGCGGATGCGGCCCGCGCCGTAGGCGGCCACGGCGGCGCCCAGCTGGTGGCCCGCGAAAATCCAGCCAAACACCATGCCCGCACGCTCCCGGCCAAACGTGGCCCCCACCAGCTTGACCGTGGGCGGCACGGTGGCGATCCAGTCCAGGCCATAGAACATGGCGAACAGCGACAGGCCGTACAGGGTAAATTCCGAATACGGCAGCCAGAACAGGGATAGCCCCCGCAAACCGTAGTACCAGAACAGCAGTTTGCGGTTGTCATAGCGGTCCGACAACCAGCCAGACAAGATCGTGCCGAACAGGTCGAACGCGCCCATCATGGCCAGCACGGTGGCGGCCGGCACGGCGGACAGGCCCGAATCGCCGCACAGGGAAATAAAATGCGTCTGGATCAGGCCGTTGGTACTGAGGCCGCAGATGAAGAAGGTGCCAAACAGTATCCAGAAGGTGCGGTTCGACGCCACACTGCGCAGTATCACAAACGGCGTGGCAAACGTCATTGGCGCCGCAGGCGCCACCACCAGGGGCGTGGCCGGGTCGGCGCCATATGGACGCAAGCCCACGTCCTGCGGCCGGTTGCGCATGCACAGGAAGGCCAGCACGGCAACGATGGCACAGCTGGCAAACACGGGCATGACAGCCGTGCGCCAGCCGAAGTGCTCGATCAGCCAGGCACCCACGGGCAGGAACAGCAGCTGGCCCGTGGCCGAGCTGGCCGTCAGCACGCCCACCACCAGGCCCCGGTGCGTCTCGAACCAGCGGTTCGCCACCACGGCACTCAAGACGAGCGCCGTCATGCCCGAGCCCAGCCCCAGCAGGATGCCCCACAGGGCGACCAGGTGCCAGAACTGCGTCATGCGCGTCGCCAGCAGCATGCCGGCAGCGATCAGGCCCAGCGCCACGCAGATGCCATTGCGCAAGCCGAAGCGCTCCATCAGGATGGCGGCAAACGGCCCCATCAGGCCAAACAGCACGAAGCGCACGGCCAGAGCCGAGGAAATCTGCTCCGCATCCCAGCCGAATTCGCGGCTCAGGGGCTGCATCAGCGCCCCAGGCAAGCCCAGCGCGGCCGACGAGGTCAGCGCGGTGAGGAAAGTAATGGCGACGATAACCGAGGCAAAGTGGCGGCCGCGCCGCTCCAGCCATTGCGAAAAAGGATAGGAAAGCATGCTGTTCTCATGAGAAAAAGTGGATCCCCATCCACAACAGCGGGCGGGATTTTTCTCATGTTATATGATGATCGTAATTTAAACAATCAAAAAAACTGGAGCCATGTCGCGGTGCGCGGCTCCAGTTCTGGCGGCAAGACTTGCGAAAAAAGCCCCTTACTTCACCTTCAAACCATTCTTCACATCCGTCACGCCTTCCACGCCACGGGCCAGGTCGGCGGCTTTTTTCACTTGCGCCTGTGACGGCACGAAGCCGCTAAGCATGACGACACCATGCACCGTTTCCACGTGCACGTCCAGCGCTTTCAAGTCATTGTCCTTGACGAGGTCTGCCTTGATCTTGGTGGTGATGACAGAGTCTTCCACTGCCACCTTGGTGCTGCTGGCCGCATTGCGCGTCACGCAGGCAGCCTTGGCCGTTGCATCCATGGCGTCGCAATTTTCCTTCATGCTGGCAGGCGGATTTTGCGCCACGTTGGTGCCGGCCCTGGCGCCCATATTGGCGTCAGCCAGCGCGGCCGTTTTCGCTGCCTTGGCATCGTTCATGCACGTGGTCTTGTCGGTGCCCGAGCGATCGCCGCACTTGGCCTTGGCCAGGTCATACTCGGCATTGGCGACATCCTTGCGGACCTTGCCCAGTTCGCGCGGCGTGTTGCGGTATTGGGCCACGGCGTCCGAATCTGCCTTGGTGCGCGCCAACCTGGCTTCTTCCACGCAAACTTTTTTCGCTTTGCCGCCGTGGGCATCGCAGGCAGCCTTGGCCTGTTTGTAGTCGGCCGTTGCCTTGTCCGTCAAACTCTTGTACGAGGCATCCTGCGCATACGCGGGCGTGGCGGCAAGCAGGGCGCTGGCACTGGCGGCCAGCATGAGTGCGATCACTTTGTTCATGGTATTTCCTCTCTGGTTAGTTGATGCCCAGATTAGACCCCTGCCGCACGCAAAGCTCCGTGCGACAGCACACGCTGACAGGCCATCCGCGTAAAAAACAGCGTTTATTTGTCGCCGCTCAAACCCTTCCGCCACAATACTTGCGCCTGTTCAAATGGTGAAGCGGACGCATCAAATGCGCCGTCCCCATCCACCAGCGCCAGCCATGCCTGCGTGGCGTGGGAACTGCCCGCGCCGTCGCCGCCGGCGCGCACGCCGCGTATCCAGGCCAGCACATCAGGGTATTGCCCGGGGTGGCGTGCATGCATCCAGGCCAGGGCCACCAGATCCGCATAGGCCTCTTCGCGACGCGTCTCTCGCAGCTCCTGCGCCAGCCGTGCCAACTTGCCCCGCTGCGTGCTGAGCGGCTCGCCTAAGCCGCGTGGCAAGGCGTGCCAGTCGCCCTGTGCATGGCGCTGGCAATGGCCCATTTCATGCGCCGTCATCGCTTCCATCATCATGCCTTGGCGCGCGGGCACTACCTCTTGCAAGACACTGTCTGCCTGCGCATTGCCGCGCAGCGACAGCACCAGCTTGCAGCGCCCCGCTGCGTAGCCCAGCGCCAGCGGCACGGCACCGGGCGCATCCTGGGGTTGCACGATGATATCGATGGACAAACCTTGCGCGCGCGCAAACGCGATGACGGGCTGGCCCGCCTGCAGCCAGCGGCTTTCCAGATCGGTGAGCTGGGCGGCAGCCACGGCGGGCACAGGGGATAAAGCAATGAGCAAGCTCATCAGCAAGAGCGGATTGGGCATGGGATAGCCGGGACGAAAGAGAAGCAACTACTGCAGAGTAAGCGGTGAAAATATTTCCACAAGGAAAAACTGGCAACTTTTCAGAAAAAAGGCGAAAAAAAACCGGCGCAGATGCACCGGCTTTCCACTCTGATAATACAGCGTCAGGCTCAGGTTTATTTCTTCGTCGCTTGATCCAGGGCGCGGGCCGTGACGAATTCCGGGCGAATATCGTTCGGCACGGCCTTCATCTTGTCGAGCGCCACTTGCACCTCAGGACGGATGACCACGTACTTGGCCATCAAGTCTTTCGCGCGCGCATAATCGCCCGTCGCCTCGATGGTCAAAAATTCACGGTCCAGGTCGATCACGGCTTGCTTGATCTTGCCAAAATCGACGCCGAACTTGCCGTCGCCCAGGGAAACAAAGCCGCCCTTGTCGAGAATGAAATTGATCTGGATGGCCATGCCGCGCGCGTGCGAATCGGTCAGGCCGAAATGCAGGGTACGGAAACCGGAGGCGAGGAAAGTGTTGTACAGCTTGCGTTCGGCCACGTCGCCCTGGCCCAGGGTATCGTTGAGTTGCCCCTTGTCCATCATGTAGCGCAGCGCAAACAAGCCCGTGATATCGGCCTTGGCTTCTTCGATGGTGGAATACGCTTCCTTCAAGTCCTGGCGCGGTGTGGATGGCTTGCCATCGACGACGGTGGCGTGCGGGCCCAGGCCGTGCATGATTTCATGCGCGAGGATGTGCGTGAAGAAGGAATTGAAATCCACGTCCTGCTGCGCTTCGGCGCTCAGCACCAGCTTGGAGATGGGCGTCAGGGTGGCCTTGAACTTGGCTTCCTGCACGTTTTTCAGCATCACGCGCTTGGAACCGCGCGCGCTGATGATGCGCTCATCGTTGGGCAGGTTGTAGGCGGCTGTCTGCACCGCCATGTTGCCGTCGCCGGCGCCATACACCTGGTTGACCACCACCATCGGCGCCAGCGCGCCCACTTTCGGGTTGCGGTACTGGGCGTCCAGCGGCAAGTTGTCTTCCAGCTCCTGCATGTGCTTGGCGAAGAAATTGAGCTTTTGCGTTTCCGCCTGGTCGCGGATGTTCACGTACGCCTCGAACGCGGCCTTGTAGCCGAACAGCTCGTCGTTATACGTTTCATACGGGCCGATGGTGATGTCGACGGGCGAATCGAGGTCCATCCAGGCGAAATCGGAGGGCAGATAATCGTTGTCGAGGAAAGCCTTGGCGCGCAGGGTCAAAAATTTCTTCAGTGAAGCATTGTCCGTGGCGGCCGCCGCCTCGTCGAGCAGCTTGGCCAGCTGTTTCAGCTCCACCTTGTACTCGTCCGCATACTTGACGGTTTGATACTTCCCATCCTTGCCCGCGCGGATGGTGGTGAAGAACCATTGCGCCTGCTGCTTGTCGTCCGCCGACAAGCCATTCATCCACGATTCCAGGCTGGCCTTGGTGGCGCCCTGCGGATAGAAATTGCCCGCTTCCGGCTTGTGCGCGGGAATGGCGATGCCGGCATAGCTGGCCGGCATGAAGGAGGCATGCGCATCGAGCACCGACCATGGGCCCTTGTTGATCCAGAAATAATTCAAACGAGCCTGACCCAGCGCCGACTTGTCTTTCTTCAGCGCTGCCCACAGCGCTTCATTGCCGGCCCAGCGCTGGCGCAGTTGCAGCACGTCGACCAGCTTGGCCGCTTCGACCAGCTTGGCGATGGCCTGGCGGTCGCCGGCAGACAGGTGCGTGACATCGGCGGTCAGCGCAACGGGCGCGTAGCGGGCGCTCATGGCCGTCAGTTGCGCAGCGGTGGCCGGTGTTGTTGGCGCGGCACAGGCGCTACCGACGGCGGCAGCCATCAGCAGGGGAATCAAGAGTTTTTTCATGGGGGTCTCGGTAAGATTTTTCTCAGAAGCGGCTGGCGCGGATCGCGCGCTACCGCTTTCTTGCTCAGACTGCGATTGTCCCACCTGCCCCTTCGCATGGCAAGCCGCTTACCAGACCCTGCACACCTGCCCCGTCTGCGCCCCTTCCACGCTGCGGCTGTAGGCGAAGGCCACGCGACGGCAAAGCCTGACTGAAATCGGCCAGTAGTATATGTAACAATGGGAACAATCGGAACAATCGGAACAAGGGGAACAATGCCGCCAGATACTGGCCAGTATCCGTGCGGCGCAACGAGGTGCGGCAGCCATGCGCATGGCGCCGCGCGGCAAGCTGAAAATCACGGCGTCCGTGTCCTTTGGCAGCGAGTGCATCGCGCCGCTGCTGGCCGACTACCTCGGTGCGTATCCGGAAGTGAGCCTGGCGTTGAACCTGAACGCCAGAATGGACGCGCCATGTGCGCTGGCGCCTGGCCAAGAGCGGCGACGACGATGGCCGCCGCGTGCGCGAAAGCGGCTTCCGCTCGAACAATGGGCAGGCGGCGCCGCGCCCCATGCACCTCGTGTATGCACGCGAGCGCCAGCCCACGCCCAAGCTGACGACCTTTATCGATTTTCTGCTGCAACGCTACGGGCCGGCGGCGACACCGCCACCGGCCACGCTCACGTAACCGTTGTACCTAGTTCACTGCTTACTTAGTTGGCCTTCGCCAGCTTCCCCAGCTCGCCATCCGGCTGCCAGCCGGCACCTAAAGAGCGGGCCACGGCGACGGTCGCCAGCAAGCGCTGGGTCTTGATCTGCGCGGCGGCGCGGTCCGCTGTCAGCGAGCTGCGCTGCGCGTCCGTGACGTCCAGGTAAGTCGAGATGCCGCGCTCATAGCGCGTGCGCGCCACCAGATAGGCGCGCGCCGCCGCGGCCTGCGACAGTGCCTGGGCGTCGCCCTGCAACTGGCGCTGCTCCACGTCGGACAGCGCATCTTCCACTTCGCGCAAGGCCGTCAGGAGCTTGGTTTCGTGATTCGCCACGGCTTCCGCATAGCGCGCCTTGGATAAATCCAGGTTGGCCTGGTTGCGGCCACCGTCGAAGATCGGCAGGGACAGGGCCAGCGGGCCAAAGCTGAACTGGCGCGAACCGCCTTGCGCCAGGTCGCGCAGCTTTTCGGACGCATAGCCGAAATTGCCCGTCAATTGCAGCGACGGATAAAACGCGCCTTCGGCCACGCCCACTTGCGCGTTCGCCGCGCGCAGGCCCGCCACGCTGGAAACCAGGTCCGGGCGGTGCGCCAGCAAGCTGGCCGGCAAGCCGACTGGGATACTTGGCGGCAGCGGCAAGGCCGATGGATCGGCCGCCACCGGCAATTGCAGCGCCGACGGCGGCTTGCCCGTCAAGGTGGCCAGGCTGTTTTCCAGCTGGTTGCGCTGGCGCTTGACTTCATGCAGGTCGGCCTGGGCGTTCGACAATTCCACTTTCGCGCGCGCCAAGTCCAGTTCATTCGTCAAGCCCGCACTGAAGCGCGCCTCGACCAGCTGCGCCGACTCGCGGCGCGTGTCCAAGGCGCCATTCAAAATCGCCATTTCCGCATCGAGTCCGCGCAGCTGCCAGTAATTGCTGGCCACTTGCGACGACAGCATCAGCAGCACGCCGTCGCGGTCGGCCTGCGCCGCCAGCGCCTGCGAGTCAGCCGCTTCGACCATGCGCTTTACACGCCCCAGCAAGTCGACTTCGTACGACAGCGAACCGCCCACGGAGAAGTTATTACCGCTGATGGAGCGGCCGCCCAGGGCCAGGCCCTGCGCGGTATTGGCCGAGGTGCGCGAGTTCGCAATACCCGTGCTGAGGTTCACGCTCGGGCCCTGGCTGGCGCGCGCCGTGCCGCTTTGCGCCAGCGCCTGCAGCAATCGCTCGCCGGCCGCTTTCACGCCGGGATTGTCCTGCAGCGCGCTGCGCTCGAGGCGGTCCAGGGTGGCGTCGCCGTAGATGCTCCACCACTCTTTGGGCAGCTGCGCGGCATCCGCTGCGGCCGCGCCGTGGCGGAAAACGCCGTTGTCGACGCCGGCCACATTCGCCGGCGCGGTGAAATCCTGGCCCACGGTGCCGCAGGCGGACAGCGCCACGGCAAGGGAAGCGGCCAGAGCGAATTTCGTCAATACTGTTTGCATGGTGTATACCTTCTTGTTCTTTAAGGGCTTGCGTTGGCGGTCAATGACCGCCGCCACCGCCACCGGGGGCTTTGAGTTTGTCGGCCAGCCACAGGGGCACGATGCAGGCCAGCAGGATGGCGCCGATCAGGAAAAAGCCATCGTTGTAAGCCATCACATAGGCTTCGCGGCGCACGACGCCGTCGATCACCTGCAAGGCCTGGTTACCGGCCGTGACGGCGTCATAGCCCTTGGCCATGAACGAGGACGTCAGCTGGTCGATACGCAGCTGCGTGGCGCTGGAATACGCATTGATCGCTTCACCCAGGCGCTGCGAATGAAAGTGTTCGCGGGTGCTCAGGGCCGTGGCCAGCAGGGCGATGCCGATCGAGCCGCCCAGGTTGCGCGTCATGTTGAACAGGCTCGACGCCGATGGCATGTCCTTCGGCTCGATGCCCTTCATGGCGAAGTTCGACAGGGTCAGCATGACGAAGGGCTGGCCCAGCGCGCGCACTACCTGCGACCACAGCAGCTGGTCGTAACCGGTGGAAGCGTCCATGTAGGCATTCATCATGCACGAACCGCCAAACAGCAACAGGCCGATCGAACACAGGATGCGGTTATCCACCGTCGACGACAGCTTGGCGACGAAGGGCATGATGAACAGCTGCGGCAAGCCCACCCACATGATGACTTCACCGATCTGCATCGGCGAATAACCGGCGATCTGGCCCAGGAACAGGGGCAGCAAAAAGGCCGAGCCATACAGGCCCATGCCCGTCACGGCCGACAGCACGGTGGCGACCAGAAAATTGCGCTGGCCGTACAAGGCCAGGTTGACGAACGGCTCGGCGCGCGTGGCGCTGGTGACGACCCAACCCAGGATACCCGTCAGGGCCAGCGCGGCGAAGGCGATGATGAAGCCCGAGTCGAACCAGTCTTTCGAATTGCCCTCTTCCAGGAAGATGGTCAGGCAACCCAGGCCCATGGCCATGAAGAAGATGCCCAGCCAATCGGCTTTCCAGAACATCTCCAGCTTCATCGGCTCCTTGTCCAGGCCATAGATCATGCCGGCAATCAGCAGCACGCCCGGCACCCAGTTGATGTAGAAGATCGAGGGCCAGCCATACAGCTCGGAAAGATAGCCGCCCAGGGTCGGGCCCATGGCCGGCGCCAGGGTAGCCGTCAGACCGAAAATGGCCATGCCGACGGCACGCTTCGACGGCGGCAGCTTGAGCATCACCAGGGTGAACGCCATGGGGATCAGGGCGCCGCCCGTAAAACCCTGCAGCATGCGGAAGACGATCATGCTTTCCAGGTTCCAGGCCGTGCCGCACAGGGTGGAGAACAGCAGGAAGAAAGCGGTGGTGCCTATCATGTAGGTGCGCAAGCCGAACACGCGCGCCAGTAGCGCGGTGAGCGGGATGACGATAATTTCCGCCACCAGGTAGGCCGTGGAAATCCACGAGCCCTCTTCCTGGGTGGCCGACAGCGAGCCAAGGATATCCTTGAGCGAGGAGTTGGTGATCTGGATGTCGAGCACCGCCATGAAGGCGCCCAGCATGCCGGCGGCGACCGCCAGCCAGGTGCGCCCGGAGACTTTCTCGCTGATCACGGGAAACGCCGGCGATGCCGCCGGTGTGGTGGAGGAGCTGCTCATGGAAGCTTAGCGGGCGGCGCTCTGTGCGGCGGGAGCGGCTGGAGCGGCGGCGTGGCGCGCGTCCTTCTCCTGATCCGCATTGGGCTGGTTCACTTCCACTTCGGCGATCACCGACATGCCTGGCACCAGGCGACCATTCATGGCCTTGATGTCTGCCGGCTGGAAGACGATTTTCACGGGCACGCGCTGGACGATCTTGGTGAAGTTACCGGTCGCGTTATCGGCCGGCAGCAGCGCGAATTGCGCACCCGAGGCAGGCGCGAAGCTGTCGACCGTGCCCACCAGTTTCTTGCCCGGCATGGCGTCGATGGTCACGTGCACGCTCTGGCCGCGGTGCAGGTCGGCCAATTGGGTTTCCTTGAAGTTGGCGGTGACCCAGACGTTATCCTGCACGATGGCCGTCAATTGCTGGCCAGGCTGCACGCGCATGCCCGTTTCCACGTTGCGCTTGCCGATGCGGCCGGCGACGGGGGCCAGGACGCGGTTGTATTGCAGCTGCTGTTCCGCGTCCTTCAATTGCACGCGCAGCACGGCCACCTGGGCCTTGGCCACGTCGCGCGCAGCTTGCGCCGCACCAATCTGCGCCTTGGCGGCGGAAGCGCTGTCGCGACGGGCGGCCAGGTCGGCCACGGCGCTGGAGCGGGCCGCGTTGGCGGCATCGAGTTCCGCCTTCGAGACGGCTTTCATCTGGCTCGTGTACAGCTGGCCATAACGCTCGGCATCCTGTTTCGCGCGCAGCAGTTGCGCATCGGCCTGCGCCACCTGCGCCTGGGCGGCGCTGGCCTGCGCCTGCACTTGCGCGATCTGCGCGTCGGCTTGCAGCACTTGCTGCTCGGCGCTGGCGATCTGCGCGGCGATCTGCTCGGTTTTCACGCGCTGGTCGAACGGATCGAGTTCGGCGATCACGTCGCCCTCTTTCACCACTTGATTGTCGTCGATGAAAACCTTGGTGACGACGCCGGAAATGCGCGCCGAGACGGGATGCACGTGGCCGGATACATAGGCGTTTTCCGTTTCCACGAAATAGTGGCTGCGGTACCACATGCGCGCGCCAGCGCCCAGCGCGACAAGGACGATCAGGCCGGCGATGATTTTCACGCGCTTATTCGGTGCAGCGGAGCTGGCAGAAGCAGCGGGCGCTGAAGGTGCGGCAGGGGCCGCGGGTGGGACGGCGCTCAGCACCTTGTGCTCTGCTGGACCTGGCTGGTTGGACATACTCGCTCCGAAAATGAAATGACATAGGTTCATTATTGGACAAAGAAAAGCGCTTGTCAAGAAATGAAACGATTGCATTTCATTTTAATTTGCACTACAGTGTGAGCCATCACTAACCTTATGAAGAGACCCAGACCATGTCCGATCCCGGCCTCAGCGATACCTTGCCCACCGATACAGAATCCGACGCCTCCGCCAAGGAGCTTTCCTGCTGCGGCAAGCCAGCCGGCCGCCCGCGCGCGGCCGACATGGAGGCGCGCATGGAAAACCTGCTGCACACGGCGGGCGGCCTGTTTCTGGAAAAAGGGTATGGAAAGGTAAGCCTGGAAATGATCGCGCGCGAAGCCCATGTGGCCGTGCGCACGATTTATGTGAAATTTGGCGGCAAGTCGGGCTTGTTCAATGCCGTGGTGGAACTGCGCCGCGCCGCCTATTTCTCGACCATGCCGGCGCTGGAAACGGATATGCGGCCCCTGCCCACCATTCTGGGCGAATTCGGCCTGCTGTTCGTGCAACTGGTCACCATGCCGGCGGCGATCCGCCTGAATCGCATGGTGGTTGCCGAGGCGGCCACGCATCCTGAACTGGCGGAAACGTTTTACAAGGTGGGACCGGGACAGACACGCGAGATGCTGAGCAAGTTTTTCAGCCGTCCCGACATCGCGCCACTGTTTCGCGCGGAACTGGCACCATCCATCCTGGCGCTACACCTGCTCAATTGCCTGCTGGGAGATCAGATGTCGCGCCTGCTGTTTGCGCCGCAGACGCAACCGGATGTGGCACAGCTGCGCGCCAAGGTAGCCCTCAGCCTGGACCTGTTCCTGCGCGGCACCTTGCGCCAGGCGCTCGCGGCCTGACGCGCGATTCAGCCGGGGCAACCGCCCTCTTCCTGCATCGCCGCTGCAGCACGCTCATCGCTCAGGCCCAGCGCGCGCAAGAAAGGCTGGGCCGCCGACTGGCCATCCGGACTAAGTGAAGAATCACTTCCGTCATGGCGTTCCGGGCCATAGCGCATCAGGTCGAACGATGTTTCAAAGCGCTGTGCCAGGAAGTAGGTACGGAAGTAATCGAAGGAAAACGCCGCCTGGCCATCGGCCAGCAGCAGCAAGCCATGCGCATACAGCGGCGCCAGCCAGTCCCTTGCCGGCATGTTCCAGCCCTTCACGCCGCAATAGTCGCTGACAAAACGCTGCAGTTCCGCTTCGCCAAGAAACAGGGTCTTGGCTTCGAACATCACGAACGCCAGTTCGATCAGGAATTCGCGCGCATCGGCCGCCACGCCAGCGTCCTCACGCTGCTGCGCGCCCGCCCTGCCCAGCAAGCCATCGAAATAGGCGCGTTCGCCTGCCAGCTGCGGCAGCAAGGTGGCAAACACATACTCGGCATCCATCTGCCCCGTTTCCTGGCCATTCGGCGTGTACAGCACCGACAGGGCGAAATTCTTGCTCACTTCGTCGAACTCGCGCAAGGAGACCTTCCACGGCGTGCCTGACGCGTCGCCATCGGCTCCGTTTGTGCCGAACTCGAGCACGGAAAACGCCGCCATCTGGCCATGCGCGCCGTACAGGCTGCCGGGATTGCTCTTGAACAAGATGCCTAGCGACTTCATCAGCGAACTGGCGTCCCCCGTATGCTGCTGGCCGTGGAACACGGCGTGGATATTCTTGTAGTACGCGCGCTGCTCGGCACTGGCGTGCTCATCGGCAGAGAAAAAACTGAAGCCGGCATTGCCCTGCGCCGCAGCCGCAACACCCTGCACGCGGCTGCCCGGCACCAGGTAGTATCGCGCACCGGGCAAGCTGGCCGCCTGCAGCAAGGGACGCAGGAAATATTCGTAGACATACAAGGGCGTGGTGCTGGCACAGGCATCGAGCGCCACCAGCTGGCCCGTGAAGAAAATCGCATCGATCTGCTTGCCCACCGTCAGGATAGCGGCCACATCCTGGTACAAGGCATGCAGCATCACGGCTTGCTCTTGCTCATCGGCGCGGCGCAAACGGACATCGGCAATATGAAGGGCGGTAAATTTTTTCATCGTTGCAAAACTCTCTCAATACAGCGCAATTTGACCGTATCCCACGCTGGCAACATTCCTGGAAAAATCACACGCTTCCGTTGAAGCAAAAGCAAAACATGCTGACAGACCTTCATTCTGCCACTTTTTCCATGTGGCAATACTCACCAATTTTCACAAGATACCGCTGCGCCACGTTTTACTATGCTACAGGTCAAGAGAAATAAAAAAACCGGGAACATGTCCTGGTTTTTTATACTGAAAGTTAACTCTTTATCAGCGCTTGCGCGGTGGCGGCAAGTCCGTGCAGACACCTTCGTAGACTTCAGCATCCATGCCGATCGATACACCCAGGGTCGGGTGAGGATAGATGGTCTTGCCGATGTCCGTGCCGTCGCAGCCCATTTCGATGGCCAGGGCGATTTCGCCGCTTCATCGTTCACCTGTCGCCCGCATGCGTGCCGACGATGGTGCCGCCGATGATGTGCCTAATCGTTGCTGGATAATAAAAAACCCCGCAATCGCTTGCGGGGTTTTTAGTGTTACGACATCAGCGCTTGCGCTGTGGCGGCAAGTCCGTGCAGACACCTTCGTAGACTTCAGCAGCCATACCGATCGATACACCCAGGGTCGGGTGAGGATGGATGGTCTTGCCGATGTCCGTGCCGTCGCAGCCCATTTCGATGGCCAGGGCGATTTCGCCGCTTCATCGTTCACCTGTCGCCCGCATGCGTGCCGACGATGGTGCCGCCGATGATGCGCCTAATCGTTGCTGGATAATAAAAAACCCCGCAATCACTTGCGGGGTTTTTAGTGTTACAACATCAACGCTTGCGCGGTGGCGGCAAGTCCGTGCAGACACCTTCGTAGACTTCAGCAGCCATACCGATCGATACACCCAGGGTCGGGTGAGGATGGATGGTCTTGCCGATGTCCGTGCCGTCGCAGCCCATTTCGATGGCCAGGGCGATTTCGCCGCTTCATCGTTCACCTGTCGCCCGCATGCGTGCCGACGATGGTGCTGCCGATGATGTGCCTAATCGTTGCTGGATAATAAAAAACCCCGCAATCGCTTGCGGGGTTTTTAGTGTTACAACACAGCGCTACAACATCAACGCTTGCGCGGTGGCGGCAAGTCCGTGCAGACACCTTCGTAGACTTCAGCAGCCATACCGATCGATTCGCCCAGGGTCGGGTGAGGATGGATGGTCTTGCCGATGTCCGTGCCGTCGCAGCCCATTTCGATGGCCAGGGCGATTTCGCCGATCATGTCGCCCGCATGCGTGCCGACGATGGTGCCGCCGATGATGCGGTGCGTTTCCGCATCGAACAGCAGCTTGGTGAAACCTTCGGCGCGGCCGTTGGCCACGGCGCGGCCCGAGGCGGCCCACGGGAAGTGGCCCTTCTCGACCTTGATGCCCTTGGCTTTCGCTTCGTCTTCCGTGATGCCGGCCCATGCCACTTCCGGGTCCGTGTAGGCGACCGATGGAATCACCTTGACGTCGAAATGCGACTTCTGGCCGGCGGCAGCTTCCGCCGCCACGTGGGCTTCATGCACGGCCTTGTGCGCCAGCATCGGCTGGCCCACCAGGTCGCCGATGGCGAAGATATTCGGCACATTGGTGCGCATCTGGCTGTCGACTTCGATGAAGCCGCGGTCCGTGACGTTCACGCCGGCCTTGTCGGCGGCGATCTTCTTGCCGTTCGGGCTGCGGCCCACGGCGACGAGCACCAGGTCGTAGACTTGCGGCGCCGGCGCCGTGGCACCCGCTTCAGCCGCTTCGAACGTGACCTTGATACCTTCCGGCAACGCCTCGACGGCCACCGTCTTGGTCTTGGTCATGATGTTGTCGAAGCGTTTTTCATTGAACTTCTGCCACACCTTGACGGCATCGCGGTCGGCGCCCTGCATCAGGCCATCCATCATTTCGACCACGTCGATGCGCGCGCCAAAAGTGGAGTAGACCGTCGCCATTTCCAGGCCGATGATGCCGCCGCCGATGACCAGCATGCGTTTCGGGATCTGGCGCAATTCCAGCGCGCCCGTCGAATCGACGATGCGCGGGTCTTCCGGCACGAAGGGCAGTTTCACCACGGACGAACCGGCGGCGATGATGGCTTGCTTGAACTGCACGACTTTTTTCGAGCCGTCAGCCGCCGTCACTTCGATGTGGTTGGCACTGAGGAACTGGCCCACGCCCGTCACCACTTGCGTCTTGCGCGCCTTGGCCATGCCGGCCAGACCGCCCGTCATGTTCGAGATGACGCCTTCCTTGTACTTGCGTACCTGGTCGATGTCGATGCTCGGCTTGGCAAACGTCACACCCGTGTTGGACATGTGCGCCGTTTCATCGATGACGGAAGCGACGTGCAGCAGCGCCTTCGACGGGATGCAGCCCACGTTCAGGCACACGCCGCCCAGGGTGGCGTAGCGCTCGACGATGACAGTGCTCAGACCCAGGTCGGCCGCGCGGAACGCCGCCGAATAACCGCCAGGACCGCCACCCAGCACCATCATGTCGACATCGATGTCGACCTGGCCGCTGTAATTGCCGGCCGGGATGGCGGCGACAGGTGCAGCTGCTGCCGGAGCTGCAGCAGGTGCTGCCGCTGGCGCAGGAGCAGCCGCTGGTGCGGCAGCCGCCGCGCCTTCAGTCGCTTCCAGCACCAGCAGCGCGCTGCCTTCGGCGATCTTGTCGCCAACCTTGACTTTGATTTCCTTGACGACGCCTGCGTGGGTCGACGGAATCTCCATGCTGGCCTTGTCCGATTCAACCGTGATCAGCGACTGGTCCACCTTGATGGTGTCGCCTACCTTGACCATCAGTTCGATGACTTCGACTTCCTTGAAGTCGCCGATATTCGGTACTTTTACCTCTACTGTGCTCATGAATCGCTCCTTACAGCAGAATTTTGCGCATGTCGGCCAGGACTTCGCCGAGGTACACGGAGAATCGCGCGCCCATCGCGCCATCGACCACGCGGTGGTCGTAGGACAGCGAGGTGCCCATCATCAGGCGCGGCTGGAAGGCCTTGCCATCCCATACCGGCTTGATCGAGGCTTTCGACAGACCCAGGATCGCCACTTCAGGCGCATTCACGATAGGCGTGAAGTGCGTGCCACCGATGCCGCCCAGGGACGAAATCGTGAAGCTGGCGCCCTGCATGTCGGCCGGTTTCAGCTTGCCTTCGCGTGCCTGCAGCGACAGTTCCGTCATTTCGCGGGCGATCTGCGAGACCGATTTCTGGTCCGCGCCCTTGATCACGGGCACCACCAGGCCATTCGGCGTGTCGGCCGCAAAGCCGATGTTGTAGTACTGCTTGAGGATCAGGTTTTCACCCTTGGCGTCGAGCGAGGCGTTAAACGCGGGGAATTTCTTCAGCGCGGCGACGGACGCCTTGATGACGAAGGCCAGCATGGTCAGCTTGGCCGCATCCTTGTTCTTCGCATTGGCGGCGTTGGTGTCGACGCGGAACGCTTCCAGGTCCGTCACGTCCGCTTCGTCGAACTGCGTGACGTGCGGGATCATGACCCAGTTGCGGTGCAGATTCGGACCCGAGATTTTCTTGATGCGCGACAGCGGCAGCAATTCAGTCGTGCCGAATTTGCTGAAGTCCAGCGACGGCCATGGCAGCAAGTCCAGGCCCACGCCCGAACCACCTTTGGCAGCGACCGGCGCATTTGGCGCGGCGACGGCGCCCGACATCACGCCCTTGACGAAGTTCTGCACGTCTTCCTGGGTGATGCGGCCCTTCGGCCCGGAACCGCCCACGCGGGCCAGGTCCACGCCCAGTTCGCGCGCGAACTTGCGGATCGATGGCGAAGCGTGCGCCAGCTTGCCATTTGCGGCAGGTGTGGCGGCAGGGGCAGCGGCGACCGGTGCCGAAGCGACGGCGGCGCCTGGCGCGGCAGCAGCTTGCGCGGCCGGTGCAGGCGCGGCGGCAGGGACAGCAGCAGGAGCGGCAGCGCCGCCGCTCGTTTCCACCACCAGCACCAGACTACCCTTGGCAACCTTGTCGCCGACCTTGACCTTCAGTTCTTTCACGATACCGGCGTGGCTCGATGGAATTTCCATGCTGGCCTTGTCCGATTCCACCGTCAGCAGCGACTGCTCGACCTTGATCGTATCGCCGACCTTGACCATCAGTTCGATGACTTCGACTTCCTTGAAGTCGCCGATATCGGGCACGGTCACTTCGACCAGGCCGCCAGCAGCAGCGGGGGCGGCGACAGGCGCTGGAGCGGCTGCAGCGGGTGCGGCTTCAGCTTCAGCTGCCGGTGCAGGCGCTGCAGCGGCAGCAGGTGCAGGCGCGGACGCATCATCGGCCACTTCCAGCAACAGCACCAGCGAACCTTCGGCGATCTTGTCGCCCACGTTGACTTTCAATTCCTTGACGACACCGGCGTGGCTCGATGGAATTTCCATGCTGGCCTTGTCCGATTCGACCGTGATCAGGGACTGGTCAAGCTTGACCGTATCGCCTGGCTTGACCATCAGTTCAATGATCTCGACTTCCTTGAAATCGCCGATATCCGGGACTTTGACTTCCACAATGCTCATAGCTTGCTCCGTTATTTTATTTGTCAGATGGACCCGCACACACGCCAGGGCGGCACTTGCGCACCGCCCTGGCATCATCGGGTCCGCACAACGATTACTGGGTCACCGGATTCGGTTTGTTGGCGTCGATGCCGTACTTGGCAATCGCCTGCTCCACCACCGATACGTCGATCTTGCCTTCGTCAGCCAGCGATTTGAGCGCAGCCACGGTGACATAATAACGGTTCACTTCGAAGAACTCGCGCAGCTTGGCGCGGCTGTCCGAGCGGCCAAAGCCATCGGTGCCCAGCACTTTATAAGTGCGGCCTTTCGGCATGAAGGCGCGGATCTGTTCTGCAAACGCGCGCATGTAATCGGTCGTGGCGACGATCGGGCCGTCCGTGTCCTGCAACAGCGACGTCACGTACGGCACGCGCTGCTGTTTCGACGGGTTGACCATGTTCCAGCGCTCTGCATCCTGGCCATCGCGGGCCACCAGGGTCAGCGACGGCGCCGACCACACGTCTGCAGCCACGCCCCAGTCGTTTTGCAACAGCTCGGCGGCGAAGATCGATTCGCGCAGGATGGTGCCGCAGCCGATCAGTTGTACGCGCAGCTTGGCGTCAGCCTGGCCTTCCTGCAACTTGTACATGCCTTTCAGGATGCCTTCTTCCTGGCCTGGCTTGATGCCTGGCTGGGCATAGTTCTCGTTCATGATCGTGATGTAGTAGAACACATCTTCCTGGTTGGCGATCATGCGGCGCAGGCCGTCCTGGATGATGACGGCGACTTCATGGCTGAAGGTCGGGTCGTACGGCATGCAGGTCGGGATGGTCGCGGCGAAGATATGGCTGTGGCCATCTTCGTGCTGCAAGCCTTCGCCGTTCAGGGTCGTACGGCCAGCCGTGCCGCCCATCAGGAAGCCACGGGCGCGCATGTCGGCCGATGCCCATACCTGGTCGCCGATGCGCTGGAAGCCGAACATCGAGTAGAAGGTGTAGAACGGGATCATGATGCGGTCGTTGGTCGAATACGACGTCGCTGCGGCGATCCACGAGCTCATGCCGCCCGCTTCGTTGATGCCCTCTTGCAGGATCTGGCCGGCCTTGTCTTCGCGGTAGTACATGACCTGGTCTTTGTCGACCGGCTCGTACAACTGGCCTTTCGGGTTGTAGATGCCGATCTGGCGGAACAGGCCTTCCATGCCGAAGGTACGCGATTCATCGACCAGGATAGGCACCACGCGCTGGCCCAGGTTCGGGTCTTTCAGCAGGGTCGAAATGACGCGCACGAAGGCTTGCGTGGTCGATATTTCACGGCCTTCCGGCGTCGCTTCCAGCACGTTCTTGAACGCGTCCAGGCCAGGCACAGGCAGGGTTTCTTCCGATTTCTGGCGGCGCTGCGGCAGGTAACCACCGAGGGCCTTGCGGCGCTCGTGCAGGTAGACCATTTCCGGCGCATCGTCGGCTGGCTTGAAGAACGGGATGTCGGCCAGCTTGTCGTCAGGGATAGGCAGCGAGAAGCGGTCGCGCATTTCGCGGATGGCTTCGTCGTCCAGCTTTTTCGTCTGGTGCGCCGTGTTGCGCGCTTCGCCGGACTTGCCCATGCCGTAGCCCTTGACGGTTTTCACCAGCAGGACGGTCGGCTGGCCCTTGTGCTCCTGGGCGATCTTGAAGGCCGCGTAGATCTTGTGCGGATCATGGCCGCCACGGGTCAGGCGCCAGATGTCGTCGTCCGTCATGTTGGCAACCATTTCCAGCAACTTCGGATGCTTGCCGAAGAAGTGCTTGCGCACGTAAGCGCCATCTTTGGCCTTGTAGTTCTGGTATTCGCCGTCGACGGTTTCCATCATCACGCGCTGCAGGATACCTTCTTTATCTTGCGCCAGCAGGGCGTCCCAGCCCGGACCCCAGATGACCTTGACGACGTTCCAGCCAGCGCCACGGAATTCACCTTCCAGTTCCTGGATGATCTTGGTGTTGCCGCGCACCGGGCCGTCCAGGCGCTGCAGGTTGCAGTTGACCACGATGACCAGGTTGTCAAGCATGTCGCGTGCGGCCAGGCCGATCGCGCCCAGGGACTCCGGCTCGTCCATTTCGCCATCGCCGCAGAAAGCCCAGATCTTGCGGTTGTCGGTTTTCGCGATGCCGCGTGCGTGCAGGTATTTCAGGAAACGCGCCTGGTAGATCGCCATGTGCGGGCCCAGGCCCATCGACACGGTCGGGAACTGCCAGAAGTCAGGCATCAATTTTGGATGCGGGTACGAGGAAAGGCCCTTGCCGTCAACTTCCTTGCGGAAGTTCAGCATTTGCTCTTCGGAGAGGCGGCCTTCGAGGAAGGCGCGCGCGTAGATGCCGGGCGAGGAGTGGCCCTGGATGTACAGCAGGTCGCCGCCGTGGTCGGCCGTCGGCGCGTGCCAGAAGTGGTTGAAACCGATGCCCAGCATGTTTGCCAGCGAAGCAAACGAAGACAGGTGGCCACCCAGGTCGCCGTCGGCGCGGTTGGCCTTGACTACCATGGCCATGGCGTTCCAGCGCATCCACGAGCGCAGGCGCTCTTCGTATTCCAGGTTGCCGGGACAGTGTGCTTCTTGCTTGGTGGGAATGGTATTGACGTAGGCGGTGGTGCTGGAGAACGGGATCTGGGCGCCACGGCGGCGGGCCAGGTCAACCATGCGCTCCATCAGATAATGCGCGCGTTCGGGACCTTCATTTTCCAGCACGGCTTCGAGCGCGTCCAGCCACTCCTTGGTTTCCTGCATATCCGGGTCGGTGCCGATCTGTGTCGTTACCTGGTTCAGTTGAGCTGACATCTGTTGAGTCTCCTTTGTGAACGCCCCACCCCGATTTTCCGGATCGCTGTCGGACGGTATTTCGCTGATTATTTACTATTAAGTCGGTTTAGTGTGGGGATTCTAACAGCGTATTTACTATTTTTCAAATTACGATATAGCGTTTCATATTATGAAATTACCCTCTGGAATTTATGCTGCAGTGCCGCAAATTCTGCCCGGAAATTAGCGTGATCAAAGTGCCAAAAACGGCGCCAAAAAAACCGCAGGCCCTTGCGCTCCCTAGACCACCAGCACAACAGCAAAACGCATTAACGCCCCAGTCGTCCGCACAGGCATACCGGGCCAAGCGGGCCTGAAAAATGTCGAGGGCAAGGCGCTGCAACGCCGTCATCGGCATTTTCTCAGGCTCGCGTCTGTGGCCCGCCGTTGTTACGCCTTTGCATAGCCAAAACCGCCCCTTTGCGCCGCCCGGCTTTATAATCTGTCTTTTCCCTCCCACACAGCCTCCCTACCATGCCAGCACAACTGATCGACGGAATCGCCCTCTCCCAAAAACTGCGCAGCGAGATCGCCACGCGCGCCGCCGCCCTCACGGCCAAGGGCACCCAGCCCGGCCTGGCCGTGATACTCGTCGGCGAAGACCCGGCCAGCCAGGTGTATGTCCGCAACAAGGTCAAGGCCTGCGGCGACGTGGGTTTTTACTCGGTGCTGGAAAAATATGAAGCGGACCTGTCCGAAGCGGACTTGCTGGCGCGCATCGCCAGCCTGAACGCCGACCCGGCCATCCACGGCATCCTCGTGCAAATGCCCTTGCCCAAGCACATCAACCCGCACAAGGTCATCGAAGCGATCTCCACGACGAAAGACGTGGATGGCTATTCCGTCCTGAGCGCCGGCGAACTGATGACGGGCTTGCCCGGCTTCCGTCCCTGCACGCCCTATGGTTGCATGAAACTGATCGAAAGCACGGGCGTGGACTTGCGCGGCAAGCACGCCGTCGTCATCGGTCGCAGCAACACCGTCGGCAAGCCGATGGCCCTGCTGCTCTTGCAAGCGAACGCCACCGTCACCATCTGTCATAGTGCGACGCCGGACCTGGGTCTGTACACGCGCCAGGCAGACGTGGTCGTGGCCGCCGTAGGCCGCCGCAACACGCTGACAGCCGACATGCTCAAGCCGGGCGCCATCGTCATCGACGTGGGCATGAACCGCGACGATGACGGCAAGTTGTGCGGTGACGTGGATTTTGCCGGAATGAAAGACGTCGCCTCCCACATCACGCCCGTGCCCGGTGGCGTGGGTCCGATGACCATTACGATGTTATTGATGAACACGGTCGAAGCCGCCGAGCGCATTTAAGAATCACCGGGGGCGGCATGAACGCCCCTTTTAATATATGGAACTGACGATGACCACCAATCCCCTGCTTGATTTTTCCGGACTGCCACGCTTCGACGCGATCACGCACGAGCATGTCACGCCTGCCATCGATACCCTTTTGGCCCAGGCGCGCGCCACCGTGGCGCGGCTGGAAGCGCCGATGGCAGCAGTCAGCTGGGAAAACTTCGTCGCGCCGCAGGACCAGATCGCCGAAACCCTGGGCCGCGCCTGGAGCATCGTCAACCACCTCAACAGCGTGATCGATACGCCGGAACTGCGCGCCGCCTACAATGCCAACCAGCCCAAGGTGACGGAATTCTTGACCGAGCTGGGCCAGAACGACATCCTCTTCGGCAAATACAAGCAATTGCAGGCCAGTCCCGCTTTCGCCAGCCTGTCGCCGGCGCGCCGGCGCATCGTCGACAATGCCGTGCGCGACTTCCGCCTGGGCGGCGCCGAGTTGCCAGAAGACAAAAAAGCGCGCTTTGGCGCCATCCAGGAAGAACATGCGGCCGTCGGTACGCGTTTTTCCGAAAACGTGCTCGACGCCACCGATGACTACAAGTTGCTGGTCGACAATGAAGCTGATCTCGCAGGCTTGCCCGACGACGTGAAGGCCGCCGCGCGCGCCGCCGCCGAAAAAGCGGGCAAAGCGGGTTATGAATTCTCGCTGCACTTCCCCTCTTATTACCCGATCCTGCAATTTGCCGACAAGCGCGCGCTGCGCGAGACCATTTACCGCGCCAACGCCACCAAGGCATCGGAGCAGGGCGAGGTCTTCAGCAAGAAGGACGAGTGGGACAATACGCAAAACATCGTCACCCTGCTGCAGCTGCGCGACGAAGAGGCAAAACTGCTCGGTTACGCCAATTTTGCCGAAGTGTCGCTGGCCTCCAAAATGGCTACCTCGCCCGCGCAAGTCATCGCTTTCCTGGAAGACCTGGCCCAACGCGCGCGCCCGTTCGCCGAGAAGGACTTGGCAGAACTGAAACAATTCGCCCGCGAAGAACTGGGCATAGACGCGCTGCAAGCGTGGGACGTGCCTTACGCTTCCGAAAAACTGCAGGAACGCCGCTACGCGTTCTCGGCCCAGGAAGTAAAACAGTATTTCCCTGAACACAAGGTGATCGACGGCCTGTTCCGCCAGATTCAGAACCTGTTCGCCGTCGAGATCAAGCTTGATACGGCACCCGTCTGGCACCCGGACGTGCGCTTTTACCGCATCGAGCGCGACGGCACGCTGATCGGCCAGTTTTATCTGGACCTGTATGCGCGCGCGGGCAAGAGCGGCGGCGCCTGGATGGACGATGCGCGCGGCCGCCGTGCAGACGCGCAACACGTGCAAACGCCGATCGCTTATCTGACCTGCAACTTCACGCAGCCGGCCGTGCTCGACGGCACGACCCAACCGGCCCTGTTTACGCACGATGAAGTGATCACCCTGTTCCACGAATTCGGCCACGGACTGCACCATATGCTGACGGTCGTCGACGAGCTGGGCGTGTCCGGCATTGCCGGCGTCGAATGGGATGCCGTGGAACTGCCATCGCAATTCATGGAAAACTTCTGCTGGGAATGGGAAGTACTCGAACACATGACGGCACATGCCGTCACGGGCGAGCCGCTGCCGCGCGCGCTGTACGACAAGATGCTGGCGGCCAAGAATTTCCAGTCCGGCTTGCAAACCTTGCGCCAGGTGGAGTTCTCCTTGCTCGACATGCATTTGCACTATGACTACGATGCCAGCACGGGCCAGAGCGTGCAGCAGCTGATCGACGGCGTGCGCGCCAAGTTTTCGCTGCTCATCCCGCCCCCGTTCAACCGCTTCCAGAATGCCTTCGGGCATATCTTTGCTGGCGGCTACGCGGCAGGCTACTACAGCTACAAATGGGCCGAAGTACTGTCCGCCGACGCCTATGCAGCCTTCGAAGAAGCCCGCGCGCTGGGGCCGGCCGCCACCATCGAGGCAGGCAAGCGTTACCTGCAGGAAATCCTGTCCGTCGGCGGATCGCGCCCCGCGCTGGAATCGTTCACGGCCTTCCGCGGCCGCGAACCGTCAATCGACGCCCTGCTGCGCCACAGCGGCATGGCAGCCTGAGTTCGCCATGAGCCGCGTCGATTTTCACAGCAACGTACCCGACAAGCTGGCGTATGCCTGCCGCCTGGCGCGCAAGGCCTATATGGCGGGCAACAAGGTCGTCGTGCTGGCGGCCGACAGCGCCCAGCTCGACGCCTTGAACCGCGCCATGTGGACCATTTCCGCCACGGATTTCCTGCCGCACGTGCTGGCCGGCGACCCGCTGGCGGCGCAAACGCCCATCATCCTGACCGATGACGAAACGGCCGAGCTGCCGCACCACGACATCCTTGTCAACCTGTCACAGTTGCCGCCCGCCAATTACGCGCAGTTCCAGCGCGTCTTTGAAATCGTTTCCATGGATGAGCAAGATGCGCAGGCAGGCCGCCAGCGCTTCCTGCATTACCGCCAGCAAGACGTGCAACCGACCCACTTCGTGGCAGGGAAGACATGAACCAACAGCCTTTCGACCAGGGCATCCCCCTGCTGACGGAGGTGCTGCTGGGGCCGGAAGTGGCGCCCGCCATGCCAGCCGAGCCTGCTGTCGAGTTGCCACCGGACGTCGTGCAGCCTGACTGGGACGCCATCGAAGAGCGACTGACGCAGCGCATCCTGCATCAGGTGCAAGGCAAGATCGACCATCTGCTGGAAGAACGCATCGCCCACGTCTTGCAGACGGCCCTGCAAAACGCCCTGATCGGCATGCGCGGCGCATTGCGCGAAGACTTGCAGCAGTCGCTGGAACAGATCGTGGCGCACGCCGTCAGCCATGAACTGGGACATTTGCATCCGCCTGCACAGTAATCAGGCCACTTTTACCCCTAACAGCGAATTGCCGGGGTCGGACCCTGAGGGTCCGACCCCAGTCCTTGCCGCTGGGTTAATGCCAGCATTCCTACACCCTCGCCCCTCCCAACGCCATTCTTTGGTGCGCTCGCGTCTGCGAAATCGGTGCATCGCGCCTCACTTTGGTGATTGTTGCGACAAAATGCGAAAAGCCCCAAAAGCGGCTTTGCGCCGCGTGTTTTTTGTTGTACCTTTCTTCACACGTACCGCCATTCGAAGCGGTTTCACGAGACGCCGCCGTATCTTTATCCATTGGAGAATGTTTATGCTGCTCAAGACCAAAGTCCTTCCTCTCGCCCTCGCCCTCGCTTTTTCCGGCCACGCGGGCGCGCAGGAAATCATCAAGATAGGCCATGTTGCCCCGGTCTCAGGCGCCAGCTCCCACCTGGGCAAGGATAATGAGAACGCGGCCAAGATGGCCATCGAGGATTTGAACGCCAAAGGCTTCAAGATCGACGGCAAAGTCGTGAAATTCGTGCTGCTGTCCGAAGATGACGCAGCCGATCCCAAGCAGGGCACGGCCGTGGCGCAAAAGCTGGTCGACGCCAAGGTCAACGGCGTGGTCGGCCACCTGAACTCGGGCACGACGATTCCCGCCTCGCGCATTTACTTCAATGCCGGCATTCCGCAGATTTCGCCGGCCGCCACCAACCCGACATATACCCAGCAAAAATTCAACACGGCCTTCCGCGTGGTGGCCAATGACAACAAGCTGGGCGGGACCTTGGGCGCGTATGCCGTGGGCAAGCTGCAGGCGAAGAAAATCGCCGTCATCGATGACCGCACGGCCTACGGCCAGGGCGTGGCGGAACAGTTCGTCAAGGGCGCCAAGAAGGCTGCGCCAGGCGTGCAAATCGTCGGCAAGGAATTTACCAATGCCAACGCCACCGACTTCAATGCCATCCTGACCAGCATCAAATCGAAAAATCCCGACCTGATCTTCTTTGGCGGCATGGATTCCGTGGGCGGCCCCATGCTGCGCCAGATGAAGGCGCTGGGCATCAAGGCCAAGTTCATGGGCGGCGACGGCCTGTGCACGGAACCGCTGGGCAAGCTGGCGGGCGACGCCGTGGGCGAAGACATGGTCACCTGCGCGGAAGCGGGCGGCGTGACGGGCGCGCAGCAAAAAGGCATGGACGATTTCCGCGCCCGCTACAAGCAGAAATACAATATGGAAGTGCAGCTGTACGCGCCGTACGTCTACGATGCCGTGATGACCATGGCCACCGCCATGGCCGATGCCAAATCGTCGAAACCATCCGTCTACCTGCCGTTCCTGGCCAAGGTGCACTACCAGGGCGTGACGGGTCCGATCTCGTTCGATGCCAACGGCGACATCAAGGATGGCGCGCTGACCTTGTTCACCTACCGAGACGGCAAGAAAACCAAGATGGAAGTCGTCAAGTAATAGAACCTACTGCGCGGCGCGATTTGCGGCCTACGATGCTCACTGTGCATTCGCACAGCTGCGCTTCTCAGCCACAACTCACATCCGCTCGCTACGGTTCTCGCTGCTCAGCCATGTAAGCCTGCAAGCCTTCGACCAGCGCGTCGAAGGTGGCGCGGCAACGCAAGCTGCCGCGCAAGTCTGCATGCATGGTGACCCAGGTTTCCATCGGCAGCGAAAATGCTTGCGGCAGCACGCGCCGCAGGGCCGGGTCGCGCGCCGCCAACCTCGCCTGGCACACGCCGATGCCGGCGCCTGCGCGTATCAGGGCCAGTTGCGCCAGATCGCTGTCGCTGCGCCAGGCAAAATTTTTCCGCTCAAAACCCTGAAAGGCCACGCCCGCGTTGCGCACGAAGGGACTTTCTTCGTCATAGCCGATGACGGCATGCTGCGCCAGATCAGGCAATCCTGCCGGCACGCCATGGCGCGCCAGGTAGTGCGCATGCGCATGCAGGCCCAGTTCGATATCGCCCACCTTGCGTGCCACCAGCTGCTCCTGACGCGGGCGCAGCATGCGCACGGCAATATCCGCTTCCCGGCGCAGCAAATCCTGCACCTTGTTGCTCAATACCAATTCAATGCTCAAACCCGGATGGCGCGCGCCCAATCGGGTCAGGATAGGCGGCAGCACTTCCACGCCCACCACCTCGCTGGCGGCGATGCGCACGACGCCGACCACGCCCTGGCCCTGGTTGCTGGCGGCGCGCTGCATCAGGGCCGCCGTATGCTCCATGGTTTCCGCATGGGGGCGCAGCGCCAACGCCACTTGCGTGGGCAGCAAGCCCGACTGGGAACGGGTAAACAGGGTCGCGCCCAGCGCCTGCTCCAGCGCGGCGATATGCCGGCCGACGGTGGGCTGTGTGATGCCCAGCGCGCGGGCCGCGCCGGACAGCGAGCCGTGCTTCAGTACGGCCAGCAGCGAGCGGTAGTATTCCCAAGCAATGGAGGTAGTCATACATAAATGTATAGCCTGTACTCGATGTTCGTCAATTCCCAATTAGCCATGCGCGGCAGATACTGGCGCTATCAACCACACGGAGGACAATATGGACAAAACGGCATTGGTACTGGGCGCCACGGGCGGCATCGGCGGCGAGATGCTGCGCCAGTTGGCGGCGGCGGGCTGGCAGGTGCGCGCCTTGACGCGGGGAGCAACGCCATCGCCACGGGGAGATAACGTCGAATGGCTGCGCGGCGACGCGCTGTCGCGCGCGGACGTGCTGGCCGCCGCCAAAGGCTGCGCCGTCATCGTGCACGCCGTCAACCCGCCCGGCTACCGCCAATGGGGCCGGCTGGTGTTGCCCATGCTCGACAACACCATCGCGGCCGCCATCGCCGAAGGCGCCACCATCGTGCTGCCTGGCACCGTGTACAACTTTGGCCCCGATGCCTTCCCCCTGCTGGCCGAAGACGCGCCGCAGCACCCGCAAACGCGCAAGGGCGCCATCCGCGTGGAACTGGAAGCACGCCTGGAACGGGCCAGCACACAGGGCACGCGGGTGCTGATCGTGCGCGCGGGCGACTTCTTCGGCCCGCGCGCCGGCAACAACTGGTTTTCGCAGGGCCTGGTGAAACGGGGCCAGAGCGTGCGCAGCGTGCTGTATCCGGGCGCGTCCGGCGTGGGCCACCAGTGGTCCTATCTGCCCGACGTGGCGCGCACGATGCTGCAGCTGCTGGCCATGCGCGCCACCTTGCCCGCGTTTGCGCGCTTTCACATGGCCGGCCACTGGGACCACGACGGCCGACAAATGACGGCGGCGATTGCCCGCGTGGTGAAACAGGCCACGGGTGCGCCACCGCTCATCCGGCGCTTTCCCTGGTGGCTGGTGACGCTGGCGTCGCCGTTCGTGGCGACCCTGCGTGAAATGCGCGAGATGCGCTATTTGTGGCAAACCCCGCTGCGGATGGACAATGCGCAACTGCTGGCCGTGCTGGGCCAGGAGCCGCATACACCGCTCGATGAAGCGGTGCGGGCTACCCTGGAAAGCATGGGGAATTTGCAGGCAGCGGGCAAAAAAAATGCGCCGGGATTGCCGGCGCGCTAATTGCAGCTACTGCGGCACAGATTATTTCTGTGCCAGTACCCATTTAACCAGGGTGTGGGCTTCCGCCTCGCTCACTTGCGGGTTGGCTGGCATCGGGATCGCGCCCCAGGTGCCGGAACCGCCCTTCATGACTTTCGCCACGAGCTTGGCTTCCGCGTCTTTTTGGCCGGCATACTTGGCCGCCACGTCTTTATACGCAGGACCCACCAGCTTCGTGCTCACCGCGTGGCAAGCCATGCAGTTTTTTGCTTTCGCCAGGTCCGGATTGGCCAACGCTGCTTGCGATGCCAGAGCCGATACGGTCAATACACTCACCAACATAAAACGTTTCATTGTCTTTTCTCCAAAGTTACTTCCTGCGGCATTTTACTGTGTTTCCGCAGATGCACCACGAGCCCAGATCAAGCGTTTCAATGTAGTAACGCAATATAGTAACGATTAGGCACTCATATTCTGCCCCATCTGCGCACGCATGACCATGTTGTTTGTAAGGCGATGTAACGACAGGCGGCCCCGCACGCTCAAACGGAGCCGGCCGTCGCACTTATGCAACAAATCAGCGTTTCTTCAGTTGGGAGAGATCACGCACGGCGCCGCGGTCGGCCGACGTCGTCAGCGCCGCATATGCCTGCAGCGCCTGCGACACGTAGCGCTCGCGGTTGACGGGCAGCCAGGCGCAATCGCCCTTCGCTTCCATGGCGACGCGGCGCGCGGCCAGCTGCGCATCCGTCACGCGCAGGTTGATGCTGCGCTCGGGGATGTCGATGTCGATGAAGTCGCCCTCCTCCACCAAGCCGATGGCACCCCCTTCGGCCGCTTCCGGCGAGGCGTGGCCGATCACCAGGCCCGAGGAACCGCCCGAGAAACGCCCGTCCGTGAACAGCGCGCACGCCTTGCCCAGGCCCTTCGATTTGATGTACGAGGTCGGATACAGCATTTCCTGCATGCCGGGGCCGCCTTTCGGGCCTTCGTAGCGGATGATGACGACGTCGCCTTCATGCACGGTGTCTTCCAGGATCGCCGCGACGGCCGCGTCCTGGCTTTCAAACACGCGCGCCTTGCCGGAGAATTTCAAAATACTGTCATCGACGCCGGCCGTCTTGACGATGCAGCCCTTCTCGGCCAGGTTGCCGTACAAGACGGCCAGGCCGCCATCCTGCGAATACGCATGCGCCTTGTCGCGGATGCAGCCGGTGCTGCGGTCCGTGTCGACGGCAGCGAAGCGCTCCGACTGCGAGAATGCCATCTGCGTCGGCACGCCGCCCGGTGCGGCGCGGAACAGTTCATGCACGGCAGGGTTGTCCGTGCACATGATGTCGTTTTGCGCGATGGCGTCGGCCAGGGTCGGCGCGTGGATGGTCGGCAAAGTCGTGTTGAGCAGGCCGGCGCGCGCCAGTTCGCCCAGGATGCCCACGATGCCGCCCGCGCGGTGCACGTCTTCGATATGGTATTTGTCCGTCATCGGCGCCACCTTGCACAGGCAGGGCACCTTGCGCGAGATGCGGTCGATGTCGGCCATGGTGAATTCCACTTCCGCCTCGTGCGCGGCGGCCAGCAGGTGCAGCACGGTATTCGTCGAGCCGCCCATGGAGACGTCGAGCGCCATGGCGTTTTCAAATGCGGCCTTGGTGGCGATGGAGCGCGGCAGCACCGAGTAATCGTCCTGCTCGTAGTGGCGCTTGGCCAGTTCGACGATCAGGCGGCCCGCGCGCAGGAACAGTTGCTGGCGGTCCGAATGCGTGGCCAGGATGGTGCCGTTGCCGGGCAGGGCCAGGCCCAGCGCCTCGGTCAGGCAATTCATCGAATTGGCCGTAAACATGCCGGAGCAGGAACCGCAGGTCGGACAGGCCGAACGCTCGATTTCCGCCACATCGGCGTCGGAGACGCTGCTGTCGCCCGCCTTGATCATGGCGTCGACCAGATCGAGCTTGATGATCTTCTGCGTGCCGTTGACAACCTTGACGACCTTGCCCGCTTCCATCGGCCCGCCTGAAATGAAAACGACGGGGATGTTGATGCGCATGGCGGCCATCAGCATGCCCGGCGTGATCTTGTCGCAGTTCGAGATGCACACCATGGCGTCGGCGCAGTGGGCGTTGACCATGTATTCGACGGAGTCGGCGATCAGGTCGCGCGATGGCAGCGAATACAGCATGCCGCCGTGGCCCATGGCGATGCCGTCATCGACGGCGATGGTGTTGAATTCCTTGGCCACGCCACCGGCCGCCTCGATTTCGCGCGCCACCATCTGCCCCAGGTCTTTCAGGTGCACGTGGCCGGGCACGAATTGGGTGAACGAGTTGACGACGGCGATGATCGGCTTGTCGAAGTCGCCATCCTTCATGCCGGTGGCGCGCCACAGGGCGCGGGCGCCAGCCATGTTGCGGCCGTGGGTGGTGGTGCGGGAGCGGTATTGCGGCATGATGGAGACTTTCCGAGAAATGAATAATGCCTGACTGCGCGGATTTTCAACAAAACCCTGCATGCAGTGGGGATACGCCAGATTGCCTTGCGCGCGCCCCACTGTCAAATATATGATGCACGTGTCTGTGATTCGTTTTACATATCACAGAACTTATTCCACATGGAAACACATATGAATCTTGAGCTGCGCCAGCTGCGCTACTTCGTCACCGTCGCCGAGGAATTGCACTTCGGCCGCGCCGCCGCGCGCCTGCACATGACGCAGCCGCCCCTGTCGCAAACCATCATGGCCCTGGAAGAGTTGCTGGGCGCGCCCCTGTTCCTGCGCACGCGCCGCGAAGTGCAGCTGACGCCGGCAGGCAGCGCCCTGCTGCCCGAGGCGCGCCGGCTGCTGGCGCAGGCGCTCGATCTGCCCGCGCTGGTACGGCGGGCCGCGCAGGGCGAGGCGGGGCGTTTGAGCCTGGCGTTTGTCTCCTCGGCCGATTACAGCGTGCTGCCGCCATTGCTGCGCGCCTATCTGACTGCCTATCCGCAAGTGCAGATCCAGTTGCAGGAAGCCACGTCCGACTTGCAGCTCGATGAATTGCTGGCCGGGCGCACGGATGCGGGCCTGTTGATCCCGCCCCTGCCCGAGAAGGCGAAAGGAGAGCTCGATTACCTGCCCGTGCTGACCGAAACGCTGGTGCTGGCCGCGCCCTCCGGCCTCGACATCTTGAACGCGCCGGGGCCCGTGCGCCTGCGCGACCTGCCGCCCCTGCCTTTGATCATTTTCCCGCGCGCGATATCGCCCGCCCTGCACGACGCGATACTCGGCGTGTTCCGCGCGGCCGGCATCACGCCGCAGATCGGCCAGGAAGCGATCCAGATGCAAACCATCGTCAGCCTCGTCTCGGCTGGCATGGGCATCGCGCTTGTGCCACAATCGGTATCGAATCTGATGCGCCCCGGCGTAGAATACAGGCCGCTGCAGGATGCCACGCCCCTGGTGGAAACGGGCCTGGCCTGGCGCCGCGACAATCCGTCCACCGTGCTGCAGGGTTTCCTGGCGCTGCTGCGCAAGCAGATCAGCGCTACTGCCCCTTAAATTAAGTGGCCGCTAAGGCAAAAAACCGCTGGCGCCGCCATACTACGCAACCTTGGCTTTAAACAAAGAAAGAAACCCCATGCTGATACACCCGATGCCCGACCCGATTGCCATCCAGATCGGCCCGCTCGCCGTGCACTGGTACGGTCTGATGTACGTGCTGGCCTTCGCCCTGTTCATTATCCTGGGCCGCGTGCGCATCAAGCAGCCGCACATCGCCGTGCTGGGCTGGAAGAAGGAAGACCTCGACGACATGCTGTTCTACGGCATGCTGGGCGTGGTGGTCGGCGGACGCCTGGGCGAAGTGCTGTTCTACCGCCCCGAATACTTTATGCACAATCCGCTGGAAATCTTCATGGTCTGGCATGGCGGCATGTCCTTCCATGGCGGCTTCCTCGGCGTCATCCTGGCCATGTATGTGTGGAGCCGCAAGGCGGGCCGCAACCTGTTCGACGTGCTCGACTTCATCGCGCCGCTGGTGCCGCTCGGTTATGCCGCCGGCCGCCTGGGCAACTTCATCAATGCCGAACTGCCGGGCCGCATCGCGCCGGAGAGCTTGCCTTGGGCCATGCAATGGCCGGGCATTCCCTATCCCGTGCACCCGTCGCCCCTTTACCAGATGCTGATCGACGGCATTTTGGTCTTCATCATCCTATGGCTGTATGCGCGCAAGCAGCGCCCGCGCATGGCCGTGGGTGCCATGTTCACCCTGCTGTACGGCTGCGCCCGCTTCTTCACGGAATACTTCCGCACGCCGGACTGGGAAGTCGTGTGGCTGGGCGTGCCGATCACATCGGGCCAGATGCTGTCGCTGCCGATGATCGTCGGCGCCATCGCGCTGCTGGTGTGGGCGTATAAAAGCCAGGTGACGGGCACGCCGCCCACCAAGGCCCGCCCGGCCAACACCTGACACCGCAGCCCCCCCCCCCGATGGTGCGCCAGGCAGGCGCGCCATCCCCTCCCCTGGCAACACTTCCCTTAAAGCAACGACGTTTCCTTGCGGAATAGACTTGCTGTTGACATCTGGGTATCATCGTTTTAACGTGCCGCCAGACCAGGGCATGCCACGACGCCACGATACCGATGCCACCGGGGAGTGCCTTGCCATGCCGCCCACCGGGCGAAAACTGAGATGCTGGATCGCGCTGGGCGCCTGTTATGTGCTGGCCCAGCTGGCCTTGACGGCCTGCGCTGGCACGCGTGCGCCCTGGGTGAGCTATGCGTTCAGCATTGTCTCGCCCCTGCTGGCGCTGGCCGCCTGTTGCCGCTGCGCCTATGTCAGCGCGGCAGGCGCCGCCAGAACAGGCTGGACCCTGTTTGCCGTGGCCATGCTGTTCTGGAGTACGGGCATGTTACTGTCGTCCTGGCAAGACCTGAGTGGCCAGGTGGCATCGGACGCCACGTATTTTTCCGATTTCGCCTATTTCATGTATGGCGCGCCCCTGCTGCTGACGATGTTCTTATGGTGCTATGCAGGCTGCGCGGGCGCGTATAACTACCTGACCTTGCAGGGCGTGACGGAACCATGGAGCGAGGTGCTGCCGGGCCTGCCGTTCCTGCTGCTGGTGCTGCTCACCACACGCGTCCCGGCGGCGCAGGCCGGGATGGCAAGTACACCGGCGCAGCGCGTCCCGCAAAAGCTGACCCTGCTGATCGACAACTTCAGTCCCATCTTCTTTACGGCCGCCTTGCTGGGATTGGGCTTTGCCGTCATGCGCACGCATTTTTACCTGGCAGCGGCGTCGCTATTTGTCGCGCTGCTGGTCCACGCGCTGCGCTCGGCCACCCTGCAAAGCCGCTACATGCAAAGCGAACGCGCACTGCGCGCAGCCCACGACAAGCTGGAAAAGCTGTCGCTGACGGATGGCTTGACAGGCATCGCCAACCGGCGCTGCTTCGACCAGACCCTGCAGCTGGAGTGGCAGCGCGCCACGCGCGATAACAAGCCGCTGGCGTTGCTGATCATCGATATCGATTTTTTCAAAAGCCTCAACGATGCCTTCGGCCATCCGTATGGCGACTCCTGCCTGGTGCAGATCGCGGCGGCCCTGCATTCAGCGCTGCCGCGCGCCAGCGACCTGTCGGCCCGCTTCGGCGGCGAGGAGTTTGCCGCCATCCTGCCCGCCACCGACCGCGCGGGCGCCTTGGCGGTGGCGCACAAGATGCAGCAAGCGATCGCCGCTGCCGCCATCGTCCACGCGCCGTCGCGCGGCGGCCTGGTGACGGCCAGCATCGGCCTGGCATTGAATGACGCAGGACAGACGCCGGCACCATTGCTGGCCGCCGCAGATCAGGCCCTGTACCGGGCCAAGCAGAATGGCCGCAACCGGGTCGAGGGCTAGCTTGCCAGCTTGCCGGTAATAACTTCCCATTGCGCCGGCGTCACGGGCGTGATCGACAAACGGCTGCCCTTCTTGAGCAACAGCATGTCTTCCAGCTCCGGCATCTGGCGCATCTCGGACAGCGGCAGCAGCACCGTCTTCTTCAGGCCGCGCACGTCGACGCTGATCCAGCGCGGCTGCTCAGGCGTGGCCTTGGCATCGAAATACTTGCCGCCTTCTTCAAACTGGCTGTGATCGGGATACGCACCGCTGGCCACTTCCGCCACGCCCGCCACGCCCGGCTGCTGGCAACTGGAGTGATAAAACAGCACGCCATCGCCAGGCTGCATGCCATCGCGCATGAAGTTGCGCGCCTGGTAGTTGCGCACGCCGAACCACGGCATGGTGTGCTGCGGCGCTGCCATCAGGTCGTCGATGCTCACTTCATCGGGTTCGGATTTCATCAGCCAATATTGTTTCATCTGGACTCCGTGTCATAGCGACAGACGTAAAAAAACGGTTGCGCATCAAAGCTGCAACCGTTTTCAGTTGTACTACAAATGTACTGCAAATTGGGCCCCGCCTGTGCCGCTATGCCGGCATCCCGAACCAAACGGTTCAAGGTGGTCACGTTAGTTCAATTTCGGGTTCGTCGAACGAGCGACGCTCACTCCCATCAAACAAAATTCGCAACCGATGCGCATAAATGGTTCAAGGAATATATGGCAATCGCGAACACCGCAGGGTAGACCCAAGTTTACTCCTTTGATCGCGCATCGCAAAGACAAATCGTCGCGTATGCGCTTAAAAAAGGTTTTCCTGGGGCGTCAATGCGCTATCCAGGACCGTGTGCATGGCCGATATCTTTTGCTTCACTTCCAGTATCGTCAATTCCGACAGCGGGCCTTGCGGCGACTTCACGGAAAGGAATTCTGCGGCCACGCCCAGGGCGGCCAGCACGGCGATGCGGTCATTGCCCTTGACCTTGCCCGCGTCGCGGATGGCTTTCATTTTGCTATCGAGATAGAGCGCCGCTTCGCGCAGCGCGCGCTCTTCGCCGTCGCGACACACCATGCTGTAGGACTGGCCCATGATATTGACATCGACACGCGGCATTACGCTTCCTTCTCGTTCTCGGCACTATAGGCGCCCGCTTCCGAAGCGGCTTGCTCCAGGCCAGCTTGCACCAGTTCGGGAATTTTTTCCAGCAACGCTTCCACCCGCTCCTGCGCCTCGCGCATGCGTTGCACATACAGGGCGTTATCGGCGGCCAGCGCGGCATTGTCCTTGCGCAATTGCGCGTTTTCACGGCGCAGCGCATGGGTCATTTCGGCCAGAAGGCCTATCTTGTCGGATAATTCGTTGAATTCGGAAATCATCCCGCCACTATAGGGCGGACGCTCCATGGGCGTCAATCGAATCACGCCGCTGTCACACATATTTACATCAATGCAGGGCTTTGCCATGAAATACACGCTTTTTATCGCCATCACGCGCTTGCCGACGTGCCGCCGGCCCGTCTAGCGGGGCGCTACGTAGTCCGGTTGAATGTCCAGGACACCATAGCGATTCTCGCACGAACGGCGCGTCAATTCCTGCTTGCCGCTCTTGCCATCAAGCACCATCGTCAAGTTGCGGCACGTGGTAAAACTACCGGGCTTGGTGCCCGTGTCGGATGGCGTCAAGGTGACGCGCAAGGGAACGGCATTGCCCAAGCCCTTGTTGCTCCACTCACGGCTCTTGCCATCCTCTTCATCTTTCAAGGTGCGCACGGCGGCCGTCAGCAAGGCTTTCTGTTCCTTCGCATTCAGCCTGGCGATGGTGACATCCGACAAGAAAGGCGGATACACGACGGGCGCCGGGTCCTTGCCCTGCACATCCCAGTTGCCGCTGTTCTGCGAACAGGTGCGGCGACTCAGGTCCTGCGACCTGTCGCCCGCCTTGACGACGAATTTCAGGTCACGGCAGACGTGTGCCTTCAGGCTGTGCTCTGTCATGCCGGAGTTGCTGAAGTTATACGTGACCTTCACCAGCACGCCGTTGTCGCCGCCGTTGTCCCATACGTGCGCTTCCTGGTCGTCGTCATCCTTGTTCAAGTCATTGAACAAGTCATTGAGCAGCATCGTCTTTTCCAGCGGCGTCAGGGTCGCCACGGTGATCTCGTCGACGATGGTGGGTGTTTGCGCGGCCGCATTGCCCAGGCAGGCGAGACCGATGACGGTGGCGCCCAGCAAGCGCAGGGCGGAATGGGGAACAGGAAATGGCATGGTGTTCTTTCTGGCGCATGTGGTGATAGGTGGCGATATTGATATGCAATTGCAATCATCTTATCAAATTTCATAGTGAAACTCTGTTACCCATGCGTACCGGAACGCCCTCTCTCCGGACGGCATGCTAGAGTCGCTGCTGTTGCTGACGCCCGGGAACGCGGCTTGTGCTGGCGCAAACCCTGTGCAGATGCAGGCTCTGCTTATCATGTATGTATATATTCCTCGTGAATAAGCCCTTGAAGTTGACCCATACCGTCCCTATAATTAGCACTCGTTAGTAGAGAGTGCTAACAAACTCTTTCGTAGCAATCCTCAGGACTGATGGTGCTTGCCAGACCACTGCAGGGAACGCTACGCGGCGGGCGACGCCGCGATGCACACCACTGCCGGAGACAGGCAAGGACAGAATGACAGGGGGTTTGCTTGACCGTTGCGGGCTGCTTTCAACGGCGGTCACTGAAAGCATGTCTGGCGCTGTGCCGGATATGTATTCATTTAGCAACACTTATCCATTGAACTTTAAGGAGTTTTGTATGAATCTGCGCCCATTGAACGATCGCGTCATCGTCAAACGCCTCGACCAGGAAACCAAAACTGCGTCCGGCCTCATCATTCCTGATGCAGCTGCTGAAAAACCGGATCAAGGCGAAGTCCTTGCCGTAGGCAATGGCAAGATTCTCGACGACGGCAAAGTCCGTCCTCTGGATGTCAAAGTGGGCGACCGCGTCCTGTTCGGCAAGTACGCCGGCCAAACCGTCAAAGTTGACGGCGATGAGCTGCTGGTCATGCGCGAAGAAGACATCATGGCGATCGTCGTCAAGTAATTGTTTCCACGTTATAGACAGATACATCCCGAAACTCAGGAGAATTGAACATGGCAGCTAAAGAAGTAGTATTCGGCGACGCAGCGCGCGCCAAGATGGTCGAAGGCGTCAACATCCTCGCCAACGCAGTCAAAGTAACGCTGGGCCCGAAAGGCCGCAACGTCGTCCTGGAGCGCTCGTTCGGCGCCCCTACCGTCACCAAGGATGGTGTATCGGTAGCGAAAGAAGTTGAACTCAAAGACAAGCTCATGAACATGGGCGCGCAAATGGTCAAGGAAGTTGCTTCCCGCACCAGCGACAACGCCGGCGACGGTACCACCACCGCGACCGTGCTGGCACAAGCCATCGTGCGCGAAGGCATGAAGTTCGTTGCCGCCGGCATGAACCCGATGGACCTGAAGCGCGGTATCGACAAAGCCGTTGCTGCGACCGTCGAAGAACTGGCGAAAATCGCCCGTCCTTGCACCACGACCAAAGAAATCGCCCAAGTTGGCGCGATCTCGGCGAACTCGGACTACTCGATCGGCGAGCGTATCGCTGAAGCGATGGAAAAAGTCGGTAAAGAAGGCGTCATCACCGTGGAAGACGGCAAGTCGCTGAACGACGAGCTGGACATCGTTGAAGGCATGCAGTTCGACCGCGGCTACCTGTCGCCATACTTCATCAACAACCCAGAGAAACAAGTTGCCGTACTGGATAGCCCATTCGTCCTGCTGTGCGACAAGAAAATCTCGAACATCCGTGACCTGCTGCCAATACTGGAACAAGTCGCCAAAGCTGGCCGTCCACTGCTGATCATCGCAGAAGACATCGAAGGCGAAGCGCTGGCCACCCTGGTTGTGAACAACATCCGCGGCATCCTGAAAACGTGCGCAGTGAAAGCACCTGGCTTCGGCGACCGCCGCAAAGCCATGCTGGAAGACATCGCTGTCCTGACCGGCGGCCAAGTGATCGCTGAAGAAGTCGGCCTGACCCTGGAAAAAGTGACCCTGGCCGAACTGGGCCAAGCGAAACGCATCGAAGTGGGCAAGGAAAACACCATCGTCATCGATGGCGCCGGCGAAGCTGCCTCGATCGAAGCACGCGTGAAACAAGTGCGTGTACAGATCGAAGAAGCGACCTCGGACTACGACCGTGAAAAACTGCAAGAGCGCGTAGCCAAACTGGCTGGCGGCGTTGCCGTGATCAAGGTTGGCGCAGCCACCGAAGTCGAAATGAAAGAAAAGAAAGCCCGCGTTGAAGATGCACTGCACGCCACCCGCGCTGCCGTGGAAGAAGGCATCGTGCCTGGCGGCGGCGTAGCCCTGCTGCGCGCACGCGCCAACATCACGGTCAAGGGCGACAATCCTGATCAAGATGCTGGTATCAAGATCGTCCTGCGCGCAATGGAAGAGCCACTGCGCATGATCGTGCAAAACGCTGGCGAAGAAGCTTCGGTCGTCGTGGCAGCCGTACTGGCTGGCACGGGCAACTACGGCTACAACGCTGCCAACGGCACGTATGGCGACATGGTTGAAATGGGTGTCCTGGACCCAGCCAAAGTGACCCGTTCGGCGCTGCAAAACGCCGCTTCGATCGCTTCGCTGATGCTGACAACCGACTGCATGGTCTGCGAAATCGCCGACGACAAAGCAGGCGGCGGCATGGGCGGCGGCATGGGTGGTATGGGCGGCATGGGTGGCATGGACGGCATGATGTAAGCCCTGCGGCCCCGCGCCGACGGCGCGCGCGGCCGCACACGCCGGGCCAGGACAGGCAGAGCAAAAGCTGTTTGCCCCAGCCCGGCAACCCCGAAAGCTGGCTTCTACGGAAGCTGGCTTTTTTTTCGCCTGACTTTTCAGCAAGCCCGGCGATTGCCCACCTGCGCATTTTGCTTTAGCATGGCCGCCATCGTCCTTCTTTCTCACGCCACCATCATGCCGCCACGCGCCTCTTCTTCCAAAACCACCATCATCGCCGGCATCCTGGCAGGCTTGCTGACCGCCGGGCTAGTCGCTTTCTATCTGCACCAGCAGTCCGCGCCACACGCTGGCAATGCCCCGGCCGTGAGCAACCAGGCGGCGCAGGAACAGAACGCGCGCGCCGTCGATGCGCTGATGGCGTTGCCGGAAATCAAGGCATGGTCGGCGCATATCGAAAAAGCGTCGGGTGGCCGCGCCCATGGCGCCGTGATGGAAACGTCGCCCGAGACGCGTCTGGTGGATGGGGTCGCAGGCTATCAGCTGAGCTTTTTCGAAAGCACGCCGGACGCGGCCCACCGCTGGGAAAGCTTTGTCGTCACGCCCGACGGCAAGCGCATTCTCGTCGACGACATCGCCACAGGTGAGCTGATCAGCCTGGAACAATGGCGCAAGGACAACGCGCCCATGCAGCGCATCGCCACCCAGTAATTCTCCTATGCCGGCGCGCCCTGCGGCGCCGCGCCCAGCACGCCACCCGCCAGCCCCGCAAACGCGCGCGACCACAGCAGCACATGGAAGTTCGGCGCCAGCGCGCAAGCCAGGTTCGACACGCTAAACAGGAAAAACATGGTCAACAGCAGCTTCTTGCGGTCGAAGCGGTCGATATACGTGGCCGCCAGCAAGCCGGACAGGCCCGCGCACCAGGCGTAAGCCGAGACGGCGCCCGAGACGGCAGCCGGGCCGATGGCGAACGCCTGCATCAGCTGGGGTGCCAGCGGCATCATCAGCATGAAATCCATGCTGACGGTAAATTGCGTCAGCGCAAGCAGCCACAGCATCGCGCGCTCGCGGGCCGGGGTCAGGGCCGCGCCAGCGGACATATCAGGGGAAGGGTTCGGTACAGGTTTCATGCGGCAGATCTTAAGGATGGCGGCGGTGGACGGCAAGGTTTACTTTCTGGCATCGAAGCGCGATACTCGTCCACATGCCCGCCACCTCTGTCCGCCCCCTCACACCAGACGACGCCAGCGCCTACCGCGCGCTGCGCCTGGCCGGCATCGCCGAACTGCCCGCCGCCTTCTGCACCACACACGCAGCGGAAAGCGGCTTGCCGCTGGCACACATAGCCCAGCGCTTGCGCGCCACGTCGCACCAAATAATATTTGGCGTTTTCAACGAAGAACAATTGATCGCCATTGCCGGCCTGCGCCGCGAACCAATCGCCGTCGTGCATGACAAGGCCAGCCTGTGGGGCTTGTATGTGGCGCCCCAGGCGCGTGGACGCGGCGCGGCACGGCAACTGGTGCAGGCGGCCATCGACCATGCCTGCGCCATTCCCGAGCTGGGCTGCGTGCGCCTGGCCGTGGCGCAGGATAATCACGCGGCATTGACCCTCTACCTGGGCTGCGGTTTTACCCTGGCGGACGGTCCCGCAGCGGAGGGCATGCTGCCACTGCAGCTGTTGCTGCCCCGCCCGGCGCGTGCAAGTGCCAGTGCAAGTGCAAGCCCAAGTGCCGAAAGTAATGTCTTTATGAAAATCAATACCTTACAAATCCCTGCGAAATAGCGGACAGGCCGTTTTTTCTGTTGCAAGCAAACGCGACAGGCCTTAGCATCGCGGCTTACAAAAAAAACTTGGGGAGAGCCAATGTCATCGGCCGAGACACAAACCGCCACGGGCAAAATGCCCCGGCAAATACCGTACATCATTGCCAACGAAGGCTGCGAACGCTTCAGCTTTTATGGCATGCGCAATATCCTGACCGTTTTCCTGATCAGCACCCTGTTGCTGCAGCTTCCGGCCGAGCAGCGCACGGGCGAAGCCAAGCACGTGTTCCACACCTTCGTCATCGGCGTGTATTTCTTCCCGCTGCTGGGCGGCTGGCTGGCCGACCGCTTCTTTGGCAAATACAACACCATCTTCTGGCTCAGCCTCGTGTATTGCGCCGGGCATGCCTCGCTGGCCATTTTCGAGAACAATGTCAAGGGCTTCTATTTCGGCCTGTTCCTGATCGCCTTCGGCTCCGGCGGCATCAAGCCCCTTGTCGCCTCGTTCGTCGGCGACCAGTTCGACCAGACCAACAAGCACAAGGCCAAGCTGGTCTTCGAGCTGTTTTACTGGATCATCAACTTCGGCTCCTTCTTCGCGTCTTGGCTGATGCCGATGTTCCTGCGCGATTACGGTCCGTCGATCGCTTTCGGCATCCCCGGCCTGATGATGTTGGCCGCCACCATGGTCTTCTGGATGGGCGCCAAGAAATACGTGCACGTGCCGCCGGCGCCGCCGAATCCCGACTCATTTACCCGCGTGGCCCGCACGGCCCTGCTGGCCCGTGTCGACGGCGGTTCGCGCCCCGGCCTGTATGTAGCCTACGTCGGCGTGATCGGCGCCCTGTATGCGTTCTACAGCATTCCCGAATGGGGCTTCGTGATTGCAGCATGTACCGCGCTGGTCTTGCTGCTGGCCTTCGGCAGCATCGGCACGGCCATGCAGCTGGAACGCGCGCGCGGCATCCACCCGGATGATGCCGTCGAAGGCGTGCGCTCGGTCCTGCGCATCCTCGTCATCTTCGCCCTCGTCACGCCCTTCTTCTCGCTGTTCGACCAGAAGGCCTCGACCTGGATCGTGCAGGCCGAATCGATGACCAAGCCGGAAGGCTTCCTGCCATCGCAGATGCAGGCGCTCAACCCGTTGCTGGTAATGCTGCTGATCCCGTTCAATAACCTGGTGCTGTACCCGAGTCTGCAGCGCTTTGGCTGGCAGCCGACGGCGTTGCGCCGCATGACGGCCGGCATCGGCTTTTCCTCGCTGTCGTGGATCGTCATCGGTATGCTGCAACTGGCACTCGACAGCGGTAACTCCGTATCGATCTTCTGGCAGATCCTGCCCTACGCGCTGCTGACCCTGGGCGAAGTACTGGTGTCGGCCACGGGCCTGGAGTTTGCCTACAGCCAGGCGCCGGCATCGATGAAGGGCGCCATCATGAGCTTCTGGAATCTGTCGACCACGGTGGGCAACCTGTGGGTACTGATCGTCAACAAGAGCGTGATGAACGAAGGCGTGATCAGCAAGATCGGCCAAAGCGGCATCAGTGTGACGGCCTTCCAGATGTTCTTCTTCGCCGCCTTTGCCGCCGTCGCCATGCTGGCCTTCGGCCTGTATGCACGCAACTACAAGATGGTCGACAACTACCGCCAGGCCGCCGTGCCGGGCAAGGCATGATGTACAAGTAAGCTGAAATGAAGAGCGCCCACAGAACATCGTGGGCACTTTTTTTTGCCTGTCCTTGTCAGGTCGTCACCGTCGGCGCATCGCGCCCCGTGCGTGCGCGGATCTGCGCCAGTTGCTCGGCCACGGCGATCAGTCCCGCCAGCGCCTCCTGGGTCGGGATGCCATGTTGCGCCGGATCGGCCTCATAGCGCTCCAGGTACAGGCGCAGGGTGGCGCCCTCGGTGCCCGTGCCTGACAGGCGCAGCACGACGCGCGCGCCATCCGTCATGATGATGCGGATGCCCTGCTGCGTCGCCACGGAACCATCGACGGGGTCCGTGTAGCTGAAATCGTCGGCCAGCGCCACCGTGTAGCCAGCGAACACCTGGCCCGGCAAGGCGGCCAGCTGGCCGCGCACGGCTTCCATCAGCTGCGCCGCGGCGGCGCTGTCGATGTCTTCGTAATCGTGGCGCGAATAGTAGTTGCGGCCATACGTGGCCCAGTGCGCGCGCACGATGTCTTCCACCGATTGTTTTTTCTCTGCCAGCAGGTTGAGCCAGAACAAGACGGCCCACAGGCCATCCTTTTCGCGCACGTGGTTCGAGCCCGTGCCGTAGCTTTCCTCGCCGCACAGGGTGGCCATGCCGGCGTCGAGCAGGGTGCCGAAGAATTTCCAACCCGTCGGCGTCTCGTAGCACGGGATGCCCAGCGCCGCAGCGACCCTGTCGGCCGCACCCGACGTCGGCATGGAACGGGCGATGCCCTTCAAGCCCTCACGGTAGCCGGGCGCCACGCCGGCGTTGGCAGCCAGGATGGCCAGGCTGTCCGACGGCGTGACGTCGAAGCGCCGGCCGACGATCATGTTACGGTCGCCGTCGCCATCCGAGGCGGCGCCGAAGTCGGGGGCATCCTCAGCGGCCATGATGGCGATCAATTCCTGCGCGTTGACGGGGTTCGGGTCGGGGTGGCCGCCGCCGAAGTCTTCCAGGGGCACGCCGTTGATGACGCTGCCCTTGGGTGCGCCCAGCATGCCTTCCAGGATGGCCGTCGCATACGGGCCGGAAACGGCGTGCATGCCGTCAAAGCAGATGCGCAGGCCGCCTGCAAACAGGGCGCGGATCGCGTCGAAGTCGAACAGCTGCTGCATCAGCTCAGCGTAGTCAAAAACCGGATCGATCACTTCCACCGTCATCTGCTCGATGTGCACAGTACCCAGGGCATCGAGGTCGATGTCGGCCGCGTCGCTGATGCGATATTCGCTGATCGTTTGCGTGCGCGCAAACATGGCTTCGGTGATCTTTTCAGGCGCCGGGCCGCCATTGGCGATGTTGTACTTGATGCCGAAATCGCCATCGGGGCCACCCGGGTTATGGCTGGCCGACAGGATGATGCCGCCGCTGGCGCCATGCTTGCGGATCACGCAGCTGACGGCCGGCGTCGACAGGATGCCGCCCTGCCCCAGCAGCACGCGCGCGTAGCCGTGCGCGGCCGCCATGCGCAGCACCGTCTGGATGGCCGTGCGGTTGTAAAAGCGGCCATCACCGCCCAGCACGAGGGTCTGGCCACGGCAATCGCCAAGCGTGTCAAAAACGCTCTGCACGAAGTTTTCCAGGTATTGCGGTGCACTGAAGACAGCCACCTTCTTGCGCAAGCCCGAGGTGCCGGGCCGCTGACCAGGTATCGGCGCCGTATTGATGATTTGAGTAGCCATATTGCCTCCATATTAACTTCCCATGGTAGCGCATGCGGGACCAGCAACAAAGCGTTGTACGCCTGCCACGGTGCGCCAAGCCGCTTAAGCTGGCTGCAGCAGTGCAGCACCTTACTCTTGCATGTCTCACAAGTACGAACTATAATAAGAATGGTTCTCATTCACATTTGGACTCCCACCAGAGTCTGCGCACAGTCGCCTGACTGATGCGCGGCTGGATGACACGCTGCGCCAGCCAGGCACCACCGCCAAGCAAGCCTCCCATGCCAAACACGCCCACCGCACGACGGAAGGCACACGAAAAGAAGGATGCTTCATGGTGCGAGCACGTTCGTTGGCCGGCATGGTTGCCGGCCCGTTTTCCCCGCATGTTGGCAACATCACCCTGCGGCCGCTGGTCGCTGCCGCACATTCGGCATTGCTGACGACAGCACTGGGGAGCGTTGCGGTCGTGGCAGCGCAGGCGCCGGCCACGCGCGCTGAAACCAGCTTGAGCGAAATCAAGGTGCTGGGCCAGCAAGACAAAGCATCGACCGAGCACACGGGTTCCTATACGGCAAAACAGATGGGCACGGCCACGCGCATGGGCCTGTCTACCCGCGAAACGCCGCAATCGCTCTCGGTCGCGACGCGCCAGCGCATGGATGACATGGGCTTGAACAGCCTGGCAGAGGTGCTGGCATGCGCTGGCCAATCTGATGGCGCGCTACCAGATCAGCCCGAAACTGTCGGCCGGCCTGAATGTCAACAAGCTGTTCGACAAGACGTATTTCCGCCGCCTGGGCTTCTATAACGACGGCTATTACGGCGAACCGCGCAACCTGGCGCTGAACCTGCATTCCCAGTACTGATGCACCGATGCCGGCCGCTTTTCCATTCACATAAAAAGATAAGGGATACACCATGCACATCACTTCCATCGCTCGCCTCGGCGCCCTTGCCACCGCCCTGCTGGGCGCGGCCCTCGCTTCTGGCTCGGCCATCGCGCACCAGATCTGGCTGCAGCAGGACGGCAAGGCGGCCAGCGTGTATTTCGGCGAATTCGGCGACAACTTGCGCGAAGCGTCGCCCGGCCTGCTGGACAAGTTCAGCATCGAGCGCGTGACGTGGATTTCGCCATCCGGCAGCAAGCCACTGCAGGCGAGCAAGACGGCCGGCGCGTACATCCTGAATGGCAAGGCGGGCGCCGGCGAAAGCATCATCGTCGAGGAAGACAACTACCCGTCATGGGAAGAAAAAAAAGATGGCAAGAGCACGCGCACCGTGTGGGTCCCGGCCGCGCGCCTGATCGCCGACGGCAAGGCGCAAACACCCGCGCTGACGCTGGACCTGGTGCCGACCGGCAAACCCGGCCAATTCCAGGTCAGCTATCAGGGCAAGCCGCTGGCGCAGGCCAAGGTCAACGCCGTGGTGCAATCGGGCTGGGGCAAGGAAGCGTGGAGCGATGCGCAAGGCCTGGTCAGCTTCCCGCTGCCATGGAAGGGAAGCTATGTACTGGAAGTGCAGCACACGGACAAGACGGCCGGCCAGCGTGGTGCGCAAGCCTATGACAAGGCCATGTTCGTGACCACCCTGAGCCTCGTGCAGCCGCAAGGCGTGACGCCGCTGCCGGCCGGCCCGGCCCTGCCACCGAGCAAGGATCACGACTGACCATGCCAGCGCACGCGAACAGTGAAACCACTGAAAAAATGGCCCGTCTGCGCCTCTCAGCAGGCGCGCTCTACCGCCTCGGCGTGGCGTCGCGCAGCGTGGCGGCCATCGTTGGCGGCTACGTGCTGGCAGCGCTGCTCACCATGCTGCTGTCGGTGAGCCTGCCCTTGGCACGTTCCGAAGCCGTCATGACGGCCACCCTGTTGTCGTTTGCCATCTACACCTGCGCCGTGATGTGGGTCTTCGCCACGCGCAGCGCCCTGCGCGCCTGGCTGGGCCTGTTGATCCCCGCCGCCGTCATCGCCGCCATCCTGCAGTGGATGGACGCACTATCCTGGAGTCTCGCATGAAAGAAGGTTTCCGCCAGTCGATGGCATGGCTACACACCTGGTCAGGCCTGCTCGTCTGCTGGATCTTGCTGCTGGTGTTTTGCGCCGGCACGGCCAGCTACTACCGCAATGAAATCACCCTGTGGATGCAACCCGAACTGCATGGCGCCGCCGCCAGCAAGGTGACGACGGACGAAGCGGTTAAGGTCGCGCAACAGGCGATGCAGGAGCGGGCCAAGGGCGCCACGCGCTGGTTCATCAGCCTGCCCGGCGAGCGCAATCCCGCCACGCAACTGGGCTGGAGCAAGCCGTCGCAACCGGGCGAAAAGAAACGCGGCCGGCGCGGCAACTTCCATAGCGAAGCAGCCGACCCGGCCACGGGCGAGGTGCTATCGAAGCCGCGCGAAACGCGGGGCGGCGAATTCCTCTACCGCCTGCATTTCGACCTGCATTACATGCCGGCCATCTGGGCCCGCTGGATCGTGGGTTTTTGCGCCATGTTCATGTTCGTCTCCATCATCAGCGGCATCGTCACGCACAAGCGCATCTTCAAGGACCTGTTTACCTTCCGGCCAAAGAAGGGCCAGCGCTCGTGGCTCGACGCGCACAACGTGACGGCCGTGCTGGCCCTGCCCTACCACATCATGATCACCTACACGGGCCTGGTCACCTTGATGTTCCTGTACATGCCGTCCGGCGCCACTGCCGCCTACAAGGGCGACCAGGATGCCTTCTTCGCTGAAGCGTTTCCCGGCCGCTCGGGCGACAGCAAGCCGGCCGGCGTGGCCGCGCCGCTGACGCCACTGGCGCCCCTCGTGCGCCAGGCCGAGCAGCAATGGGGCGGCAAGGTCGAGCGCATCTCCGTGAATCACCCGGGCGACGCCCACGCCACCGTGACGCTGTCGCGCACGTCCGGACGCGACATGTCGTCGAAGCAGCCATCGATGGAATTCGATGGCGTCAGCGGCAAGCTGCTGTCGACCGATGGCGACGCACTGCCCGGCGCTGCCGCCACGCATGGCGTGATGGTCGGCCTGCACATCGCGCACTTCGGAGGGCCGCTGCTGCGCGCGCTGTTCTTCCTGTCCGGTCTGGCCGGCTGCGCCATGGTGGCCACGGGCGCCCTGCTGTGGGCCGTCAAGACGCGCCAGAAGCAAGCCAAGGCGCTGGCCGCCGGCAAGCGCGCCAGCTTCGGCCTGCGCCTGGTGGAAGCGCTCAATATCGGCGCCATCGCCGGCATCCCGATCGCCTTCGGCGCCTATTTCTGGGCCAACCGCCTGCTATCGGTGACGATGGAAGACCGGCCGAAGGAAGAAATCGCCTGCTTCTTCGGTGCCTGGGCCCTGGCCGCCCTCATCGCCCAGCTGCGCCCCTCGCGCGCCATGTGGCGCATGCAACTGGCCGTCGGCGCCTTCCTGCTGGCGTCCCTGCCCGTGCTGAACGTCGTCACCACCGAGTCGCACCTGGGCGTGACCCTGTTCCTGGGCCGCGGCCCCGTGGCGGTGGCCGCTTTCGACCTGGTGGTGCTGGTGCTGGGCCTGGGCCTGGCGTATGCCGCGTGCAAGTTAAAACCGCTGCCCGTGAAGGCAGCCAAAACCACACCCGCCGCCAAGCCGGCGACGACGATGGAGGCCGCGTGATGGAGCTGATGGCCAATTTCCTCGTCTTTGCCCTGTGCTATGCGGGCCTGTCGTCGCTGTGCCTGGCCATGGACCGCCACTACGCGGACCTGCATGGACGCGGCGCCGAATCGCCCGCACCCCTGCGCCGTCGCCTGCAGTGGGGCGGCTGGCTGGCGCTGGCGGCCGCCCTGGCCTGGGCCATGCACATCGCCGGCGGCGGCTATGGCCTGGTCTACTGGGTCGGCAGCCTGACGGGCTGCGGCTTGCTGCTGATCTGGCTGCTGCCCTACGCGCCCCACGAGGCCATGCGCCTGGCGCGCGTCATCGGCGGCGCGGCCGTGCTGGCAGCCCTCGCGCTGGCAGTGCTGTAGCTACCGTGGCCATGCCAGGCAGTCCGTTCGCACCCTCCCCCCTGCTGCCCACGCAGCTGGAAAGCCATTACCGCACGCATCACGGCTGGCTGGCGCACTGGCTGCAGCGGCGCCTGGGCAATGCTGCCGAAGCGGCCGACCTGATGCAGGACACTTTCATCCGCCTGCTGGCCGGTGCCCCCGCACAGCCGCAAACGCCAGCCCTGCGCGCGCCCAAGGCTTACCTGGCCACCGTCGCCAAGCATTTGCTGATCAATCATTTGCGCCGCCAGTCGCTGGAACGCGCATGGCTGGACGCGCTGGCAGCCCTGCCCGAACAGCATGTACCATCGACCGAACAGCGCGCGCAAATCCTGCAAGCGTTGCAAGCGGTCGACGCCATGCTCGACGGCCTGAAACCGAAGGTGCGCGCCGTCTTCATCCTGGCGCAGATCGAAGGCCATGCGTATGCCGACATCGCCGCGCAACTGGGCATCGGCGAGCGCTCCGTGAAGCGCTACATGGCCGAGGCGCTGACCGAATGCGTGCTGCTGGCGCCGGACTTGCCGGCATGAGCGCCGCTGCTGCGCCATCTCCTCCGCTGTCGCGCAAGGTGGCGCGCCAGGCCGTGGAATGGTATTTGCTGGAGCAGTCGGGCCGCGCCACACCGGATGACCTGGCGGCGTCGGCCCAGTGGCGTGCGCTCGACCCGGAACACGCGCGCGCCTGGCACAAGGTACAGCAAGTGAGCAAGACGGCCGGCCTGCTGCCGCCCTCGCTGGCCGTGCCCGTACTGCGCCGGCCGCAACGCCGCGTGGCCATGCAGGTGCTGCTGGCGCTGATGGCGGCGCCCGCCGCCTGGCTGCTGGTGCGCCACGAGATGCTGGCCGACTACCGCAGCGGCGTGGGCGAACGGCGCGAGGTGTCCTTGCCCGATGGCGGCACGCTGGTGCTCAACACAGACAGCGCCGTCGATGTGGCGTATGACGCCGATGAACGTTTGCTGACGCTGCGTCGCGGCGAAGTACTGATACAGACGCGCCCCGACCACGCGGGCAGCCGCCCCTTCATCGTCGCCACCTGCCATGGCCGCATCCGCGCGCTGGGCACGCGCTTCACCGTACGCGTCGACGACGACAGCAGCCGCGTGACGGTGCTCGAACACGCGGTGGAAATCACGCCGCGCGCACCGTCGGCCACCGTGCGCACGGTGGCAACGGGCCAGCAAAGCCGCTTCGACGCCAGCCACGCCGGCCTGCCCATGCCTGCGCCGCTGCAAGCCGATGCGTGGGCGCGCGGCATGCTGACGGCGCAGGACATGCGCCTCGATGCCTTCGCTGCCGAATTGTCACGCTACCGCCCCGGCCTGCTGCGCGTGGAAGCGCAAGTGGCGGGCTTGCGCCTGACGGGCGCCTTCCAGCTCGACGACACGGACGCCGTGCTGGCAAACCTGACGCACATGCTGCCCGTCGATGTGCTGTACCGCAGCCAATACTGGGTCACCCTCGCGGCCCGAAAAAAATAGTTTACAAAAGTGGCCCTTTTTTTCGGCATGGCCTGTCCTATGAGTACTACAACGACACTCACCAAAAAGGCCAGACCATGTATCCACCTCGTTTGACTCCCCTCGCGCGCGCCATCGGCAGCGCTGTGATCCTGCTGGCACAGGCGCCGGCCATGGCGGCAGAACTGCCCACCGCGCCGCCCGCCGCGCAAACGGCCTTCAACGTGCCGGCTGGCGAGCTGTCCGCCGCCATCGCCAGCTTTGCCATCGAGGCGAAGGTGAGCGTGGGCGCGGCGGCCGAACTGCTGCAGGGCGTGCGCACGCCAGGTTTGAGCGGCAGCTACACGGTGCCGCAGGCACTGGCCCGTTTGCTGGCCGGCACGGGCCTCGATGCGCTGCCCAGCGGGGAACGCAACTACGTGCTGCGCAAGGCGGTCGCCGCATCGCCTGCCGCGCCGATTACCGCCACCCTGGGCGAAGTGGCCGTCAGTTCCAGCGCACTGCGCGACGGCACCACGGAAGGCAAGCGTGGCTACGCGGGCCTGACCAGCGCCACACGCTTGAACCTGTCGCTGCGCGAAACGCCGCAAGCCGTCAGCGTCATCACGCGCCAGCAGATCGACGACCAGGGTTTGCGCACGTTGCAAGACGCGCTGCTGCAGGCACCCGGCATCACGGTCGACCATTCGTCGAGCACGCGCGAATACGACCAGGTGTTTTCACGGGGATTTGAAGTAACGTCATACATGTTCGATGGCATCCCGACCAGCAAGAATCTGGAAGCGCGCACCTACGACATGGCCATCTACGACCGCGTCGAGATCATCCGCGGCGCGACGGGCCTGATCAGCGGCACGGGCAGCCCGTCGGCGGCCGTCAACCTGGTGCGCAAGCGTCCGGGCCGCAGCTTTGCCGCCACCGCCGGCGCGCAGCTGGGATCATGGGACCGCTACCGCATCGAAGGCGATCTCTCGACGCCCTTGACGGCGGACGGCAAGGTGCGCGCGCGCCTCGTCGCCGCGCATGAAGACCAGCGCTCGTTCATCGACCGCTACCAGCAAAAAAAAGACGTGCTGTACGCCATCGTCGAAGCGGACCTGACGCCATCGACAGTGCTCAGCGCCGGCATCAACTACCAGAAGGAAAAGCTGAAAGGCGCGGGCCGCGACTTCCCCATGTTCTATGCCGACGGCTCGCAGACCCGCTTCCCCCGCTCGATGAACGGCACGGCCGCCTGGAGCACGTACGAGCGCGAACAGAGCATGCTGTTCGCCACGCTCGACCATTATTTCGACAACGACTGGATCGCCAAGCTGGCCGTCAGCCGCAGCAGCAACCGGTACGACGCCTTGCAGGGCTTTTCCGGCAACGGTTACCCGGACCGCGTGACGGGCGGCGGCATGCAGCTGTGGCTGGCCAACTGGCACAGCAAGCCGCAACAGACCTCGCTTGACGCCTATATCAGCGGCCCGTTCCAGGCCTTCGGCCGCAAGCACGAACTGGTGCTGGGCGTGAGCGCCTCTGAACTCAAGACAAATAGCCCCATCTATCCGGGCTGGCGCCTCGATGGCTACCACGACACGGTGCCCGACATCAACCACTGGAATGGCGATATGCCGGTGCCCGACTACAGTGGCACGCGCCTGGGCAGTTCCTACGACAAGGAACGCGAAAGCGGCCTGTATTCGACCCTGCGCCTGCGCCCGACGGACGCGCTGTCGGTGATCCTCGGCGCGCGCCTATCGTACTGGAAGCGCGACATCCGCAGCGATTATGCCAACGACACGGACCTGTACGACGCCATGCGCGAAAACGGCAAGATCACGCCGTATGCAGGCCTCGTCTACGACCTGGGCCGGCACTGGTCGGCCTACGCCAGCTACACCAGCATCTTCACGCCGCAAAGCCAGCGCGACGTCAACAGCCGCTTCCTGGCGCCGCTGGAAGGCAAGAACTACGAAGTGGGCGCGAAGGGCGAATTCTTCGACGGCAAGCTTACCACCAGCGCCGCAGTCTTCCAGCTAAAACAGGAGAACCTGGCCGAAGCCGACCCGGGCAATGTCTGGATCATCGGCACGGGCGGCGGTTCCTACGCCTACCATACGGTCAAGGGCGCCACCACGCGCGGCGTCGAAGCGGAAGTATCGGGCCAGCTGCGTCCCGACTGGCAACTGACGGCCAGCTATGCCTATAGCCGCATCCGCAACGCCGCTGGCGCGCGCATCCAGACCAGCCAGCCGCAGGCCATGGCCAAGCTGTGGACCACCTGGCGCCTGGCGCAGGGCATGCCTGGCCTGGTGCTGGGCGGCGGCGTGAACTGGCAGAGCGATATCTACATGGATGACCGCGGACCGCATGGCGAACGCTTCACGCAGAAGGCGTATGCGGTGGCCGGGCTGATGGCGCAGTACCCGGTCAGTGCGCAACTGGTGGCGACCCTGAACGTGAATAACGTCTTCGACAAGAGGTACTATTCGACGGGCATGGGCGGCTACTACGGCGATCCGCGCAACGTCATGCTGTCGCTGCGCTATCAGTTCTGAATGACTTCACTACTTTTGAGCAGCACCTCGATGCCCTCGGGCGCCATGGCACGGCCCAGGTAGTAGCCAAACGCCTCGTCGCAACCCATCTCGGCCAGCAGTTCCAGCTGCTCGCCGCTTTCCACGCCGCCGGCGATGGTACGCAGTCCGAGCGTGCGCGCCATCGCCACGATGGCGCGCACCATGGCGCTGTCGCCACCGGGCTTGCCCAGGTCGTCGACGAAGCACTTTTCGATCTTCACGGCATCCGTGGGAAAGTGTTTCAGGTAATTGAGCGAAGCATCGCCCGTGCCGAAATTGCTGATGGCAATCGCCATGCCCAGCTGACGGAACTGGCGCAATATCAGTTCGCAGTTCTGGCTGCGGTCGATCAGGATGCCGGCGGCGATTTCCAGCTCGATGCAGTGGCCCGGCACGCCGGCCGCCTCCAACGCGGCGGCAAAATTGCGCGCGATATCGCGCTGGTAGAACTGGCGCGCCGACAGGCTGACGGACACCGTCAGCATCTGCCCCTGCGCGATCCAGCTGCGCGCCTGTTCCACCGCCGTGGCCAGCACCCAGGCGCCCACCGGCAGGATCAGCGCGCTTTCCTCCAGCACCGGCAAAAAATCGAGCGGCATCATCAGACCCAGTTCCGGGTGCTTCCAGCGCAGCAGCGCCTTTACGCCCGTGATCCTGCGCGTCTTCAGGTCCATGCGCGGCTGGTAGAAGAGGGCGAATTCGTTGCGTTCGAGCGCATGGCGCAGGGCCGTCTCGAGGATGGTGCGCGAATACGACTGCGTCTGCATGCGCGCGGCGTAGCGCAAACAAGTGCCCGGCGCGTGGCGCTTGGCCGCATACATGGCCAGGTCGGCCTTTTCGATCAGCGCATTGACGTCGTCGTCATCGTCCGGGTACAGGGCCACGCCCACGCTGGCCGCCACCGACAGGCTGTATTCGCCGATAACGAAGGGGGCGGCGATGGCGGCGACGATTTTTTCGGCCACCCGCTCGGCATCGTGCGCCGTGCGCAGTTCCGTCAGCAGGATGATGAATTCATCGCCGCCCTGGCGCGCCACAGTATCGACCTTGCGCACGCACTGCTGCACCCGGCGCGCGAACTCCGTCAGCACCTGGTCGCCCACGTCGTGCCCCAGGCTGTCGTTGATGGATTTGAAGCGGTCGATGTCGACGAACAGCACGGCCAGCAAGCCCTGGTGGCGGCGCGCGTAGGCGATGCCGTGCTCGAAGCGGATCTGGAAGTGCAGCCGGTTCGGCAGCCCCGTCAGGCCATCGTGGTGGGCGATGAATTCCAGCTGCTGCTCGGCGCGCCGGCGCGCCGATACATCGTGCAGCAGCAGCACCGCACCGCCCTGCGCCAGCGGCGCGCAGCTGTACTGCACGTCGATGCGCTTACCGTCGAGATGGCGCAGCAGCACGGCGCCGCGCGCCACCTCCAGCACTTCCTGCCGCGCCACGCAGTCGCGCACCTGGTGCGCCGCATCGATGGGCGTGCCGTCATGGAACAGCGGCAACAGCTGCGTCACGGGCCGGCCCAGAGCAGCGTCACCCAGCAAGCCACCCATGGCGCTGGCGCGGGGATTCAGGTACTGCACCACGCCATCGTGGTCGGTGCCGATGACGGCCGCCGGCAAGGCATGCAGCAGCGCCAGCGCATCTGCCATATGCTGCGCCTGCGCCGCCTGCGGCACCACGCCGCCCGCCTGGCGCAGGCGCCACATGCGCGCCGCATGCCACTGGCAGGCCAGCAGCACGCTGAGCACCATGGCCAAGGTCAGGCACAGCGCCAGCAGCAGCGCCGTCATGCGTCAGCCTGCAGACGGAAAGTGAAGAACATGGTTTTCCTTTGCAACGCGCGCCATGCGGCCGGGCCCACATCCATGCGGAAAGGAAATAGTATAAGAATTTCGCCGGACTTTTTGCCTGATCGGGCGCCGCTTGACTGGCATCAAGCGGCGCGGGGCAAGCCTGCGTCAGGTCAGCGACAGTCTCCGGGCCGGCGCGGCCACGCCGGGCACGGCGTGCAGCTTGAAGATGCTGACGGCGTCTGCCAGGCTGGCTGCCTGCTGCTGCAGTGCATCTGCGGCGGCTGCGGCCTGCTCCACCAGCGCCGCATTCTGCTGCGTCACGCCATCCATCGTGCGCCCCGCCTGGCCGGCCAGCACGCGGCCCTCTTCCACCGTGCGCACGGATTCGCCGATCAGCTGCTTGATTTCCACGGCCGCATTCAGGGCCAGGATAATCGTCTGGAAGACAATGCCGTCGATGACGGCGATGACGTCGACGTCCTCCGTGCGCGAAGACAGGTCCAGGTTGCCGCTCATCGCCTTCAAGGCACGCAGCAGGTCGCCGATTTCATCGCGATCGCTGTCGGCCAGCATGGCGATGCTGGCGCTGCGGTGCGCGGTGTCGGCGTGCGCGCCGTCATATTTTTGCAGCGCCGCCAGGTAGCTCACGCCCGGCGCAGCGCGCGCCGTGAAAAACCAAGCGGCGCTTTCGCTAGAGAAACACTTTCAACATACAAACAAAAAATTACACGGGTAGCTTGACTGTCTGTCCATATTGCCGGGCTCGCAGCATAGTCGGGCCGGCAATCTTGTTGGCAGCCCTAGCGCGCCGCCGCAGCCGCGCCCGCGAACTCTTCGCGCAGCAGCGGGTATAAACGCCGGTAGCGCGCCAGCCGCTCGTCCAGCATGGCGGACGCCTGCGGCGCGATCGTTTCCTGCACGGGCGGGCGCGTGCACACCTGCGCGGGCGACAAGCCTGTCACCGCCATCTGCGCCAGGCGCGCCGCACCGAGGGTGCCGCCAGCCACGCCGTGGTCGTGCCGCAGCACGTTCAAGCCGGAGGCATTTGCGCACAGCTGCGCCCAGAAACGGCTACGCGAGCCACCGCCCACGAACGACGCTTCGCGCAACTGCGTACCGGCGCTGCGCAGGGCCGCATTGCCGTCAGCCATGGCAAAGGCCACGCCTTCCATCACGCTGTAGGCCAGTTCCGCGCGCCCGTGTTCCGTCGACAAGCCGAAAAATACCCCGCGCGCCGTGGCATCGTTATGCGGAGTACGCTCGCCGCTCAGGTAGGGCAAAAAGATGGGCGCCGTACGCGCTTCGACGTTTTCCGCCAGCGATACCAATGCGCCGATGTCGCTAGCTTGCGTCAGTTGCGCCACCCAGGCGAGGCTGGACGCGGCGCTGAGGATCACGCTCATCTGGTGCCAGCGCTCGGGCAGGCAATGGCAGAATGCATGCACGCCCTGGCCCGGATTGGGCGCGAAGCCATCGCTGCCGGCGAACAGCACGCCCGAAGTCCCCAGCGACAGCAGGCCGGCGCCCGCTTCCACCACGCCCAGGCCCACGGCGGCAGCGGCATTATCGCCCGCGCCCCCGGCCAGCACGACCGGGTGCGCGATACCCCATTCCTGGCACAGGGCCGGGCGCACCTGCGCGGCGATGGCGCTACCTTCGACCAGGCGCGGCATGTGTTCGCGCGTCAAACCGGTGGCCGCCAGCATGCGTTCGGACCAGTCGCGTTTGGCCACGTCCAGCCACAGGGTGCCGGAAGCGTCGGACATGTCGGAAACGTACTCGCCCGTCAGGCGCAGGGCCACGTAATCCTTGGGCAGCAAGACCTTGGCCGTGGCGCGGAACAGCGATGGCTCGTACTTTTGCAGCCACAACAACTTGGGTGCCGTGAAACCCGGCATGGCCTGGTTGCCCGTGATGGCGCGCGACTCCGGCACCAGCGCCTCAAGTTCCACGCATTCGGCAAACGCGCGCGTGTCATTCCACAGGATGGCCGCGCGCAGCACGTGCTGCTGCTTGTCGAGCAGGGTGGCGCCATGCATCTGGCCCGACAGCGCGATGCCGCGCAAGCCGGAAAACGCCAGCGGCTGCGCGGCCCGGATGGCGGCGATGACGTCCAGCGTGGCGTGCCACCAGTCTTCGGGATTCTGTTCCGACCAGCCGGGATGGGCACTGGAGACGCGCAGGGTCACGCCGGCGCTGGCGAGGATGGCTTGGGCGTCATCGGTGAGGATGGCCTTGACTTCGGAAGTGCCGATATCGATACCGAGATATGTCACGATGGTTCCATAAAAAAAGTAAAAACGGGCGGTCAGGAAAACGACTCCGGCATATTCATGTGCAGGCAGGAGCGGAATTTCGACGGCGACATCTGCTTGTGGGCCAGGAACTGGCGGTTGAAATTGGAGAGATTGTTAAAGCCGGTGCGGTAGCAGATATCGGTGACCTTCATGTCCGTGTTCATCAGCAGCTCGCAAGCGAGCGCGATGCGTTCCTGGTTGACGTAATGGATGAAGGAGGTGCCCGTGTGCTTGCGGAAGAAACGCGTAAATTTCAGCGTATTCATCTCCGCCACGTCGGCCACGTCCTGCTCGCAGAAATCCAGGGTGATGTTCTGCTTGATGTAGGCGAGCACCAGGTTGATGGTCGAGGACATGTAGCGTCCCGCCTGCGCCAGGTAGGTGACGCTGGCCAGCGGGCGCCGTTCGCGGCAGTCGCACAGGTCGCCGAACAGGCGCGCGAACAGTTCCACCCGGCGCGGCCCCTGCGCCGTCGTCAGCTCCTGCAGCAGCGGCGCCAGGCGCAAGCCCAGCGCATCGGGAAACTGCAAGCCCCTGCCCGCTTCGCCCAGCAGGGTCTTCAGCGGCGCCATTTCCGGGAACAGCAACGCGCAGCGCTCAACGAAGTCGCTGGAAAACTGCAACACCAGGTCGCGCGCCGGCAAGGTCACGCCCTCGGCCAGTTCGCTGACCCAGTTGTGCGGCAAATTCGGCCCCGTCAGCACCAGGTTGCCCGGCGCATAACTGCCGATATGGTCGCCGACAAAAAATTTTCCCGTCGATGTGGTGATGATGTGCAGCTCGTACTCCGGGTGAAAATGCCATTTCGCCACGACATGCGGATAGCCGTGCGCCCACGCGCGAAATGATTCGTGTATCGGTTTGTGGATCAGTTCCAGGTCAGGCGTCACGGCAGTTCCCTTGCACGGTCTCGGCGGTTCTTATTCTAACCACTTACCGCCAGAGCCAGTTCGGTCTCGGCGTCGAACAGATGCATGTGTTCTTCGTCGAAGGCCAGCGCCAGGGTCTGGCCTACCTGCGCCACGCTGTTGGCCGCGTTCGCCGGCAGCAGGGCCGCCAGGCTCAAGGCGCCGCACTGGAAGCTGATCAGCGCTTCCGCGCCCAGCAGCTCGACCAGGTCGATCACGCACGCCAGGCCATGCGTGCCTGGCTGCGCCTCCGGCAACGCCGCGCGCAAGTGGTTCGGACGCAGGCCGAAGACCACGCGCGTGCCCGCCTGCAGCGCCGCGTAGCGGGAGGAAACCAATGGCCAGCGATAACCCGCGCACACAAGCACCGTTTGGCCGCCCTCGATCTCGACGACGCCATCGATGAAGTTCATGGCCGGCGTGCCGATGAAGCCGGCCGCGAACAAGGTGCGCGGATGGTTGTACAGTTCCGCCGGCGTGCCGATCTGCTCAATATGCCCGCCCTTCATCAGCACCACCCGGTCGGCCAGCGTCATCGCTTCGAGCTGGTCATGCGTCACGTACAAAGTAGTCGTGCGCAGGCGACGGTGCAATCGCTTGATGTCGGCGCGCAGCTGCGCGCGCAGCTTGGCGTCCAGGTTCGACAGCGGTTCGTCGAACAGGAATACCTGCGGTGTCTTGATCATGGCGCGCGCGATGGCCGTGCGCTGCTGCTGGCCGCCCGACATGGCGCGCGGCTTGCGCTCAAGCAGGCTGTCCAGGCTGAGGATGGCCGCCACCTCGCGCACGCGGCGCTCGATCTCGTCGTTCGGCACCTTCAGGCGGCGCAGGCCGAAGGCGATATTGTCGTACACCGTCATGTGCGGGTACAGCGCGTAGTTCTGGAAGACCATCGCCACATTGCGCGCGCGCGGCGGCAAGTCGTTGACGACGGCCCCGCCGATCAGCAACTCGCCGCCGCTGATGTCTTCCAGTCCTGCGATCATGCGCAGCAGAGTGGATTTGCCGCAGCCCGATGGCCCCAGCAGGACGATGAATTCACCGTCGTCTATCTCCAGGTCGAACGGCTGCAGCACCGCCGTCTTCTGGTCGTAAGTCTTGTGCAGCTGCCTGCAGGCGATATTTGCCATGATTATTCCCCTGCCAGTTCAATTTGGATCTTGACGTCGCGCGGATGGCCCTTGGCCGCTTCCTCGAACGCCCGCACGCCATCGGCGAAGTCGAAGGTGCGCGATATGAAGGGTTTCACGTCGATCTTGCCCGAGGCCAGCAAGGCGATAGCGCGCGGGAAGATGTTCGCGTAGCGGAAAACCGACTCGATGCGCACTTCCTTGGCCTGGATGGCAACGATATCGAAAGGGACGTTCTCGGGTGGCATGCCGACCAGCACCAGGCAGCCGTTCGGGCATAGCAGGTCGATGATGTTGTCGTAGGCGCGCATGCTGCCGCTGGCCTCAAAAACGATGTCGGCGTCCCAGCCATCCGTCAGTTCGCGCACGGTGTCGGCCAGGCTGGCGTGGCGCACGTCGACCGTGGTCACGGCTGGATTGCCGGCGAACAGCGCCAGTTTTTCCGGCACCAGGTCGGCCAGGATCACGCGCGAGCAGCCGCCCGCCAGTGCGGCCAGCGCATTCATGGCGCCGATGGTGCCGGCGCCGATCACCACCGCCACGTCGCCCGGCTTGATAGCCGCCTTCTTCGCCGCCTGCAAGCCGATGGCCAGCGGCTCGACGATGGCGCCTTCGCCGAAGCTGACGTTATCGGGCAGTTTGAAGGTGAACGAGGCCGGGTGCACGACATACGGCGTGAGGCAGCCGTGGATGGGCGGCGTGGCCCAGAAGCGCACGGCCGGATCGAGGTTGTACAGGCCGCGCATGGTGGCCGGCGAATCGAACTGCGGCACGCCTGGCTCCATGCAGACGCGGTCGCCGACCTTCAGGTGCATCACCTCATCTCCCACTTCCGCCACCACGCCGGACGCTTCGTGACCGAGCACCATCGGCGCTTCGACAGCGAAGTGACCGATCTTGCCGTGCTTGAAATAGTGCACATCGCTGCCGCAGATACCCACCGTGTGGATCTTGATTTTCACGTCGCGCGGGCCGACGGCGAGTGGCACGTCGATGTCGCGCAAGGTGATGGAATGCGCTTGTTCCAGTACGAGTGCTTGCATGATAGTCTACCTTATTTATGTTTAAGCATGGAGTTGAGCAGGCGTCCCAGGATGCCGACGAACAGCAGCGGCGGCAGGGCCAGCAGCACGGTGGAGGCGTTCACCACACCCCACGGCACTTCCTGGCCCATCGAAGTAAAGGCCGACGCCACCACGGGCAGGGTCATGCTTTTCGACGAGGTGAGCGCCAGCGCGATCATCAGTTCATTCCAGACCAGCACGAAGCTGAAGACGATGCCGCCCATCAGGGTTTTCGAGGCCACCGGCAGGGCCACGTGCCAGAACACCTGGTAAGGGCCCTAGCCATCGAGCGCGGCCGCTTCCTCGATCTCCTTCGGGATGCGCGCAAAGGCGGGAATCGACAGCCAGATGATGGTTGACAGGGTCACCAGCAGATACGTCACCACCATCGACAGGCGCGAGTCGTACAGGCCCAGGTCAATCCAGATCGAGATCAATGGAATGGCGACGGCCACGGGCGGCAAAAAACGCAAGGACAGCAGGAAGAACTGGATATCCTTCTTGGCCGGAATCGGATAGCGGGCGATCGCATACGCGGCCGGCACGCCCAGCACGGCGCCCAGCAACACCGCCACGCCGACGATGGCCACGCTGTTGCCCAATCCCGTCAGCACTTCCGGGCTGGCCAGCACCTGCTGGTAGTTGGCCAGTGTCGGGCTGAAGAAAATGCGCGGCACGGGCGTGACGATGTCCATCAGCTCCTTGAAGGAATTGAGCACGGCCCACAGGATGGGGAACAGTGCCACCAGGACAATGACGGTGGTAATGGCGGTGGTGGCGGCATGGTCGACGCCGCGCCGAACAGTTAATTTTCCCATTTGGCGACCCGTTTCCAAAGTAAGGTGAAGATGACAGTCGTGGCCAGCATCATCAGCACGGCCATGCTGGATGCGTACGACACCTTGCCCATCAGGCCGATGCCTTGCGCATACGCATACATGTCCAGGGTTTCCGTGGAAATGCCGGGGCCACCCTTGGTCATCACGTAAATCAGGTCGAAAGAGCGCAGCGACTCAACCATTTTGATGAACACGAGGCTCATGATGGGCACCTTCAGCATCGGCAGCGCGATGTAGGCATACACCTGTATCGTGCTGGCGTAGTCGAGGCGCGCCGCTTCCAGCGGTTCGGCTGGCAGGGTTTCCAGCAGCTTCAGGATGACGGCGCCGAAGAACAGGCCCCACTGCCAGATGTCGACCAAGGCCACTGCGTACAGGGCTGTGGCGGGATCGGACAACAAGGCCGTGCCGCCCAGGCCCACACATTCGAGCATCCAGTTGAGGATGCCCATCAGTGGCGAATACATGAACTTCCAGATGAAGGCTGCCGACACGCGCGGCAGCAGCACGGGCACGATCAGCAGCAGCGCGAGAAGATCGCGCGTGCGGCCCTTGACCTTCTCGAACAGGAACACGGCCAGCAGCACGCCGACGAGCAGCGAGCCGGCCACGGTAACCACCTCCCAGATGGCCGACACTTGCACGGCATTGATGAAGCGGCGGTCGCCGAACAGGCGGATAAAGTTGGCAAAGCCGACGTAGTCGCTGTCGCTGTAGCGCAGCACGCGGTTTTGCAGGGCCAGGTTGATGGCGGCGATGCTGGTCACCAGGCCCAGTATCAGCAGGACCAGCAGCGGCAGCGTCAGGAACACGGCCGGCAGCCAGGTGTGGCGTTTCTTGCGGATGGTATGCGGCATAAGGGAGACTCTCGCAACGGACTGTCAGGCACAGGGGAGCTGGCCGCCACCCTGGCGGGCGGCGACCAAACGGCATGCGGACTACTTTCTTTTCTGTGCCCGTTGCATCACTTCGGTGGCGTACTCGTTGGCTTCGTCGAGCGCGCCCTGCACGTCGCCGCGCGTGCCCGTAAACACCTCTTCCAGCACGACGCCCAGGTTGTCGCCGATGTCCGGCCATTCCGGGCTAGGCCAGATGGTGACGCGCGAGACGGGCGTGGTGTCCGTCAGGCCCGCCTGGATCTGCGGCTTGACGTGCTTGCGGAAGTAGTCGCTGTTGATGGTGCTGCTGCGGTTGTAGTCGCTGAAGACATTGTCCTTCAGGCGCGCCTGCTCCTGTTCCTTGCCCGTGGCCCAGGCGATGAACTTGCCAGCCGCCTGGCGCGTGCATTCATCCTTGGCGCCCGTGGCGGAAATGGCCAGGCCGTGGCCGTAGGCGGCCGACGCCAGCGGCGCGGGCGGCCGCACATAGCCGACCTTGTCGACCACCGAGGATTTTTTCGGGTCTTCCATCCAGTCGGCAAATGGCGTCGACTCGATCATGAAGGCCACCTTGCCCGACCTGAACGCTTCGAGCGCATTGCTCCAGTCGTAGGTGGCGCCGCCCGGCGGCGAGTACTTGAACAGGTCGCGGTACAGGGTGGTGGCCTTGACGGCCTGCGGCGAATTGAAGGTCGGTACACCATCCTTTTCCCATTTGCCGCCAGCGGCCAGCATGAACGGCGCCCAGCGCCAGACGTTCATGCCCGAGCCGCGCTGGCCGCGCGCCGCCCAGCCATACACATTCGGCGGATTATTCAGTTTCTTGACGGCGGCGACCAGTTCGTCGAGCGTCTTCGGCACGCCGATGCCGGCCTTTTCCAGCAGGTCGCGGCGGTAGAACAGGAAATCGCTGCCGCCGATCAGGGGCGCGAAATACGCCACGCCCTTGTACGAGGCGACAGCGCGGCGGCCCGGCAGGAAGTCGTCGTAGTCAGCCTCCTTGGGCAGATATTTGAGGAGGGGGACGACCCAGCCGGCCGTGGCAAATTCGGCCACGTTGGCTTCGTCGATGTAATAGATCTGGTAGGAACCGGCCTTGGTGGAAGCGTCGAGGCGGGCCTTGGAGCGGCGGTCGTTCTCGCCGAAATAGCTGATTTGCACCTTGGTGCCGCTTTTCTTTTCATACTCGGCCAGAGTCTTTTCCATCACCGTCAGGCCCAGGCTCTTTTGCGCCAGCACCTTGAGGACGGGCACCGAGCAGCTTTGCGCCGAGGCGTCGGCAATCCCGGCGGACATGAGGGCACCCCATGCAACAGCAGTCATGATTTTCATAACACGTCTCCATTTTTATAGTCCGGTGGTCTTCCACCGGTAAGCAAACTATAAAAACAAAGACCGCGCATCACCACTACAAAAGGCGCGGCTTTCTAAATACTTTTTTTCAGCCATCCCTCGCCTGCAGGCGGATTGCCAAGAGCCAGGATGTCCTATTTCGTCCGAGGATTCACACTTCAAACAAGATATCCTGCTGCAACGCCTGTGTTCGAACCAACAACTCTGGCCCAGGATTTCCCCTTTTAACCAGTGCCATCACTGTGCTACGCGATGGTTGACCTAGCAGGGTGTTGAAAAAGGACCCCAGTCCTTCGGATTTTGTCGCCAGACATGCGAATTTTTCGGGCTGGAAGCCGCATTTTGCCTAAAAAGCAGTTTTCAGCCACTTTTCAGGCCGTTTTTTGACATTTTTTAGCGCTTTCCGTACTCTATGGACGGAGTTATCCAACCACCGCCGATAAACGCCAGCCAAAGATCGTCGCCATGCGCGTCAGGTTGTAAGCGGCGAAAGTGAACGTGGTTTGT